>NZ_JBHSNP010000011.1:0-665318 GCF_042655825.1 Sporosarcina koreensis | reverse complement strand
ATTGCGACCTATTTGAATTACTATAATGAAGAACGTATCCAAGAAAAATTAGGCTACCTGACACCTGCAAAATATGGTGTAATGGCAGCCTAATCAAGGTGTTTTGTATGTGTCTCATATGGCTAGGTCAGTCTAAAGGGCAGCTCTTTTTCTTTATTTAGTATTAGTTATAATGCGGGCGATTGTGCCAAGGTCCATCGTTGTATCGACTTCGTGCACGCCGATTTGAATACGTCCTGCTAAGCCGTTGTCAATCAGGTATTGTTCCAACTCTTTCGCACTGTTGATGATCCCCGCATGTTCGAGTTTATCAGCTACAGTTGAAGATGTTGAACCGGCCTCGATCGTCAAAATTATTTTAGTGATGGGCTTTGAAGTCGACTCAGGTTTAGAATCCTTCTTTTCATTCGAACTTTGATCCGTAGTTTTTTCCGATTTTGAAGAAGTGAGTGTCTGGGCGACGGCCAACTCTTTTTTCACCATGTCCAATTCGGCTTGCAACTTGTCCACCTGCGTTTTATACTGGTCCGCATCGGGCGGATCTTGGTTGTTATTGGTGAAATAAAGGATACCTCCAGCGAGGACGCAGCCTATTCCGACTCCTCGTACAATGTCCTTCATCATAAGGCGACACCCCGGGACTTCAATACTTCCATAACTTCCTCAGCCGGCAGGGAAGAGCGTTTGGCTATTTCAGGAATTGAATAACCTTGCGCCTTCAAGGACAAGATTTGATTGACGATGATTTCGTGGACGGGTTTCGTTTTTCGTCGCTGTCCATTTGTGATCGGACCAACACCGATCATCAATTCCTCTTCAACGGCCTTCAAACGCTTTTTCAATTGATTTGTCTCCTGATGGAGGCTGATTGAGATGTTCTCAATATCCTCTTCGCTTTTGCGGGTGGATTTTCCGATGAAAAATGATAAAATGATAAATAGGATGCCAATGCATAGTAAAATTAATTCAATATCCACAATTGAACAACCTCCGGGAATAGATTACTTTGTTCCCATAGTATCATATGCATCTTCCAAATGTAATTTGAAACTTTCTTCTTTACATAACCGTGTGATATGATACAATTGAAAAGTCGTATAAATCATGCTCATATTAATTTATATTGCCAATGAGTGGGAGGGACAACAATGCGCGTAAATATTACACTTGCTTGCACAGAATGTGGAGAGCGTAATTATATTACAAAGAAAAACAAGCGTAACAATCCGGAACGTCTTGAAATGAAAAAATATTGCTCACGTGAAAAGAAACAAACTTTGCACCGTGAAACGAAATAATCGCTCATGCCAAAACTCTTCACGGGTTTTGGTTTTTTATTTCGGAATGGAGGGAATACTTCTATGAGTAAATTGTCCAAACGTAAACTGATGATAACAATCATGAAAGATATGAATCATTCTGAACATGCGAGTAAATCCGCAGCGATATTGCAAAGCTTATCCACATGCGAAGAATATGCTTCAGCTCAGACGATTGGCGTTACGGTATCACGTTTTCCGGAAGTGGATACGTATCCTTTGATCGAATCTGCATGGAAGTCCGGGAAGCGAGTTGCCGTGCCGAAATGCATTCCTGGAACGAGGGAGATGGATTTCAGGCTCATTTCGTCTTTCGATGATCTGGAGACGGTCTATATGGATTTAAAGGAACCGGTTGTCGCAAGGACAATTTCTGTTGATAAAGGGCAAATCGATCTCCAAATTGTTCCGGGCGTCGTTTTTTCCGACGAAGGGTTCAGAATCGGTTTTGGCGGAGGGTATTATGATCGCTATTTGACTGACTATAGCGGCGATCGAGTATCTTTGGCGTTTGACGAACAGACTACTCAAGAAGTGCCCATTGAAGAACATGATATTCCAGTCAATAAGATTATTACTGAAAATAGAGTGATACAATGTCGGAAGATACGTGAGGCCAAATGAATCATTTCCTTGATGTCCTGCAACTTCTTAAACGTTTCGGCATTTTTATATATACAGGGAATCAACAAACAGATATCGAAATGATGATGTCCGAAGTGAAAGAGCTATACGATAATGGCTTGATTTTGAAAGAGGATTACTTGCCCGCGCTGTTAATTTTGAAAAAGGAATTGAGTAAAAGGTCCGATTAAAGTTTTATCCAATATCAAATCCTTTTAGAATTTTTTAAGTTAAAAATGAAACTTTTTTATGATTCATTCGTCTATAATATGAAGTGCATGTACAAATGATAGGGTGAATTTTCAAATAGATGCTTCAATAACGAAAGGAAGATCAAGTATGAAAAAAGTAACTTGGCCCAAACATTCCGTACTCGTCATTGCTCTTATTGCAACTTGGCTAACGACGTATATTGGCTATATCACTAGCTTTAATATGAAAATCGATAATGTGATGCAGGAATTCATCCTGTTCATGAATCCACTTAGTTTTCTATTATTCATATACGGAATGGCCTTATTCATGAAGAGTGCGAAACGACGCAACATCTATATATTTTCAATCAGTTTGATAACATCAATCATTATGTTTAGTAACGCTGTATTTTATCGGTTCTTTAATGATTTCATTACCTTGCCGGTATTGTTCCAGACAAGCAATTTCGGTGATTTATCATCTTCCATCGGTGCGAATGTGCATGCTTTGGATATATTCTTTTTCACCGACGTAATTATTGTGGCATTGGCGATTAAATTCATCCCAACTTCGGAAAGGTCTTTGAGTCAACGAAGCATTGGACGCAAGCTATACTTTGTTATAGCTGCAACCATACTGATGGTCAACTTGGGATTATCGGAAGCCCAAAGGCCGCAGCTGTTGACACGAAGCTTTGACAGGGAACTGCTCGTTAAAAATATCGGAACGTACAATTATCACATTTATGACTTGTTCATCCAATCGAAAACACATGCACAACGTGCGCTTGCTGACGGCAGTGAACTAGCCGAGGCGGCAAACTACATCAATGCAAATTACGCAGAACCCAATCCGGAAATGTTCGGGGTTGCCAAAGGGCGCAATGTTATCTTCATTTCACTTGAGTCCCTGCAAAACTTCGTCATTAACAATGAGATGAATGGCTATGAGATTACGCCTTTCCTCAACGAACTAACAAAAGATCCTGATACATTCTATTTCAATAACTTTTACCATCAAACAGGGTTAGGAAAAACGTCAGATTCGGAATTCATCGTGGAAAACTCGTTATATGGCCGAAATGGCGGAGCTGTCTTTTTCACAAACAGCGGAAATGCTTACCATTCCATGTCGGAAAAACTCGGGGATAACGGATATTTCACAAGCGTCATGCACGCAAACAACCGAAGCTTCTGGAACCGGGATATTATGTATCAAGCTTTAGGCATTCAAAAGTTCTATGATGTCGAAAGCTATACGATCGGGGAAGGGGAAGCGGTCAACTGGGGAATGAAAGATATTCCGTTCTTAGAACAATCAGTGGAAATCATGAAGACAATGCCACAGCCGTTTTCTACAAGAATGATCACTTTGACGAATCACCATCCATTCGATTTGGATGAAGAAGATATGATCATTCCGCCGTATGATTCCAATTCAAAAACATTGAATAAATACTTCCAAACAGTACGCTATATGGATGAAGCCATAAAGATTTTCTTCGAGGATCTGAAGAAAAGTGGAATATATGACAACTCCATTATTGTGATGTACGGGGACCACTATGGTATTTCGGAAAACCATAATAAAGCGATGGGCATGTATTTAGATAAGGAAATTACTCCACTTGATAATGTCGAGTTGCAAAAAGTGCCGATGTTCATCCATATTCCTGGTTATGGAAAAGGGAAAACAATCGACGAGCTTTCCGGTCAAATGGACATCCGACCAACCGTCCTCCATTTGTTGGGAATTGACACGAAAGAAGACATGCAAATGGGTGCGGATATCTTTTCAAAAGATCACGAGCCGTTCGTCATCTTCAGGGATGGCCGTTTAGTGACCGAGAATATGATTTACGCACACGAGGTTTGCTACGATATCCAAACAGGGGAGCCGACCGACGGTAACGCATGTGAACCTTATATCGAACGTGCTAATACTGAACTCGGCTACTCCGACTTGATCATCAATGGAGACTTGCTCAGATTTACTGATAAGGAAGAGAAATAAGCCGCTCCAGGCAAAACGACTAAGTTCTGCACGGGTTCGTTTACCGTGCAGATATTTTTTTGAAAGAAAGATGGAAGGAGGGGATGCCGGATGAAAAGAATACTGTATTTGCTTTTAATGGTCATCTTCATCTTATCCGGTTGTTCGGAACTGAAGGGTCCGCCGTCTGTTCAACCTGATATTGAAGAGCCGGACAAGCTTATGACAGAGCCGGATGATCCGCCATTCCCCCATGTTTTTAAGGTAGATCCTTCGAACTTTCATTTCATTGCAGATTGGTTGAATGACTCTCAAATCCTATATGTTGAGAAAAATGACAGCTACTATCAAGTGAAATACTTTGACATTGAAACAGGTGAATCCGGTTCGGTGTACGAGGACGATGCATTTATTATTGATGTCCTTGTCCATCCTTCCGGTGATTATTTTTTAGTACATACGAGTGAACACGCAAATGCGGCTGTCGTTAAGGTGGTCGGCATGGATGGCACCGTCCAGCATCAAGTGGAAATCGACTCGACAGAGCTTGCCATAGAATGGAATCGCTCGAATCCAGACAAAATCCTATTCACAGCCTTCCATGAAGATTGGTCGTTTGATCTTTTCGTTTTTGACGGATTGGACGAGCATCTTTCCTTAATTGAATTGGATGACCCATTTCCCAAGTGGGCGGGAGATGACAAAATCATGGGCATGTTGGTCGAAGGTCATCCGCTTGACGGAGGAGAAGTACAGTTATTCCATTTGGAAACAGGGGAAATCGAGACTGTTGGAATTGGGAATGTCATTTATTTTGATGCATTTGAGGATTATTTCATTGCTGTTCAGTCAATTGATGAAAATGCTTTTTCATATTCAGTGAGAAGGTTTGACGGTACCGTAGTTTCTGGGTGGACTTTGCCCGCTGTCAGCAATTATTCGGAGTGGGTTGTACCCACGATTCAATGGCTCGATAACGCCCGTCTGATTGTGATAGGGGCTGAAAAAAGTGGACAACTTGATGAAATGGGAGCAGGGTTTAATTTATTTCTTTTTGATGAAGGTAATCCGGAGCTGCTTATGAAAGGGTTGGATGCGGGTCCGTTGAAATGCTCGCCATCAGGTAAATATTGTTTGAGTGGCTATACATCGGATGAGTTAATTGATATGAGCACAAAGGAAAAACATAAGTGGATTGAATTTAATAACTAAAAAACATCCCCCGCAAATGTATGCGGGGGATGTTTTTTAAAAGACAATGTTAATTAATGTACAAGAACAGGTGGATATCCTTGGAATACAATTGTTGCGATTGTGAAACCGCCGAAAATGACAGCAGCTGCAACGTTGAACAAGATGCTCAACACATTGCGCTCTTTGAAAGCTTGTACAGTACCAATGACAGCGAAGATCGCAACGAGTCCGAAAATTACCATTAAGATGTTCATGTGGAAGACACTCCTTTCAACAGAGAAAAAATGAATGCCGATTTAGCAATATTCCTCTTCTATTGTACTGTTTCCCACAAATTTTGTCGAGGCATATTAATGACGATTGTTTGAAATTCAATTGCAAGTTCATTACTATCAAGTATAGGAGGTGTGAATGATGCTTGAAATACGTACATATCCATTAGGTCCGATTCAGACGAATTGTTATTTAATCTTCAATCGTGATGGGGAATGTTTAGTGATTGACCCTGGAGAAGAAGGGGATCGGATAATTGCCGAAATCGAAAAAACGAATGGCGAACCGCTTGCAATCCTTTTGACACATTCGCATTTTGATCATATCGGGGCGGTGGATCGAGTGAGGAATCATTTTGACATACCCGTCTACATACACGAGGCCGAACAAGCTTGGCTTGGAAACCCGGATTTGAACGGTTCCTCTAGATACCCTGGATTGCCTCTTGTGAGAAATGAAGCGGCGGATCAATTGCTGCAAGAAGGTGAATTGAAAATAGGTTCATTCCGATTGGAGATCCGTCATACTCCGGGTCATTCTCCCGGCAGCGTCTCTTTCATTTTCCACGAGGCACAATTGGCTGTTGTTGGTGATACGCTTTTCCGTGGAAGCATAGGCAGGACGGATCTTCCTGGGGGCGATACCAGGACGTTGCTTCAGTCCATCCATGACAATCTTTTGACGTTGGATGATGAGTTCATTATCTATCCCGGCCACGGCCCATCAACAACTCCTGAAGAGGAAAAGGATATGAACCCATTTTTGAACGGGTTTTCATAAAAAGAAAAAACAGCCGATCGGCTGTTTTTTTCTTTAGGACGATTAGTGTCCTGCACCTGGTACGTGAATGAATGTCGCATAATAGCTGAATCCTACCATGAAAATCATAAGGTAAGCTCCAAACATGTACATATACATACGCTCTGTTAGATTCAAATATCCAAGCAACAGGAAGAAAATAGTGCTAGCGACGAAAATGACGGAAGCTGTCATCATCCCGCCGACGAAAAACATTACAGCGAAAATGCCAGTCCAAAAACCGCATAGCTTGAACATGTTATCCATAAGTGCGTCCCTCCTTAACCTAAAACAATACAAAGATCTCTTATTCATTATAATGGATAGTAACTCGAAAAGTAAACTCCTATCAAGTCGACATTGTGACAAATGCATGGAGTGCAAATTGGTCTTATTATAGTAAAACTCATTTTTGAGCCGAAAACGCCATGTGAAATTTAAATTTAAGCTGGAAATGGCATTTAAAAATCGAATTCATTTGGAAGTATTCCTTTTTCGTTTCGTTCAACGTATACTCATTTTAAGGTGAAAAGCGGTCTTTCACCATTATTGAAAGAGGGGTGTTCAATGGAAAACCGTGACAATCTCATTGAGAAAAAGTGCTTTGACCTTTTGGAACGGGCGATTGCCCAGGAAGCGACAGATATCCATCTCGTTCCGATGCAAGATCGGTATGATATTTGTTTCAAGAAGAATTCAAAACTCGAACGGTCCGGTACATTTCCCCCACAGTTGGCCGCCCGTATGATCTCCTTTTATAAATTTCTCTCCTCATTAGATATCAGTAATAAACGAAACCCCCAAAGCGGTTCATTTCACAAGAAAATGCATAATGAAAACTTTTCTTTCCGTGTATCGACGATTCCCTCTATCCAAATGAAAGAAAGTGTTGTCATCCGTATTCAACGGCATGATCAAATCGTTCCTTTAGATAAGCTTTGCATCGATCCCGTCTGGGAGCAGAAGCTTCGGCATGCTGCAGAAGAGCGACAAGGGTTAGTGCTGCTTACCGGACCAACCGGAAGCGGGAAGACCACAACGATTTATTCCATGACAGCCCACTGCGTCAATCATCTCGAACGACATGTGATTTCTTTAGAAGACCCTGTCGAAAACAATCATTCACATCTTCTGCAGATTCAGGTGAATGAAAGGTCCGGTATGACATATGCTGCCGGATTGAAAGCGATACTTAGGCATTCCCCGGACGTGATCATGATCGGTGAAATCAGGGATTCCGAAACTGCTAAAACTGCTGTGGCCGCTGCGTTGACAGGGCATCTTGTCCTGACTACCGTCCACTCGAAAGATCCGGAAGGTTGCTTTTATAGGATGATGGATTTCGGGATCACTCCGGAAGAATTGAGGCAAACGGTCGTATGCATAGCAGCGCAACGTCTCATTCGAAAAAAAGATGGTGATGTCGGAGCGGTGTTTGAAATCGTCCAAGGTGAACTGTTGGAATCGATTGCGAATGGAATCATAACGGGCGAACATGTTACTGTGCCGAAGGAATTGACGATAGAAGCAATCATGAGAAAATATAGCCTTGAAAAAATGATGTCCCATGGGTAAGCGTGGAACACGATTATTCAGGAAATCTTTTTCAAACATTGATAACCGCGCTTCGTTTTTAGGCAGGCTCTCGCTCCTCATGCAAGAAGGGTACACATTCCATGATGGATTGGTGTTGCTAATGCCTTACCATTCCAAGCAGTACAGTGAACTGCTAGAACTGCTGGAACTAGATTTGAAGAATGGACTTGGTGTGACGGATATTCTTAGAAGGCTTGGTTTTTCTTCGAACGTACTTTTGCCTGTCATCATAGCGGAGTTGGATGGGAGAATAGCGGACGCATTAAAAGGGATTGCAGAAAGAATGAAGCAATCGGAAGAAAGAAAAAGGAAGCTGCGAAATCTGCTGCTCTATCCAATCATTCTGTTTTTCTTCCTAACTATCTTTCTAGTAGTTTTTAGAAGCTATTTCCTTCCGAATCTGCAAGCGATGTCAGTCGCAAGGAATGATACTGTGAACGGTTTCGTGTCCCTGTTGCCACTCCTGGTCTCAAGAATTCCAGATCTAATGATTGGGTCCGGGATTTTAATCATCATAACGGCTGGCATCGGGATTCTAATCTATCGTAAATTACTCCCGTACAGAAAAATCCGCTTCCTCCTCTCCATTCCGTTTGTCGGTTCATTATTCTCGAAGTGGAAAACGAGGGATTTCTCAGGTGAAATCGGTGGCCTTCTTCAATCGGGGCTATCCATGCAGGATGCGCTTGAAGTACTGGTGGAGCAAGAGGTGGATCCGATTTTAAGCGAAATTGCTGAGACGATCAAGGGGCATGTCATCTACGGTGAAACTTTTGACAATGCCATCCTACTAACTGCCGGTCTCCGCAAGGAATTAAACACGTATGCAAAACACGGTTCCGATACGGGACATTTGGGAAAGGAACTTCTTCTGTTTAGTGAAAATCTGCATGCCATGATTGAAGAGGAGATGACGAGATGGCTTGCACTGATGCAGCCGGTATTGTTCACGATATTGGCCATCTGCATTTTGGCGGCATACTTGGCATTGCTACTGCCGGTTTACAGCACATTTGACAGCCTATAAGGAGGAGGGAAGATTTGAAAATAGTCAAGAACGAAGATGGATTCACTTTAATCGAAATGATGATTGTATTGCTCATCATTTCCGTTCTGGTGTTGATCGCCATACCGAACGTGACAAAGCATTCAAAGTCGATTGATGAAAAAGGTTGCGTGGCCTACGTACAAATGGTGCAGGGACAAGTTGCAGCATACAAGATGGAACATCATAAAACACCTACCTTAAGTGAACTAACAGAGGGTGAATATTTGCCTGGAAATGTAAAATGTCCGGACGGAACAGACATTTCAATTGAAAATGGAAAAGTGATAGCAGTCAAAGATGGTCAGTCTTAGGGATATAAAAAACAATGAAGTTGGCTTCACATTCCTGGAAATGCTACTCGTTTTAAGTGTCGTCGCTGTTCTGACGGCTGTCATTCTGCCTATCGGTGATCGCTGGATAACGAAACAGAGCGAGAAAGAAGCGCTATACACTTTCATCGCAACGATTCATCATGCGCAAGCCTATGCGATGGCAAACGAAACGCGTACGGCAATCAGGTTTCGGAATTCCGGCAAGTCTTATAGCTTGTTTGCTCCTAGTACGGTGACTTATTCCACGATTGATTTTCCTGAAGGTATGCATTTGTTTAATGGCCACACGATCGAATTTCATCCGGATGGCCAAATTGTTAATCCGGGAACGATCATTTTAAGGACAACTAATGGGGACAAGCGATTGACGTTGCAACTGCAACATGGGAGGGTGATCGTTTATGAATGAAAAAGGGTATTCATGGCCGGAATCTATCTTATCCCTTGTTATTATAACAGTCATATTCGGAACACTATTACCGTTCTATTCACATATGTCGGCACATCTAGAAATGAAGAAACTCAGCATGCACGCAGCGGAATCGGCCTATCACGGAGCCATCTTCTATCACGCATACGGAATGTTGGCCGGGGTGAACCGGATTGAAAAGACCGTGTACAACTGGTCGGTTGAAAGCGAACGCATCTGTGTAACCTATCATTACATAGAACGGGAACTCGTGAAATGCATAGCGTTCTGAAATGTCGTAATGAAGAGGGATACACTCTTCTGGAAGCATTGTTTCAACTATTGATTATGGGTATATTCGTTCAATTCCTCCTCCTGTTCTTCTATTGGAAACAGCCGATCGAGCGTCAATTACAAGATTATTATGCGACTGAATGGGAATTGTTTGCGATCGATCTCCAGGCATTGCTCGTCGATGTTGAAGATTTCAGAGTTCTGATGGGTGATAGAGCCATTTTGTTTACGACTGAGAGAGGAAAAATCGAGGTCGGTCAAAGTGGATATGTCATTCGCAAAATGACCAATTCAAAAGGGTACATCCCTCTCTTCACAAACGTTTCTAGTGTGATTTTCGTCCATGAAGGACATGAGCTTAAAGTGGAAGCAAGAATGCTCAATGGAAGGAAGCGGGAAAGGAGTTTTGCAATTGGGTTTCGCCAGGAATGAGCAAGGTGCCATTTTAGCCGCTTCACTTATTTTACTATTTTTCGTCAGCCTCTTTCTTTTTACTATCGTTTCATGGCATAGTAATCTATACAGAACATTCGATTCAATTGAAATCTATTACGAGAAAGAAACAACAAAGTTGATGAGGCAAGGCGGGTAAAAGATATGAAGAGAGTATACTTGGTCGGTTTCATGGGAAGCGGAAAAAGCGCCATCGGCAAACGGCTGGGGACATTGCTGAATTTGCCCTTTTACGATATGGATACGGAAATTTCTAACCAGACAGGCATGACGATTCCTCAAATTTTTGAAACTTATGGGGAGGAAGGCTTCAGGGAGATGGAGACAGAGTTCCTGCGCAATTTTCAAGAGGGCTATTGCATCATTGCGACTGGCGGCGGTGTTGCAATGAGAGAGGAAAACAGGAAAATCATGAGAAGGACAGGACTTGTCTTTTTCTTGAATTCGACATTTCGTGATATTTGGCGAAGGATTTCCACCGATATCAACAGGCCGATCGTTCAGCGTTCTACCAGGCATGAATTGGAGAGACTCTATCAAAAAAGGAAGCCGCTTTATTTACAATGCGCTCATTTCAAAGTAGAGACGGCAAATAGGACCTTGAATGAAATCACGCAGTATATAGCGTCTCAGATTATAAGATTGAAAAACGGCTGAAGATGTCCTGAAATCTCAGATGATTGAAACACGAACGATATAATCATTGTGATGTATTTTTGTTCGTTAAATGAACATTGCTTGAAAAAAGATTGCGCTTTTAAAAATGAAATGTTAAGATATAAGGCGAAAGGGCAGTTATTTGTCCGAATTTTAATCATTTTATTTTTAATTGCATATGGCGGATGATTGAATGGGGAGAGCACGCATTAGGCGTCGCCGAAGGAGCAAGTAACGGAAGTTATGAATCTCTCAGGTAAAAAGACTCATTCATGACGCGTCTCTGGAGAGTGCCGATATTTTCGGCCACCAAAGAGGAAAGCCGCAAGGTCAAACTTTCAGGTACACGGACAGAGGTTCTCTTATTACAAGGGGACTTCTGTCTTTTTTTCATCATTCAATTCAAGGGGGATATGGCTTTGACAGGAACTTTGAAACGCACCGCACTTTTTGATAGTTATCAGCAGTACGGTGGAAAGACGATTGATTTCGGTGGTTGGGAATTGCCTGTTCAGTTTTCAAGCATTAAGGCTGAACATGAAGCTGTCCGGACGAAAGCGGGCCTGTTTGATGTTTCGCATATGGGTGAAGTTTTTGTTTCAGGAGAAGATGCACTTGTCTTTCTACAAGGGTTGGTTACAAATGACGTCTCCAAACTGAAGGACGGCCAAGCGCAGTACACTGCAATGTGTTATGAGAACGGCGGTACGGTGGATGATCTTCTCATCTACAAAAGGAAAGAGAATGATTATCTCCTAGTCGTGAATGCTTCCAACATTGAAAAGGACGTTGAGTGGATGAAACAGCATGCAACAGGTGATGTGGTCATTGATGACCGCTCTGATGAATTCGGCCTGCTTGCATTGCAAGGTCCGAAAGCGCAAGAAGTATTGCAGAAATTGACTTCAGAGCAGCTGGATGAAATTAAGTTCTTCCGTTTCAAAGAAGACGTCGAAATTTCCGGGCACCGGGTTCTCGTTTCCCGAACTGGGTATACGGGTGAAGATGGTTTCGAGATTTACGGATCCCCTGAATCGATTGTCGCTCTGTGGCCTGCAATTTTGGAAGCGGGAGAAGAGGAAGGGGTTGTGCCTGCAGGTTTAGGCGCCCGTGATACTCTTCGATTCGAAGCGGGACTGCCGCTTTACGGTCAGGAATTGTCAAAAGATATTACTCCGCTTGAAACAGGCCTAGGTTTTGTCGTGAAATTGAATAAGGAAGCAGATTTCATCGGCAAAGAAGTGCTTTCGGCACAAAAAGAGAACGGCGTTCCAAGGAAGCTTGTCGGTCTTGAAATGATCGATAAAGGAATTCCACGGACTGGCTATAAAGTGTTCATTGGCGAAGAGGAGATCGGGGAAGTCACGACCGGTACTCAATCGCCAACATTGAAAAAGAATATCGGATTCGCACTTCTTGCTACGGAACATACAGCTGAAGGAACTGAAGTGGAAGTCGAAATCCGTGGCAAACGTCTGAAAGCGGTTTTGATTGCTACACCTTTCTATAAACGATAAATGAATGAAGAGGAGACATGTTGATATGAAGCATCGTTATATTCCTATGACGGAGACGGATCGGGAAGAAATGCTATCGGCAATCGGAATTGCAACGGTTGATGAGCTTTTTGAAGATATTCCGGAAAAAGTCCGTTTTAAAGGTGAATTGAATATTAAACCAGCGAAATCGGAGTCCGCTTTGACGAAGGAGCTTGCTCAGCTAGCAGCGAAAAACGCGGATGCGCGCACATATGCATCTTTCTTAGGAGCAGGTGTGTACGATCACTATAAGCCGATCATCGTCGATCATGTCATTTCGCGCTCTGAATTCTATACAGCTTATACACCGTATCAGCCGGAAATTTCCCAAGGTGAATTGCAGGCTATCTTTGAATTCCAAACGATGATCTGTGAATTGACGGGAATGGACATTGCCAACTCATCGATGTATGACGGCGGTACTTCTCTAGCAGAAGCAGGGACGATGGCGGCAGGTCATACACGCCGCACAAAAATCCTCGTTTCCGAAACGGTACATCCTGAAGCGCGTGACGTAGTGGCGTCTTATGCGGCAGGTCAATTTATCGATGTTGTAACAATCCCTCATAAAGATGGTGTGACGGATTTGGCTTCGCTTGAGGAGTTGTTCGATGATAATACAGCGGCAGTTCTTGTCCAATACCCGAACTTCTTCGGACAAGTGGAAGACCTTCAAAAAATCGGGGATATCGCTCATGACAAAGGCGGCTTGCTAGTCGTATCGGCGAACCCGCTTGCTCTAGGTGTATTGACACCGCCAGGCAAATTGGGCGCAGATATCACTGTGGGAGATGCGCAACCGTTCGGCATTTCCGAACAATTCGGCGGACCGCATTGCGGATACTTTGCAACTACGAAAAAGCTGATGAGGAAAATGCCGGGAAGATTGGTAGGGGAAACTACTGACGGCGAAGGCAGACGCGGATACGTACTGACGCTTCAAGCTCGTGAACAACATATCCGACGCGACAAAGCGACATCCAATATTTGTTCGAACCAAGCATTGAATGCCCTTGCAGCTTCGGTTGCGATGACAGCGTTAGGAAAAGCGGGTACGAAGGAAATTGCATACCAAAACATAGCCAAAACAGCATATGCGAAAAGCGTGTTTGAGAAAGCTGGATTCGAAGTGAAATACGGCGGAGCTCATTTCAATGAAATTGTAGTAGCACTTAAGAAACCGGTGAAAGAAGTGAATGCCAAGCTTCTTGAAAAAGGATTCATTGGCGGATACGATCTTGGATTGACGTACCCTGAACTTTCCAACCATGTTTTGATTGCCGTGACTGAACAGCGTACGAAAGAAGAAATCGATGCACTTGTGCAGGAAATGGAGGCCCTTCATGCATAAAGATAACCAACCGCTCATTTTTGAAATTACAAAGGCAGGCCGCATCGGCTACAGCTTGCCTGAGCTAGACGTTCCTGAAATTGATCTTTCAAGCCATTTGCCGGAAGGTCTTCTCAGAAATGAATCTCCTGAGCTTCCTGAAGTTTCCGAGCTGGATATTATGCGCCATTATACAGCATTATCCAATCGAAACCATGGAGTTGACACAGGCTTTTATCCACTTGGATCCTGTACGATGAAGTATAATCCGAAAATTAATGAAGCAGTGGCAAGATTCCCTGGATTTGCAAACATCCATCCGTTGCAGGATGAATCAACTGTCCAAGGTGCAATGGAAATGATGTATGACCTGCAGGAACACCTTGAAGAAATCACGGGAATGGATGAAGTGACGCTTCAACCGGCTGCAGGTGCACACGGAGAATGGACTGCCCTTATGATGATCCGTGCATTCCATGAAGCGAACGGGGAGTCTCACCGTACGAAAGTACTCGTGCCGGATTCCGCGCACGGTACAAACCCTGCTTCCGCTACAGTTGCAGGCTTTGATACCGTTACAGTTAAATCCAATGAATTCGGTCTTGTCGATATCGAAGACTTAAAATCGAAGGTCGGTCCGGATACGGCGGCTCTTATGTTGACAAATCCGAATACATTAGGTCTTTTTGAAGAAGACATCCTTGAAATGGCTGGAATCGTTCACGGTGTAGGCGGAAAATTATATTATGACGGTGCAAACTTGAATGCCGTCATGGCAAAAGCGCGTCCAGGGGACATGGGCTTTGATGCGGTCCACTTGAATTTGCATAAGACATTTACAGGCCCTCACGGCGGCGGCGGCCCAGGATCAGGTCCTGTCGGGGTAACGAAGGAATTGGCTCCGTTCTTGCCGAAACCGATCCTTGTCAAAGAGGATGACCGCTATACATTCGAATATAACGTTCCTCAATCAATCGGGCGCGTCAAGCCTTTCTACGGCAACTTCGGCATCTATTTGCGCGCATACACATATATCCGTTCAATGGGTCCGGATGGCTTGAAAGCTGTCACGGAGAACGCGGTGTTGAATGCGAACTATATGATGCGCAGACTCGAGCCTTATTTCGACCTGCCTTACACGCAGCACTGTAAGCATGAGTTCGTATTATCAGGCCGTCGTCAGAAGAAATTGGGCGTACGGACGCTGGATATGGCGAAACGCCTGCTCGACTTCGGATTCCATCCGCCTACGATCTATTTCCCTCTGAATGTTGAAGAGGCGATCATGATCGAGCCGACGGAAACGGAATCGAAGGAGACGCTTGATTCCTTCATCGATACGATGATCCAAATCGCGAAGGAAGCAGAGGAGAATCCTGAAATCGTTCAGGAAGCGCCTCATACGACGGTAATCAACCGTCTTGATGAGACGAAGGCGGCTCGTCAACCTGTGTTGAGGTATACAAAGGAAGAAGAGCTTGTGAATGCTTGATAGAGAATAAAGAAAGGAGAGGCCCTTTAACCGGGTCTCTCCTTTATCTATTACAGCTAATTATTTACTTTTCACTTTGCCTGTCCAAGTGCGGAATCCACCTTGCAATTGATAGAGCTGGCTATAGTCCCGTTTCTTCAAAAACAAAGCGGCTCGTGAGCTTTTACCGCCATTCTGATCATAAAGATAGACCGGCTTGTCCGGACGGATCTCTTTGAAGCGCTGACGGAACTGTGAATATGGGATGTTGCGGGCACCTAAAATATGTCCCGCCTCGAATTCCTTCGGTTCACGCACATCGATCAATTGCGCTTTTCGGTATCCTTCGATGAATTGCTCCTGCGTTAAATTTGTAACTGCTTTTTTGACACGAAACATCATAATGACGAAATACAAAATGATGGCGAGTATAACTGCTCCAAGAATATAATAATCCACAACCACTTTTCCCCTTTCTTTCTATAGTTCCATTATAAAGAATGAGTAGCGCTTGTTCAATGGGAATGATAAAATGATATGCATTGCGGGTAAGGGGGTAGATGAATTGGGGAAGACGGTTTGGAGTTTTATCAATTCAGGAAAATGTTCTCCATCATACAATATGGCGCTGGATGAAGCTCTTTTGGAATGGCATAGCAGAGGCGAGATCGGTCCTGTGCTGCGTTTTTATGAGTGGGATCCGGCAACCTTGTCGATCGGGTATTTTCAAAGCGTTGAAAAGGAAATCGATATGGATGCGGTCGAGAAGCACGGTCTCGGATTCGTGCGTCGCCCTACAGGCGGCAGAGGAGTCCTGCATGAACATGAACTTACATATAGCGTCATCGTTACAGAAGAATATCCCGGAATGCCGGAAACTGTTACAGAGGCTTATCGGGTCATCTCCGGTGGTCTGTTAGAAGGCTTCCGAAATCTCGGTCTGCATGCGGAGTTTTCTGTACCTGTATCGAAGGAACAAAGCGAAGGGCTGAAAAAGCCGAAAAGCGCTGTTTGTTTCGATGCACCTAGCTGGTATGAACTCGTCGTTGAAGGGAAGAAGGTGGCGGGAAGTGCCCAAACCCGGCAGAAAGGTGTAATTTTACAGCACGGAGCTATTCTATTAAGTTTGGACGAGGACAAGCTCGTCTCGTTATTCAAGTTCCCATCAGAAGAAATTCGGCAACGGATGCGCGATGCCCTACCGGAAAAAGCGGTCGCCATCGATCGACTGACCGATCGTGAAATTTCTGTGGATGAATGTATAGAAGCTTTCGCGAAAGGCTTCCAAACAGCTTTGGATATTGTTCTTCAGCCGATGGAACTTACAGAAGAGCAACTGCTGTATGTCGAAGAAATAGAACAAAGGAAATATGCGAACAAAGACTGGACGTTTAAAAAATAAGACTGGCTCTTTCGGATCATTTTTTATGATGAACCGCATAATATCAACTTTTTGATTTTTAGATTCGGAATCTTATTATTGCGGCAGGTTTCAATATGTAGTAGATTAGGGAATAGATTAAACACAACATGTTGTGTTTATAAAAATATACCAGAGGGAGGATGCGTTAATGGTACTTGTTTCAAAGCATCAGGAACCAATTCTGGATAAGGCGCGGTTGAATGAGGATATTGTCGAATTCCCGCAAGTGCATCCAATTACAGAAGATATGAAAATCGAACACAGCGGTGTTTCAAGGCTCGTCATGATTGACAGGTATTCTTTCAAAGATACTGAAAAGAAAACACTGAAAGTCGGTGATTTCGTCGTTTTGACAGTCAAGGAGGATCCGAAGTTCCCGGCAAGGGGGCTGGGGTTCATCACAGCGCTTGATGAAAAGAATCGAACAGCGGATATTTGGATTGAAAAAGAATATCGCAGTGCGATCGACAACCCTGAAAATCAGGAAACAGGCATCATTACAAGGCCGATCGATGTGATCGAAAAGCCGCTTGAAGTGTTCTACGAACAGATTGCAAAACGGAATGCAACAGGGCTTGCTTCTGTTGAAAAGACGGAAGAGCAGCGAAAGAAATCATTTGATCAGTTTTATGGACAACTCTCCAAGATGAATTTCATTCCAGCGGGCCGTGTCTTGTACGGGGCTGGATCTGATACAGAAGTGACATTTTTCAACTGTTACGTCATGCCGTTCGTGGCTGATTCCCGCGAAGGCATCTCCGATCACCGTAAACAAGTGATGGAAATCATGAGCCGTGGCGGCGGTGTCGGAACGAACGGTTCCACATTACGACCGCGCAACACATTAGCTAGAGGCGTCAACGGAAAATCATCCGGTTCGGTCTCATGGCTTGATGACATTGCGAAATTGACACATCTTGTCGAACAAGGTGGATCGAGACGCGGAGCTCAGATGATTATGCTAGCGGATTAAAAATATTGATAATGTTCTTGCTTCCAATTAATATACAAAACCTCTATAATAGAAACAAATGTTCTATTGGAGGCGTTGTGTATGAGACTTACACAAGAGTATCTTTATCAACGTTATGTAGTAGAAGGAGCAACAGTTAATCAAATATCTTTGGAGACTCAATTAACAAAAGATCAAATTAGAGGCAGACTTAGAAGATATGGGATACGTAAAAAACCAATAAAGCTCACATCTGAACCATATGACGATCGGGACTGGTTATACAATCAATACATGATGCTCGAAAAGGGATACACAGTTATCGCCAATGAACTTGGTGTTAGCTATATCACTATTTTAAGTCGCATCATACATTTTGGTTTGCCAGTAAGAGGTCATAGTGATATTGACAAAGGCGAGCCACGAAGAGGGAAAAAACATAGCGAGGAATCCTTGGAGAAAATTCGTCAATCACGTCAAAAGAAAAGAGTTTTGTCAAAGTGTACCTATTGTCAAATGGAAATAGAATTGGTTTTATCTTCTTTTAAAAAATCCCAAAACAACTTCTGCGATCAAGTTTGCTTTAAAAAGTATCTTGTAGAAAATCGAGTTATCCCAGATAGAATTACTGACTCTGCCTAATATAAAAGCTGGAGATTAAAAGTTTATAAAAGAGATGGATATAGGTGTAAAATGCCGGGGTGTTATTCTCAGTCAAGAGATATTGCGGCGCACCACATTTACCCAAAGAAAAAATATCCAGAAATCCAGTTTGATACTGCAAACGGAATTACCTTGTGTAAGCCATGTCACGAAGAAACTTACGGAAGAGAAGAACAGTTTGTAACAATGCTAGTCCGCGTCGTCCAGACAATGGATGACTAGAAAATCGGGTGAATTGCGAAGAACTCCTTAGAGGCCATTAAGCTACAACGTGATCGGAAACGATGGGCGTGAATGCTTAAAAATTAATGGCATTGGACAATCCGCAGCCAAGCACCGTATAAGGTGAAGGTTCAACGACTATCGAAAACATTCACATTGAATGTAAGTAGAGTAGGGAAGTACAGTTCTTCCCGAAGCGCCCGACCCCTAACAGATAAAGCTGAGGGTGATGATATAGTCTACTCCGTCTGCTTCTTGCAGAGAAATATCCTGAAAAGGACGGTATTTAGGTGGCACCCTGACATTTGCGAATTCATCATTTCAAAAATGCAAAATCCAAGGATACTGCGTTATCTTCTAGAAAACACAGAAGACGAAATGATTAAGAAGCTCGCAAATGAAAAACTGAAATTCAAACCGCTCACTGCACAAGAGGAAGCAATGTACCAAGGAATTCTCAACTATCGCAGCATCCCTGGTATGGGCGGTTTCAACGAAGCGATCTTGAAAGATGCTGAAACGAAACTACGTGACGGTGGAACATATTCCGTACACAATCCAGAGTTCCTCACTGGAGCAAATATTTCCGTAACGCTGACAGATGATTTCATGAAAGCAGTCGAGCAAGATGCGGTTTATGAGCTTCGTTTCCCTGCAGTCGAGAAATATTCTCCAGAAGAAATGGCTGCTTATAATGAGGAGTGGCATAAAGTCGGAGATGTTCGTGAATGGGAACGTCTTGGCTATGAAATCCGTGTTTACCGGACGATCAAAGCACGCGCACTATGGGATCTCATTAATATTTGTGCAACGTACTCTGCAGAGCCAGGCATCTTCTTTATTGACAATGCGAATAACGAAACGAACGCTAAAGCTTACGGCCAGCAAGTCGTAGCTACAAACCCGTGTGGTGGACTTCGCCTCACGTTAAAAATTGCGGGATGAAGCGGGGAAGCTGAGAATGCCAATCCGAACCGAAGGCTGAAGGTAAAGCTTCAGTCAGGGGCAACGCATACCTGGTGATCCTGCTTACACGATGTTAAGCAGACTATAACCCAGGCACGAGACCGCAAGGCTGTTTTATACAGTCAAAATGTATGCTGAACTTACAGGAAAATGAACTGTAAGAACTGAAGGATAAAAAGCCTTCAGGATAACAAAATTGGAACAACCATTAGCACCATATTCGGTTTGTAACCTTGCTGCTGTAAACCTTGCTGAATTTGCTGATAAAGAAACAAAAACAGTGAACTACGATAAATTGAAAGAAACAGTCCGTGTCGGAGTCCGCATGCAGGACAACGTCATCGACGCGACACCTTATTTCCTTGAGGAAAATAAAGTACAAGCCCTCGGTGAACGCCGTGTAGGACTTGGCGTCATGGGACTTGCCGACCTTCTGATCTACTGTGAAAAAGAATATGGCTCAGAAGAAGGAAACGAGCTTGTAGACAAAGTGTTCGAAACGATTGCGACAACGGCTTACCGCGAATCGATCGAGCTCGCGAAAGAGAAGGGAAGCTTCCCATTCCTTATCGGCAAAACTGACGAGGAGACAAAAATGCTTCGTGAAGCATTCATCAACACAGGTTTCATGAAGAAGATGCCGGAAGATATCCGTGAAGCTATCTTGGAACACGGTATCAGAAACTCACATCTACTAACTGTTGCTCCGACGGGTAAATGAATTGCCCCCGTTGCAAGTAATTGCAACGTGCAAATTGGGCTATATGCGGGAAACTCTGAGTATCCTTTTGTACCTGTACTTCGCCAGTACGATAAGGTAAAAATCAAAAGGTGCAGACAATCCGCAGGGAAGTCATGGCTGACCCCTCAACGACTAAACGCCTAACAACCGATTTCTTTTGGTTGATGATATAGTCTGACCCATATGGCGACATATGGAGTGGGTACTAATAATCCCACCCTCCTTGATATGGAGAGTAACAAAAGTGAGTACTGGAACAATGGTTGGAGTTTCTACTGGACTTGAACCTTATTTCTCCTTTACGTATTACCGCAGTGGACGTCTCGGGAAATTCATCGAGGTAAAAGCGGGTATCGTTGAGGAATACTTGCAAAATAATCCGGAAGCTGATCCGGACAACCTTCCTGAATGGTTCATTTCATCAATGAGCTTTGCACCGGAAGCACATGCAGACGTACAATGCATCATCCAGCGCTGGATTGACAGCTCGATTTCTAAAACAGTAAACGCACCTCGCGGCTACACAGTCGAGCAGGTGGAAAGCGTCTACGAGCGTCTGTATAAAGGCGGAGCGAAAGGCGGCACTGTGTATGTCGATGGTAGCCGTGACTCGCAAGTGCTTACACTGAAAGCTGAAGAGAACGAGATGGACTCTGATTATGTAGAAGAGACTGTGGAGCAACGAAAAGTCGTTCTCGTGAATACGATCCAGGACTTGCGCTCAACCAACGTCACAATCGGTTCAGAAGTCGGCGATACATGCCCAGTATGTAGACAGGGTACTGTTGAAGAAATGGGCGGTTGCAACACATGCACGAACTGTAATGCCCAGTTGAAATGTGGTCTATAATCAAAAACTGACGGTCCGTCTGTAATATATCAAAGGTGAGGAAAAACATTTGTTTTTCTTCACCTTTTTTCTGTTTTCAGATTATTTATAAAAAGATTGTGTGAATTAGTGGTATAATAATTTTCAAAAGAATTCATTGATATTCCACAAATAGAATAATTTCAGATAAATTGGAATACTACTTGCCGTAAAGGATGTGCTATATGAATGTGGAAGGATTATATTAGCGCAATATCAAAAGAATATTCATTCAAACAACCAGCATCTAACAGAGAAATCACTCAAATTAATGAGGTACTTAGCGTCGAATTACCCAAAAAGTTATTAGAATTATTTAGTGAAACAAATGGAGTGTTTGATAGTTTCAACTTCCCTTTAATATGGTCAACTTCACAAATAGTAAAGGATAATTCGTTTTTCAGGAATTTCAAAGACTACAAGGATATTTACATGCCATTTGATCACTTGCTATTTTTTTCGGATAACGGCTGTGGAGATCTATTTGGATACAGAATCTTAAATGGTAGTATTCAAACTGAGGATATTTATGTATGGAATCACGAAGATGATAGCAGAATGTGGGTTGCTTCTTCTTTAGAGTTGTTTATTAAAGGTTTGATCACCGGTGAAATTACTACGTAAGAATAAGGTGCTTGGTTAACAAAAAGACCTTGGGGGAGCTGAAATGGACACAACAAAGGGCAAGTTTGTATTATTCTTCTGGGCAGTCCTACTTTTCTTGTTTTACTTTAAGATCTTTGCTTTTGTATGGGATCGGTGGATTTACGAGAGCATTATACCAGACTTGTTCGGAATCCTTGGTATCATTTTGATCGTCATTCCAGCTGCATTTTTGACTGCAAGGTTACTTGTGCTAAAAATACCGATGCCGTTTCACATGATCGGAATCATCGGTGTCGTGCTGTTGTTTTCGTGGAATGTATATGACGACCATAGGGAAAAGGGGTTGGACGAATTATTTATTTACCAGGCTTCAAATTACAATGCGCTGGTATTCATGTTCCCCGATTGGCGAACGGAAGAGATGGAACCTGTTGAGGAGTTAATGGAATTTCTTAGCCAGTATCGAGTAAAAAAGATGAGTGATTCTGAATGGGACGCTGAGTGGGATAGGAATGTTACAGGGGAAAAAGGATTTAGTTTCATGATTTATTCAAATGACAAGGGGACAGGTGCCTCCATTTATAAGAACAGGCTGATGTCTTATAATAATCCTTCATATTACAAAGTTCTTAATGGGCCAATCGATATGAAGTGGGTCGAGATGTTCAAGGAAAAACACATGAGCGGACAGTAAGCCATACGTTCAGGTGGTTCTGAAGAGCTTTCAGGCGGTATCGTTGTTGCATTAGGCGGTTAAGACGGATTATCAGGCGCTTCAAGCGCGCACGAGATGTTATACTCAAGTTTTAAAATGAAATTGCTCGAGTTGGCGGGTATTTTGCTCGATTTCCAGCAGATTTTGCTCGAGTTTGACATAGTTATGGCGCAATCTCCGACATTTATGCTAATCTCGTTACTTGAGACCCGTCAAATCACAATAAAAAGGCTGCCCAGAAAGTCGTTTCGACTTTCTTGGACAGCCTCTTTTTAATAATTTGCAGGAACTGTCGAATCTTGTACCTTAGTGTCAGTCGACTTCAAAATATCGACGTTTTCAATTCCTTGCTCTTCAATTTCAAGCAGCTTATTGAACGAAGCAATCGCCACTTCCACCTGTTTATCTTCTGGTTCCTTCGTTGTCAGCAATTGCAGCCATAACCCCGGATAACCCAAATACTTTAAAACAGGGATATTACGAAGGCTGTTCGTAAACTGTAACACTTCAAAAGAAATGCCGATGACAACGGGAATCAATAGAATCCGGTTAACAATCCTCAACCAAAGCGGATCTGTCGGAACTAGGAAGTAGATGAACATCCCTACAATGACCGTAAAGAGCAAGAAGCTGCTTCCGCATCGGTAATGCAGGCGGGACTGCGCTTGAACATTTTCAACGGTAAGCGGAAGCCCGTTTTCAAAAGCGTTGATCACTTTATGCTCGGCTCCATGATATTTGAAAACACGTTTAATCAACGGCGTCATGGAAATGAGGGAAATGTACAACAGTAATAATGTAAGTTTGAAAAAGCTCTCCAGCAAGATCTGTGCCGTCTTTCCGGGGGCGATGAAATCTAGCATTTGCGCCAAAAAGACAGGCACAAGCGTAAATGCAAACTTGCCGAACAAGAATGAAAGAACGCCGACAGCTGCGACACCGATGACCATGGCCAGCTTGGAAGTTTCTTCGCCATTCTCTTGCACTTCCTCACCTGGCATCACATCATAACGGTCATTCGCAAACGTCAAGTGCCGGGATCCGATACCTGCCGATTCGATTAAAGCGACAATTCCACGCACAAAAGGTATCTTTTTCAATTTCATGGAAAAAGGCTTCTGCTCTTTTGGAACATAGAAATAATCGAGGGAATCGTCTTTGCGCCGGATGGCTGTCACAGTATGGTTTCTGCTGCCGAACATAACGCCTTCGATGAGCGCCTGCCCACCGTATGTCGGCGGTTGCTGTTTTTTAGTCATGGGTACCCAACACCTTCTCTTATCAAATGAAAAAATTTAAAATATGATTTACTCAATAACATTATAACAAATAACTTATCTTAATATTGTACAAAAAATTAGTTGTCGACTCCACCATAAAGGTTTAAAAAATACCCTATCTCCCGACACTTATTGTAAGGAGGGGTAGAAGTGTTTAATAAAACTATGCTTTGGACGACACTCGTCGCAACTTTATTCACATTGGGAGCTCTAAAGTTCCTGCATTTTTTCAATTTCATTAACTGGTCGCCTGTCGGTTGGGGCAAAAGATGGCTATTATTCGGATCCTCTAATGACGGATGGAAATGGGCAGTCCTATTCATCATCCTCTTTATTGTTTTTGGTCTATTCTATGGGCTGTCGAGCGCCACGGCGAATATCCCGCCGGCGGTTACTGCTATCGTCGTCAGCATTATTGTGGCTGTTGCAATCGAATGGATCATCTATTCGCCACATACCTTTACGGAAGGTGTCAAGAAATTGTCCATTCCCTTCTTTTCAATCATCGCCATCGTCAGCAGATTCATCACTGGGACCGCAGTTTATATGAAGAAACTTTCGATAGACGACTATAAATAGGTTGCGCCATTGGAACGATATGATAAAATGGGGAAGAAAATG
Source organism: Sporosarcina koreensis (assembly GCF_042655825.1). Classification (NCBI taxonomy): domain Bacteria; kingdom Bacillati; phylum Bacillota; class Bacilli; order Caryophanales; family Caryophanaceae; genus Sporosarcina; species Sporosarcina koreensis. The sequence continues at coordinate 640,737 of NZ_JBHSNP010000011.1, read as the reverse complement.
GTGAGGGGAATGGTGTGGCTGTGAGACTGCTTGTTCTGAATGGACCGAATTTGAATCGTCTAGGCAAAAGGGAACCTGGAATCTATGGCGCAGAAACGTTATCGGATGTTGAAGACCATCTACACGCTATTGCTAAAGAGGAGCTCGTTGACATTTCTTTTTACCAGTCGAATGTAGAGGGCGCATTGATCGATAAAATCCATGAAGCCGATGATACAGGCTGTGACGGTATCATTTTCAATCCCGGAGCTTATACACACACAAGTGTTGCATTACGGGATGCAATCGCTTCCGTCGATGTTCCGGTCATAGAAGTTCATATTTCGAATATACATAGTCGGGAACCGTTCAGACAAACTTCAATGCTCGCGCCGGTGTGCATCGGACAATTGTCCGGTTTTGGCACAGGCGGTTATGAGCTTGCACTCCGGGCTTTCCTTCTCCGCAGAAAAGGGGTTAAGCTATGAAACTGGCAAAATTGAGGGAAGCATTGAAAGAACACGGATTGGATGCATTATTGGTGACGAATCCATATAACAGACGTTATCTGACCGGATTTACAGGAAGTGCAGGGGTAGCTGTTGTTTCAGCTGAGGATGCAGTATTCATCACCGATTTCCGCTATACGGAACAGGCTGCAGAGCAAGTGAAAGGCTTTCGCATCGTCAAGCATGAAAAAACGATCATTGAAGAAGTCGCAAACCAAGTGGAACAGATGAAAATAAAAACATTAGGCTTCGAAAAAGATAATGTTTCATTTGGCACGTACGAATTATATAATGACAAAGTGGATGCGGAACTGAAGGCGGTATCCGGCATCGTCGAAAAGCTGCGTATGGTGAAGTCAGCTGATGAAATCGAAGTTCTGAAACAAGCTGCGAAAATAGCGGATGATGCATTTGCGCATATTTGCACTTTCATCAAACCGGGCGTTACGGAGCTTGAAGTATCCAACGAACTCGAAATGTTCATGAGAAAACAAGGAGCGACTTCCTCTTCTTTCGATATAATTGTAGCTTCAGGGGAACGCGGCGCATTGCCGCATGGTGTCGCTTCAGACAAAGTGATCCAAACCGGTGAGATGGTCACATTGGATTTCGGGGCACTCTACAATGGATATATTTCGGACATCACCCGTACAGTCGCGGTAGGTGAACCTTCCGAAAAAATGAGAGAGATTTACGAAGTGACACTTGCAGCACAAGAACTGGCTTTAGAAAAGATCAAACCGGGTATGACTGGAATAGAAGCAGATGCAATTGCCCGTGACTACATCAAATCTAAAGGATATGGGGAAGCTTTCGGACACTCGACTGGCCATGGAATCGGCTTGGAAGTGCATGAGGGGCCTGGATTATCATTCCGTTCTGAAACGGTTCTTGAACCGAATATGGCTGTCACTGTTGAACCGGGCATCTATTTGCCTGGAATCGGCGGTGTCCGCATCGAGGATGATATACTGATCACGGAAGACGGCAATGTCCGTTTGACGCATTCACCAAAAGAATTAATCATCCTATAACGAACACAATGGAGGAAAAAGCATGATTTCTGTAAACGAATTTAAAACAGGGCTTACAATTGAATTTGAAGGGGACATCTGGCGCATCATCGATTTCCAACACGTAAAGCCAGGAAAAGGTGCAGCATTCGTCCGTTCAAAACTACGTAATCTGCGCACAGGAAATGTGAATGAAAAGACATTCCGTGCAGGTGAGAAAGTTGAAAAAGCGCAAATTGACAACCGTCGTATGCAATACTTATATGCAAACGGCGATGATCATGTATTCATGGACAACGAATCTTACGAGCAGATCGAGTTGCCTTCAGCACAAATCGAAGAGGAACTGAACTATTTGAGAGAAAATATGGAAATCCATATCGTTTCCTTCAAAGGCGAAATCCTCGGTGTGGAACTGCCTGTTACTGTCACTCTCGAAGTGACTGAAACTGAGCCGGGCATCAAAGGCGATACGGCAAGCGGCGGTTCGAAGCCGGCTACATTGGAAACTGGCCTCGTCGTCCAAGTTCCATTCTTCGTCAACGTTGGCGACAAATTGATCATCAACACAGAAGAAGGCGAATACGTTTCTAGAGCATAATGTGTTAATGAACACTCCGAACCTCCAAATGGGGGAACGGGGTGTTTTTTTGTGTGTTGAAAATCCTTTTTTCTCATAATAACTCCATCATATTTCCCCTGACCCTTTCATAAGTTGTTCATGAAGGGGGACCCCGAATTGGAATTGAATGATTTATTGCGAATTGCCGGAATTGGGCTGGTCATCGGCTTTCTACATGTCTTTTTTGAACAGACCGGTAAGAAGGAGTTCTCGTTTTTCCTTTTCTTTGTAGCCTACATTTACATTGCCGCCGAAATGCTCCGTTTCCTTAGAATTTTCTTTTCGGAAATTGCCGAGTTCTTTCAATGGCTTTCCTTGGCATTTTAATGGTTACGCTTTTCCAACTGGTCGTCATCTACCTCCTTCTGCTAATTGTGTCCTTCGCTTCCAAGAGCTTGCAGCCCATCATTTACGCAGCTATCTTCATCTTCTTTCTGTCGTATGTCGGTATGACAATCATCATACCATTTGGAAAAACCTTCATTCATCTGTTCGAACCGTTGCCGGGATCCTATGCGAAGCTTTTGATCGGAAGCGTCTTTTTGTTTTATTTCTCCGAATTGATTGCAAAGCACGTTTCCGAAGCAGGGTATGAATCCATTGCAACGGTTGCTCATTTGGCTATTAAAATTGCAATACTATCGCTCTGGCTCCCACAGCTGTCAATGCTGCTCGACACGCTCTCCAAATTTATCATTAAATGATCGGATGAAGAATCCATGATGCCTATGCTAGAATCCGTAATCGGGACAGTCCTCTCCAGTTTCATTATTGTCATCATTTCAACTTTCATGGCGTTGGTGCTCGATTTCCTTTTTCCTTCATTCAGCAGGTGGACGAGAACCTTCCTGTTTTTCATCGTTCTTACAGTCGTCCTTTACCCTGCCTATGAGCATCTGCAAATGATACGATCCATCACACAAACGGTTGCAACAATGTTCATTTCGATTTATCCGTTATTGACGGCTAGCATCATAGCCTCCGGCGGCTCCTTCAGCATGCTTAACTTTCAGCCTGCCATGCTGTTGTTTGCAAACGGTGCTGTTATTCTATCGGACAAGATTCTCATTCCCATGTTGTCTGCAGCGATGCTGTTCGACATAGTTTCAAGATTCCATCCAGCAGTTCCATTTACGAAGATGGCAGATTTGCTCAGGGGGACACTGATCGGCCTAGTTTCCGCCCTCGTTGCTGCCTATTCCATCTTCATCACTGCAGGCGGTACGATTTCGTGGGCTTTGACGGGTGTAACGAGTGAACCGATTAAAAAGTTGATCAGTCAAAATATTCCTCTCGTCGGCTCTTTTATGACTGATAGTTTAGGTGCAATCGGACGTTATTCATCAGGCGCGAGTGTTTTTATCGGGGCATGGCTCATCATCACAATATGGTCGGTAGCCCTTTTGCCAACGTTAAAGACGCTGTTGACAGGTTTTTTATATCGGTGGACAGCCGCACTTATCGAACCATTCGCAGATGAAGACATAACAGGCATACTCGATGATATCGGAAAGACGTTATTCGTACTTTGCGCAGTCTCTTTCCTCGTTGCTTTCGCTTTCATCTATACTGCCCTGTTTACGGTCATCCTCGTCAAATTGATAACTGCGGTGAAATGAGGGCTGGTATGGCTGGTATGCTAGAGTTTTTGACAGGCGTGTTGTTCATCACTGTCCTGTCCTCCGTAATATTATTATTGCTGCCTGATGACAAGGAGGAGGAATTGCTGCCGCTCGTAAAAATTGCGATGGGAATTTGGATCATTCATTCCATCACGAGATTTTTTGGTCATAGCCTCTTCTGAACAAGCATAATATGCATCATAGATAACACGAACCATATCCGTCTTGAAGGGATGAAATGGTGATCATATGCAAAAACCAAAACGAAAAATTCATATGCTCTTCATTGGGACGCTGCTCGCGATCTTCATCATTTTCATCAATTCGACGATTGGTTCGATGGGAGGGGAGAAAGGGAAAGGGGAGGAGAGCCGGGACGAAGCTCAACTTGAACAAGCATTGATGAAGATAGAAGGGGTTGGGGAAGTGTACATCCACTTCCATTACGAACAAAAAGAAGAACCAAGCCCATTATCCGGATATTTTTCGGGCACCGGGTCTTCATCGGTAAAAAAGAATCCGCTCCAAGGGGTTTTAGTTATTGCAGAAGGGGCGGACAATCCTAGAACAAAAAAAGAATTGACTCGAATCTTGTCGACGGTTCTTCAATTGCCTGAACATCGGATAGTCGTCGAAGAAATGAAAAGGGGGATACATGTTGAAAGCGAATAAACGTACAGTATGGTTCTTGACTTTACTAAGTCTTGTTGCGGTCATCTCAATCTACTATTTGAAAAAGGAAACACCGATGTCCTTAGATGGAATGGCGATTTTCGGTGATAACGATGCAGTGACCGTTTCAAAACCGGGGAATGAAGGCGAAACGAAAACCGTCTATGCAGACTCGATGCTTTTTGAGGAAATGAGAATGCAAGTCCTAAATGAAAGAAGTTCTTTGAAGGATCAATTGCTTACTAAAGTGCAATCTCCTGATACAACAGCGGAAGAAAAAAGCGCGGCATATGATGAAATGGCAGAACTCACCAAACGCACATCTGCTGAAGACTTGATGGAAACGCAATTAAAGGCGCTAGGCTATCCGGATGCGTTCGTCCGTAAAGATAACGGAAAAGTGAGCGTGTCTGTAATTTCGGAAGACGGCGGCCATTCCACAAAAATGGCGGCGGAAATTACGCAATATATTTTAACAAGCTGGGAAGATGCACGTACTGTCCAAGTCGACTTTATGGAAAAATGATTAAATGAGGCCCTAAATGGGTCTTTTTCTTTTTATTTTGCCGTATTTCACAGCAAATACAGTATATCTATTTCAATATGCATGAAAAACGTCTAAAATAGGGAGGAGGTTCGTAAATAAAAAAGAGTCAGGAGAATTGTCATGTTGAAAATTCAAGAAATCCGTGAAATCATTAAATTAATCGATCAATCATCAATTGAAAAATTTACATTCGAATCAGAAGGAACAAAAATCAAGCTTGAAAAAGCAAACGGCGTTCAACACCCCGTACAAGTTGAGCAAAAGAAAGAGGAACCCGTTCAGCATGTTCAGCCTGCTGTCCAAGAAACGAAGAAAGAACAGCCTGAGCAAGAAGCACCAGCGAAGCAAGAGAGCCAAGAGCCTTCTGCAAGTACTTCAGCTGCAGAAAACGATCCATCTTTGCATAAAATCACATCGCCTATGGTCGGCACATTCTACAAGTCTTCATCGCCAGATGCAGATCCTTATGTGCAAAAAGGCGACTCCGTAAAATCGGATTCAATCGTTTGCATTGTTGAAGCAATGAAGCTCTTCAATGAAATCGAAGCGGAAGTTTCCGGAGAAATCGTGGAGATCCTAGTGGAAGACGGTCAATTGGTCGAATATGGACAGCCTCTCTTCCTTGTCAAACAGAAGTGAGGGGGAATGCAAAAATGAAAAAAGTATTAATAGCAAACCGGGGTGAAATTGCGGTAAGAATCATCCGTGCATGCAAGGAATTGGATATTCAAACGGTTGCCGTTTATTCGGAAGCGGACCGGGAAGCACTTCATGTAGAGCTTGCCGATGAAGCGTACTGCATCGGACCGAAACTTTCAAAAGACAGCTACTTGAATTTTTCCAATATCATCAGCATCGCCAAATTGACCGGGTGTGACGGTATTCATCCGGGTTATGGTTTCCTCGCAGAAAATGCAAGCTTCGCAGAACTTTGTGAAGAAGTGAATATTGAATTCATCGGACCTACTGCCGACGCGATTTCCAGAATGGGAACAAAAGACGTAGCAAGAGAAACGATGAAGCAAGCGGGCGTTCCAATTGTCCCAGGATCAGATGGAATTGTCGCGGATGAAATCGAAGGCTTGAAAGTCGCGAAGGAGATCGGTTTTCCGGTCATTATCAAAGCGACAGCCGGCGGTGGCGGTAAAGGAATCCGGGTTGCCAGAAATGAAGAAGAACTCGCCAAAGGCATCAAGATCACGCAAAAGGAAGCTGCCGCAGCATTCGGCAATCCTGGTGTGTATCTTGAAAAGTTTATCGAAGAGTTCAGGCACGTTGAAGTGCAAGTCCTTGCAGATAAGCATGGCAATACGATCCACTTGGGGGAACGCGATTGTTCCATTCAAAGAAGGATGCAAAAGCTCGTAGAGGAAGCTCCTTCTCCTGCCCTTACTCCGAAACTGCGCGAAAGAATGGGTGAAGCGGCAGTTAAAGCCGCCGAAGCTGTCAACTATCGGGGGGCCGGGACTGTCGAGTTCATTTTCGATCATATTAACAATGAATTTTACTTCATGGAAATGAATACACGAATCCAGGTTGAACATCCAGTAACCGAGATGATCACCGGTATCGATCTCATTCAGCAACAACTGAAAGTCGCAGCAGGCGAAAAGCTTGCTTACCGTCAAAAGGATATTAAGATCAACGGATGGGCGATCGAGTGCCGCATCAATGCAGAAAACCCCGCAAAGAACTTCATGCCGTCTCCCGGGAAAGTGACAATGTATATGCCACCGGGCGGATTCGGGGTCAGGGTCGATTCGGCGATGTATACGGGATACTCGATTCCACCGTTCTATGATTCCATGGTTGCGAAACTAATCGTCCATGCAGATACACGCGAGGAAGCTGTAGCAAGAATGAAGCGTGCACTCGATGAATTCATTATTGAAGGGGTCGATACGACGATTCCTTTCCATCTGAATTTGATGGACCATGAAGTGTTCAAGTCAGGCGATTTTGATACGAAGTTCCTTGAGAAATATACAGTCATGAAGTAAGTCAGAGTAAATGCATATGAGAGGGAGGAGAAGTGGAATGGCTGATAAGGCAAATCCTTCATTCGCAGGAAAGAGTTCAAAAGGTGACGAGGTTCTAGGCCGCGTTCAATTGGCTCCTGAAGTGCTTGAAGTCATCATCGGCATTGCAACGAACGAAGTCGACGGCGTCGCAACGACGAAAGGCAACTTTGCAACTGGTGTTGCGGAGAAGTTCGGCAAGGTGTTCCATGGAAAAGGGGTCAAGACGGATTGGACTGGTGATAAACTCGTCATCGATGTCTATTGTGTCGTCCAATATGGCCACTCGATACCCACTGTAGCGACAGAGATCCAAAGGCAGATCCGTCACGCTGTCTATAACATGACTTCGCTTGAGACCGAAGAAATAAATGTTCATATAACCGGCATCGATTTCGATACGAATGCGGAATCTGAATGATCTGAAAAGCATCGTCCATTGGATGGTGCTTTTCAACTTGTCCTGCTATATCTTCGACACCTGAATATGCTATGATAAAGCCCAAGAGACACAGTAGTGGAGGAGACAAACGAATGAAACGAAGAGAAGCACGTGAAAAGGCGGTTCAAACGCTTTTTCAATTGGATAATACGGAAATGTCGATTGAGGAAGCGATTCCCTATATAATGGAACGGCCGATTGATCCTTTTTACGAGTCACTCGTAAAAGGGACGACTGAACATCGGGACGAAGTGGATGAAGCACTTGCAAGTAAACTTGAAAAATGGTCGCTTGACAGATTGCCGAAAATCGAAAGAACGATCCTGAGATTGGCAGTCTATGAGCTGTTGTATCACGAAGATGTACCCCATAAAGTCATTTTGAACGAAGCTGTTGAGCTATGTAAAGAATTCGGAGATGAAAAATCGGGCCGCTTTGTCAATGGCGTCCTTTCGAAATTCGAAGAAAAATAAAACTGTAATGCGGAGGAAAATCGGATGACAGCAAAAATAATAGATGGTGTGGCAATCGGCAAAGAACTCAGAGGCGAAATCAAAGAAGGGGTTAGCATTCTGGAAGCTTCCGGATGCAAACCGGGTCTTGCAGTCATTCTTGTTGGGGAAGATCCCGCATCACAAACATATGTGAAGAATAAAGAAAAATCCAGTGTGGAAGCGGGCATGAAATCAGAGTTGATCAGATTGCCGGCGACTGTGACCGAAAAAGAATTATTGTCTCATGTAGATCAATTGAATAAAGACGAGACCATCCATGGTATTTTAGTCCAACTACCTTTGCCGAAACATATCAATGAAGATCTTGTCATTCAAGCAATCGATCCTCGCAAGGACGTAGACGGTTTCCATCCTCAAAGTGTCGGAAAGATGATGATCGGACAAGAAACGTTCCTCCCTTGCACCCCACATGGAATTATGGAAATGCTGAATCGTACAGGCGTTGAAATCGCAGGTAAACATGCTGTTATCATCGGAAGAAGTAACATCGTCGGAAAACCGATGGGTCAATTGCTGCTCCAAAAAGATGCTACAGTAACGTATTGCCACTCAAGAACGAAGGACCTTCCATCGTTCACGAAGCAGGCAGATATCCTGATTGTTGCCATTGGCCGTGCGAAATTCGTGACGGACGAACATATAAAGGACGGTGCAATTGTCATTGACGTCGGAATGAACCGGGATGAAAATGGCAAATTATGTGGAGACGTCGATTTTGAGAAGGCGAAGACAGTTGCTTCCGCAATTACACCTGTTCCAGGCGGTGTCGGCCCGATGACCATTACGATGCTGCTCAAGAATACATTGCAAAGCGCTGAGATGGCTTGCAAGAAAGGCGATCTCCAAGCTGAATAAAAGAAGGACGACGCTGTTTTTCAAAGGAAAGACAGCGTTTCTATACGTCGGAAACTTAGGGGGTGAAGTTATTGAGTGAAAATGCGTATCTCTCTGTGCATTCATTGACAAAATACATAAAACGTAAATTTGAAGCCGATCCATATTTGAGAAATGTATTTGTGAAAGGTGAGCTTTCCAATGTGAAAATTCATCCAAGCGGACATATTTATTTCACATTGAAGGACGATAAAAGCAGGATACAGTCCGCCATGTTCCGTTCCGCTGCCGGATCATTAAAGTTCAAGCCTGAAGAAGGGATGAATGTCCTGATCACCGGTGACGTGAATGTTTACGAATCAAGCGGCCAATATCAGCTATATGTCCAATCGATGCAGCCGGACGGCGTTGGAGCGTTATATCTCGCATATGAACAATTGAAAAAGACGCTTGCGAAAGAAGGGCTGTTCGATGCGCGTTGGAAACAACGGCTGCCCGCTTTGCCACAGAAGATTGGCGTCATCACAGCCCAGTCGGGTGCTGCAATCCGGGATATCTGCTCCACGCTAGAGCGGCGATATCCGTTAGCCGAAATTTGTCTATTCCCCGCAATCGTGCAAGGACCTCAGGCGGCGCCTTCTGTCGTACGAGCATTGGAGCTTGCGGAATCACATGGTTCGATTGACGTTTTGATTCTCGGACGGGGCGGCGGTTCCATAGAGGATCTTTGGGCATTCAATGAAGAGGCGGTTGCAAGGGCGATCTTTTCTTGCAGGATACCAATAATTAGCGCCGTCGGCCATGAAACGGATACGACAATCGCAGATTTTGTAGCCGATATGAGGGCACCTACCCCTACTGCTGCTGCTGAACTGGCAGTGCCTTCAAGGGAAGAGTTATTTGAGAGGATATTGGAACGAAAGCGCTCGATTTATATCTCGCTTTCAAATCAAATCAAACATGAACGCAAACGTCTGACAACATTTCGGCAATCTTATCCGTTGCAATTTCCTGAAAGGCTCTATCGGCCATTCACGGAAAAGTTGAGCGGATTGGATGACCGGCTTCTCAGGAGCAGGAATGAGCTCACTGCAAACAGGAAAGCGGAGCACAATCGCTTGGACAGGATGCTTTCATTTTATTCACCTTTGCAACGGATTAAAGAAGAAGATCGAAACCTCAAGTTAGTAAACGAAAGAATGACAAGGGCGATACAAAGTGAACTGCGGAATAAGACCGAACAATTCGGTTCAGCAATCAGAATGCTGAAAGCGTTAAATCCGCTGGAAGTCATGGAACGCGGATTTTCAATTGCCTATAAAGATGGAACTGTCGCAAACTCTATCATCGGGCTTGAGATTGGCGAGACGCTGCAGGTCAGGATGCAAGACGGTATAGTAGAGTCGGAAATCAAGTCGATCACGATGAAGGATGAGGAGGAAAAATAATGAGCGAGGAAACACTTCGATTTGAAGAAGCGATGTCGAAGTTGGAAGGCATTGTGCAAAAATTGGAATCGGGTGACGTTCCTTTAGAGGACGCCATCACATTATATAAGCAAGGAATGGAACTTTCCGCTTATTGCCATGGGAAATTGCAGGACGCGGAAAAACAATTAATTTCAATAATAGACAATAATGGACAGTCGGCTCCGTTCGATCCATCCAAAGGAGGGGATTCGAATGGATAAACGATTGGAGACGTTCATTTCAGAAAATGCGCCGTTAATCGAAGCCGAAATGAATCGGTTGATCAACTCTGAGATTTCCCCTTCCTCATTAAAGGAGTCCATGCTCTATTCTGTGAATGCAGGCGGCAAAAGAATCCGTCCGCTTCTTGTCTTGGCGGTCCTTGCTGATTTCGGCAAGCATTCAGAAGATGCATTGAAGGTCGCTTGTGCTGCGGAATTCATCCATACATACTCTCTCATCCACGACGATCTGCCTTGCATGGACGATGATGATTTCAGACGGGGGAAACCGACGAATCATAAAGTATTCGGCGAAGCGACAGCTGTACTTGGCGGAGATGCATTGCAGACGAGAGCATTTGGGGTATTGGCTTCGTTGGAACACACAAGACCTGAGCAGGTTATCAGATTGGTCGCATCTTTGGCGGATGCCTCGGGTGCGGGCGGCATGGTCGGAGGTCAAGTCCTTGATATGGAAGGCGAAACGGCTTCCTTATCGCTTCGGGAGCTTGAAGAGGTGCATCTGCATAAAACCGGCGCTTTATTATCATTCTGTATTGAAGCGGGCGCTATCCTTTCCGATGCGCAGGATGATGAGTTGGAACAGCTTCGCAAATACGCCAAAAACATTGGGCTGGCATTCCAGATCAAGGACGATATATTAGATGTCACGTCAACGACCGAACAGCTAGGAAAAACAGCGAATAGCGATGCAGCCAGCGACAAGTCGACGTATCCTTCCCTTTTGGGGCTGGAAGGCGCCCAGCAGCAACTGGATAGATATCACCGCGATGCAGTGGAGAGCCTCGCCTTTTTAGAGAAGGAAGACTCCATGTTAAAACTTTTTGCCGATTATATCGTCCAAAGAAATACATGATATTCCTTTGGTATGAAAACAGCTTTGATCGGATAATGGTCCAATAGTTCCTATTGTAGAGCCTTCTTGTTATAATGAAAACATTACTTGGACTTACGCGGCAATAATTTATGAAGGTGTGTGATAGAAGTGGATCTCACTAAAATTTCAAATCCGTCTTTTCTAAAAAAACTTGATAAAGAACAAATGACGGAAGTGGCAAATGAAATCAGGAAATTTCTCATTGAAAATTTATCGGTGACAGGTGGTCATATCGGTCCGAACTTGGGTGTCGTCGAATTGACGATGGTTTTGCATAAATTGTTCGACAGCCCTAAAGATAAGATTATTTGGGATGTCGGGCACCAAGCTTATGTGCATAAGATTTTGACAGGACGTGCCGGTCAATTCGGGACTCTCCGCCAATACAAGGGCTTAAGCGGCTTCCCGAAAATGTCGGAAAGTGAGCATGATGTCTGGGAGACGGGACATAGCTCAACATCCCTGTCCGCCGCTTTAGGAATGGCTGCTGCAAGAGACATGCAGGGCGGTTCAAACCATGTCATTCCGGTCATCGGCGACGGTGCACTGACAGGCGGCATGGCGTTGGAGGCATTGAATCATATCGGTCATCTGAAGACGAATATGATTGTCATTTTAAATGATAATGAAATGTCGATTGCTCCGAACGTCGGTGCGCTGCATGATATCCTAGGCAAGTTAAGGACTGCCGGTAAATACAATAGCGTTAAAGACGAGTTGGAATATATATTGAAAAAGATACCGGCGGTCGGCGGAAAAGTGGCTGCGGCAGCTGAACGGGTAAAGGATAGCTTGAAATATCTGCTCGTTTCCGGCGTGTTTTTCGAAGAGCTCGGATTTACTTATTTAGGCCCTATTGACGGCCATGATTTCAATGACTTGGAACGGAATCTCCAGTACGCCAAGAAGGTTGAAGGTCCGGTCCTTCTTCATGTCCTGACGAAAAAGGGGAAAGGCTATCGACCGGCGGAAAATGACAAAATCGGTACTTGGCACGGCACGGGTCCGTATAAGATCGAAACTGGTGATTTTGTGAAATCCCCGACGACAGCACCATCATGGAGTGGATTAGTAGCTGAAACTGTAAGGAAACTCGCGAGGGAAGACAAGCGTATTGCTGCAATTACACCAGCAATGCCTGTAGGTTCGAAATTGGAGTCATTTGCAGCTGAATTCCCGGAGCGTTTCTTTGATGTAGGAATTGCTGAACAGCATGCGACTACAATGGCTGCCGGCTTGGCAACACAAGGGATGAAACCATTTTTGGCAATCTACTCGACTTTCCTTCAACGGGCATATGACCAGATGCTTCACGATATTACAAGGCAGAAGCTGAATGTATTTATCGGCATCGATCGTGCGGGACTCGTAGGTGCAGACGGCGAAACCCATCATGGTGTGTATGACATTTCATTTTTACGGCATATGCCAAATCTTGTTATCATGATGCCAAAAGACGAAAACGAAGGACAGCACATGGTAAAGACGGCTATCGAGTACAATGATGGCCCAATCGCCATGAGATATCCAAGAGGAAACGGTCTGGGCGTCGTGATGGACGAGAAACTGAAAACGATTCCTATCGGTACTTGGGAAGTATTGCGTGAAGGTAGGGACGGAACAATTTTGACGTTCGGAACGACGATTCCGATGGCACTCGAAGCAGCTGAAACTCTTGCGGAAAAAGGCATTCATGTAAAAGTGGTCAACGCTAGGTTCATCAAACCTTTGGATACCGCTATGCTCGATCAACTTTTCAGTACCGGCAAACCAATTGTCACAGTGGAAGAAGCAGCATTGGCAGGTGGGTTTGGCAGTGCAGTCATTGAATACGCGCATGATGTTTCTTCAACTGTTTCCATTAGCCGTATAGGCATTCCCGATGAATTCATCGAACATGGCAGTGTCGAAAAATTACTTGAAGAAATTGATTTTACTGCGGAGAATGTTGTAAGGACGATGGAACTGGCTGTAAAAGGTTTGACCCATGCTGAAAGGGAAATCGTATGACGAACGGCCAACCAAAAGAACGCGTCGATGTTCTCCTTGTCCAAAGAGGTCTAGTCGAGACGAGGGAGCAGGCGAAACGTTCAATAATGGCGGGAATTGTGTTCTCTGCCGAAACAAGATTGGACAAGCCGGGCGAGAAGATCAGGGTGGACTCGCCGCTATCCGTTAAAGGGTCCGCTTTAAAATACGTGAGTAGGGGCGGCTTGAAGCTAGAAAAAGCCCTTGAAGTTTTCGATATCTCAGTCGAAGATAAAATCGTTTTGGACATCGGTTCTTCAACGGGCGGCTTTACTGATTGCGCATTGCAAAACGGTGCAAAGCATTGCTATGCACTTGACGTTGGAACAAACCAGCTTGCCTGGAAAATACGAAGTGATGAGCGGGTGACCGTCATGGAGAAAACAAACTTCAGGCATGCGGTACCCGAACATTTCATGAATGGGGCGCCACAAGTAGCTACAATTGACGTCTCTTTCATATCACTTGCTTTGATATTGCCGCCGCTGAAAAGAATCATTTCTGAAGGCGGTGACGTAGTTGCCCTCGTCAAACCTCAATTCGAGGCGGGAAAAGACAAAGTAGGGAAAAAAGGGATTGTGAAAGATAGAGCTGTTCATTTGGAAGTTTTGCGAAAGATAGCGGATTCATCCATATCGAACGGATTTTCATTACGTGGCATCTCCTTTTCTCCAGTAACAGGCGGGGAAGGGAATATCGAGTTCCTATTCCACTTGCAATCAGAGAAAGATCCGGTCAATCCTTATGATGATTCGGCTTTCAGTGCATTGGTGACTGAAGCTTACGAAGCGTTGACATAATTCCAAAAGAAAGGTGTGAATAAAAGCATGGGAGGAATCGTATTGAATAAAGGACAACGGCATCTGCGCATCCGGGAAATCATTACACATGAAGAAGTGGAAACCCAGGATCAGCTCGTCGATAAATTGAAAAACGCAGGAGTGGACGTAACACAAGCAACAGTCTCCCGCGATATTAAAGAATTACATCTGATCAAAGTCCCATTGCCTGACGGTCGTTACAAATATAGTTTGCCGCCTGTCCATAAATACAACACAGAAGAAAAACTCAGCCGGATGTTGACGGATGCATTCGTCGGTATTGACAGCGCGAGTCATTTCATCATCCTTAAGACATTGCCTGGAAATGCGCATGCAGTCGGCTCTCTCATCGATAACTTGGGATGGAATGAAATGCTCGGAACGATTTGCGGAGATGATACGTGCATGATCATTTGCAGGGATGAGTCTTTGACGGTTGAAGTGAAAGACAGGCTATTAGCTCTCATATAAGCTGAACGTTCGATGAAGGAGGTGCATACTTGAATGTTAAGTGAAATTTCCATTCATAATTTTGCCATCATAGAGCATCTCGAAGTGACTTTTGAAGAAGGACTGACTGTCCTGACTGGTGAAACAGGTGCTGGAAAGTCCATCATCATTGATGCCGTTCAGCTTCTTGCCGGTGCCAGGGGCTCGCAGGAATTCATCCGACATGGAGCAAAAAAGGCTGAATTGGAGGGGATGTTCACAATCGATGATGAGCATCATCCTGTCTTTGAAAAACTCTCTGAATTCGGCATTGAATGCGAGGATGGCAGTATCATCCTAAGACGCGATTTGAACGCGAATGGCAAAACAACTTGCCGGGTAAATGGCAAACTAGTAACGATTGCAAGTTTAAGGGAAATTGGTTCGCAATTGATAGATATTCATGGACAACATGATAATCAGGAATTGATGCATGAAAAGCGGCATATCCATCTGCTTGATCAATTTGCGGGAGTCCCTTTGGCCGAAGCGCATGGCAACTATGCCGATATTTATAGTCAATACACGAAGTTGAAACGCAGGCTTGAAACGGCAAATGAGAATGAACAGCAAGTGGCGCAGCGCATCGATCTTTATTCCTTCCAACTTAAAGAAATTGACAGTGCTGAACTGGTCATCGGGGAAGAGGAGGAGCTTGAAGACGAAAAGCTGAAACTTCAACATTTCAACAGGATCTTTGAACGTTTGAACACTGCATATGAGTCGATCAGCGGCGACAACCATGCATTGGACTGGGTGGGATCCGCAATGAGTGATTTGGAAGACGCAGCTTCAATCGACAAGGATCTGGAATCCCACTCGGAAATCATTTCAAGCGCTTTTTATTCATTGCAAGATACTGCACATGAATTGAAAAGCCTCATTGACCGTATGGAGTATGATCCTACAAGGTTGCCGGTGGTCGAGGATCGACTCGCAATGATTGTATCGCTAAAGCGGAAGTACGGCGCAACGATAGAAGATATCCTCCTTTACCGGGAGAAAATTGCAGACGATCTTGACCAACTGCTCAATCGGGATGAAAGACTTGGCCAAGAACAGGAAAAACTCGCTCAGCTTGAAAAAGATCTAGAAGTGGAAGCGAATGAATTATCCATTATCAGACAAGAAGCGGCAGTCCGATTAGAGGAAGCGATTATGCAACAACTGAAAGAGCTGCACATGGAGAAGTCGACTTTCAAGGTTTCCATCGATCGAAAAGCGTCGAATAGTTATGACAGCAATGGTTTTGATGAAGTGTTCTTCCTCATTTCAACAAATCTGGGAGAACCATTGAAACCGCTTGTGAAAATTGCATCCGGAGGCGAATTGTCGAGGATCATGTTGGCGTTGAAAACAATCTTCTCCAAGCACCAAGGAGTAACATCCATCATTTTCGATGAAGTTGATACGGGAGTAAGCGGACGCGTTGCCCAAGCCATAGCGGATAAAATCGCGATGATCGCCACTCATTCGCAAGTGCTTTGCATATCGCATCTTCCACAAGTTGCAGCAATGGCTGACCATCACTTGCTTATCAAGAAGGAAGTGAAAGGGAATCGGACAACGACAGGAGTTGTCGAAATTACCGACTTGGAAAGAACAAAGGAATTATCAAGAATGCTGTCGGGAGCGGAAATCACTTCACTGACATTGCAGCATGCCAATGAATTATTGACAATGGCTGACGAACGGAAAATTGCCTTCCGGGTTTAGGCGCATACATTATGTATGCGTTTTTTTTCATGATTTAACCTTTCATAAGATTCACCTGAACGGACATACCAATAGTATCTTTCAGTTGAGGAGGTGAACCATGGGATGGAGTAAACGACTGATGTTATCCACTTCGTTTGCCACGCTGTTGTTTTTCCTGCCGTTCCAACATGATATTTCAGCTTCATCCGGTGACCGGGTTATTCCGATGGGCCATTCAATTGGTATTCAAATGGATTTGTCGGGTATTTTCGTTACGAATGATGTACTGGTTAACAATGAACAATGGCTTAAGGCAGGCGATTCAATCGTCCGACTTAATGGAACGGACATCATAAGTCTTGGCGATTTTGAACACGCCATGATGAAAGCGAAGAAAGAGAAAATCCACATGAATATCAGTCGAAAAGGTGCAGCGGTTGAAGTGCTGGCGGAAAAAGATGCGGTGAAACGCCTTCTGCCTTTCCTCAAAGACCGAACGGAAGGAACCGGGACACTTACCTATGTAGATCCGCAGACAGGCACTTACGGAGCCCTAGGCCACCAAATCGTCGACAGCTCCTTGAAATCACCACCTCCTTTTAAACATGGCGCGATCTACCTTTCAGAAATTGAACAGATCAAGAAAAGTGTACCAGGAACTCCAGGATACAAAATCTCCTCTATTGTAGACGATGAAGAATATTTAGGAACGATCAAAAAAAATGGAGTATACGGGATTTTCGGGACGTGGAACGATGCTTACAAGAAAGTGTTAGCTGAACCTCTCGAAATTATGCAGCCCACGGAATTACAGGCTGGGGCAGCGGAAATTTTTACTACAGTAAAAGGGACGGAAGTCGAAAAATTCTCCATCCGAATCACTGACGTTGAGGAGGAGCAATTTCATTTCATCTTAACCGATTCGAAATTGCTGGAAGCCACCGGTGGAATCTTACAAGGAATGAGTGGCAGCCCTGTTATCCAAAATGGAAAGTTCGTCGGAGCGGTCACTCATATGTTTGTCGACGAACCGAAAAAAGGCGCGGGCTTGTTTTTAGTGACGATGCGAGACGGTGAAAGACGAAAATAAATGGAATAGCCGATCCGGGCACGGATCGGTTTTTCCATTGAATTTCGTCGAATAATGACGAAACCGTAATCCGTAAGTTTCATTTTTCGAAAAACAAGAGGATTGTTCAAATGTTTGTCGAATTTTTCCTTTACAGCAAAACGTTTTCATGCGAATAATAGATTCATGGGAATAAATGTAATGGATGAAAAACGAGTAGGGGGAAAATTGGATGGGGAAAGTAAGAATTGCAATAGCGGACGATAACAAGGAACTGGTTAGCACAATGGATGCATATTTCGGGCAACACCCTGAATTGGAAGTGATTTGGACAGCGCATAATGGGAAAGTATGTCTTTCTATGCTGCAGGAAAATAAACCGGATCTTCTTCTTTTAGACATTATCATGCCGCATTTGGATGGGATTGCTGTTTTGGATACGATTAAAACGGATCCAGTATTATCGGATATGCACATCATTATGTTGACCGCATTCGGGCAAGAGGATGTCATGGCGCAGGCGGGAAGCCTTGGCGCTTCTTATTTCATGTTGAAACCATTTGAATTTGACAGATTGGTTTCACAGATCTTCCAAATTTCAGGTACTGCAAAAACTTCAAGGCCAATCGTTCAAAAACAAGTTGAAGCAGATACAACGATGACACAAAGGGCGCTCGATAATACGATTACTTCGATCATAAAGGAAATCGGAGTTCCCGCCCATATTAAAGGATATGCATTTTTAAGAGAGGCAATTCAAATGGTTTACACTGACGTCGATCTGCTTGGTTCCGTAACGAAGATTCTTTATCCGGACATTGCGGAGAAATACAAAACAACCCCTTCTCGTGTGGAAAGGGCAATTCGGCATGCGATTGAAGTGGCTTGGAATCGAGGAAATTACGACGTTATTTCAAAAACATTCGGCTATACAGTCCATCATTTGAAAAGTAAGCCTACAAACTCTGAGTTCATTGCAATGATTGCGGATAAGATCCGTCTCGAGCACGTAGCAAGCTAACTGTTATTATTAAATAATTTTCTTACTCGGCACCGTGTATGCAGCGGTGCTTTTTTCATCTCCTATTGTGGAAATATTATTTAAACTTTATAATAGGGGAGATGAGTTGAGTAAAAGAGGTGTCGAATTGCTAGTTCAGAATGATTTTTTTGACTTGTACGTAATAGAAGAAGATGTTGTAATCGACTTGAAAAAAACCGGATTTCCGTTAAAATCATTCGATATGATTACGAATCAACACCCAAGAATCAAAATAGCTTCCTTTCCGGCTTTAAGAAAAGCGCTCACGGAAGTTGGGGATGGACATAAAATCGGTTATTATTTACCTCTTATCGAAGTGATCGTATCTCCGGATCACATGAAAGCAGAAGTCATTATGAATATGACGATAACCGAATTTCAAACAGAGAAGCCCCGACTGCTCCATTTAATTAGAAAATCATTGGATGATCATGGTGTCATCTTTGGCATAACTAACCTGACAGAGGATGAGTTGTACCCAGGAACTCCGATCTTGGCGGCTGTAGGCCGGGAACCTGAAAAAGGCGATGACGCCCAAATTACATATATCGAAAAGCCTGAGAAAAAGCCTGTGATTCGGGAAGATGGCCTGGCGGATTACTATGAAATGAATTTTGTTACACATGTAGAAGAAGGCGATTGGTTAGGCGAGAAAATACCGCCCACCGATGGCAAACCGGGAAAAGATGTTTTCGGGATTAACGTGGCTGCAGTACGAGGAAATGATGCAAAGCTTCGATTTGATAGAAAATCTGTTGTCGAAGTGGTTGAACAGGGGAAGATCGTGCTTCGCGCCCTTTTCGGCGGTGCCCTTGAATTCGTTGATGACAATGTAAGTGTCGGAAAACATTTGATCATTAACGGTGACGTCGGTCCTGAAACAGGTTCAATTACATTTGACGGAGCAGTGACAGTATATGGAACTGTCATAGCGGGATACTCTGTGAATGCAACCGGTGATATTTCGATTGAGGGGAATGAAGGTGTGACGAATGCCAAGGAGATCTGTTCGTCTGAAGGGGATCTTTATATTAAGGGTGGGGTCTTCGGCGGGGATATTTCCCTCATTGAGGCAAGTGGAGATATGTACATCAAGCATGCAAACAATTGCAGGCTTTTCGCGAAAAACATCAATGTGGGATTATACATATTGGGCTCAGACGTAGTCGGCGAAACGGTTTTGGTAGATAAACTTAGGGGGAAAATCATCGGTGGTCGGATTGAAGCGCTTTACAGGATTGAATGCGGATTCGCCGGCAATACACATGAAAGGACAACCCATTTGTACGCTAAGGGGATCGATAAAGATGTGATCTATCAGGAAATACAACAAATGGCTTTGGAATTGAAAGAGCTGCAAAAAACAGCCGGAAATGTTGAAACGCAATTAGCTGTAATTGATGGCGGGCTTTCAAGTCAGTTGCGCGGAGAGCAGGCAGATGCATATGATAAATTACAAAAAGCACTTCAAGCCAGCAGAGATAAGATGTTTGAACTGGACCGAGAGATCCAAGTAGGCCTCTACAAAATAAAAACTGCAAAGCCGCCGCAAATTGAAGTTGCGCGAGAGGCATATCCAGGTGTCATCATTCAAATCGGCTCAAAATCAAGCTTGCTGAATAAAACGACGAAAGGTGTCTTCGAAGTTGTCGACAAAGTCCTTAATGTCTAAACCTATTGTATTCGCGCATAGGGGTGCTTCAGGTATCTGTTTTGAAAATACGATGCGTGCATTCAAGGAAGCTGCAAGGCAAAGTGCAGACGGAATTGAATTGGACGTTCAATTGACAGCTGACGGAGTACCTGTTGTGGTGCATGACGCGGATCTTTACAGAATAGCAGGAATCCGGAAAAGCGTTTCCGCCCTCCATTTCAGTGAATTGCAAAGTGTGAAAATCGGCAGCAAGTTTTTCAGGCGCTTTAAAGGGCATCGCATACCGACATTGCGGGAGGTCGTTTCATTCTGTGAATTGAATCGACTCGCATTAAACATTGAGTTAAAAGAGACTGTTTCCGAAAGGCCGGAATTTTTGCGTGAAATTATCGATATGGCTATGCTTTTGGATGATGTCCATTTGTCTTCATTCGATCCTGAAATTCTAATGAAGGTAAAAGCGATGGCTCCGTTTCTTGAAACGGCATTACTTGTAAAAGCAAAAACAACGGATTGGGATCACTTGGAAAAGTACGATTTCGTAAATGGCTTCAACTTTCATAAACGTTTGTTGAAAGAACCGTATATTGGCGCAATGATTGCCAGCGGAAAAAGATTGAGAGTCTATGGGGTTACGGGCAAGGAGGCAATCGCTCTCCAACCGCCTGCATACATCGACGGCTGGATAACGGATTTTCCAGACAGATTTAAATAATAAAAGGACATCGGCCAAATAGCCGATGTCCTTTATTCGTATCAATGATTTATTTGAATCGATCTTGTACCCGTCCCTTTCGGCGGTCACGGCGTAGGAGAAAACCTGCAAAGAATGCGAGGCCCGCTCCGAACATGAGGAAGCCAACCGTGAATTGAAGCCAGATGAAAGGGAAAGGATTGAATTGGATTCCGAAAAGTGAATCACGCATGAGCTTAATGCCGCCTGCAGTGATAAGAATAGGAATCAAAAGAACGACAAATGCCGCCATACGTGCCATAATATCAGTCTCCTTACCAAAGTTAATTTTACCCGCACAACAAATATTGTCAAGAACAGTGCAATCGTGTATGATGAAAATAGATTTGCAAAAGATTGCATGGTGCTAAAAGGAGAATGAATATCCTTGCAAAATGTACTCATTGTTGGAGCTGGGTCTGGTGGCACGAACATACTAAACCTTCTCTTGAACTCGAAATTCATGAATGTGTCGGCAATTGTCGACATTGATGAACAGGCACCAGGGCTAACCATTGCCAGGAATCTAGGAATCTCGCACGGCACCGATTGGAAGCCGTTCCTGACAAATGATGTCCAGATTGTATTTGATGTAACAGGTGAGAAAGCGGTTTTTGATGAATTGCTGAAAAATGTTAAGATGAATACGTTATTGATTCCCGGCTCAGTCGCGAATCTTCTAGTAGGTCTCTTGAATGAAAATAAGCAGTTCATCCAAAAGATTCAAACGGAAATGTATAGGCAGCGTCACATTTTTAATTCGATTGATGAAGGCATGATTGGAATTAATCATGAAGGTGTAATCGATTTCATTAATGAAAGCGCTTGCACGATGTTGGAAGTTTCTGATTTCGAAGCGATCGGCAAATCGATTTTTGAAATCATACCTGACAGCAAATTGGTCAGGGTGCTTTCATCCGGTCAACCCGAAGTGAATGATGAAATGATCCTGCCGAATGGTGTGAAAATCGTCAGTTCCCGGTATCCGCTTATTTCGGCGGAAGGGGAGACGTTTGGCGCGTTTGCATTATTCAAGGATATGTCTGAGATGATCAAACTCGCCGAAGAAATCACCGATTTGAAATCAGTGAAAACGATGCTGGAGGCAATTATTCATTCAAGTGATGACGCAATTTCAGTTGTCGATGAAAAAGGGAATGGAATTCTTGTCAATCCGGCTTATACGCGGATCACTGGCTTAACTGAAGATGAGGTCATCGGAAAACCCGCATCGGTCGACATCAATGAAGGTGAAAGCATTCATATGAAAGTGTTGAAGACAAAAAAACCGGTCAGAGGCGTCAATATGCGGATCGGGGAAGATAATCGGGATGTCATCGTGAATGTTGCCCCTATTATCGTCGATCAGCAAGTGAAGGGCAGCATCGGTGTCATTCATGACATAACCGAAATGCGCAGTTTGATGAAAGAATTGGATTGGGCAAGACAAACGATAAGGAAATTGGAGTCGACATGTACATTCGATGATATCCATGGAAGTTCCGCGGATATCGGCCTTGCGATTGATCAGGCAAAAATCGCCTCGAAATCGGATATCCCGGTCATGTTGCGCGGAGAAGCGGGAGCAGGGAAAGAGTTGTTCGCAAACGCCATTCATAGCGGGAGCGACAGAAAGTCCAATAAGTTTATCCGCCTGAACTGCGGAGCGATTGATCCGGCTGTAATCGAAAAAGAGATCTTCGGGGAAAACGTAGAACAGGATCCAGGAAAAAGTCTAAGGGCAGGCTTGCTTGAGGAAGCCGGAAAAGGAACTCTCTTTTTGGACGAAGTGACAAGTTTGCCATTATCGGTCCAATCTCGGCTCCTCGAGTATTTTGTAAGCCAATATTCTTCCGAGAGTGCACGGATCATCGTGGCATCATCCAAAAACCTTGAAAAGGCAATCCATGAAGGTACATTCAACATGGATTTCTATTATATGCTGACTCGGTTGTCTATCCGAATTCCGCCATTGCGAACGCGGAAGACGGATATCCCGGAAGTTGCACTTCATCTTTTAAAGAAGTTGAATCAGGAGTTTGGCATGAATGTGGAAAGATTATCGGAAGAAGCGATACGTAGGCTTCAAAGCTACGAATGGCCGGGCAATGTCCGGGAACTTGAAAATGTTTTAAGCCGTGCAATGATTTTTATGAAGCATGGATCAGATGTCATCGGGGAAGAAGATATAAGAAGGTCCCTTTTCACGAATGAAGTGAAAGCAGGCGAAGATGTCCTTCCTGAAAAAAGCACATTGGCCTCTGTAATGGATGATTACGAACGGACTGTGCTCGAAAAGGCGTTGGATGAACATGACGGAAATAAATCATTGACAGCGAACCGTCTAGGCATTTCATTGCGTTCCTTATATTACAAAATGGAGAAATATAAACTCATCTAAAGGAGGCTGCTGAAATGTCGACACTGGACGCTTTAGTTGAAAGAACGGCTGCTTCCGGAACGCAAGTCGTATCCGTGGCATGCGCTGCGGATTCGGAAGTGTTAGAGGCAGTGGAAATGTCAATTATGAAAGGAATTGCATCTTTTCTTCTATTTGATGATGAAGAAAAAATGCATCGGACGATAAAAGAACACTTCCCTGAACTGGAAGGACATCCTTTTATCACACTATTTCATACTAACAGCAAGGAAGAGGCAGCGGAAAAATCCGTACGCGCCGTTTCAAGCGGGCATGCGCAAGTGCTGATGAAAGGCAACCTGCCGACTGCAGTCATCCTGAAAGCTGTATTGAACGGCGAGTATGGGTTACGGACAGGTAAAGTCCTCTCCCATGTAGCGGCTTTTGAAGTGGAAGGCTATGATCGGTTGCTTTTTGTGACGGACGCTGGCATGAACATCGCTCCGAACTTGGAAGAGAAAGCACAAATCATAAGGAATTCGGTTGCAGCAGCAAATGCGTGCGGCGTCGACATGCCAATTGTTGCTCCGCTTGCAGCAATCGAGACGATTAATCCGGTGATGACGCCGACTACGGATGCTGCATCGCTTGTCGTCATGAATCAAAGAGGGCAAATAACGAATTGCATCATTGACGGCCCACTTGCGTTGGATAATGCGGTGTCCATCGATTCCGCAAGGCATAAAGGGATAACGAGCGAAACTGCCGGACTTGCGGACATCCTCGTAGTGCCTTCAATCGAGGCAGGTAATATCTTATATAAATCGCTTATGTACTTTGCGAAAGCGAAGGTCGGCGGAATCATACAAGGTGCAAGTGCACCGATCGTATTGACATCGCGATCTGATAGTGCAGAAACTAAGCTTTATTCATTGGCGTTAGCCATCCAAACATCCAAAAACTAAAACGGACTTTTCCGGAGGAGGAACTACATCATGGAAATTTTTAAATATATGGAAACTCACGATTACGAACAACTGGTCATTTGTCAGGACAAAACTTCAGGGTTGAAGGCAATCATCGCAATCCACGATACGACACTCGGACCTGCACTAGGCGGTACACGGATGTGGACGTATGCAAGTGAAGAGGAAGCGATCGAGGATGCACTCCGTCTGGCGAAAGGCATGACGTATAAAAACGCGGCGGCTGGGCTGGATCTAGGCGGCGGAAAGACAGTCATCATCGGCAACCCAAAAACGGATAAAAATGACGAGATGTTCCGTGCGTTCGGACGCTTCATCGAAGGATTGAACGGAAGATATATTACTGCCGAAGACGTGGGCACGACAGAAGCGGATATGGACTTGATTCATTTGGAAACGGATTATGTAACCGGCGTATCAGCGGAGTTCGGATCTTCGGGCAACCCTTCACCAGTGACGGCATTTGGCGTTTATAAAGGAATGAAAGCAGCTGCAAAAGAAGCATTCGGCAGCGACTCCCTAGAAGGCAAAATTGTCGCTGTACAGGGCGTTGGCAACGTCGCTTACACGCTTTGCGAATACTTGCATGAAGAAGGCGCAAAGCTGATTGTCACGGATATTAATAAAGAAGCGGTTCAACGTGCGGTTGATGCGTTTGGTGCAACTGCTGTCGAGACGGACGAAATCTATTCACAAGACGCAGATATTTTCGCACCTTGTGCATTAGGCGCCATCATCAACGATGAAACGATCCCTCAATTGAAAGTGAAAGTGATTGCAGGATCAGCGAATAACCAATTGAAAAATCCAGAGCACGGAGATACGATCCATGAAATGGGCATCGTCTATGCACCTGACTACGTCATCAACTCTGGCGGCGTTATCAATGTGGCAGATGAACTAGCAGGTTATAACCGGGAACGTGCATTGAAACGCGTCGCTGGAATTTACGATACGATTGAAAAGATTTTTGCGATTTCCAAGCGTGACAATATCCCGTCCTATGTCGCAGCGGACCGTCTAGCTGAAGAACGTATTGCCAGAGTTGCGAAATCACGCGGCCAGTTCCTGCAAAATGAAAAAAGCGTCCTTTCTCGCAAAAAATAAAACATCATAGAAAATCATTAGTTTACAGGTGCCGATCGAGAGGAGGATGGCCGTGCAAAAGAAAAGTTACCGGATTCTCATTATCAATCCCGGATCTACATCAACGAAAATCGGTGTGTACGCTAATGATCAGATCATTTTTGAGGACACATTGAGGCATCAAGCGGATAAAATTGCACTATACGCTTCTGTCATCGATCAATACGATTTCCGGAAAGACGCCATCCTCTCCTCTTTGGAAACTTGCGGCATTCAGCCGTCGGATTTGGATGCCGTCTGTGGAAGAGGAGGATTGCTCCGACCCATTTCGGGCGGTACATATATCGTCAATGAAGCGATGCTCAACGACTTGGAAAAAGGTTTTTCCGGACAGCACGCTTCTAATCTTGGCGGCATCCTTGCACATGAGATTGCTTCTGAAGTGAATATCCCTGCATTCATCGTCGACCCTGTAGTCGTCGATGAAATGCAGCCGATAGCCCGAATTTCAGGGTTTGCACCAATAAGCAGAAAATCGATTTTTCACGCTCTCAATCAGAAAGCGGTTGCCAGAAGATATGCGAAGCAAGTGGGCAAAGGTTATGAGGATCTCCGTTTAATCGTCACACATATGGGAGGCGGCATTACGGTCGGGGCTCACTGCCAGGGCAAGGTAATTGATGTCAATAATGGCTTGCATGGCGACGGGCCATTCAGTCCCGAACGTTCCGGAACTGTCCCGATTGGCGAGTTGGTCGATCTATGTTATTCAGGTACGTATTACCGGAAAGAAATCATGGCGAAATTGGTCGGGCAAGGCGGACTTGTCGGCTATTTAGGCACGAACGATGCTGTCACTGTTGAAAAAAGGATAGAAGCCGGTGATGAAGAGGCGGCTTTAGTCTATGAAGCAATGGCATATCAAGTTGCAAAAGAAATCGGAAGCGCCGCTACAGTGCTAGAAGGCAAGGTCGATGCGATTTTATTGACTGGCGGTCTCGCATACGGCAAGGAATATGTGGAGATGATTAAAAAACGTGTCGGATGGATTTCCGAGGTTATCATTTATCCAGGTGAAGACGAATTGCAAGCCCTTGCTGAAGGCGCTCTGCGAGTCATGAACGGAGAAGAGCAAGCAAAAACCTATCCGGCTTGATGGATAGCGAATAGGAGGCCATGAATACTTATGGCGAACGAATACGATGTAGTGATTTTAGGCGGAGGGACCGGCGGATACGTTGCCGCAATAAGAGCCGCACAATTGGGACTTAAGACAGCACTCGTTGAAAAAGATGCACTCGGCGGGACTTGTTTGCATAGAGGCTGCATTCCAAGCAAAGCCTTATTGAAAAGTGCGGAAGTTTATCAAATGACGAAAAATGAAGCAGCCCATTTCGGTGTCGATACGAGCGGCGCCTCATTGAATTTCGCGCGTGTCCAAGCAAGGAAAGAAGAAATTGTTCAACAGTTGCACAAAGGTGTCATCGGATTGATGAAAAAAGGGAAAATTGATGTCTACGAAGGCTATGGCCGCATGTTAGGTCCGTCAATCTTCAGCCCGATGCCAGGGACGATTTCCGTTGAAATGAATAACGGAGAAGAAAATGAAATGCTAATCCTGAAAAACCTTATCATCGCAACTGGTTCCAGACCTCGCACGTTACCCGGATTGGAAATTGATGAACAGCAAGTTCTTTCCTCGGATGGTGCTTTACAAATGACCGAACTTCCGAAATCAATGCTCATTGTCGGTGGCGGCGTCATTGGAATTGAATGGGCTTCGATGCTGAATGATTTCGGGGTCGATGTCACGGTGATCGAATATGCAGATCGGATCATCCCTACGGAAGATGAAGACATTTCAAAAGAAATGAAAAAGCTGCTGTCGAAAAAGGGAATTACGTTCGTAACAGGAGCGAAAGTGGCGGCGGACAGTCTTTCAAAAACGGAGGACTCTGTCTCGATTTCTGCTGACGTTTCAGGTGAAATGAAGGAATTCACTGCTGAAAAGATGCTTGTTTCGGTAGGACGGCAAGCTAATGTTGAAGGAATTGGCATTGAAAACACGGAAATTCAAATTGAAAACGGTTTTATTCAGACGAGGCCGACATTCCAGACGAAAGAAAATCACATTTACGCAATTGGTGATTGTATAGGTGGACTTCAGCTGGCACATGTGGCATCCCATGAAGGAATCGCTGCAGTGGAACATATCGCCGGACACATGACAGAACCAATCAATTATACGAACATTTCCCGATGCATCTATTCAAGTCCCGAAGCCGCAAGTGTCGGTCTAACGGAAGTTCAGGCTAAAGAACAAGGATTTGACGTCAAAGTCGGCAAGTTCCCGTTTGCTGCAATCGGGAAAGCGCTTGTCAATGGCAATGCTGACGGGTTTGTCAAAATCATCGCCGAAAAAAAATCAAATGATATTTTAGGTGTCCATATGATTGGCGGGCATGTAACGGATTTGATCTCCGAAGCCGGTCTCGCAATGGTCCTTGACGCGACTCCATGGGAAGTGGCTTCAACAATCCATCCACATCCTTCGCTTTCTGAAGTGATGGGGGAAGCGTCCCTTGCAGTTGATGGTATTGCAATTCATATGTAATATAACTAATCGGCATCGGCTGTCCGTGTGAATGGAACACCGATCCTTTGATTTGGAAAAGAAGGGGGTTTCAAACATGACTAAATCACGTCATGAAGAGCTGGGATTGACGAATGAAGACGTATTGGAAATATATGAAACGATGGTTATGGCAAGACGTTTGGATGAGCGTATGTGGCTATTGAACCGTGCGGGTAAAATCCCGTTTGTCATTTCATGTCAAGGACAGGAGGCGGCCCAAGCTGGCGCTGCGTTTGCACTTGATAAGGAAAGAGATTGGATTGCACCTTATTACCGTGATATGGGCGTTGTCCTCCATTTTGGAATGACACCAAAGGAATTGATGCTTTCGGCATTCGCAAAAGCGGAAGACCCGAACTCGGGCGGCCGCCAAATGCCCGGTCACTTCGGACAACGGAAAAACCGCATTTTGACTGGGTCATCCCCAGTTACAACGCAACTTCCGCATGCGGTCGGCGTTGCATTAGCTGCGAAGATGAAAAATGAAGACTTCATCACATTCGTCACTTTAGGGGAAGGCTCTTCCAACCAAGGTGATTTCCATGAAGGGATGAACTTTGCAGGCGTCCATAAATTACCTACGGTCATTATGGTCGAAAACAATAAGTATGCCATTTCGGTGCCAGTTGAAAAACAGCTCGCTTGTGAAAATGTTTCCGATCGCGCTATCGGATACGGAATGCCGGGTGTAACTGTAGACGGGACAGATCCGCTTGAAGTATACAGGGTAGTGAAGGAAGCTGCTGATCGCGCGCGCAATGGGGAAGGTCCAAGCCTTGTTGAAACAATCTGCTATCGATTGACAGCCCACTCTTCAGACGACGATCATCGTCTTTATAGGGATCCTGAGGAGCTTGAAAACGAAAGAAAGCTCGATCCGATTCCTAAGTTTGCTTCTTATTTACGCGAAGCAGGCGTCATCGATGAAGCATATGAAAAAGAAATGGAAGAACGTATCATGGCAATCGTCAATGAAGCGACTGACTATGCCGAAAAAGCACCATACGCAGAACCAGAATATGCGCTTCGCCATGTTTATAAAGAAGAAGGGGGGAACGAATAATGGCCGTCATTTCGTATATTGATGCAATTACACTTGCCATGAAAGAAGAGATGGAAAGAGACGAAAATGTATTCGTTCTTGGAGAAGACGTTGGAAGGAAAGGCGGCGTTTTTAAAGCGACTACCGGCCTTTACGATCAATTCGGTGAATATCGCGCACTCGATACGCCGCTTGCTGAATCCGCAATCGCCGGCGTTGGGATCGGAGCCGCAATGTATGGCATGCGTCCAATCGCTGAAATGCAATTTGCGGATTTCATTATGCCAGCTGTGAACCAAATCGTATCTGAAGCTGCAAAAATCCGTTATCGATCCAATAATGACTGGTCTTGTCCGATCGTGATCCGTGCTCCGTTCGGCGGCGGAATCCACGGCGCTTTATATCATTCCCAATCAGTCGAGTCCATGTTCGCAAGCACACCAGGCTTGAAAATCGTCATTCCTTCGACTCCTTATGATGCAAAAGGGTTGTTGAAAGCGGCGATCCGTGATGATGATCCGGTTCTATTCTTCGAACATAAACGTGCATACCGATTGATCAAAGGGGAAGTGCCTGAAGAGGAATACGTATTGCCTATCGGAAAAGCGGACGTGAAGCGTGAAGGGGATGATATTACAATTATCACTTACGGGCTTTGTGTACACTTCGCTTTACAGGCGGCGGAAAGATTGGCTGAGGATGGAATTTCCACTCATATCCTAGACTTGCGCACCGTTTATCCGTTAGATAAAGAAGCGATCATTGAAGCGGCTTCGAAAACGGGGAAAGTGTTGCTCGTCACGGAGGACAATTTGGAAGGCAGCATCATGAGTGAAGTATCTGCAATTATTGCAGAAAACTGCCTATTCGATCTTGATGCACCGATTAGGCGTCTTGCGGGTCCGGATATCCCGGCAATGCCATACGCGCCTACGATGGAGAAATTCTTCATGGTCAACCCGGATAAAGTTGAAAAAGCTGCACGTGAACTCGCAGAATTTTAATTGGAAAGGAGGGTTATGATATGACAATCGAAAAAATCGAAATGCCGAAGCTTGGAGAAAGTGTTACTGAGGGAACGATTGAAAAGTGGTTAGTAAAGCCGGGTGACACTGTCAATAAGTACGACCCTTTGGCAGAAGTGAATACGGATAAAGTAACTGCTGAAATACCGTCCTCATTTGCTGGAACGATAAAGGAAATCATCGTACAGGAAGGTGAAACCGTAGAAGTTGGAATCGTCGTCTGTACGATTGAAACGGAAGGCGGCACGGAAGCACCTGTGGAAGCTGTTCCTGCAAAAGAAGAACCGGCTAATGAAATGCCTGCAGCAGGCTCACAAAAACCTGCAGCGCCGATTAAACGTGAAGCAGGAGCAGCGCGTTACTCTCCAGCGGTCATGCGGATGGCGCAAGAAAATAATATTGACCTTTCACTTGTCCAGGGTTCAGGTAAAGAAGGACGCATCACACGTAAAGATCTCCAAAGAATTATTGATAGCGGTGAAATTCCAACTGCGGAAACGGTGCAAATCGAACAGGCGCCGAAAAATGTTGAACAGCAAACATCTGCTCCTGTACAAAGTGCACCTGCAAGCAAGCCGGCGGAACCAGCATCAGTTCCAACTGCCGCGGGTGATATCGAAATTCCGATTACGGGAGTGCGACGTGCAATAGCGACGAATATGCTTCGTTCTAAACACGAAGCGCCTCACGCGTGGACGATGATTGAAGTGGATGTAACGAATCTTGTCCAGTACCGTGACTCCTTGAAAAATGATTTCAAGCAGAAGGAAGGCTTCAATCTCACATACTTCGCGTTCTTCGTGAAGGCGGTATCCCAAGCCTTAAAAGAATTCCCGATGATGAATTCAATGTGGGCGGGGGATAAGATCATCCAGAAAAAAGATATCAACATCTCCATCGCAGTAGCTACCGAAGATGCCCTTTATGTGCCGGTCATTAAACATGCCGACGAAAAAACAATTAAAGGCATCGGCCGCGACATCAATGAGCTAGCATCCAAAGTGCGTTCTGGCAAGCTGAAGTCCGATGAGATGCAAGGCGGGACATTCACCGTCAATAACACAGGTTCATTCGGTTCGGTCCAATCGATGGGTATTATCAACTACCCACAAGCAGCAATCCTGCAAGTCGAATCGATCGTCAAGCGCCCTGTTGTCATGAACGGCGGTATGATCGCAGTCCGTGACATGGTAAACCTCTGTCTATCACTCGACCATCGCGTGCTTGATGGTTTAGTGGCTGGCCGTTTCCTTGCACGGGTCAAGGAAATCCTTGAGAACATTTCAGCAGACAACACATCTGTTTATTGATGAAATGCATGGCTGTCCCTCTAGTAAAGAGGGGCGGCTTTTTCTTTTCGGGATTCCAATCGACTTGATCTACGCCCCTTTTGCGCTTTCAAACAGTTGGCCAGTCAGGTAAACTAGAAGTAGTTGAAGAAGTATTTGATGTATTTCCATTTTTAAGGTTGGCCCAGTCGGAGAAGTCCCAGTGAAGCCGACCGCGCATGCTCAATACGAAAGGAGCAACCAAGTTGACAATTGATAATATGAAAAAAACGACCTTTGAAAAAGCGGATTTCAATCAATGGAAAGAACTTGCTGTTAATTCCCTGAGAGGGAAACCGTATGAAGCATTAACAACGAAAACATTAGAAGGCATAGATCTTCAGCCGCTTTATTATGAAAGGAAAGCTTTTGATGGCGCTTCCGTAGTTCGATCGTCTAAACGGAATGCAGGATGGATCATTGCGCAACAGACGATAGCTAGTGACGGAGCAGACTACATAGAACAATTGGAGGAATCGATCGAAAAAGGGAATGAAGCCATTGTGTATGATGGTGAACATCCATTCAACTGGACTGATGACCAGCTGCAAAAATTATCTTCATTCATAGCAAAATTCCCTGTATTTTATTTCAACGTACGTAAAGATGACGCAATTTTAAGGGCATTCGATTTTGTACATCATGAAGTTCGGGAGTCAGTAACAGGAATCATACAGGTGGCTGATTGGACTGTTCCTGTCGGTTATAACAACATCCGGACTGCAGGTGCGGACTTATGGAAAGCGCATCATGACGGAGCTGATGCGGTAACTGAACTAGCGATTGCATTGTCCGAAGCCTCACGGATCGCTTCAAGTTCCGAAAGCTTCCAAGCATTTGCAGACAACTTTTTCGTCCGCCTTCCAATTGACACACATTTTTTCATGGAAATCGCTAAGCTGCGGGCATTCCGTGTGTTATGGCAAGCATTCGCACAAGCCTATGGTGTCAACGAGCCCCCATTTATTCCGGTGTTTGCTGTTACATCTTTGCGTTCTTTTTCAAAGCTGGATCCGAACGTCAACATGCTTCGGGCAGGGAATGAAACATTTGCCGCTATTTTAGGGGGAGCCGATGTTATACAAGCGCATCCGCATAATATACTGACCGGTCCAAATGCGAGTTCAATACGGAATAGCCGAAATATGCAACTAGTCTTAAAAGAAGAAGCACATGTGGAAAAAGTTCTTGATCCGGCAGGAGGTTCTTATTTTATTGAACAACTGACGGAAGAGCTTGTCGAAAAGTCCTGGAAGCTGTTTTTGGAAATTGAGAGCAAGGGCGGTATCAATCCATTCCTTGCAAGCGGCCGATTGGAGGAAAACTTCTTAAAACTTCAAAACGAGATTGCTACCGGTAAACGGTCGCTTATCGGTACGAATGTGTACGCTGAGCTTACTTCGACGAACTTTGATGAATGGGGTGGTATTAATCAAATCGCTCGTTTGTCTGAACCTTTTGAAAAACTCCGTCAATCATTCAGTGAAAATCAACCGAAAACGGTACTATTGACATTCGGCAAATTGAAAGACTTTAAGCCTCGTGCGGATTTCGTAACTAGTTTCCTGGCTTCCGGCGGGATTAAGAGCAGTTGGAGCCCTGCTTTCGAAAATGTTGAGCAGGCAGTCGAATGGCTGGATACTGAAAAGCCCGATTACGCAATTGTCTGCGGCAAAGATGAGATTGTATCGGCTGAAATGGAAAGTCTCCTTGAAAAGCTGCCGGCGGATATCATGCTGGACGTGGCGGGGAAAATCGACCAAAATACAATGCACAAATGGAAGCAACTCGGC
This sequence comes from Sporosarcina koreensis, assembly GCF_042655825.1. Classification (NCBI taxonomy): domain Bacteria; kingdom Bacillati; phylum Bacillota; class Bacilli; order Caryophanales; family Caryophanaceae; genus Sporosarcina; species Sporosarcina koreensis. The sequence goes on along the minus strand of NZ_JBHSNP010000011.1, from coordinate 607,588 downwards.
CTTAACGGTATGATTTTCAATCGCCAGAACAAAATAGAGAAATTGCAGAGCGTACTGACTTCGTGGCAGGGAGGGACCCGGGAATGAATAAACCTGACTTCAATAAAGTTGATATAAGCAAACTGAACACAGCTGTAAATCCTTCCGGTAACGAAACGCCTTTTCTAACGAATGAGGGTATTTCGATCAAATCAAGCTACACAACTAAAGATGTAGAAGGCATTGCTCATTTGAATGACATGCCGGGTATCGCCCCGAATACGAGAGGTCCATACCCGACAATGTACGTCGCGCGACCATGGACTGTCCGTCAATATGCCGGTTTCTCAACGGCAGAAGAGAGTAATGCGTTTTATAGAAGGAACTTGGCGATGGGGCAGAAGGGACTTTCGGTAGCGTTTGACCTGGCGACACACCGTGGTTATGATTCCGATCATCCCCGTGTGACAGGAGACGTTGGAAAAGCAGGAGTCGCAATCGATTCCGTTGAAGACATGAAAATCCTTTTCGACGGTATACCGCTTGACCAAATGTCCGTATCAATGACGATGAATGGCGCTGTTTTGCCAATCATGGCTTTTTACATTGTTGCGGCGGAGGAACAGGGTGTGTCCCCTGAGCAGCTTGCGGGCACGATTCAAAACGATATTTTAAAAGAATATATGGTGCGGAACACATACATTTTTCCGCCGGAAATGTCGATGCGCATCATCGCCGACATTTTTGAGTACACATCCAAAAACATGCCGAAATTCAACTCCATTTCAATTTCGGGTTACCATATGCAGGAAGCGGGGGCAACGGCGGATATCGAGCTTGCATACACATTGGCAGATGGGCTTGAGTATGTTCGTACCGGCTTGAAGGCAGGCATCGACATTGATTCATTTGCGCCGCGTCTGTCGTTCTTTTGGGCAATCGGCATGAATTATTTCATGGAAATTGCAAAAATGAGGGCGGCGCGAAAGATCTGGGCACAAATGATGCAGTCCTTCAATCCGTCCAACCCTAAATCTCTTGCATTGCGTACGCATTCCCAGACGTCAGGATGGAGTTTGACGGAGCAGGATCCTTTCAACAATGTGACGCGAACATTGGTTGAAGCGAATGCAGCCGCTATGGGCCATACACAGTCTTTGCATACAAATGCGCTCGATGAAGCGATTGCGTTGCCGACGGATTTCTCGGCAAGGATTGCCCGGAACACGCAATTGTTCTTGCAAGAAGAAACGAATATGACGAAGACAATCGATCCGTGGGGCGGCTCTTATTATGTCGAAAGGCTGACCGCCGATCTTATGGAAAAAGCATGGGAACTGATCGAGGAAATCGAAGACTTGGGCGGAATGGCGAAGGCGATTGAAACCGGTTTGCCGAAGATGAAGATCGAAGAAGCTGCTGCCAAGCGCCAAGCGAAAATCGATTCCCGTTCGGAAACGATCGTAGGTGTGAATAAGTATAGGCTTGAAAAGGAAGAGCCTATCGATATATTGGAAATTGACAATACAGTTGTACGCCAAAAACAGATCGATCGCATCCAACACATGAAAAGTATGCGGGATGAAATGAAGGTTACTGCGGCTTTGGAAGAGTTGACTGAGGCGGCACGCAACGGAAATGGAAATCTCCTGGCGTTATCCGTGAATGCTGCCAGGGCAAGGGCAACAATAGGTGAAATATCCGACGCAATCGAGAAAGTGTCAGGGAGGCATAAAGCGGTGATTCGTTCTGTGAGCGGTGTCTACAGCTCCAACTTCTCCAACGCGGAAGAGATTGAAGAAGTGAAGGCGATGGCAGACGAGTTTTTGGACAATGAAGGCAGACGCCCCCGCATTCTTATCGCTAAGATGGGGCAGGACGGCCATGACCGAGGAGCGAAAGTAATTGCATCCTCATTTGCTGATTTAGGATTTGATGTGGATATCGGTCCTTTATTCCAGACTCCAGAAGAGACAGCTTTGCAGGCGGCGGAAAATGATGTCCATGTCATCGGTGTCAGTTCGCTTGCCGCGGGGCATAAAACACTCGTTCCGGCATTGCGCGATGAGCTTTCGAAAATTGGAAGGGCAGACATTCTGATCGTTGTCGGCGGAGTCATTCCTGCACAGGATTATAATTTCCTCAGGGAGAATGGCGCGACGGCGATTTTTGGCCCTGGGACAGTCATACCAGTCGCTGCACAGAAAGTGATAGAGGACATTTACAGAGCTCTCGGTTACGAGGAAGTGACGGAGTGAACAAGAAGAAACGTTTACAGGATGACAGTGCAATGCATGTAATGAACGGCATTGAGTCACGGCATGATGGAATGGTTGCCCCTAAACGCAAAAGATTTGTGAAGAAAGAAAAGACGATCGACATCGATGGAATGTACGAGGAAATCAGCAAAGGATCGAGGCTGTATCTTTCCAAAGCGATCACACTATTGGAAAGCCGGGCAGTTCAAGATCAGAAAGCAGGACAGGAGTTGCTGCGCAAGCTGTTGCCGAAAGCGGGGAATAGCATTCGGATCGGCGTGACAGGGGTCCCTGGCGCTGGGAAGAGCACTTTCATCGAATCGTTCGGCCTCCAATTAGCGGAAGCGGGACATAAGGTGTCTGTGCTCGCCATCGATCCTAGTTCAACGGTGACAGGCGGAAGCATTTTGGGAGATAAGACGAGAATGGAGGCGCTAGCGAAACATCCGAACGCCTTTATCCGGCCTTCGCCTTCATCGGGGACACTTGGCGGCGTTCATAAAAAGACTCGCGAAACGATGCTGCTTTGCGAAGCTGCAGGCTATGACATCATCCTGATTGAAACGGTTGGGGTCGGTCAAAGTGAAACCGTTGTAAGAGGAATGGTCGATTTCTTCATGCTGCTCGTTTTGACGGGTGCGGGGGATGAGCTGCAAGGCATGAAAAAAGGAATCATGGAGCTTGCAGATTGCATGATCGTGCATAAGGCAGATGGTGACAATTTAAAGCTTGCGAAAAAAACGGTTAGGGAATACCGCCAACTTCTCCATTTCCTACAACCCGCAACACCTGGCTGGACAACGACAGCGCTGCCCGTATCATCGCTCGAACGTACCGGCTTTGAAACGGTGTGGGAAACAATCACAGAGTTCCGTAAACAAATGGAAGCAAGCGGCGTCTGGCATGAACGTAGGCAGTCCCAGACGAAAGATTGGTTCCATTCGATGATAAGGGATCGGTTGATCGATAGTTTCTTTTCACAGCAAGGGAAAAAAGAGCTCGTAGTGGAACTTGAAAAACAATTGCTCACCGGTGAAATGACAGTTGCCGGCGCTGTAGATTCCATTCTTCCGATGGAATGAAAAAACCAATCTTTTAATCCGCTTTTTTGCAAGTGTAACAACCAACTGCTATGATGAAAATATATTTTGAAAGGGGCCAATTCGAATGACTATGGATTTTAATTTCTATATGGAAGATATTACGAAGCAAGCGCGGTCAGAAATGGAAGCAAGCGGCTATGAACAGTTGACAACACCGGAGGAAGTGGAAGCGGCATTTAAACGCCCGGGAACGACTCTTGTCATGGTGAACTCCGTTTGTGGTTGTGCAGGAGGCATTGCTCGTCCTGCTGCAGCACATGCTATCCATTATGATAAACGACCTGACCATCTTGTCACTGTGTTTGCAGGACAAGACAAGGAAGCGACTGCATACGCACGCATGATATTCGGTGAAGATCATCTGCCTTCGTCCCCATCCTTTGCATTATTGAAAGATGGAAAGCTTGTTGCTGAAGTGGGCCGCTATGAGATTGAAGGTCATGACCCAATGTCAGTTGTAACCAACTTGCAAGGCCAATTTGAAGAGCATTGTGAGGAAATATAAAAAACAGTCCACCAAGGACTGTTTTTTTCTTATAAAAATACGCTTAAACCAATAAGGACACTTGAAGCGACCATAGCCGCAATCATTAGATAGACGACAATTTTCTGCACTTTTTTATTGCTCATCGGGCTAATCTCCTCACCGTTATAGATACTTCCATTTTAACAGATTCCTTAAAATTCTCAAGATGTAGCGGATTTAATTAGAAAACGTTACAATGGATTGAAGGAGGCGTTCAAATGAAAAAAGTGGATCATATCGGAATTGCCATTAAAGATTTGAATAATGCTCTGCCCTATTACATAGAAACGTTAGGATTGAAATTAATTGGAATCGAAGAGGTTGAAAGTCAAAAAGTGAAAGTGGCTTTCATTGATGCAGGAAATTGTAAGATCGAGCTCCTTGAGCCGATCGGAGAAGACTGTGCGATTGCTAAATTCCTTGAAAAACGGGGAGAAGGCATCCATCATATTGCTTTCGGTGTTTCTGATATCCGGACGCGGATGAAAGAGTTAAAGGAAAAAGGCGTTCAATTGCTGCAAGATGAACCAAAACTAGGAGCAGGCGGTGCTCAAGTGGCCTTCATGCATCCGAAGTCATCTTTCGGAGTGCTGTACGAACTATGTGACAAAGGGGATAAGCCGAATGGACATTTATGATAAAATCAATGAATTATACGATAGAAAAAGAGAAATTGAACTTGGCGGGGGAGACGACCGGATTGCCAAGCAGCATGAAAAAGGGAAATTGACAGCAAGGGAGCGAATCAATCTTTTGCTCGATGAAGGCACTTTTGTCGAATTGAATCCTTTCGTCATACATAGGACACGCGATTTTGGCATGGACAAGCAAATCGGACCAGGCGACGGCGTCGTAACAGGATATGGAAAGATCGATGGACGTCCGGTCTATTTATTCTCACAGGATTTCACCGTTTTTGGCGGGGCACTAGGGGAAATGCATGCAATGAAGATTGCGAATGTCATGGACTTGGCCGCAAAAAATGGCGCACCTTTCATTGGCTTGAATGATTCGGGCGGTGCACGTATTCAAGAAGGGGTCGTATCACTGGATGGATACGGCGAAATCTTCTATCGCAATGCAATTTATTCAGGGGTCATTCCGCAAATTTCCGTCATTTTAGGGCCATGTGCAGGTGGGGCGGTCTATTCTCCTGCAATCACTGATTTCGTGTTCATGACAGATGAAACAAGCCAAATGTTCATTACAGGACCGAAAGTTATTGAAACGGTGACAGGAGAAAAAATTTCATCCGAAGATTTAGGTGGATCGAAAGTACATAATTCCATTAGCGGGAACGCACACTTCCGCGGAAAAGACGAGAAGACTGTATTGGAGCAAGTGCGAAATCTCCTTTCCTATCTTCCGCAAAACAATGAAGAAAAGGCCCCTATCCTTGAAGGAAGATTTGAAGAGGACTATCGAAACGATCTGGCGGATGTCGTGCCATTTGAGACGATACGGCCTTATGATGTGCGCAAAGTCATCGAACAAGTCGTCGATGAAAATTCGTTCCTCGAAGTGCAGGCAGAATTCGCCAAGAATGCGGTTGTCGGTTTCGCCAGAATGAAAGGCGAATCTGTCGGGTTAATATGCAATCAACCAAGAGTGATGGCAGGCGGATTGGATATTAATTCATCAGATAAGATTGCCCGATTTATCAGAACTTGTGATTCATTCAATATCCCGCTTATCACGTTTGAAGATGTCACCGGATTCTTCCCGGGCGTGAAGCAGGAGCACGGGGGCATCATCCGTCATGGCGCGAAGATCTTGTATGCCTATTCGGAAGCGACAGTCCCTAAAATTACAGTCATTTTACGAAAAGCATTCGGCGGAGCCTATGTCGCATTGAACTCTAAAGCGATCGGCGCGGACGTTGTCTATGCATGGCCGAACGCTGAAATAGCCGTCATGGGGGCTGAAGGGGCAGCCAATATCATTTTTGCCCGTGAAATCGCCAATAGCGATGATCCGGATTCGACAAGAGCGGAAAAAATCGAAGAATATCGTGCGAAGTTTGCTAACCCGTATGTTGCCGCTTCCCACGGGATGGTTGATGACGTCATCGATCCAAGGGAGACAAGAATTAAACTGTTGCAGGCACTTGAAATGATGAGGAATAAGCAAGAGACGAGACCGAAGAAAAAACATGGAAACATTCCATTGTAAGGTATTAAAACGAAGGAGCGATGCATTGTGAATGCACAGCGGTTATTGGATGAATTTTTTGAGCTTGTACAGATTGATTCAGAAACGAAGCATGAAGAAGGTATTGTCACTGTATTGAAGGAGAAAATGGAGAATCTCGGGTTCACAGTTGTTGAAGATGACTCCAAAGAAGTGACTGGACATGGTGCCGGCAACCTTATCGCAACATTGAAAGGTACAGTCGATGGCGCGGATCCGATTTACTTTACATGCCATATGGATACAGTCGTTCCCGGAAAAGGAATCAAACCTGAATTGCGTGATGACGGATATATTTATTCGGACGGAACAACAATTTTAGGAGCGGACGATAAGGCAGGGATTGCGGCTTTATTTGAAATGGCAAGAGTGTTAAAGGAAGAAGGCACGCCACATGGAGATATTCAATTCATCATTACGGCGGGAGAAGAAAGTGGACTTGTCGGCGCAAAAGCGATGGACGCGGCGCTATTGAAAGCGAAATATGGCTATGCTGTCGATAGTGATGGGAAAGTTGGTGGGATTGTTACAGCGGCCCCTTACCAGGCTAAGCTTTGGACAACTATCCATGGTAAGACAGCCCATGCAGGAGTTGCACCTGAAAAGGGAGTTTCGGCAATCAATATTGCTGCAAAATCAATCGCCGCGATGACACTGGGACGAATTGATTCGGAAACGACAGCAAACATCGGCCATTTCGAAGGTGGACAAGCGACAAATATCGTCTGTGATGAAGTCCATATTTTAGCGGAAGCCCGTTCCATCAATTCCGATAAGCTTGAAAAACAAACTGCCCATATGGTGGAAACGTTTGAAAAAACGGCAGCTGCGATGGGCGGTAAAGCGGAAACGGAAGTGAAGCTCATGTATCCGGGCTTCAGCTTCGGGGAAGACACGGAAGTCGTCCAAACGGCTATGGAAGCGATCCGTAATGTCGGCAGAGAACCCGAACTCATGACGAGCGGGGGCGGAAGCGACGGCAACGTGTTCAATGGGATGGGTGTTCCAACCGTGACATTGTCGGTCGGATATGAGGAAATCCATACGAAAAATGAACGCATGCCAGTGGAAGAATTGAATAAGCTCACTGAATTATTAATTGAAATCGTACGCGTTGTGGCGACGAAGGGGGCTTAAGACATGAATGACATGAAAGCGGTTATCATTCAATGCGGTCAAGAGGAATATGCTTTGCCAGTTGATACGGTCGTCTCGATTGAAAAACTGGAACGGGTGAACCCAATTCCACATTTGCCTGATTATATGCTGGGCTTGATGAAAATCAGAGGAGAATTGGTCCCGATATTGGATTTTCAGCAAATCCTTTACGGCAACTCTGCCAAAGACGACATGAATGCAAGGGTCGTTGTCGTGCAAACCGAAAATTTATTTATTGGTTTGCTTGTTCTTGATGCGAAGGAGATTTTGGATATCCCTGAAAGCAAATTGACGTCATCAGGCTTGATGGCATATTCGAGAACCCCTTATTTTAAGACTGTCGCTAACCTGGAAGATCGGATGATCACCGTTGTCGATGCTGAAATCCTTTCACGGACTTTGACTGGCATGGATGAAATCGGTGAATATGTGCATACACAGCGAATGCAGGAAAAATGAAAGAGAACCGGATGGGTCCATCCATCCGGTTTTTCAATGAAGCAATGGAGGTGAGGTGAATGACTACCGACCGGGAACGACAGCCAAGAGTCATCCTTCATCTTGATATGAATAGTTTTTTCGCTTCCGTTGAGCAGGCCCATGATCCAAAATTGAAAGGGATACCGATGGCTGTTGCTGGAAATCCTAAAGAACGGAGGGGCATACTCGTCACTTGCTCATACGAGGCAAGAGCGCTTGGCATTTACACGACAATGCCTGTCGGCGAAGCGAAAAGGATTTGCCCCAATCTCGTCATCGTGCCGCCCGACCATGAAAAATACCGGGTTGCTTCTAACGCCGTCTTCACGATTTTGAGATTATACACCGATCTTGTCGAGCCCGTCTCAATCGATGAAGCATATATTGACATTACAAATATCGGCGGCTTGACGAATGCCAGGCAAATTGCAGAGCATATGCAACAGCGGATCCTGCATGAATTGGACTTGCCTTGCTCCATCGGAATTGCACCGAATAAATTTTTAGCAAAGACCGCTTCTGATATGAAGAAACCGATGGGCATCACGATTTTGCGAAAAAGGCAAGTGCCCGATATTTTGTGGCCGCTGCCCGTCATTGAAATGCACGGAATCGGAAAAAGCACTGAAAAACGATTGAATGAAATCGGTATTTCCACGATTGGGGATTTGGCGATAGCTGATGAATCTTTAATAAAGAACACATTGGGCAAAAACGGCATTAGACTCCGGAACCGGGCGAATGGCGTTGATTACAGGCCGGTGGATCCTGATGCAGCAGAAGAAAGGAAAAGCGTCGGCAGCTCTACAACATTGCCAATCGACGAAACGGAGCTTTCTGCCTGTCTCGAGGTGTTCAAGCAGTTGTCGGAAAAAGTTGCCCAAAGATTGGACAGAAGACAACTTGCGGGAAATGTTATTATGATTCAGATCCGTACGTCTGATTGGCGAAACCAGACGCGAAGCAGGACACTCATCAATCCGCTTTATAAAGCCCCGGATTTATATAAAGAAGCGGCAGCTCTTTTCAAACAGCATTGGGATGGAGATCCAATCAGGCTATTAGGAATTACAGTATCGAATGTCATTCCGATAAATGAGTTGAATGAACAATTATCGTTTGACAGCTTTGAGAGGTACGCCAAAGAAGCGAAAATGGATGAACTTGTAACAGAACTTGAGAAGAAATTCGGTCCGAATTCCGTCAAACGAGGACTTGGAGAAAGGTAGGCGAACATAATGGAGTTATTTTTCTTAGGCACAGGTGCCGGCATGCCATCCAAACAACGCAACACATCGTCGCTGATCCTCAACCTATCCGCGGAACAGATGGGCTATTGGATGTTTGATTGCGGAGAAGCGACGCAGCATCAACTGCTGAGAACGTCCATCAAACCTCGTAAAATCAATAAGATTTTCATCACACATCTACATGGCGACCACATTTTCGGATTGCCAGGCTTCCTCGGATCGCGTTCCTTTTTAGGCGGGGATGAAGAATTAACTATTTACGGTCCAGTTGGCATAAAGGAATGGATCATGACATCGCTTCGTTTAACGAAAACACACCTGACATATCCTTTGAAGATAGAGGAGATTCAAGAAGGCAGCATTTTTGAAGATGACCGGTTCAAAGTGTCAGCAAAAGAACTTGAGCATGTCATCGAATGTTTCGGATTCAGAGTTGAACAAAAGCCTCTGCCTGGCAAGCTTCTTGTAGATAAAGCATTCGAAGCGGGTGTGCCAAAAGGACCTTTGCTTAAAAGGTTAAAAGACGGGGAAGACATTGAGCTTGCCGATGGGCGAATCGTTTACAGCAAAGACGTAACGGGCGATGCGCAAAAAGGATTTACGGTTGCTATTCTCGGGGATACCAAATACTGTTCAGCTGCTATTGAATTGGCGGATGAAGCAGACATCCTAATTCATGAAGCTACTTTTGATAACGAAACCGGAGACCTTGCGAAAGACTATGGCCATTCAACGGTAGGCGATGCAGCGCAAACAGCGAAAGGGGCAAATGTGAAAGCACTAATTGCAAATCATATTAGCGCAAGGTTCATGCCAGGGGATATTACGAGCCTTAAGGAACAAGGAAGGGCTATTTTCCCGAACATCCATATTGCAGAAGACTTCAGCCATTTTGAATGGAAAAATGAACAGTTGATAAAGAAATAAGCTGCCGCCGTCATTATCGACAAGCGGCAGCTTTATATGTTCATTAAAAGATCCATCCTCGATCATATTGCTTAGGTGGATCGATTGTCACACCTAATTCCTTCGCGGCAGAATATGCCCAATATGGATTACGGAGCAATTCCCTTGCTAACAGTACGACATCCGCCCGGCCGTTCTTCAAAATTTCCTCAGCCTGCAAACCTGTCGTGATCAATCCGACTGCACCCGTTGCAATACCGGACTCTTTTCGAATCTGCTCGGCGAAAGGCACTTGATAGCCCGGAAACGCATCGATTTTTGCAGGGACAACCGCGCCTGAACTGACATCGATCAGGTCAACATCCTGTGATTTCATCCAATTCACCATTTCAATGTATTGAGACGTCGTCATCCCGCCATCCGAATAATCCTCCGCAGAAATCCGCACGAACAATGGACCCTCCCACACAGAACGGACAGCATCGATAATTTCGCGCAAAATACGATACCTATTTTCCGAAGGGCCTCCATATTCGTCTTCTCTTTTATTTGCAAGCGGCGTTAGGAATTCATTGATCAAATAACCATGGGCGGCATGCAGCTCAAGACAATCAAACCCGGCTTTTTTCGCCCGGATAGCGCCTTGCTTGAAAGCGTCAACTGTCTCCCGGATTTCCGCAAGCGACATTTCAACGGGCGTTTTATATTGTTCATTGAAACGGATAGCGCTTGGCGCGTAAATATCACCTTCCACCGTTGCCTTTCTGCCTGCATGCGCTAGCTGGATGCCAGCCTTCGCACCATGCTGTTTCATCAAACGAACGATTTCAGAAAGTCCTTCTACATGGTCATCGCTCCAAATACCAAGGTCCCGATCCGATATACGGCCTTCCGGCAATACAGCGGTCGCCTCCACGATGATCAGTCCGACTTGCCCGACAGCTCGTGTGGCATAATGGATCTTATGCCAATCCTCAACTTTTCCGTTCAAGTTGTGGCTAGAATACATGCACATTGGTGCCATGACAATCCTGTTTTTCATTTCCATTCCACGAATTGTATAAGGTTTAAATAACTTTGCCAATACAATAACCCCCTAATCTTATCAATCAAGACAAAGCTCCCAGTTCTCTGGAACGCCTTTCCGCGCTATTGATGCACTCTTGAATCGTCTCTTTAAATAGCCGACTTTCAAGTGCCTTCAATCCGGCTTCCGTTGTGCCGCCGGGGCTTGTCACGTTCTTTCTTAACAGTTCAGGTTCTTCACCGGTTTGGCGTAACATTGCGGCAGCTCCTTCGAATGTCTGGATGATCAGCTCGCGTGCGACATCATTGGAGAGCCCCCTTGCAATTGCAGCTTCTTCCAAAGCTTCTACCATAAAATAAATATAAGCAGGTCCGCTGCCGGATAAAGCCGTCACTGTATGCAACTCATCTTCTTGGACCTCTTTTACAACCCCGATGGATGACAACAGATCCAAAATCTGTTTCCTCAACGTTGAATCCACTAAATCATTCATCGAAACACCGCTTGCAGATTTTCCGATCGTTGCAGAAGTATTTGGCATGGAACGGGCGATAGGGCGTTTGCCAAGACCTTTTTCAATCGTTTCCATTGAAACACCTGCAATGACGGATAATACAGCTGCATCGTCATTCAGAAACCTAGTGATATCACGCATCGCCTCCTTGATATCCTTCGGTTTTGTCGCCAACACAATAAGGTCCGCCTCCCGCAAAGCGATCCGCTCTTGACAAACGAGTGAAATCCCATACGTTTTCTGCATGAAGGAAAGCCGCTCATCATCTGATTTATTCATCAGATAAACATCTTTGGCCTGCATGACTTCATTATTCAGTATACCAGCAATAATCGCCTCTGCCATTGAACCGGCTCCTACGAACACAATCGTACCCATCCTCATCCGTCCTTTCTTGTAAATAAAAAAAGCGCTTCCGTCCCGAAAAATCAGGACGAAAACGCATGTTTCCGCGGTACCACCTAAATTTGCCGGAATCTGTCCGGCACAACTTACTAGCTTTCGTAACGTGAAAGGGACGGCCATGTTTCCATGGCAGCTCGGAAGCAGGTTCGGGGCAGGAGTGGGATAGCGGCTTTCAGTCGGTGGCCGCATTTCCTGTTTCCTTCACTGTCCGTACTCGTCTTCTTCAATGCTTAGTATTGTAAATTATAGTGATTATTGCACGTTGTCAGATAAAAGTCAATGATTATAGTACATCTTGGAATAGATAAACAATGCCGGCGACAAGGGCTATCATGAGAATGGTGAACATCACTTTCCACACACTGATCGGGGCTTTGCCGCTTACTTTTCCAGTCTGCCCATTCACTAGGAAGCGGTAAATTTTATTGTTGAAGGCAAAGGAGGATATCCATAGCGGCAATAATATATGCTTGAATGTTATGCCATCATAGGACGTATCCACATTCACGATTTGTACTTCATCGCCCGTTTCCTTTCGTAAGATGCCATTCCGTATCCGTTGATCGATAATACCTCGCGCTGAATACCAGCCCTCTTTCAATGGGATCGAATAACGTTCTGCGAGGAAGCCTGATAAATATTCAGTTCGATAATCAAGTAAACCGTCAAGTTGGAAGGGCTCGACTTTGTCAATCAAACCGGAAGCGACATTTCGTGATGCCTTAACCAATACATCATCAAAAAATTTATTATATCTACCGTATTCGGTGCGCCATCTAATTTTCCTGACTTGTTCCGTAACTTGCTCCGTCTTTCCATCGCGGTGGACAGTTCTTGTTTCCATGACATAATAATATGTGCCTATCCTGACCGTATAGGCAGATTTTGTATGAGAGTCGAATGTCCAATAGGGGATATAAGCCCCGCTGATTTTTTTCAGTTCATGATCCTTTTTTAATCTGGAAGGCGCGAAATATCGTTTGGAAATCCATTTTTTGAATTTCTCAACAGCCTGTTCTTTCGAAATTTGAAAGGGAAGCACCAAAGCGGGCTTGATACCTGCATCATGCTGAGTGACCGCGATATGAGATGAGCCGCAAAAGGCACAGAAATCTGCCACCTTATCATTATCCAACAAGGTTTCTGCACCACAGTTCTCACATTTGAATACACGTTTTTCATTGCTCCAACTATGGTCCGCTTGATCCAATGCCTCTAAATAATCATGTTCGGTCGTATTCTCACGGGTTGCTTCAATTTCCACTTCAGTTCCGCAGAAAGGGCATTTCAAGCCTCGGGTAACAGGATCATATACTGTATTTCCTCCGCAAGAACTGCATTGATTCACTTCTGTTTCTTCAATGATTCCATCTTCAACGAATTCATTATCCACATTCGTCATCCCGTCACCCCGTTACGTTCAGCCATCAAGGCCCTCTCCGCAATCTCCGCAGAACTTTGCAGTCGGGCCATTAACTGCTCCGCATCCAGTACATTTTTTCTCCGTTATTTGTTTGGCGCCGCATTCTCCGCAGAATTTCGATCCTTCATTAATTTCCGCTTGGCAATTGACACAAGGAACTTTCTTCTTCTGAACAGAATTTCCGCACTCCGGGCAGAATTTTGCTGTTGCCCGAATTTGCGCTTGGCAGTGTGGGCAAACGATTTTAGCCGGTTCGGCTGAAGGGGCTGTCTGCTGTTGATTCGCACTGAAAGCCCCTGCCATCGCATTTCCGATGGCGGCGCCAGCTCCGATACCGGCTCCGGTTGCTGCCATACCTCCGCCTTCATTTCTTGCAGCATCGCGGATCGCCTCAGCCGCCTGGTATTGGGTGTATGTGTTCATATTTCCCAGGACGCCCATCGTCGTCCGCTTGTCCATTGCCTCCTCGACTTCTTTTGGAAGCGACAAGTTTTCAATATAGAGGGAAGTAATATCGAAGCCGAATTCGGCGAAACGCTCTTTCATCTTCTCTCTTCCTTGCAGACTTAGTTCGTCATAATACATCGCAAGGTCTAATGCAGGGATTTGTGATTCTGCAAACAGATCTGTCAAGCCGGATAGAATCATCTTCTTCAAATGATTTTCAATGCTGCTCGTGTCATAAGAACTGTTTGTTCCAAATAGTTCCCTCAAGAAAACAGCAGCATCGGAAACCTTATATGAATAAATGCCGTAGCCACGCAACCGTATCATTCCGAAATCCGCATCACGCATCATAATCGGATTGGAAGTTCCCCATTTTTGGTTAATGAATTGCTTGGTATTCACAAAGTAGACTTCTGCCTTGAATGGAGAATTGAATCCGGTTTTCCAGGATTTCAGCTTCGTCAATATAGGCATATTTTGCGTATAAAGGACATGGTGTCCAGGAGTGAACACATCGGCAATTTCTCCTTCATTCACGAAGACGGCGACTTGTGACTCGCGGACGATAAGACTCGCGCCCATTTTTATTTCATTGTTTTGTACCGGAAAACGGTATACCATCGTATTGGAATTTTGGTCTGTCCATTCAATGACTTCGATGAATTGACTTTTGAAAAAATTGAATATCCCCATATTCATCCCCCTCAAAAAAAAGATATCTTTATTATAGTATACTACGGATTGCGCTACTAAAGGTTTCAAGAATGGGGGTTTTTCAAGAGTGACGTGATCTGGTAAAAGAGGTACAATGGACTGAATAACCATTCATAACTATTAAATCTGAATTAAGTCGAAGGAGTTTACCTATATGATACATAAAATTGAAATCCCAACGCCGTTCGCAGTCGGTGATGTCAATGCTTTTGTTGTAAAAGGGGATGCTTTATCGCTCGTCGATGCAGGCCCAAAAACCCCTGACGCGTATGAAGCGCTAAAACAAGGCCTTAAAGAAATCGGTTATTCATTCAATGATATAGAGCAGGTCATTTTAACCCATCATCATCCGGATCATGCCGGCTGGATGGATGCCTTCGATCAGGCGGAAGTGATCGGACATTCATACAACGACCTGTGGCTTAAAAGAGATGCGTCCTTCATGGAATACCATGATCGCTTCTATTTGCAATGCTTGAAGGAAGAAGGCGTACCGGAAACCTTTTTCAATTGGGTGGAAAAGATGAAGCGGCCGATACGATTGATGGGGGACAGGACGCTCGACCGAATGATCGGGGAAGGCGACGAATGGACAGGGCATCCGGGATGGATTGTCATGGAAACGCTCGGGCATGCCCAAAGCCATATTGCGCTCTTCAATGAAAAAACAGGCGAGATGATTGGCGGGGACCTCGTTCTTGAGAAGGTATCGTCGAATCCATTGATCGAACCTCCTGCAAACCGTGAAGCGGCGCGTCCAAAGTCATTATTGCAATACAATGCTTCATTGACACGACTTTTAGGTTTGCCGATTGACATTGTTTACGGCGGACATGGGAATGAAGTGCGAAATGTCCATCCTTTAATTGAATCCAGACTTCAGAAACAGCATGAACGGGCAATGAAAGTTCATGCCATGCTGAAAAATGGAAGCAAGACAATTTATGAGCTGACGCAGCAATTGTTCCCGGCTGTGTATGAAAGGGAACTAGGTCTTACACTATCTGAAACGATCGGGCAAACGGATTATTTACTATCAAAAGGACTAGTACAAGAAACGGTCGGAGAAGGCGGTATTTTGTATTATGAACAAACGTAAGACAGTTTTAGTAACTGGAGCGACGAGCGGTGTCGGTTATGCAACGGCCATGCGGCTATTATCCGACACCGACCGTTATACGGTTTATGCGACAGGAAGGGCGCCGGATAAATTGTTGGAATTGCAAAATGAAGGGGCAATTGCCATTCCTGCGGATATTACAAAGGTGGAAGAGCTGGATAGCCTATTAGAGCAGACCGGCCCGTTGGATATCGTTATCTTTTCAGCTGGAGTGGGGCATTTCGAGGCCGCACATCTGATTTCTGACGATGCGATCCGATCGATGATGGATACAAATTTCATTGCGCCGGTAGAACTGACGAAGCGAGTCCTTCCGCAAATGATGGAACAACAGGATGGGCATCTCATTTATATTGGTTCACAGGCTGGAAAGGTAGCGACACCAAAGGCTTCTGTCTATGCAGCTACCAAGCATGCACTGATCGGTTATACGAACGCGCTGCGCATGGAAGTCGCCCCTTTCGGCATTCATGTTTCCATTATCCATCCGGGTCCGATTGACACGCCGTTCATAGACTCGGCGGATAGAACCGGAAACTATCGTTCTTCGCTAGGAAAGCACCTGTTGCAAGTCGGCACTGTCGCCGATGCAGTCCTTCAAACGATCGAAAAACCTGTTCGGGAAATCAACCTGCCTGGCATTATGGGAATATCGAGCAAATTGTATGCACTCACTCCTGGACTTGTGGAAAAATTAGGCCGTAAGTATTTCATGAAGAAATAATTCTGAAGGGGGAAATATGCAAATGAAACATTCCAATATTATTTTCTTTGAAAGAAAATTTCCGAGTGCAAATATGATTCTCATCAATGACGAACTGCCAATTCTTATAGATACCGGCTTTGGGAGTGATGCTACGGAGACGGAACAGTTGATCCAACAAGCTGGTGTTTCACCGGAAGATTTACACCTCATTGTGAATACACATTATCATAGCGACCATGTGGGCGGGAATTATCATTTTCAAAAAAACTATGGTGTTTCAACTGCTGCTCATAAATGGGATGCTGAACTAGTTAATTCACGCGCTGCTGAAGCATGTAGTGCAGAGTGGCTGGACCAGCCTGTCGAGCCTTATGAAGTCAATAGAAAACTCGCGGATAATGAAGAGATCCAAACGGGGAACAGAACATTGACAGTCCTGCACACACCAGGTCATACATTAGGCCATATTTCTTTATACGATCCGACGGAACAGATTTTGATTGCCGGTGATCTTTTTCACGGAAACGATATCGGATGGTTGAATATGTTTCGAGAAGGTGTTTCATCAATTCAGCGGTCTTTAGAAAGTCTGGACCGATTATCCAATCTCAGGATTCAAAAGGCTTTTTCAGGACATGGACCAGAAATGGAAAATCCACATGCCTCAATCGATTTGGCAAGAACTAGACTAGAAAAGTGGCTTGGTGCGCCGGAAAAAGTTTCATGGCATGCTTGTAAGAGAATCTTTGCATTCTCGCTAATGCTTAAAGATGGTCTGGCGAAAAAGGATATTGATGACTATTTATTATCATGTGGTTGGTTCAACGACTTCGCTCGTTTTTCATTTCAACTTCAACCTGAAGAATTTACTCGAATCCTGCTGGATGAAATGATACGTTCCGAGGCAGCAATATGGCATGATGACCGTTTGGTTGCTTCTGCACCGTATGATGCGCCGGATAAAAAATGGATGGATAAGAAATGTAAACCTGTAAATTGGAATGCGGTGCTGTAATAAGGGGGAGTAAAATTGATGACAGGCTTCGAGTGATCACATGAGTTCTCTTTCACGCGTTTGGACTTGTCATTCATCTGTAATAAATTCTCATTTGTACTTGGACTTCTCCTTCATAGTCGGCACACCTGGATAATGTTACATATACATACACATAGAAAGAGCATGATCCCTATAGAGGACCATGCTCTTCTTTCCGCACCGGAAAATTTGATTGTTTGTTCACTTGCTCAAACCGTTCTTTCTGACAAACAGTAAACGCCCGTCAGCGCAGTTTGATTGTTCTGACCCCTAACTTTAAAAAGTTTAGCCCTTTTCATGATCGGCCATACTGGGTGTCAGCTTCAAGTTGCACTTCCACAAAAAACCTACCTCTTACCGTACTAAAAGTGGCCGAAGCTCTTACCGTTTTGCTCCGGACGAGTGTTCCACTTGCCAGTAAAGCAAATTTTCCGCCAAGGCTGTGCAAATCTTCGTGGAATCAACAATCCTTCAATCTCATCCACTTTCGTTCTGCCTTGTATTCTACAAATACCCATCTCATTTATTGGATAAACATCTTTTTCGAAAGTTTTTTCATCTTTTATCTTTGGCCAATTGTTCTTGAGCTAATCTGACCATTTCTTTTACCATATTTCCGCCGATCGGCCCGCCGATTTTCCCCGCCAGTTCAGAAGTCAGCTTGCCATTGTAGTCTTCAGATAGGGGAATGCCTAATTCCTTAGCAATTTCAAACTTCACTGCATCAGGCTGTTCGGCATCCACCGGGTATCCTTTTGCTTTCATCACATCCACTTTCAGCTGATCCAATTGCTTTCGTGCCTCGGGAACTAAAATACGATTATTGCGTCCCATCCTCTCATCTCCTTTCAACCATAGTCTTTCCCGAAAATGAAAAATGATGTTACGAAACAATGCTTCATGAATGCATATGCAGTCCAACATGTTATACTAAAACGAAATGAAATAATTAACAAAATCGAATTGAAACGGGAGGTGAGCTTGGATATGAAAACTGTAACAATCGAACATATCGTCAAGCGATTCTCATTGGAAGTTCTAGTAGGACATCATATGCTGGATAAATGCCTGAAAAAGACAAAAGTAAGAAGACCAGGCTTGGAATTCATGGATAAATTTGATTTTATTGCGACAGAACATGTCCAAATCCTTGGCAAGAATGAAATCAACTATTTACATACGCTCTCAGATGATGAATGTAAGCTGAGGATTGCCAATATTGTCCAATATGATCCGCCATGCATTATTATTACATCCAATCAGGAAGAGCCGCTCGGTTTGCGACAATACTGCACGGAGGAACATATACCCGTCTTGCGGACTCCCGACTCGACGAGCGAAATGAGCGCAAAGCTGGATGCTTATGTCACAAAAGAAATGGCCCCTGAAATAGCGGTCCACGGAGTGTGTGTCAACGTAGCCGGCATCGGAATCCTGCTCCGTGGAAAGTCGGGAGTTGGGAAGAGTGAAACGGCACATACGTTGATCGGCAGAGGGCATCGATTGATTGCAGATGACATTGTAGTACTGAAAAAGCTGAGTCCGCAGACGCTTTTAGGGACGCACGACGAAAAGAACAAGGAATTCCTCGCGTTGCGGAGCATCGGTCTCCTCAATGTAGTCAGGCTTTATGGACGAGCGGCGTTTCAAGAGGAGAGTCGGATTGCGCTTGATATCGAATTGACCGAGTGGCAAGACAATGCATTGAATAATGAACTTGAACTGGATACGAAATTCAAGACATATATGGACGTCCCGATTCCACATATCCAAATTCAATTGCAGCCGGGAAGGGACGTAGCAGGTTTAATCGAAGCTGCTGCGAATAACTGGTATTTACAGCAGCAAGGTTATAGCGCTGCAGAAGAATTCAAGAAACGGCTTGAATCTGAATTTGAGGAATGAAGCAAAGGAAAAGAGGTCCCTCATGAAAAAGCAGATGAAAATGGTGCTGGAAATGGATGATATTCAGTGTCAAAACTATATGGAGTTGCATGGAGAGCAGCTTTTTGAGTTCATGTTAGAAAACCTTGGGTCCACGGATGGCGAATTGCGCGATGAATTGATCTACAGATTGCTCGTTAAGTTGCTTACAGGGCAGCACTTGGAATCAAATCAATTAATTCATGCCTGTAAGGAGTTAATTACCGATCGATATTTATTATTATCAATTGGCGGAAAAGACTCGGATGATGTGTTCACCCGCTCATTCTCAACACTTTGGCTGACCGGATTATTTTGGTTGGATCAAGAACAGCCATTCATGAATTCGGAATTACGAAGTCATGCGATGGAGAAAAGTGCAACTTACCTATTAAAAGAACAAGATACACGTGGATTAATAGATGGGAAAGGTTGGGCGCATAGCATTGCTCACGGCGCGGATCTTGCGGCGATCATTGCAAGTCACCCTCTTGTGGAAAAAAGACTCATTCCGGTCATTCTTGAAGGGGTGGCATCGTGCTTTTGGAAAGGCGGCGTCTACGTCGACGATGAAGATGAACGGTTAGTCGCTATTATCGTATCCTTGGCGAAGATAGATTATCCAGAAGACATTTTAGTGGAGTGGACCGAGCAAGTCTTTGACAAATTGGATAGGAAAATACCTGAACAAGGATATTCTCAATCGTTCTATCATGCGCGCACAAACATTATGCAGTTCATGAAAACACTGTATTTCGCTTTGAAAAAGTCCAAACGATATCATAAGTTGCAAAGTACATCTTCTTTTTTCGTTCAGAAGTGGCAAAATGCATAACCTGAAAAAACCGATGGATGTGTTCCATCGGTTTTTAGCTATGAATGAATTTCTCGATCATAACTAGGCAGACTTGAGTTTATCGGAGGCGAGATAGGGAATCCATATGTAGTAATAAATTTTTAGATAGAAGGTGTTAACTATGGATAAATTTCTTTCATTCCTGCTGCCACTTTTTCTAATCGGAATACTGTCCGCTTGTACTACAAATAAAGATGAAAAAGAAATAGAAACGCCGATAGAGAATGTCGAACAATCAATTGATGATTCGGACGTAATTATTGGGAACGAAACAGAAAATGAAGATGAAACATCATCTGATGATAAGGTGCAAAAGGAGATGGCGCTTGATGTATTAGCCGGGATATTTGAAGATGCTAAAACCGGTAAGGTTTATCGATTATCTGATGGTATTTATATAGGGAAAACAACACGTAAAGAGGTAATTGAAATGATCGGAGAACCGGAGGAGAAGGATACGTTCGATCATTATCACGGGTCAATGGGGAATGCATCTTATGATTTAGCCTATAACGAAAAAGGAATACTTAAGGAAGCACGCTATTTCGGAACAAATGTGGAACGTCAAACAAATCTTGGTGGAATTACGACAAAGGATTTGATCGAAAACATCGGAGAACCTGATCAAAAAAGGGAAATGAATTCAACAAATGAAACAAATTATATTTATCAAGTTGGGGATTTTGAACTTCAGTTCATCATGCAGGAAGACGGAACTACGGATCATGTAAATTTGAAGTAATGCATGTGGCATAAATAAAGTCTCTTGGCCGTTAAGTCGGACAAGAGACTTTTTCCTATTTTATGATTGCTTCTGCTGTAACTTCAACATTTCCTTGTAATGCTCTGCTGATCATGCATGAAGCTTCCGCTTTCAACACTAGTCTTTCTACAATACTCCGCTTATTAGCCATTCCTTCAGTTAAAACAATTTCAGGCTTATGGATGATCTTTTTGTATGTAACAATTCCATTTGTGTAATCGACGACCCCGATTGACTCCATCGTCAAGCTTTCCTTTTCAACACCGCTCCTCGCAAGCATTGCCGCAAGCGTAATGATATAACATGTTGCAGCCGCACCAAGCAGCATCTCATCCGGATTCGTCCCGATCCCAGGTCCGTCCATTTCGGTAGGAATAGATACTTCTGTCTTCAAATTCAACGTTTCAATCGTTCCAATGTCATTGCGCACTCCAGGCCAATTCGCCTTAAGATGAAAAAGATGTTCTGCCATCACCATAACCCCTCTCAATCGTAATCATTATACAACATTCACTTTTGGATTCCTTGCATACCTCACATAAACAATAAAGAACAAACCAGCACTCAACAACCTTAGCATTGAATTTATATACATTGCCACTTCAACACCCAGCTGCTCCAATAACCAAATACCAATTTGAGGAGCTGCAAAGGCGACAATTGATAACAGAACATTATAAGTCGTTATGCAATACGTCCTGACATGATCGGGGGACTGTTCCAGCAATAAATTGAACAATAATAACACAATACCCGCCAAGAAAAATCCCGAAGAAGTCTGCACTAGCGCGATATAATACAAATTTGTCGACAGGACCGTCAGAAACGGAGTCGTCGCCATTCCAACCGCAGCCCACACAAAAACTAACGTATTCGAACGCTTTTCCGCCCACTTCTTCCAAAGAGGGAACGACAGGAACTGTGCCAACATATTGCCAACAGCGAACATACTCACCCAGAATATCGTCACGCCTACATAACGGACATGATAAATATTGAAAATGCCCCAAGCCATCTGCCAAGCGAAATTGAAGAATAGAGCCGCTATTAGGAAAGAAACATAATTTTTATATTTGAAAATGGTCCAATCCATCGTTTTCTTCTTCAATAACGCGCCAGCCGATTGTAAAGGCTCTTCTTCATGCTTCATCAATAAGAACACTTCAAGCATACCGAAACAAAAAGCAAATCCAAACAATAATTGGTAGGCTGTCACGCTAGAGGAAGCATCCCTCATCAAAAGCCCGATCACTAGCATGGAAACCAAACCTACAACCGTCAACAGCCGGTTTCGATCACTAAAATATGCTCCACGCCTTGATTCTTCGACAAGCCCGCTGATGAAAGTTTGCCATCCAATATTGGCAACTGTATTCGGCAAACTCATTAACGCGATAATAACTAAAAAGATCCATGCATGTGTAGATGGGGAAGGCAAGTATACGATTCCGATGATGAGTAGGAACATGAGTCGCGCCAGTAAGACTGATAATGCCACAAGCTTTTTCTGTGCTTGCGACTGGTTCAATAAAATTGCGGCGGGTATTGTCATGATCAATGCCATCAGAGGAGGCAATGAACTGATTAGACCGACTTGGTAATTGGTCGCGCTTAACATCGTTATTGCAAAAATCGGGAAAAAGTTATTTGAAAAATTTAATGCAATGGTCGATGCCATTCCGTGGTAAATGCTGATTTTCTCATTGTATGTACGCATAATCTCTCCACATTTCTATTCATTTGAACAACCTGCTAATCTGAATTATATACTTCGTTACACGAAATACAAGACTCTATTTAAGTTGTTTTTAAAAAATGCATAGGAAGCGCCATTTCGGCATAATTATTAAGGTATCCTGTTTTTAATTGATAAAACTTCTCATTTGCAGTACTATATATTTGAGAATGTTTCTCAATCATTAAAGATGGAGAGGATGAAGTTCATGCTTCGAATAATCGTAATGGCGTGGTTGGCAGGTTCTGTCGTAAGTATTTCAGCAATATCCTTTTTAAAAGGATTTGACATGGAAGGGGCATTGATTGGACTCATTTCACTCATCTTTTTATTCGGAATTACTTCCTTCTTCTATATTGAATATAAAAAACAGATGATCAGTTCCTAAACACCAGTCGTCCTGGTGTTTTTTTGATGGTCAATCAAGGAAATTTATTCACTAATGAAGTATAATCAAATAGCTATTGTGATCTGTATGAGGAGGTACTTATGTTTTTTATTGAAGCAAAACGAATTTTGGTCGTCATTTTCGGTTCTTTACTGATGGCGGTTTCCTTGAACTTTTTCCTGATCAATGCAAACGTTTATGCAAGTGGATTTTCGGGGGCTGCCCAGCTTGTTTCAAGTATTTTGTCTGATCAATTGGGTGTTTCGGTCAGCACGGGAATACTTCTGTTCATATTCAACATTCCGGTATTCATTTTAGGTTGGTTCAAAGTTGGTAGGGGGTTTACGATTTACAGCATCATCTCGGTCGTCTTCACAACGATTTTTCTTGAACTTTTACCAGTCCTCTCCCTTTCTAATGATATTATCTTGAATGCAGTTTTCGGTGGAGTAATTGCGGGTGTCGGCGTCGGCATATCGTTGAAATTAGGAGCATCTACAGGTGGTATGGATATTGTTGCAATGGTATTGTCCCGTCTGCAGGATAAACCGATTGGAACTTACTTCTTATTGCTGAACGGAATCATTATTGTTCTTGCAGGTGTATTATATGAACCGGAGAACGCTTTATATACAATGGTTGCGCTTTACGTTACGACTTCAGTCATTGACATGATCCATACTCGCCACGAGAAAGTGACAGCGATGATCATTACCCATAAGGCCGAAGAGCTTCAGCAGGCGATTCATCAGAAAATGGTGCGTGGTATTACAATTGTACCTGCAAAAGGCGCTTATTCGAGGGAAGAGAAAAGCATGCTTTATTTGGTCATTACAAGGTACGAGTTATATGATCTCGAAAAGATCATTAACGAAGTCGATCCGCAAGCTTTCACTAACATCGTCCAAACAGTTGGTATCTTTGGCTTCTTTAGAAGAGAAGACGAACTGCCGGAACGAAGAACAACTTAAAACAAGGTATCCCTGTAAAATTGGGATACCTTGTTTTTATTTTACGCCATTTTCCTTATCGACAATGTCTGTCTTGCCTTCTAGGAATTTATTCAATTCCTCAATGTTTTTTTCAAAATCAATATCAAGAACCCTACCGGCACGGACATCAAGATCCCTATAAGAATTGTCAACAGGAATTCGAAGTGTATCGATTTTTTCGGATTTATTGTCCAAAATTCCTTTACCGATGGAAAGCATTGTCATCTTATCAACATTCGTGTCAATATAGGCATCCGCTGCCCCTAATAACTTCGGTAAATTCATGAGGCTGTGTACTCCCACTGCTTCATCTTTTAATTTTGAGAGCACTTCTTGCTGACGTGCCACCCGACCGAAGTCGTTTTTGCTATCGTGACGGAAACGGACATAACCTAATAACTGATCACCATGCAATCGTTGGACTCCTGGATGGAGCGTCATGTAAATTCCGTGTGACATCGTATAAGGAATGTCGACTTCAATCCCGTCTGGCGCAATGATATCTATAATTTTAGGAAACCCATTAAAATTAACCATAGCATAGTAATGAACATCCAAGCCGAAGTTTTCCTTGATGGTCTGACGTACGAGCTCGGGTCCGCCAAGTGTGTATGCAGAATTCATTTTCTGCATGCCATATCCGGGAATCTCGACATACGTATCACGCATGATCGATATAAGTTTCACTTTTTCGGTTTTTTGGTTGTAATTCGCTATCATCAATGTATCCGAACGGCCGTCTTCATCTTTCCGCGCATCAGATCCAAGCAACATGATATTGATTTCGCCAAATTGTGGTTCCGGTCCGTCGAAAATACCGAAATCCTCATTTTGCTCCTTTAATGTACCATCATCAGAGAGTGCCAAGCCTTGATAATATTGATCAAACCAGTAGTAAATGCCTAATCCGAGCAAGACTAAGACAATACTGATGATAATGCCGAATTTCTTCTTTTTTTTCTTCTTTCGTATATCTATTCTGCTCAAATAAATCACCACCTATTATAAAAATCTAACAAGAGATTGTTTAGCACGCGTATCATAACACCTAATCGCTCGATGGGCAAGGACTATTTCCACTACATATAGACGTTATACAGTGTAAAAAGTTTTCATTTTCAACAAAATAATATTTCCAAATTCTACATATATGTTTCTATACCCTTGCTTGGCTGCTTGTATTCCTTTCGTCTCACCTATGCATAGAACTTGAAGGAAAGGGAATGGAAAAGGTAGTGGAATAAAAGGAGGCATTATCTTGAAGCAAACAGCGGAAGTAAACGGACTTAAAGATTTTGCAATGGAGATGATGGATAAAGGAGTCAAAGGAAAAATATATGTGAACCAGGCAAATCATAATTTTGAAGAGCCGATTCTTTCGGATGAAGATACCGCTGGCCGACAACCACTTCAAATGCTTCGGATTGTCATTAAAACAGATCGGGAAACAATCTATTATGAATATCTATTTAATGAAGCGTTTGACTTGGAGGAAATAAATGTACAGTTGGAAGACATATTTGTGTATTTCGAAAAGGAAATTGTGTCAGTGGAATTTATGAATGATTTAGTAAGATAGAAATATATTTTTAGAACAGGAAGGAAAAAAAGTATCTGAAGTGAATACAGTAGAGGAGGGAGTACGCTACGAACAAGGGGAGAGAAAATTGAGGTTATCAGAAATTCATCCGTTTTTTTACTATGCACGAATCGAGCAAAAGAGATTTTTCCGTTTCATCAAGAATTTAAGAGAGAGAAAAAGATTTGCAAAACAGAAAGCTGAATCCAATTTCCTTTTCACATGTAAAAGGCATCAGTCGCTATTACGCAGAAGGTTAGGGAACAGTGATCCGGTGTTGCAGGAAAACAAAATTGTGAATCTCTCCTTGGCGGCAAGTCGTATTGACGGGATTATCATTCAACCTGGCGAGATATTTTCTTTTTGGGCATTAGTCGGAAGGGCTACGAAGAAAAAAGGCTATATAGAAGGCATGCAGCTTTCTAGAGGAGAAGTGAAAACAGGCGTCGGTGGGGGCATTTGCCAACTTGCAAATCTGCTATATTGGATGGTGCTTCATACGCCGTTGACTGTTATTGAAAGGCATCATCACAGCTTTGATCCATTTCCGGATGAAGGAAGGGTTCTTCCTTTCGGGAGCGGGGCAAGTGTTTTTTATAATTATGTCGACTTCCGATTCAAAAATACAACTGAGTATGCTTTTCAAATCCGTGTATGGGTGACAGATCGTCATTTGAAAGGCGCTATTTTTTCCAATGAAGAAGTTGCAACTAGCTACCATATCGAAGAAAGGGAACATCAATTTTATAAAAAGGATGGAAAGACTTTTCGGCAAAATGAAATTTGGAGAAAAACGATTAATAAACGTACAGGGAATTTTATGCATGAGGAACTTTTGATTAAGAATAATTCCGAAGTGAAATACGAAGTGGTGGAAAGGCAATTAGTGAGTATGAAATAATTCAACGGAAATGGCCAGGCGGATAGTATTCCGCTTGGCCATTTCTCCATGAGTCATTCTTCAGGTTCAAATGTCTTGCAATCCGTGTCTCCACTATCTTCCGCCTGATCACCGGTTTGACTGACCACGTAAATGACATCTGCGTTACACTTATTGCCATCTCCCCAATACGTGCAATTATTCACTTCACATAATATTCGCTGAGTCATCCTCTCACCTCCGTACTTGTATCGTTCCACAAAATTACTGAATGATGCTTTCCTGTATTTGTGTATTGGAGGTGATAGAGACACCAATTCATTTTGGGGCTTCGTTATCGTTTGTTTCATATACATGAAGCAGGGCTGACGGGATGAATAAACCAACTTTTCCATATTTTTCATGGTCCATAGTAGCAAAAATAATTCCGATGACCTTGCCGTCTTCGTTCAGTACAGGACTACCGCTATTTCCACGATAAACAGGTGCTTTGATCATCATCACTTCGTCTGTCCACCCGGAGAGTTTAATAGGTGCTAAAATCGAGCCTTCATTTGCAATCCCTTTGAAACTAAGTGGATTGCCAATAAAAGTGATCGGGTCATTTTTTACCATTTCCACGGAATGATCAATCGTTAGGGATGGAAGTCCTTGGCCCTCAATTTCAAGCACCGCCATATCGATCATCGGATATGAGTTTTTGACTCTTGCTTCGTACCGGCCATCTTCCGGAAAAACAACCGAAATAGCACGGTTTTCCTCTACGACATGATAATTGGTAAGGATTATCCCATCATCTGAAATGGAGAAGCCTGTGCCTTTTCCATCTTCCGTGATAACGACAACGACCGATTTTTTATACGCTGCGATGTCTTCCTGTTTGGACAATGATGCGGAGACCATGAGAAAATCGAGAGCGGGAATTGAAAAAACCTGAAAAAGTCCAGCAAAGGTACTGAGGAATAGCATTACCGATAAAAGCCAGATGAACCATTTCGGGATTTCTTTCTTCACTTTTGTTTCATCCCGCTGTTGCATTAGTGCATCCTGTTGTGCCTGCAATACCAGCTCATGCATTTCTTCCTCACTCAAGTCCTCAAAATTTTCGTCATCAGGATGGATAACTTCTTTATTCTGTTCATCTATCATTCATATCACTTCCCTCGTCGCTCGTTATTCATTACTACTATTATAGCAGTGAATCGGGACGGGCATATAAGGGCACAACTTTGTATGAAAGTCCATATGTATAATGGTGAAAGGGGAGAGCTGATTGGTAACATTGACGCCTATACTTATCGAAGGGAATCCGTTTACGGCTGTAACTGTCCGTTTGCCGAAAACAACTTTATTGACCGTTTCAAATGACAAGGGATATATCATGTGCGGTGCTTTGGATGTCGGACTGCTGAACAATGTGTTGGCTGATCGTAAAATAGTCGCTGGCAGGGCGGTCGGAGTGAAGACGATTGACCAATTGTTGAAGGCACCTCTTGAATCCGTTACTTTGGAAGCGGAGACGCTAGGCATTCGTGTTGGAATGACAGGGGAAGACGCTCTTTTGAAAATGCTTTGAACATGAAATTTTTTCGTTTTTAACATAATAAAATGACCCGCATCGCAAATAGTAAGCGATACGGGTCTCTTTTGTCGTTAGCGGTTGTCGTTTCGGTTATTGCGGTTGTTGTTGTCGTTGTTTCTGTTGTTGTTATTGTTGTTTCTGTCGTTATTGTTCTGCCCGAAAAAGTCATCGGCAAATTCTGTGTTCCTGTTGTTGTTGTTGTTGTTGTTGTTGTTGTTGTTCCTGTCGTTACGGTTGTTCGGATTGTTATCCCGATTTCGGTTATCCCGCATGTGTGAGACATCTCCTTTAAAATTTTTTGTTAAGTGAAATGAATCCACCTACATGATGTATGATGTCCCTTGTCTTTAAAATTATCCGTTTTCCTATATTTGGGTAAAAAAAACCATCATCCTTTATGGATGACGGTTGACATTAATAAATTTAAAAGCCGCCTTTGCCGTATCGTTAATCATGAAAGTTTTAAACCACCACTCCTCAAAGTGGGTGTCCGCAGAGGCGATCCTGTCCGTCCTGATTGAAAATGAATCAGGCATACCATTCCAGCCCCGATATAAAACTCCCTTTTACAGCTTAAAGGTTAAAACTTAATGTGTATACGAACAATGCAGCTTATGTATATATACTACACTTTAAAATAGAAATTATCAATGAAAATATATTCCAGTCGGGAGTTCACCATGTTGAAATCTGTTTGTTTCGTTCGCTTACAGGGAAAGATATGTGGGAAGCGATTAGAAAGGAAGTGATCCGGTGAATCGAATATTTACTTTGCTTGCATTTATTGGCGTGCCGATGATCATCATCGGATCAGTGATGGATTGGCCCGATATTCCGATATTCATTATCAGTTGTATCAGCATCATTGCGCTTGCGGGATTCATTGGAAGAGCGACAGAAAGCCTTGCAATAGTAAGCGGCCCAAGAATCGGTGGATTCTTGAACGCAACATTCGGTAATGCTGTCGAATTGATCATTTCATTTTTCACTTTGAAAGCAGGGTTAATAGGAATTGTACTGGCATCATTAACCGGTTCGGTATTAGGGAATCTATTACTCGTACTTGGCGTTTCGTTCTTTGCAGGAGGCATTAAATTCAAAACGCAGAAATTTGGCATCCATGACGCAAGATACAATTCGGGATTATTGATCTTTGCAGTTATTGTCGCTTTTGTCATCCCTGAAATTTTTACGCAGACGATGGATCAGGTGGATACGGTCACTTTAAGTATTGGCATTTCCATCATTTTAATCACTTTATATCTTGCTGGCCTGTTTTTTAAGCTCGTCACGCACAGGGGTGTATTTTCATCTGCCGATACGAATAAGGAAGAAGAGGAGATCCCCGAATGGTCCAAGGGGAAGGCGATTATCATCTTGCTTCTATCGACCATTGCGGTTGCATACGTCTCAGAACAACTTGTACATACTTTTGAGACGCTTGGCGAGAAGTTCGGATGGTCAGAATTGTTTATCGGTGTCATCATCGTAGCGATTGTCGGCAATGCGGCTGAACACTTTTCCGCTATTACGATGGCAATGAAGAACAGGATGGATGTCGCCGTGGAAATTGCAGTCGGTTCTACATTGCAAGTTGCGATGTTTGTAGCTCCGATACTCGTACTGTTATCTCTTATGATGCCTCAATCAATGCCGCTCGTTTTCACGATACCTGAACTCGTTGCAATGATAACTGCCACATTCCTTGTCATCAACCTCTCGAACGATGGTGAGTCGAACTGGTTTGAAGGCCTGACATTGCTCGCAGCATACGTCATTATTGGAATAGGGTTTTATCTATTATAATAGAAGAAGCTTATCGTCAAACAATATGTGGTATAGACGGAAAGGGAGGGATGACTAGATGTTAGTGCAAATCGGAGTATTCATAATGGCTGTTTCCTTTGCCATCTTTGCGGCCGCTCTCTCGAAGTTGCTGCTTCGTGCATCAACAAGCATAGAGGCAATCCAATTTGCTGCAGGAAAGATGGAAACCAAATTGGATGGAACGCTTCAAGTGCTTGAAGGAACATTGGATGAGGCGAGCGGAACCATATCCGATATGGAAGTAAAATTGAATGCGCTTGATAGTGTGTTCTTTTCCGCGGAAAAATTAGGGGATGCAGCGAATGCAATGGGTAAGGAAATGGAAAATTTAACAAAAGATTATTCAAACAGTGTAGGTACACCGGGTGTAAAACCGTTCATTCTTATGATCCAAGGTGCGGAATTTGCAAAAAGTTTACTGAAATCATGGAAACGCGGACAAGCGTTTTCCTCGAAATAGAAAGGGGAGAGCAAATTGAGCTTGACTGGAGTCGGTGTTTTATTAATAGGAATTGCATTTCTCATTCTTTCCATTTACCTTGCAAAGGTGCTCAGTAATACGGCATCCATTTTGGAAGGTGTTGGCCGTACCGTCGAAAAGCTGCCAGATCAACTGGACGATGTATTGTATGAAACAGGACAGATGATCCAGAATTCCAACAACACACTTGCGGATGTGAATGAAAAGTTAGGCACGCTTACACCTCTCTTCCATATTGTTGGTGACGTAGGAGAATCAACAAGAAAACTCACATCTTCCCTCAACGATTTCGCGGGATCCGTCAAAAAGAAGACGGAATCGGTTGATGAGGAGACTCGAAATAATCGGTTAGGTGGATTATATGGATCAGCGGCACTTGCATTTTATGCATTCCAGAATGGCAAGGAACGGAATAAAGGATCTTACAAACGGCCATCTTCCTTATATATATCCGGTGAACAACGTGCATTCGACGTCGACAGGATGAAAGAGGAAGCGAAAGAGGCTGCAAGAGAAGGAAAATACATTAGCCAAGACAAGTAAGAAGCTATGGGGGATCAATGATCCTCCATAGCTTCTTACTTTTATTTTTTACTTGGAACACTCTTCGAATTGTTTTTTCGTTCCGATAGAAAGAAGATGAATGAAAGGATGCCGTAAATGCCTTCATACTTTTCACGTTTGGTAAAATCGGATGCATCATCTGTATTTGTTTTCAACGCATTCGCTTTTCCGAGTGCCGAAAGTGTCAGTTTCCGGGTTGCCTCGCCAGTGTCGCCGATAATATGGAAGAAAGGGCTGACTTCCCTTACTTGTTCATTGACATTTGCAATTGTCTCATTGCTTGATTGCATCAATTCGGTTGTTTGAGTGGATAGGTCGTCAACCATTTCAGGCAGGCGATCTGTTGCCTGTTTCATCCCATCCAATGCATCAGTCAATTTCCGTAAAGGTCTGATCAGTAGCACTGTCAGTACCGCAAAAGCGATACCGATGATCAGAACCCCTATACCGAGCCAATCCATAAGAATCCCCTCCGTATTTAGATTACTTCACTTTTTGTGGTGAAGGGAGTTGCTTCAACTCTTGCTGAACGTATGAATTTTGATTCTGTTTCTCTGATTTGAATTTAAAGTAGATTCGGGAAGCTGCTTCCGTCAATGCCGCCAGTTTCTCCATCAATTCAAGACGCTTCGGGTCAGGTGCAGCAATCTTCTCGGAAATCGAATGAAAAGAACGATTGAGATTTTCAGAAGACTGTCTGAAATGCTGGGTTGATTGTGCAAGGCTTTCAAGGGATTGCACCTTGCTTTCCACATCGGCGGCTAATCGATTTGTCCTTTCCATCAACTGATCGGATTTTGTCGTAATGCCACTTATCTTATTTTCCATCCTGGCCATCGTTTCGGATACTTCATTCATCATCTTTTTCGCATTCCGTATAGCGATAATGACAAAGATAGCGATCAATAGTAAGGATGCAGCTGCTATGCTTGCACTTATATAGAGGAGAATCTCCATCCACCTATCACTCCAATCCAATACTTTTACACTTACCTAATCGGTACCACTCTTTCCATACACATAAACACGATGAATCGTTTAGGCTGAATAGAAGAATAGTGCAACAAGCATGAAAAGGATGATTGGCAATCCGGAAAGGAAGAAAAATGAAGCTTTCATTGATATGGCTTCAGAAGGTGGTCGCATCGTTTTCAAATCACTTTGTACATGTTTACGGTAAAACACCTTTTTCATACTTGTAGAAAAGAAATCGAAAAAACCGGACTGCACAATCAAAACTAGGATTCCGATGGAGAGAAACAAGGCTCCTAGATAGAATGAAACGTTAATATAATGTAGAATTGTTAGCTTTCTGTAGAATATTAAAATAAATACCAAAATTAATAATTGGTTCGCAATAGCATTGAATGTAATTTTCTTCATATTCTAACCTCTTTTTTATTGTTTATATTATTTATTATTTATGTATATTATATCATTTGACGGAAGAATGCAATTTGAGGCAAAGTCAATTGCCACATGGTTTTAGAGATAGATAAGTAGAATAATTTGATTTTTGTTTCTCTTATAATTATGTTGTTTCAGAAAAAAACATAAAAAAACACTTTGACTTAAGATGTTTTGAATGTATAATAAAAAGTGATAATTCTTCAGACAATTACAAAAGGAGGTCAATGCTTTGAAAACAAACAAATGGCTATTGCTTGTCGCTCTATCATTAGTGCTAAGCTTAGTGCTTGCTGCTTGTGGAAACAAGGACAAGGACGAAGACAAAACTGCTGCTCCTGATAAAGAAGACGACAAAGCAACAGAACAACCAACAGAAGAAGCCGGCGAGCCGGATGCAGAACAAGTCTTGAACTTGATTGAATCTGCAGCAATCCCATCTGTCGACTCCGCAATCGTGGAAGACGCAGTAGGATTTAATGTATTGAACAACGTAAACGAAGGGTTGTACCGCCTGAACCTTGAAAACATTGCTGAACCGGCAATGGCTGCAGAAGAAGCGGAAGTGAGTGAAGACGGTCTTACGTACACATTCAAACTTCGTGATGCAAACTGGTCTGACGGAACACCTGTAACAGCACATGATTTCGTATTTGCATGGCAACGTGCAATCGATCCTGCTACTGGATCACCTTATGGTCCGTTCATGATGTCTGGAGTTATCAAAAATGCAACAGCAATCAGTGAAGAGAAAATGGACAAGTCTGAACTTGGCGTAGTTGCCGAAGACGACAAAACATTGGTCGTAACATTGGAACGCCCAGTGCCATACTTCCTTTCTCTAATGTCGTTTGGAACATTCTATCCACAAAAAGAAGAGTTTGTTACATCTAAAGGTGATGCTTATGCAACGAACTCTGACAACCTACTTTACAACGGTCCGTTCATCCTAACTGAATGGGATGGGACTGGAGATAGCTGGGTTTACAAAAAGAACGAGCATTATTGGGATGCAGACAATGTAAAACTTGAAACGATCAACGTTGACGTTGTTAAGGATTCTGCAACTGCAGTAAAACTTTACAACGACGGCAAGAAAGACCGTGCAGGAGTATCAGGAGACTTGGCTCTTCAATATGGTACTCATGAAGAAGCGCGTAACGAATCAGACACAGCAGTGTTCTACTTCAAATTCAACCAAGAGCGCGGTGGTAAAGAAACACCACTTGCTAACGTAAATATCCGTAAAGCGATCGCTAAATCATTCGAAAAAGAAGATCTGGCTGACGTTGTTCTTGCAAACGGGTCAACAGCTGCTAACTTCCTAGTACCAAGAGACTTCGCATATGATGAAAGCGGAACAGACTTCCGTGACATCAGCGGAGACCACCTTGTATACAATGCAGAAGAAGCTAAGGAATACTGGGCTAAAGGATTGGAAGAGCTAGGTGTTACTGAATTGGAACTTGAAATCCTAGGTGGAGACACTGAACTTTCCAAGAAAATGGACGAGTATTTCAAATCACAACTTGAAGGCAACCTTGAAGGTTTGAAAATCAAGTTGAAAGAAGTTCCTTTCGCAGTACGTTTGGAGCTTGATGGAAATCAAGACTACGACATCCAAGTTTCTGGATGGGGCCCTGACTTCCAAGACCCGATTTCATTCATGGATTTGTTCGTCACGGGTGGTACTAACAACTTGATGTCATTCTCGAACAAAGAATACGATGAATTGATTGCAGCTACTAAAGATGAGCTTGCACTAGATCCTGCAGCACGTTACGAAGCATTCGCGAAAGCTGAAAAAATCCTACTTGAGGATGAAGCAGCTATCGCACCAATCTACCAACGTGGATTGATCCAACTTCAAAAACCGTACTTCAAAGGACTTGGAGTTCATCCATTCGGAGCTGACTACAGCTACAAATGGGCTTATATCTCTGGTAAAGAGTAAGTAAGCATTGCAATTTAAATAGAAATGAGAGTATATGGCGGAATATCCATATACTCTCTTTTTACTAAAGGGTAATAAAGTGAAAGTTTGTAAGTGTTTTCATTTTGAAAAGAAATTGATTATTCAATTTGACATAAATCAAACTCACGTACTTTGGAGGTGCAACGTGGTTAAGTATATTGGAAAACGGCTCGTTTACATGTTCCTTACGATGTTCCTGATCGCAACTGCAACGTTTTTCTTAATGCAGACGCTGCCAGGTTCACCGATCGCTTCTTATAACAAGCTGAATGAAACTCAACGTGCAATTGTGGAAAAGAAATATGGAATCGATAAACCGAAACCGGTACAATACGCTATTTATATGAAAAACTTGGCCAAAGGGGATTTGGGAACATCTTTTGTCTTTAAAGGGAAAAGTGTTAACGACCTATTGGCTTCGAGGGTAAAACCTTCCTTCATATTAGGGGCGCAGGCGATGGTATTTGGTACGATCATTGGGATTCTGTTAGGGATGCTCGCCGCCTTGAAGCAGAATACGATATGGGATTATGGTAGTACGTTTGTAGCGATACTAGGCGTATCGATACCTTCGTTCGTATTCGCTTCATTATTGCAATATTGGGTCGCTTCACAGTGGCATTTACTTCCGGTCGGACTTTGGAAGGACGGATGGAAGTCAAGTATCCTCCCTTCCATAGCTTTAGCGATGGGACCACTTGCACTGTCGGCACGTTTCATCCGTACTGAAATGATCGAAGTATTGAGTTCCGACTATATTACATTAGCAAAAGCGAAAGGTGCGAGCGGTTTTGAAATCGCATTCAAACATGCATTCCGAAATGCGCTAATCCCTCTCGTTACAGTATTAGGACCGGTAGCAGCCGGTATTGTTACCGGTTCCCTAGTTGTAGAACAGATCTTTGCGATTCCGGGAATCGGGGAGCAGTTCGTATCTTCTATCATGACGAATGACTTTGCAACGATTATGGGTACGACACTATTCTTCTCTGCATTGTTGATTTTCATTATCTTCATTGTAGACCTTCTTTACGGAATCATTGATCCGCGAATCCGTTTGTCTGGAGGTAAAGGTTAATGCGAAAAGAAGAACTTCAACAGTTGCCGCCGGAAAGATTCGAGCGAATTACACTTGATAGCAGCAATGCTGAACGTATTACAAAACCGAGTTTAAGTTTTTGGCAAGATGCATGGTTAAGGTTGCGTAAAAACAAAGCTGCAATCGTTAGTATGTTTGTCCTTGTATTACTAATCATTATGGCATTGATAGGACCACATCTAAATGGACATGATGGCGAGCAACAAGTTTTACGTCACGCTAACTTGCCGCCAAAAATCCCCGGGATTGAAAAATTAGGGATATTTAATGGAATGGGTCAATTAGGCGGGGAAAAAGTAAACTTATATGAAATTAAAAAAGTGGATGAGTATTACTGGTTTGGAACGGATGGACTTGGCCGGGACTTATTCACTCGCGTTTGGGAAGGAACTCAAATTTCCTTATTGATCGCATTTGTTGCAGCGGCGATCGATGTCGTCATCGGTGTCCTTTATGGAGGCATTTCGGGCTATTTCGGCGGCCGTGTCGATGATATTATGCAACGGATTGTCGAAATTTTGATAGGGATCCCGACACTTATTATCGTAATCTTGATGCTATTGATAATGGAGCCAGGACTAACTGCCATTATCATTGCGATATCCCTCACCGGATGGATTGGCATGTCCCGAATTGTACGTGCCCAAATATTGAAATATAAAGGGCAGGAGTTTGTACTCGCTGCACGTACATTAGGAGCGAGTGACAGTAGAATCATCGGCAAACATTTATTGCCGAACATTATGGGGATTATCATCATTAATACGATGTTCACGATTCCGACTGCCATTTTCTTTGAGGCGTTTTTAAGCTTTATCGGTCTTGGATTGCAACCGCCTGATGCTTCATTAGGTACATTAATCAATGATGCCTACAAAGTGATGGAACACCAACCGTATTTCTTATTGTTCCCTGCTGTGATCATCAGTGTCTTGATGATAGCATTTAACTTGATCGGCGACGGACTGCGCGATGCGCTCGATCCGAAAATGAAAGATTGATTGGAGGAAAGCCAAGATGGAAAAAATATTGCAAGTAAAAGACTTGGAGCTTTCCTTCCACACGTTTGCCGGTGAAGTGAAAGCGATTCGAGGAGTCAGTTTTGATTTGAACAAAGGAGAGACATTGGCGATTGTCGGTGAGTCGGGTTCCGGAAAATCGGTTACGACGAAATCGATTATGCGTTTATTGCCAGAGTCAAGCTCTGAATTTAAAAATGGTGAAATTCTATTTAACGGAAATGATCTTACGAAACTTTCCGATAAGCAGATGCAAAAAATCAGAGGGAAAGAAATCTCAATGATTTTCCAGGATCCAATGACCTCATTGAATCCGACGATGACAATCGGCAAGCAAGTGATGGAGCCGATTTTGAAACACCAAAAAGTAAGCAAGGCAAAGGCGAGAGAAGTCGGCATTGAATTATTAAATATGGTAGGAATTCCGAATGCGGAAAACCGTTTCAAAATGTATCCTCACCAATTTTCCGGGGGACAAAGACAGCGTATCGTCATTGCAATAGCGCTAGCATGTAATCCGAAAATCTTGATTGCCGATGAACCTACAACTGCACTTGACGTAACGATCCAAGCGCAGATCCTTGAACTGATGAAGGATATCCAGAAAAAAGTCGATACATCCATCATTTTCATTACACATGATCTCGGTGTTGTTGCGAACGTTGCAGATCGGGTTGCTGTTATGTATGGTGGCCGGATTGTGGAAGTGGGAACGGTTGATGAAATCTTCTATAACCCGCAGCATCCATATACATGGGGCCTTCTAAGTTCAATGCCGTCATTGGATTTGACTGAGGAAAAGCTATATGCGATTCCAGGCACTCCGCCTGATCTGTTGAATCCGCCTGTTGGAGACGCATTTGCACTACGTAGTGAATATGCTTTGAAGATTGATATGGAACAACCGCCTCCGTTCTTCAAAGTGAGCGATACACATTATGCCGCAACTTGGCTGCTGCATCCAAACGCACTGCAAGTTGATCCTCCGAAGACGATCATCGACCGGATGAAGACATTCCGTGGAAGCAGATATTTTGAGCAAGCGAATGGAGGTAATGCATGATGGCAGAGAAATTGCTTGAAGTGAAAAACTTGAAACAATATTTTAATGCCGGGAAGCCTTCTGAAGTTCGTGCAATCGATAATATCAGCTTTGATATTTATCGCGGGGAGACATTCGGGCTTGTCGGTGAATCAGGCTGTGGAAAGTCGACAACTGGTAGGACAATCATTCGACTTTATGACGCGACTGACGGGGAAGTACTTTATGACGGAGTCAGTGTGCATGCCAATAAATCTAAATCTGAAGTGAAAGCTTTGAACCAAAAGATGCAAATGATTTTCCAAGATCCATACGCATCACTGAACCCTAGAATGAAAGTTCTTGATATTATTGCAGAGGGACTGGATGTTCACGGTCTGGTTAAAAACCCGAAAGAGCGGAAGCAGAAAGTAGTCGAATTGCTTGAAACAGTTGGATTGAATAAGGAACATGCCGATCGTTATCCGCATGAGTTTTCTGGAGGTCAGCGACAGCGGATCGGGATTGCGCGTGCGCTTGCCGTCAATCCGGAATTCATCATTGCCGACGAACCGATTTCAGCGCTCGATGTATCCATTCAAGCACAAGTCGTCAACCTTCTGAAAGACTTGCAGAAAGAAAAAGGATTGACATATTTATTCATCGCGCATGACTTATCAATGGTAAAATACATTTCTGACCGTATCGGTGTAATGTATTTCGGGAAGCTTGTTGAGATGGCCCCAGCTGATGAATTATACAAAAATCCTTTGCATCCTTACACAAAATCATTGTTATCCGCAATTCCGCTTCCGGATCCGATTTATGAACGGTCACGGGTAAGACAAACATATGACCCGAAAAAGCATAACTACGGACCCGATGAAAAAGTGGAATTCCGTGAAGTAAACCCTGGCCATTTCGTTCTTTGCTCTGAAAAAGAGTTCAAAGAAATGAAGGCACAAGTTAATTGATGAATAACAAACCGCCACTGGCATCGGATTAACGTCGCCATGGCGGTTTTGTGTTTCTAGACCGATTCATACATGAGAACGATACAATATATACAATGAAATTCCACTGTAAGTAAAAAACATCCCCTAAACCAGATTGAAAGGTCTAGGGGTATTATTATTAAATAAAATTGTTAGACGCTTTTAGCAGTTTGTACTGCTTTTGCTCTCTTCGGTACATGTTGCTCAGCTCTGACTTTTTTGATATCGAATTGTATCAAAATTGAAATGACTAATGCAACTGCAAATAGTCCGGAGAAGAAGAGCAAGCTGCTTTCATAACTTCCCGTAGTGTCTTTCATCCATGCGGCAAACATAGGTCCAGCTATACCTGCAGCAGCCCAGGCGGTTAATATATAACCATGAATGGCCCCAAGTTGTTTTGTTCCAAAAATATCACCGATATAGGCAGGGATGCATGAGAACCCACCGCCGTAGCAAGTATAGATCACGGCAAGCATCACTTGGAAAATAATCGCGTTTGTTGTGAAGGGAAGGAGCGCAAATAATACCAACTGGATAACAAAAAATGTCGTGTACGTATGTCTGCGGCCAATATAGTCGGAAATGGACGCCCATCCGAGCCGCCCGAAGCCATTAAAGAGGCCGAGAATACCAACAAGTGCAGCGGCCTGTATTGTCGTCATGCCAATACTTTCAATGGCAAGAGGCTTTGCTGCCGACAAGATTGCGATTCCGCAAGTGACATTCAGGAACAGCATCAGCCATAAATAGTAGAAGCGTTTTGTTTTGACGGCTTCGTTCGCTGTCAATTGTGCCAAGTCTACCTTCGCTTCGATTTTTCCGGCCTCCAATTTTTTTACATACCCTGCAGGTGCCCAGCCCTCCTCGGGTTTCTCAAGATAAAGCGAAGAGGCGATCATAATTAGTAAATAAGATGCACCAAGGATAAAGAATGTGTTTTGAAGACCAACGGAAGTGATGAGTGCTTCCATGATCGGACTGCTGATTGCAGCAGCAAAGCCGAACCCCATTATTGCCATTCCTGTTGCAAGGCCTCGGCGATCGGGGAACCATTTCACGAGTGTAGAAACTGGAGCGATATACCCAACACCCAGCCCGATTCCTCCAAGTACCCCATAGAAAATGTACAAAAGCGTCAGTGAGGACATGCTTACAGCAAAACCAGCACCCATGACACCCACACCAAAGCAGGTTGCTGCAAGTATCCCTGCTTTACGGGGACCATGCTTTTCAACGAAGTGGCCGAGAAAAGCAGCAGACAGGCCAAGAAATAGGATTGCGATACTAAACGTCAACTGTACTTGGCTGGTCGACCAACCAAATTGATCGATCAGCGGGTTGGTGAAGTTGCTCCATGCATACACGGAGCCGATCGAAATATGAATTCCAACGGCGGAGGCGGCAATCAACCATCTGTTCTTCGTTTTCTTCGCTTTCACGTTCACTTTCCACATCTCCCTTTGATAAAAAAGTAATATGACAATGAATTTTTACTCTCTCTTTACAATCGCAAACGAAAAATGAAAACCCTTTCATTCTTCTTGAAAAAAATAGAGAGTCATATTCTGCCATATTTCTGTCATAATATCATCATCATTGGGGTTTGTCACTAAAAATTAAATCTACTCTAAAAACAAAGAAAATTCATAGTTTGATTCTTTCAGGATGTGAATACACATTGAAGGATTGGCCTCTTATGAAACCGACAGCTGTTATCCCCAGCTCATCAGCTAGATTAATTGCCAATTCTGTAGGCGCTGATTTTGAAAGGACGACTTCACAGCCGATTTTTGCGACCTTCAACAATATCTCTGAAGAAATTCTACCGCTAAATACAATAACCTTGTCATTGACAGTAATATCGTTTTTCAAACAATGACCGTAAATTTTATCAAGCGCATTATGGCGCCCTATATCCATTCGCGTCAACATAAAATCTTTAGGATTACACAATGCTGCGATATGGACACCGCCGGTTTGTTGAAACAGATCCGCTTTCTTGTTCATTTTCTCCATCAATGTAAAACAATCTTTAGCTGCTAAAGATATATTCTTTTCCGACATCCTTTTGGCTGTGAGGGCATCATTGGCGAATACAAAACCTTGCCGGCTCATGCCGCAACAGGATGTGATATACCTTTTGTTTTGAAGCTGTTCGTAAAAAGGAAATGTCCTCTTTGTCTGTATATGTACAAGGCCTAATGCTTCTTCTATCCGGATTTCCTGGATGTCTTGGTAATCAATGATAATCCGTTCGGATGCTAGAAATCCGACAACCATCTCCTCGATATACTCGGGTGTACACACGATCGTCAGGAGTTCTTTACCGTTCAATTTAACTGTAATTGGGTATTCGGTTGCGACCTCATCCTGCTTTTGTTCGAATTTACCGTTTGCAAATCGCAAAATAGACCGTTTTTGAATGCGATTCATGATAGTTCTCCTTTCATTGTTCAATGATCCTATCGAATAAGAAAACAGATACCGCAATATCGTCCTCCAATTTGATATCTGAAAAAAGATGGACGAATTTAGCGCCAACCACCTCTTCAAGACCTTCAGGCGGTGACTCATCATACACTTCTTGTATCATTCTTGTTCTGGCCATATGGACCATCTCTTTGCCTTCACTAGTACCCGCAATGAATTTTTCAGTAGGTGTCAAATTCCCATAAAGCGTTGAGATTGCCATATTGTCGACGAATATTGTCGTTATCCTTTCTGGTCCTTTGCCAAAGAGGTCTTTTCTTAGCTTTCTAATAATATCATTGAAATCATGGATTTTTTTTGACATAACACGCACTCCTTTTGAAAAATACGAATTATCTAAAAAGCATTGTATAATCAATGCATATAATCTATAATACTAGTAAGCATGATATCGGGGTATGAAACTGCACCGGTATTATTATTCAATTACTTTACAGTTGGATTGGTTATTTAGCAAGCACTGCTACTGGACTATTCCACCATAGACAAACACACCTCCAAGCAGGTGTATTTGTCTATGGTGGTTTTTTAATGTTAAAGGAGGATTTTCATGTCAATCAAGATTAATGGAAAGGCATATCCGTTCAGGGACGGCATGACAATATTACAAGTGGTCAATGAACAGCAGATCGAGCATCCTCAAATCTGCTATTTGCCTGAAGTGGATCCGATCGAAACATGCGATACATGTATCGTTGAATTGAATGGACGTCTTGTAAGAGCATGTTCAACAAAAGCCGAAGTTGGTATGGATGTCCAATTGAACTCTGTACGCGCAAAAGATGCCCAAACGGAAGCGATGGATCGGATACTTGAAAACCACTTATTATATTGCACGGTTTGTGATAATAACAATGGCAACTGCAAAATCCATAATACTGTCGATATGATGGGGATCGAAGAGCAGAAGTACCCATACGAACCAAAATGTACACAAGACAGCGTAGATTTCACACATCCATTTTATCGGTATGACCCTAACCAATGCATTGCATGCGGACAATGTGTGGAAGTGTGTCAAAACCTGCAAGTGAATGAAACACTCAGCATCGACTGGGAAAGGGATCGTCCGATTGTCCTTTGGGATGGCGGAGCCAAAATCAATGATTCCTCATGTGTTGGCTGCGGACATTGCGTAACTGTTTGCCCTTGTAACGCATTGATGGAGAAGTCCATGCTAGGAGAAGCCGGGTTCATGACGGGCATGAAAGAAGAAATCCTTACCCCGATGATTGATCTTGTTAAGGATGTTGAGCCTGGATACAGCGGCATCATGGCAATTTCAGATGCAGAAGCTGCAATGCGT
Source organism: Sporosarcina koreensis (assembly GCF_042655825.1). NCBI lineage: Bacteria > Bacillati > Bacillota > Bacilli > Caryophanales > Caryophanaceae > Sporosarcina > Sporosarcina koreensis. The sequence continues at coordinate 565,461 of NZ_JBHSNP010000011.1, read as the reverse complement.
GATACAAGAACGAAGAAAACAAAAACGGTATGTACATTCTGCGGGGTTGGCTGTTCATTTGAAGTTTGGACAAAGGACAGGAAAATCCTTAAGATACAACCAGTTTCTGAAGCGCCTGTCAATGCAATCTCGACTTGTGTAAAAGGAAAATTCGGCTGGGATTTCATCAACAGCGAAGAAAGATTGACGACTCCACTTATTCGAAAAGGGGATTCCTTCGTTGAAGCCACATGGAAGGAAGCATTGGATTTGGTTGCGGAACGGTTGGGGTCCATCCACAAGGAATATGGGGAAGATAGTGTGGGTGTCATTTCATCATCTAAAATCACAAACGAAGAGAACTACCTGATTCAAAAGCTTGCGAGGCAAGTGTTTAAGACGAATAATGTCGACAACTGTTCGCGCTACTGTCAATCGCCGGCAACCGATGGGTTATTCCGTACAGTTGGGATGGGCGGTGACGCAGGAACGATTAAAGACATTTCGGAGGCGGGCCTCGTCATCATCATTGGAGCGAATCCGGCTGAAGGGCATCCTGTCCTCGCCACGCGTGTAAAGAGGGCACATAAACTGCATGGTCAGAAATTGATCGTCGCTGATTTGCGCAAACATGAAATGGCGGAGCGATCTGATATTTTCATTAGCCCTAAGCAGGGAACGGACCAAGTTTGGCTGATGGCCGTTACAAAATATATGATTGACAAAGGTTGGCATGATTCGGCATTCATCCAAGAAAATGTCCATCATTTTGAGGAGTTCAAAGATGTATTGAAAACATACACGCTTGATTTTGCTGAGCATATTACCGGTGTACCGAAAGATATGTTGATCCGCACAGCTGAAATGATTCGCGACGCTGATGGAACATGTATTTTATGGGGAATGGGAGTCACTCAAAATACTGGTGGATCGGATACTTCCGCTGCGATATCCAACTTACTTCTTGTTACTGGTAATTATCGCAGACCAGGTGCAGGTGCTTACCCGCTCCGTGGACATAACAATGTCCAAGGTGCCTGTGATATGGGAACACTTCCAGGATGGCTGCCGGGTTATCAGCATGTGACGGATGATGCTGCACGTGAAAAGTTCGAGCGCGCATATGGGGTCAAAATTGGAAATAAACCAGGGCTGGATAATATCCAGATGCTACATGCAGTCGATGAAGGCATCATGAAAGGGATGTATATCGTCGGTGAAGACATGGCTCTTGTTGATTCCAACGCGAATCACGTCCATGACGTTTTATCTAAACTCGACTTCCTAGTCGTCCAAGATATTTTCTTCTCGAGGACAGCTAGATATGCAGATGTCATCCTTCCGGCAGTTCCTTCTTTGGAGAAGGATGGGACATTTACGAATACGGAACGAAGAGTGCAGCGATTGTATAAAGCATTGCCGGAATTAGGGGATGTGAAGGCGGATTGGTGGATTGTCCAGGAAATCGCTACAAGACTGGGGGCCGATTGGCAGTTTACACATCCAAGTGAAATCTTTGCTGAAATGGCCAGTCTTTCGCCGTTATTCAGCAAGGCCGATTACAGCAATATGGAAAACTGGGATAGCTTTTTGTGGGGAAGCTTGAACGGAGAAAGCACGCCGTTGCTCTATGTCGACGGATTCAATTTCCCGGATGGAAAAGCAAGATTTGCCTTATCCGACTGGGTGGAACCTGCACATTATGATGAAGAATTCGATTTGCATATTAATAATGGCCGGATCCTTGAGCATTTCCATGAGGGGAATCTGACAAATAAATCGGGAGGGATCCAGTCCAAGGTGCCTGAAGTTTTCGTAGAGGTTTCGCCGGAACTTGCCAAGGAGCGAGGGGTGCTGAGCGGTTCAATCGTAAGGCTCGTATCGCCTCACGGAGCCCTACGTTTACCCGCCCTTGTAACTGACAGAGTGAAAGGGAATGAATTATTCCTTCCGATGAACTCGGTGGAAAAAGAATCGGCGATAAACTTCCTTACGGGAACTGCGGTTGACCAAAGGACGAATACACCAGCATTCAAACAAGCCAAAGTCCGGATGGAGGTTTTACAGAAAGACGGAGAAAATCCTTTGCCAGCAAGCAACCACCGGAATAAGAAGCGTCATCCGCAAAACGGGGTGGAAGTTGAGCGGAAGTGGGCGAGACCTGGCTATGAACATCTGACAGATCAAGTGGAGAAAGGGTGAGATGAATGGCAGCACCGATTACTTCCATCAAAAGAAAAGAATTGACACTTGAAGAGCAACAGCAACAGAAAATGTCAGAACTGCAATCCCTCATTTCAGAACAACAGCAATCATTGAATAAAATTCTCGAAATTACCGGGGAATTGGATCGGGCTGGTCTTCTCGATGCGGTGAATGCAATGGTGAAAGCAAAGGATGAGATTGCAGGCATTGCCGTTGCACAAGCTTCACGTGAGCCAATGACGAATCTAATCAATAATTTACTTAATGCGACAGGCCTTTTGACATCTTTAAATCCGGAAGTAACGTCAAATTTGAAGGATAGCGTCACGAAGGGGATTGAAGAGGCTGAGCTGTATAAAGGAAATGGGGATAAAGTGTCCGTTTTACAAGTCATGACGGCACTTAACGATCCGGATATTAATCGCGCAGTGAAATACGGATTGGATTTCTTGAAAGGAATGGGGAAAGGGCTAAATAAATGAATTCCGATTCTCTATTATTCTTTGAAACGAAATGCATTCTGATACGTATGCATGAGTAGGGCAAAAAAAGAGTAATGGAGAGTGGGGTTGTGTATGCAAAACATTGAAAACGAGGACAATGCAGGTCGACAATTGAATCCATGGGCTTCCGTATGGCTTCATCCAAGAAAGACAGTCCAATATGTCATGGAATATAAAACTGGCAGTTTTGTTCTTATGATTGCGATGGTTACGGGAATTATCCATTTTCTCGATCAAGCTTCGGGCAATGATCTATTTGAGACTTGGAATATAGCTGCCATTCTATTAGTGGCTTTGCTTGCCGGACCAATCATAGGAGTGATCGGCCTTTACATTGCATCAGGCATCTACCACGCATTATCACTTATGCTAGGCGGGATGGGCACATCCGAGGAATCACGGAAGGCATTTACGGTTTCCAGCATCATTATTATCATCGGGGGGCTTATTTGGATACCTGACCTGATTATTTTGGGGAAAGGTAATTTCATAAGTGATTATGATTTCTCATTTGGACAGTTTGGGTGGTCAATCATTTCATTATTCGTCAACTTTATTGTAGGGATTTGGTCATTGGTCGTTCTGATAGCGGCAATTTCAGAAGTTCATCGATTTTCAGCATGGAAAGCCGCCGTGGTTGTCTTCTTGCCAATTATTATCCTTATTGCCATCGTTGGCATTATCATTGGATTGACAGCACCTGCTTTATTTTGAAATTCAAAAAGACGTCTCTTTGTCATTTGCGACAGAGAGACGTCTTTGTTATTGGTTCGTCGTTGATTCATCGTCTTCGATTTGCTCACGTTTCGTCTTCCTGTAAGCACCTACCATTGCTTCTTTATAATCGCCTAAAGTGGCGAATTCGTGGAATTTCTCCGCGTATTTCTTTTTGTGCCTTTCAATTTCATTTCGTTTTGTAATTCGCCGTTCGACTCTATCCATTGCCATGACCTCCTCACTCATCTTTTTCTTAGCTTGCCTGTTATGTCTGTAAATATGACAGGAAACTAAGAAAGTGGGGGTAAAGGCAATTACATTGGACATCACTTTGAATCATCCACGTACCTTCCGTGGTCAGGTACTGCGATCGATTGGAAATCTGACGCCAATCTATCCAGATTCTCATGCAGCCATTGTCCCTCTACAGGGACACCATGGCCAGTAATGGCAAGGCTCGGCCGTAACGCAGCTAAAATTTCAACGGACTGTTCCGCTATATCCCAATCGGGCGTTAAGTATCGTGGGGGTCCACCAATTTCCTTTTCTTGTGTGAACACCTTATACAGCTCATCTTGTATGACGGTCACAAAAGCGTCTCCAACAATCATAGCATGATCATCATGTCGGAACAGGGAAATATGCCCTTCGGTATGCCCTGGTGTGTGAATCCATTTCCAGCCGGGCATGAACGGGATTGTATGATCATCTGGCAGTGCATGGGCTTTTGATCCGATGTCGATGCTCTCATGTGGAAACATAAATGATAACTTAGCTACCATTCCTCCTTCGACGGTCGTGTCGGGTTCAGGATAATTCTTCTGACCGGTAAGATAGGGTAACTCCAATTCATGTGCATAAACCGGTACATCCCAAACTTCCAATAGATCGATCAAACCTCCGATATGGTCGAAATGCGCATGGGTTAGGATTATAGCTTTCGGAGGGTTATCATTACCAAACCTCTTTTCAGCTTCTTCTTTTATCTTATCACCGGACTTTGGCATCCCTGCATCTATTAGTACCCAGTCGTTTCCTTCACCCGCAACTCCGAAAAAAATGACATTTACGATTTGAACCGTATAACAGTATAGGTCTGGAGCTACCTCGATCCCTTGTCCGCTCGTTACCGAAGTCATCGGTTGAAATCGTTCTGTTGAAGAACTTCTTTCCATGCATCATACCTCCCCTAATATCTTTCATTCACTTTTACCCTAATATGTGTGTATAACACTTAGTCATACGATTTTTTCATTTGAACAACAAATGTATTGCTCTTAGCAGTTCCACTCTTTATAATAGAAAGGTACTTTCATTTGTCTCAGTAGCTCAGGGGATAGAGCATCAGCCTCCTAAGCTGAGGGTCGCAGGTTCGATTCCTGCCTGGGACGTTTTTAGATGAAAAGTGAACAACATAGCATCACATGAAAATAACGACCGTAAACGATGATTTCACAGCGTTTACGGTCGTTATTTTTTTGGGGGATTACATTAGAAACGTTTGGAATTACAAATTTTATACATTCAACTTATTTGACATGTACTTATATAACTATGTTTTTCTGTAAGCATCAAAAAGCCTCAACAGCATGAGCAAGTTTTTGAGGGTGTATTATTCTAAAAGAGTATAATTTCTGTTCGGTAATCGCAAATTATCAAGTAAACGTTCAAAAAGTAAATAAGTGAGTTTACTAACTACCTTTTAAATTGTATTTTTAGTTTTGAAACGCTGTTCGTTAATGTGTACTTTTACAAACGATGTAATCTTTTTTGCAGGGGAGGGACGACTTGGCTGTGTTATGGGATATACGAATAGACGATTGATACAACAACAGGGCGTGGGCACAAGGCTATTTTGGTTCTATTGAATGGTCGAAATCAAATGGGTTTAAGCAAATGAAAATAGAATGTAAAAATAATAATATTCCAGCTTGTAAATTATATTGGAAACAAGGTTTGACTTTGGGTAAATTAGACGAAGATGTGTATTACAATGAGGCTTCTGTGAAGGATGGAGTGCAACTTATATGGTATGTAAATTTATAAATTTTCAATAAATGTTTTTAATATATTGTTCAAAGTGTACAAGCCACTGTACACTGAAGCCGCTGTTGTTAGTTTTGTTATGTACAGTATATAGCCTGCTTTGTTAATTTTGTTGAATAGGCATGAAGACCTTCCTTATAAAGCAATGTATAATAATTATTGTAAACAACTAAAACGTTCTCGAAGGATATGAAAAGGCTGATTTAACATTATTTATTCGCAACTCAAAATAAATATTAGGCAGTCTTTTATTATATGAGGATAATTTCGCACTATAACATACAAGGCAAAGGAGTATGGCTTATGTCTACAGTAAATGAAAGTTACGATACAACAATTGAACATGCCACGGGATTGGATGAATCATTGTATCCGAAAACCGATCGAGATAGGACTGTTGATAGTTATACCAGCCCGAATCGTTAAAATCACAAACCTTCTGACATGTAGATACATTAAAGGTGGTGATGGACGAATAGAGAAAAAACTTCGGTGATAAGGTTAAAAGAAACACAACTAGAGTTAACTAAATAAGGAGGAACAGACAATGAGTAGATTATCAGAGAAAGTAGTAATTATAACTGGAGCAGCTAATGGTATGGGAGAGACTTTTGCAAGATTGTTTATAAAAGAAGGAGCAAAAGTTGTATTAACTGATATAGAAGTAAAAAAGGGTCAAAAAGTAGCAGAGGAACTTGGTGAAAATGCAATTTTTATAAAACACGATGTAACGAATAAAGAAGATTGGCAAGTTGTTGTTGATAAGGCAGAGAATACATTTGGACCAATTACTGGGCTTGTAAATAATGCTGGAACAGCTGGAAAAATCGTTCCATTGGAAGAAGTAACAGATGAAGATTTCTATAAAATTTTTAATCTTAATGCATATAGTGTTTTTAAGGGTATGCAAACTGTAGTAAAATCTATGAAAAAAGCTAATGGTGGTGGCTCCATTGTAAATATGTCTTCTACTTCAGGTATAGTTGGTTCTAGAAATCTTATCCCTTATATTGCATCAAAATTTGCAATAAGAGGAATGACTAAAGTCGCTGCACTTGAGTTAGCTGAATCTAATATACGAGTAAATTCCGTACACCCTGGTGGAATTGCTACAGAACGAGCTGTAATTTTCGATGAGGTCAAAAAAGCTACCCCTCAAGGACGTGCTGGAGAGCCTGAAGAAGTTGCATACTTAGTTTTACATTTAATTTCAGATGAATCGACATTCACAACTGGATCAGAATATATTGTAGACGGTGGATTTACAGCTCAATAATATTAAATAGCTTATTACGAAAAAAGGACTAACTTCCTCTTGAAATCCATGTATAAATTAGAATGTTACATTTTAAGTATTTAAATATACTTAATAAGGGTATTACTTGCGAAGTCGCAGCAAGAAAATGACAAGAGTACAATAAGTTTAATACTTCCACTTCCAAAACACATACCCCCGTCCTGTTTTAGATGGGGGTATAATTGTTGGTTTTTTAATAAGGAGTTTTGAGCATACAAATATTGCAAAAAGATGATAAACAGATTTATCTAGCTTTTATTGACAAAAGAAAAAATAATTGCCTCAAGGAGGTTAATTCAATATGGGTCAAGAAGATATTAGGGTAACTCAAGAAGACGTTAAGTTATTCAGAGCAAGAGGTTACGATAACGAGGATTTATTGCCGAAGACCAAAGAAAAACGTAATATGGGTGTCTTTAACTATTTTAATCTCTGGATGGGTAATCTACACAACATTCCAAACTATGCTGCGGTCGGTGGTTTCTTGGTTCTTGGTTTAGCTCCGGTTAATGTCATGCTTGCTTTAATTTTAGGGGCAATACTTACTGCTATATTTATGGCCTATAACGGACGAGCTGGTTCAAAATACGGTATTCCATTTGCAATGCATTTACGGGCAACGTATGGAGAAGCTGGGGCTAAATTACCTGGATTTTTACGGGGAATTGTAGTTGCAATTGGTTGGTTTGGTCTGCAAACTTTTGTAGGATCGCAAGCACTATTCATTATTATGGGTAAGTTGTGGCCTGGCTTTATAGAAGTAGGCGGAGACATAACATTTTTTGGAATCGGTTTACCAGGACTAATATCTTTTATCATCTTTTGGGTAGCTAATATTGCAATAAGTATTAATGGAAGCACGGTCTTAAACAGATTTAATACGATATTAACCATCTTAATTTATGTTCTATTTATCTCCATGGGAATTTGGGGAGTAATTGTAGGTGGTGGATTAGGTAATATTCTTAGCTATTCTGTCTCAGGAGCACAAGATGTAAATCCTATATTTGCTTACTTTATGATTATTAGTGCTGTATTGGCATTTTGGTCAGCTCCAGGAACAAGTGTTGCTGACTTTACCCAAAATGCAAATTCAACGAAAGAACAAGCACTTGGACAAGGATTAAGTTTAATTGTTGGTTACGCAATTTTTGTATTCACTAGTATCACTATCTTAATTGGTAGTTCGATTCATTACGGAGTGGAACAATGGGATGTATTAAACGTAATTAACCATTGGGACAACCTACCAGCAATTCTATTTGCAACAATAGTATTATTGTTAATAACAGTAAACTCCAATGCAACGGCTAACCTCACGCCAGCGGCATATCAATTAACTGCTCTCTTCCCGAAATGGTTCAATTACCGAAGAGGTGTTCTAACAGCATGTATTCTCGGTTTCTTGATTATGCCGTGGAAATTGATGGAAAACCCGGAAGGTATCTATACTTTCTTGAATGGAATTGGTGCAGTTTTAGGTCCGGTATCTGGTGTAATGATTTATCAGTTCTTTATAGTAGCTAAACAAAATATCGATTTGAAAGAACTTTATTACGACACGAAAGATACTGCAGCAAATAAGTTCCGTGGAGTTAATAAAAATGCCTATATTGCAACGATTCTAGGGGTTTTAGTATCGCTAAGTGGTATTTTTATTCCAACTCTTTCCTTCTTCTCTGATCTTTCTTGGATAAGTGGTTTTGTAACAGCATTCGTATCGTATGGAATTTTTGTTAGGTTTTTTGGAGTTAAATAAAAAATAAAAAAGTTAGGTCTTTAAATTGTGGAGTTGTTCAAGAGCCAATGGAAAACGCAGAATTCGGCATTACGGCCAATTCGATTTTACCAGGACCTACTCGTACAGAACTCATTGAAAAACAATTACCAAAGCTTGCTGAACGTGATGGTTCAACGGTTGAAGATGCTTTGAATCACTTGGCGTTACTGACGGAGAATAATATATAAAGATTTAAAAAGAAATCTTCATGATATGTGAAGGTTTCTTTTTTGCTTAATTTGTGGTGTATTTGCATGAGAAACTGGATTTAGAGCCGGTGAAAATAATTAATAAAAGCGTCATAAAACAGTCGAAACCGTTTTATGACGCATCAAATAATCGTGTTCTTTATTGTTTAATGAGTAATTTAACAGCTGCGACGCCTGTTTCGATGGCAGCCTCGCTAACTGCTCGGGTAACGACTTCTGCAACCCGATCGTCAAACGGACTTGGAATGATGAAATCATCATGTAGCTCCGCTTCATCTACGAGGGAAGCAATTGCGTAAGTCGCAGCCAGCTTCATAGGCTCATTGATTTCGGTTGCGCGGACATCGAGGGCTCCGCGGAAAATCCCTGGAAATGCAAGGATATTATTCACTTGGTTCGGAAAATCGGAACGGCCAGTGGCGATGACGCGGACACCGAATTCCTTGGCTTTATCAGGTGTGATTTCAGGATCGGGATTCGCAAGCGCAAAGACGATCGGATCACGGTTCATGCAACCAATCAGCTCACTTGTCAATACATTCGCGACAGATACACCGATGAAAACATCTGCACCAGTCATTGCATCTTGTAACGTCCCAGTGATATGGAGCGGGTTTGTTATTTCAGATATTTCATCCTTTATCGGATTCATGCCTTCAGGGCGTCCTTTATAAATGGCACCTTTCGAATCACAAATGATGATGTCTTCAAAGCCCACATTCAGAAGATGCTTGACAATGGCAATACCAGCTGCACCGGCTCCATTGACGGCTATTTTAAGGGACTTCATATCTTTGTTCACAACTTTTAAAGCATTAAGTAACCCTGCAGCGACAACAATTGCAGTTCCGTGCTGATCATCATGAAAAACCGGGATATCACATTCTTCCCTCAGTCTTCTCTCAATTTCAAAGCAGCGGGGTGCTGAAATGTCTTCTAAATTGATGCCGCCGAACGTAGGACTAATCGCTTTTACCGTCTGTACGATTTCATCGACATCTTTGGTACCCAAACAGATAGGAATGGAATCGATATTTGCAAATCTCTTTAATAATAACGATTTACCTTCCATTACCGGTAAAGCTGCTTCCGGTCCAATATCGCCTAACCCTAACACAGCTGATCCATCCGTAATGACAGCAACTAAATTCCCTTTGATCGTAAGGTCATACACTGCCGACGGGTTGTTGGCGATTTCAATACAAGGTTCTGCAACCCCTGGCGAATAAGCCAAACTGAGGTCCACTTTATTGCCTAGCGGGACCTTAGACAAGATTTCCATTTTACCTCCGTGAATTCGATGCATCTCTAAAGAAGACTGATAATTTTTCGACATTTAACATTCCTCATCTCGTCTAGTATTTCGTTGGTGATAATAAATTATTACCATGAATCAGAAGGAAATACAAGTCTGATTATTCCGTCATATATTAGCCTTGAAAAATTTTAACCGCTTTCAAGTGCGTCATTTCACGATTTAAGGCGCCCTCAAATAATCTTTTGTAAGATGGCTTATGAGGTCGATTTGCTTGTCTACAAGCAAATCTGTGGGGCGATTTGTTATTGTTCATTGAGTATCAAGGATTCCACTTTTGATTGATTAGGAAACAAAAAGAAGAACATAATAATATTTATCCACGAAAGAAAAAATATGTGGATATAAAAAGCACCTGAATGGAGTGTAGGGCGGAGAAGTTGTGTTAAGTACTGCATGCAATAGAGAGGAGTTTGGGTGAACATGTCTACAAATAATGAAAGGGTGGATTCGCAGATTGAACATGCTACGAGGCTGGATGAATCACTCCATCCAAAAACAGATCAGGATAGGACGGTTAAACCAAAAGACTATATATTCATGTGGGTTGGCGACGGTGTTAACTTAGGGAACATGACGTTAGGTGCCAGTGTGATTGTAGCAGGTGTAGCAACATTAAACATTTTCCAAACAATTTTAGCAGCTATTGCCGCAATTGCCATCATTTCCACTGTTTTTGCCTTAAATGATCGACTGGGCTACAAAGAGGGAGTTCCCTATGTTGTCCAGCTTAGAATGTCCTTTGGGATAAAAGGGACAGTTATATCATCACTATTACGTGGTATACCCGCTATCGTTTGGTACGGGATTCAAAGCTGGATTGGCGGAACTGCCTTAAACGAAATTGCAAAGATTGTTACTGGCGGGTCCTTTGATAATATATTTATTTGTTTTGTCGCGCTACAACTATTCCAAATTATACTATCGTTATTCGGCTTCCATGCAGTTAAATGGGTAGAAACAATTGCATCTATTGTTTTTGCGGCAGGATTAATTTATGTATTTGTCATACTTATGTCGAACTACAGCACTGAAATCACACAAAACTGGATACAAGCAAAAGGCTCATGGGGCTTGCCGTTCTTTGGTCTCATCATGGTCTTCTTAGGGAATTATGCTGGCATTTTTGTAAGCGCAGCTGACTATTCCAGAGAGCTGAAAACAGGCATGAGTGATAAGAAACGTGCAACCTTATACTTTTTCCCAATTACCCTTTCATATGGTTTTGTTATTGTTATTGGGGCTATGCTTGCTGCAGCAACAGGTATAACAAATCCTGCACTAGCACTTCCAATCATACTTAATAATGATATTCTCTCGGTTGTTGTATCTGCATTTATCATTGTTACAGTAATCGCGACGAATATGGTGGCTAACATTATCCCGCCCGTTTATGTCATTACAATGTTGACGAAACTGAAATACAAAACCTCTGCCATTATTACGGGAATGCTTGCGTTAGGCGCTTTTCCTTGGTTGCTTATTAAAGAATCGTCGGCTAAAGGTCTGGACATGTTCATACTTATTTATTCCGCGTTTTTAGGGCCCGTAATTTCAATATTATTAGTCGACTATTATATCTTGAGAAAACAGAAGGTCAATGTCTCTGATTTGTATAAGGAAGATGGTCCTTATGCCGGATTTAATAAAGCAGGATTGCTAGCGATGCTTATCGGTGCCGCGGCTGCGTTCATAGTTGTTCATCTTGCATGGGTCATCGGAGTAGTTGTGGCAGGAATAGCTTATTATCTTCTTTCGAAGTTTGCCTTTAAAGGATCGAGCTTCAAAAGAGAAACGATTTTTGAGAAATAAATACTTTTTCTAAATTGCCTCGTGGAGAATATATCTTTGTGGGGCATTTTTTGTTGTTTCAAATGTTTAAATTGTTTAATTGGTTATACACAAGAATTTCTATGGGGTGTGGTCGATAATGGAGAAATTAACGTAATTGCAACTGACCCTTCACCAGCTCCGGCATCTTTGAAAACAATTACAGATAACTATTTTGAAGGTTGGGCGGAATCTGGAAAATAGAAAAGTATTGCACCGCTTTTAAATTTTATTTATAGTAAGTGATATAACGTATATTTCGTTAAATATACGCAAAATGAGACAGGAAGTTCTGAAAAGGAGGTTTCCCTATGGTTTCTGTGAAACAAAGAAATATGATTTTGTTATTACTTTTCATTGGATGGGCGATTGGTAATTTCGATCGTTATTTTATTAACTACGCAGTACTGTCCATAACAAAGGATTTACAATTAAATCCTACCAGTACGGGATTGATTCTTAGTAGTTTTTTTGCAGGGTACGCGCTCATGCAAATTCCCGGTGGGTGGTTGGCTGATAGATTGGGGTCAAGAAGGGTCCTTATCGTCTCCGTTCTAATGTGGTCGATCTTTACGGCTTTGACTGGGGCAGTGTGGTCATTGGCTTCGATGATCATCATCCGTTTCTTTTTCGGAATCGGGGAAGGTGGATTCCAGCCGTCAAGCTCGAAATTGATTTCGCAAACATTTCCAACGGATAAAAGAGCTTGGGCCATGTCGATCATGTTATCGTCGGGAGGGATTGTATCGCTGATTGTACCTCTTCTTTCCGCCTATATGCTGACGACGATAGGTTGGCGTATATCATTCTTGATTCTCGGTGGTATTGGAATTATCATCACGATCCTCTTCTGGATCTTCGTCAGACTGCCTGCTAATCTTAAAGAAGAGCAGCTGAAACCTTCAGGGGATTCCCAGCAAGGAATTTTTAAACAAGTACTAAAAACGCCAATCATGTTGAATCTATTCATTGCCTACTACAGCATTTACGCCATTAACTGGGGCTTGGCAACATGGTTGCCGACGTACCTCGTGAATGTGAGAGGACTTGACTTGATTTCACTTGGATGGGCGCAAACAGTTCCAGGTTTAGCAATGATTTTTGCGATGTTTTTATCTGGTTATGTCATCGATAGACTTCCACTTGGCAAGGAAAAAGTGATTGGCGCAATTTCCTGCGTTGCTGTCGGTATCCTTCTATATCTCATGTTCAATGCGCCGAGTGTAACAATGTTCGTTGCATACCAGACGATTGTTATTCTTTTTATATCCTTTGTCATGCTTCTGTTGCCGGCAATTATTTTGAAAAGGCTTCCATCCGCTGTGACTGGGACAAGCATGGGTATTGCGAATACAGGAGGTCAGCTAGCCGGTTTTATTACCCCGCTTGCTATCGGGTTTATTGTGCAGACATTTAACGGCTCGTATAATGCGGCTTTTTGGATGCTGATCATTTTTGCCATCATCTGTACGATTTCACTTTTGACGTTGAATTTCCGGAAGGGCGAGCTACTTCAAGCGAACGCATAAACGCAAACGGCAATTCATGTAGATAAGGAGAGATAATGATGGAATTAATGAAAACGATTTCAAATTTGATTGAACAAAAAAAGGATAAATTCATTGCGTTAAGCGATAAAATATGGGAAGTACCTGAATTGTATTTCGAAGAACATCAATCATCCGCCTTCTTAATTGGGGCGTTAGAAGAAGAAGGGTTTCATGTCGAGAGGGGAGTCGCGGGTCTTAGCACCGCTTTTGTCGGGAGTTTTGGTACAGGGAAGCCGGTCGTGGCGATTTTAGGTGAATTCGACGCTTTGCCAGGGCTCAGTCAGAAAAAAGGGCTTTCCCATCATGATCCAATTGTCGAAGCCGGAAATGGGCATGGATGTGGCCATAATCTTCTTGGGACAGGCGCGTTTGCAGCTGCTGTCGCCGTTAAAGAATGTATTGAACAGAATGGTTTGCAAGGGACGGTCCGTTATTATGGTTGCCCTGCAGAGGAAAATGGGTCCGGTAAAGCCTTCATGTCGCGGGCAGGTCTGTTTGACGATGTAGATGTCGCGTTCTCGTGGCACCCTTGGGATGTACCGGGACTCATGAATGTGAAGACGCTTGCCAATTACTCTGCGCGTTTCAAGTTCAAAGGGAAGAGCGCCCATGCTGCGGCCACGCCTCATTTAGGTAGAAGTGCACTCGATGCAGTGGAGTTAATGAATGTCGGTGTCAATTATTTACGGGAGCATATGGTGCAAGACGCACGAATCCATTATGCGGTTACGGATACAGGCGGCACTTCGCCGAATGTGGTTCAGGCGAATGCAGAAGTCGTCTATTTGATACGGGCAGCTGAAAAGGATGAAGTGGAATCACTTTACGACAGGGTGCACGATATAGCTCGTGGAGCTGCATTAATGACGGGTACGACGTTTGACGTTGAATTTGTGGGAACTGCTTCCAATCTGATTCCTAATTCTGTCCTTGCTGATGTGATGTATGAAAACCTAGTGAATGTCGGGGTTCCTTCCTATGATGAAGCGGACGTGGCATTTGCGAAAGAAATCCGGAGCACATTGTCAGAGGAAGATCTGAACAATGCATATGCAGGACGGGACCGGGAAACAGTGAAAAAGCTGAAGGAAAAGGTTATTGCTGATCTGATTCCGCCCCATTCCACTACGGAAGCGATTCTTTCAGGCTCAACGGACGTCGGGGATGTCAGCTGGGTCGTGCCAACGATGCAATGTCTCACAAGCTGTTTTGCTTTAGGCACCCCACTCCATACATGGCAGGTCGTGTCACAGGGAGCAACGCCGATTGCACACAAGGGAATGCTGCAGGCGGCAAAAGTAATCGCGTCCACTGCACTGCAAGTTATTGAAAACCCGGCGATCATCGAACAGGCAAAAGCCGAATTGGTGGACCGCTTGGACGGCAAATCTTATTATTCTTTAATTCCTGATTCAGTAAAATAATGTATTGACAAAAGTATCGTGAGGACATACTCCCGATACTTTTTGTTATTTTTATTCCTTTCAAATGAGGCTTACCGTAAAATGGGCTTATCGAGCTGAGAAAGTGGGTAATGTCATGTACAAAGTAGCGGTTGTTGGTCCGAAACAATCGGTCGACAGGATTCTTACAATGGCGAGAGAGATTGAAAAGGAATTAGAGTTCGTTCCGTATATTTATTCGAAAACGAACGAAGTAAAAGACTTCGTAGTGAAACCGGACATTCCGGTCGATTTTTGGCTGTTTTCAGGCTATATCCCGTATAAAATTGCAGTCGATGCGACAGGGATGAATGAAACGTTTGTGTTTATCGATTCAAGCGAACTGAGTATTTATAAGGGAATCTTGAAGCTTTCCAATGATATTGGTAAAATTCCGGAACGGATTAGCGTAGATATGGTTTCGTCATTTCATTTTGATGAGGAATTTACCCAGTTGGAAAAGGAGCTGGGGAAGGCATTTATTAAAAAATTCGATGTGGATATTGAGGCGGAGGAACTATTGGATTTTCATTACGGCTTATGGAAACGGAATGAAATTGAAGTGGCGCTAACATGCTATCCGACTGTCTATGAAAGCTTGCGGAAAGCAGGTGTACCGGCATATTGGCTGTCGCCGTCGCGCAATGAAATCTACCAGACCATCCGGATGTTCTTCGAAAAGATTAAGACATCATACTACAAAGACACACAAATCAGTGTCAAAATGATTGAAATCGTGGAATATGATGCCATTAAGGAAAAAATGAAGGAATCCTACCAATTGGAATATTTGGAGCTGCATTTAAAGAAAACACTTATCCAGCTATGTGAAACATTGGATGGCTCACTAATTGAACTAGGAAATGGACGATATGTAATCTTTAGCACAAGAGGAGCAGTGGAGCGAGAAATCAGGACAGTCAAGGAGAAAGTGAATCATCTTTCGCTTGAAGCGAACTCGAAGATTGCAGTCGGAATAGGTTTTGGCCAAACCGTTTTAACGGCAGAAGTTCATGCAAACCGTGCAATTCGGGAGTCGAAGGATAAAGGGAAACAGGAAATTGTCATTATTCAAGAGGATGGCACGATGATCGATGCAGCGGGGAAGGATGAGGAGCTCATTTATTCCTACCGTACGGACAATCATGAATTCGTAAAGAAACTACAAGAAGGAAAAATAAGTGTCAAGACATTTAAACGAATTGAGTCGCTCATTCGGAAAATGGATTGGACCCGTTTCACAACGAAGGATTTGGCGATTCACTTGAACATGAGTGAGCGGAATGCCCAGCGAATCGTTTCCGATTTGTGCAAAGTGGATTTAGCCGTATGCGTAGGGGAAGAATCCCATTATTCAAGGGGAAGACCGGTGAAAGTATACGAGTTGACATGATTAACGGCACTGCATTCTAACGGATTGAGTACTGGCGGGTTGGATATTGAGGAAGCATACAATGTAGGCTTTAACCTTGTTGAAATGGATATTGTTTCTAAAGTAACTGGTTTTCCCTCTAAGACAAATGTATTTATTAACAAAGATGATTTGGAATTTGAATTTGTCGCTGAAACATCGGCAGGAGGGAATGCTGTCAAATCAACGTTTGTAAGAGATAATAGAAGTCCTCCTGGGACGTAATAACAGAGGCTGCCCGGAACATCAGTGTAAACTGATTTCCGTGCAGCCTTTTTTGTTATGATCATTTATTTTCCGGATTAATGCTATTTGGTTCTTTACCAAAACGATTCATTCTTTGTGAACGGATCTCCTCTGGTGTCTCCTGAAAAGTGTAGCCTTTTTCAAAAATGGTTTCCGGATCAATTCCATTGGGCTCCTTATCCGACTCATAACTTTCATTAATTCCGGCAGGAGGCTGCTGGTGTTGACTCGATTCATTCCGCATACTGTTTTCTACATAATCGTTTTTGAACTCAGGCTCTTCTTTTTCTCTCCGGTTCTTGTCATCAGTAAAATCTTTTTCCATGCGTCACATCCTCCTTTATTATTTTTTACGTTGTTCTATACTGTTCAATTGCCTCTTTGGGCAGAATTAAAACGTTATTCATTCATATACTAACAACTGTTGATTGAATACGAAAATTCCGCAAATTACTAAAGGGGTTTTCTTTATAGAGAAAGCATGATATATTATCAATACGTTAACAGACTAAAGTGTTAAAGCAAGAATATGAAAAGGAGAGAGAGTTATGAAAAAGTATATGACATTAATTATCATTTCAATAGCCGCATTGTTAGTCGTAACCGGATGCGGAAATTCAAAATCAAATGGGAAATCAGGTGGAAAAGACGTTCTTGTCATCGGTGTAGATGATAAATTCGCTCCAATGGGTTTCCGGGATGAAAATAACGAACTTACTGGATTCGATATAGAATATGCAAAGGCTGCAGCTGAACATATGGGAATGGAAGTGAAGTTCCAGCCGATCGATTGGAAAACTAAAGAAACAGAATTGAGCAGTGGACGCATTGATTTGATTTGGAATGGGTATACAATCACGGATGAACGAAAAGGCAAAGTGCTTTTTACAAAGCCTTACTTGAAAAACGCTCAAGTCGTCGCTACCTTAACGAATTCCGATATCGCCCAACTGAAAGACCTGTCGGGGAAGAAGGTCGGTTTGCAAGCTTTATCCTCAGCGGCTGACGCATTGAACGCCAACCCGATACAATCGGAAATCAAATCCGTTTCCGAGTATGCGGATAATGTTCTGGCACTATCAGATTTGAAATCAGGTCGTGTGGATGCAGTTGTCATTGACGAAGTAGTCATTGATTATTACATGTCCAAAGATGAAGGCGCCTTTAAAGTGTTGGATGAGTCTTTAGCTCCTGAGGAATATGGTGTTGGCGTGAAGAAGGGCAACGATGAATTGCTTAACAAGCTTCAAGATGCCCTGGATAAAATGAATGAAGACGGCACAGCAGCCGAAATTTCCACGAAATGGTTCGGCGAAGATAAAGTACTTAAATAATGAATTGAACAGATCGGGTTTTCGATGAGAAAACCTGATTTGCTTTTTAAAAGGAGTCATCATATATGTCTATCGACTATTTTATTTCCATATTAAAACCGATGCTGCAAGGTGCTCAAGCGACAGTTCTACTATTCCTTATTGCCATCATCGTATCCATCCCGCTTGGCTTCCTGCTTACATTGATTGCTAGAAGTTCCATCAAACCGTTAGCTTACTTGGCGAATGCATATATTTATTTGATGAGGGGAACACCGCTCTTATTGCAGCTCCTTTTCATCGTTTTCGGTTTGCCGCTCATTCCGGTCATCGGGGAATATTTAGTCCTGGACCGATTTGTTGCTGCTTGTTTAGGGTTCATACTGAATTATGCCGCTTATTTCGCGGAAATTTTCCGCGGAGGACTGCTTGCGATCGATAAAGGACAGTACGAAGCCGCGCAAGTGCTCGGATTGAACAGATGGCAGACGATGCGAAAAGTGGTGTTGCCTCAGATGTTCCGAATCGCATTGCCCGCCGTTGCGAATGAGTCGGTTACGTTGGTGAAAGATACTGCTTTGCTTTATGCGGTGGCAGTACCCGAATTATTGCATTTCGCACAAACAGCAGTAAATCGTGATTTTACAATAACGCCATTCTTACTGGCAGGCGTCATCTATCTACTCATTACGTTATGTTTGACTATGTTCTTCAAATGGCTGGAAAGGCGTCTGCGGTTTGATTAAATTCATTGTTGGAAATTGAGGAGTGAAAAGGAATGCCGATTCTTGAAGTGAAAAATATAAAAAAATCATTCGGTCCGCTTGAAGTGCTCAAGCAGATCAGTTTTGAAGTGAATAAGAACGATTGCATAGCCGTCATTGGACCTTCTGGATCAGGGAAAAGTACGATGCTCAGAAGCTTGGTCCATCTTGACGAATTGGATGGGGGAAGTGTCTCGGTCAACGGAAACTATATCGTGAAGGATGGAGTCTACTCTAAACCCCAGCAAGTGAAACAGATCACCTCCAATATGGGAATGGTTTTTCAGCATTTCAATCTGTTCCCTCATTTGACTGTCATCGAAAATCTCGAACTCGCTCCAAAGCTTTTAAAGCAGAATGATTCCGCACAAACCCGGCAATTGAGCATGGAATTATTGGAGAAAGTAGGTCTTTCCGATAAGGCTGATGTATTGCCCTCAAAACTTTCCGGTGGTCAAAAACAAAGGGTGGCGATTGCCAGAGCTTTGATGAGAAAGCCTGAAATCCTTCTATTCGATGAACCGACTTCTGCTCTTGACCCGGAGTTGACCGGGGAAGTACTTCGTGTCATGAAGGATCTTGCTGAAGACGATATGACAATGGTCGTTGTCACACATGAAATGGAATTTGCAAAAGATGTTGCAAACAAAGCGATTTTCATGGATAAAGGGGAAATTGTTGAAACCGGAAGTCCAGTGGACCTATTGAGCAATCCACAAATGGAGAGGACTAAAGCATTTTTATCTCGGACATTATCCAAATGAATACCCGTTTTTCACAACGCAGTCGGGAAAGTTGCCCCGGCTGCTTTTTCATTTCGACAACAATGTGAAGTCGGGTTAATGAAGCGGAAAATATGTTACACTACTTTAAGGAATGTAGAGTCTAAGGAGATGTTTAAATGATTCAATCGACTGAAGGAAAGCCGTTTAAAAAAAGGAATTATCGGCCAGCCATTATCATTTTATCAATCGTATTAATAGGAGTGATTGGCCTGTTGTCAGGCAGGCAAGGAGTGGAAGATTTCGATGCATTCGATGTTACGATCCTGCCTTTGCTGAATGCCATTTTCAATAGCTTTACATTCCTTTTCTTAGTTGCCGCCTTAATTGCCATTAAGAAAAGGAATGTGGATGTCCATCGGAAATTCATATATGCCGCATTCTGTACAACTGCTTTATTCCTCATCTCGTATGTAGCTTACCATTATTTAGCACCATCCACTCCATATGGAGGTAATGGTATTTTGGCCGGAATCTATTATTTCGTCTTGATCACCCATATCCTACTAGCCGCGGCAATCGTCCCGCTTGCATTGACGAGTGTAGCGAGGGCTTGGAATAGGGAGCATGAGCGTCATCGTAAAATCGTGCGGTGGACAATGCCGATCTGGTTGTACGTAAGCTTTACAGGGGTTCTCGTTTACATACTGATTTCCCCATATTATTAAATTGAAAAAGAGGCTGCTCCCATTCGAAGGGAACAGCCTTTTTAGTATTTATACAAGCGGGCGATCTGGATAGTCCATCCGTGTATTCCGATATTCGCCATCTACTAACACTAGAATCTTACCTTGATCGAAATATTCATTATAACGATGTGCTTCTTCCTCCGGAATTCCCATGCCGATCAATGCGCCGGCAAGGCCTCCAACACCGGCCCCAGCCGCTGCTCCTGTGATTCCTGCAACGATTGGACCGGCTGCAATGATTGGGCCGATGCCCGGGATCGCAAGTGCTCCGATTCCAGCTAATACTCCTCCAAGTCCGCCGAGCAAGCCTCCCGTTGCGGCACCTGTGGCCGCACCATCGGCGGCGTGCGTCCCTGTCTGTTCTTCGATGTAATCCACATGATCTTTATCCTTACTAATGATGGAAATGTCATTCGATGTGTACCCTTGTCGTTTCAAGTCTTCAATTGCAGCCACTGCTTCCGATTCAGTGTCATAATAACCTACCACATGTCGTTGTACCATTCAAAAACGCCTCCTGAATAATGTTATTGTTCTATTTGGTTGCTACTCTAGAAAATACCCCATCAATCCTTTTTAAAACATCTTCCATATTTTTAATAGATTTGAAAAGGTCTTAACGGGTATTTATCTAACTATAGAAGAGGAGGTATGAGAATGGATTATTTAATAAACGGAATGAAGCTCGTTATCGGATTAATTACTTTCATGGTCGTTATTCGACTGTTGGGCAAGAAGCATTTAGCCGAGATGACGCCATACGACATCATCTATTTAATAATGTTCGGCGGTATTCTTGAAGAAACCTTATATGATAATAAAATTTCCATTTGGATGTTCCTATTTTCTATGGTTGTATGGGCGACAGCAATATTTGCTATCGAAAAGCTCGTCGCTAAATTCGATCCGTTGCGTATTCTCTTGAAAGGTGAGCCGGATCAATTGATTTCAAATGGAAAGATCAATCGGAAAGCGTTTAAGAAAAATCAATTGGAAATGGAGCAGATCCGAACGATGCTTCGTCAACAAGGGATTTTTTCTTTAAGGGAAGTCCGTGATATGTATATCGAACCGGGCGGCCAAATCTCCATCAATCCCTTCGCGAGATATAAGTCTGTTGTGGCAGATGATCTGGATCTTAATAAAAAAGAAGAGGAACCGAGTGTTTTGCTCATAGATGAAGGCGCATTAAAAACGGAAGTCTTGCATGCAATCGGAAAATCGGAGCAATGGTTGCGGGAAGGAATTGGCGAAGAAGGTTATAATAATGTCAAGGAAATCTTATATTGCGAATGGTCCGAGACAGATGGATTCTTCATTAAAGGTTTTGCTGATACTAAAGAAATGAATGGACACCAGCCAAGCTGATTGAAAAGGTGTTGAAGAACATTGGAGAAAGGCTGCCCATCACTTGAAAAAGCGATGGACAGCCTTTTTATTTTGATTCATTTTCACAAATGATTGGTTCAACTTCAATAACTGTTCAAAGGCATCATCTACTGAATCAGCATAAATGAGGAAGTCGTTATCATGTAGATGTTTTTTTGTTGAATACTCATAGCGGGGATCGTAGTAATACTCAAGCAATAATGAAACTGAATCCTCAAACTGCCCTTTTTCCAATTTTTCCTCTATCTCTTTTGCAATCGGTAGATGGATTCTCCGTTTAATTAAATTAAATGCTTCAATGAACTTATCCCCGGCCTCCCAAGGATTATAATCAGCCAAGATGTTTTTAACCCGTTGCTCCATCGGGAGATGGATAAAAACATGAATTCCATTTTCCTTTTTGCTGAATAGGAAAGAGGGGATCAGCACTTTGCCGATTCGCTTGCTTTCTCCTTCAATAAAGACGTATGGTTCATCTTTAAACTTATGCAGTTCATGGACTAGCAATGAATCGAACTTTTTTTGGTTATTCGGTTCAAGTCCGATTTGCCCAAAAATGGAACCTCGATGTCCCGCAAGCTGCTCCAGATTGATGACAGGAAAGCCTTCATCCACCAGCCGTTTCAAAAGAATTGTCTTGCCGGAGCCTGTATATCCATTCAACACGATCAGTTCCGGTTCAAATTCTTCCTTTTTCAACTCCATTACAACCCATTGGCGATATGTCCGGACTCCGCCGCTTAACCGGTTTGCTTGGATGCCCATTAAATCAAGGACGGTTGCAGCTGTTTTACTTCGCATGCCGCCACGCCAGCAAAAGACGGTCTTAGGCGTATCTATCATCTTACATTGTCGAATGAAAGCGGGAAGTTTTGCCGAAAATATCTCCAGTCCCCGTTCATTAGCCGCTTCTTTGCTAACCCGCTTGTAAAGAATGCCGATTTCCGCCCGTTCCTTATCGGTAAAGACAGGAATGTTTATACTGCCTGGAATTGTCGCCTCGCTAAACTCGGATGGAGATCGGACATCAATCATTGTATGTGGTTCTTTTTCCATTATTGAAAATAGGTCTTGTAGACTGATATCTCGAATCATCGTTTTCACCTTCTATATTAGGGTCATTCAACATGGATCTTTCCTGGATGCTCGCCGGTAACTTCCCCAATGATGGTTGCGTTGACGCCCTTTGTATTCATCCCGTCAACTAGTTGCTCCGCTTCATTAGCCGATACTGCAATGAGAAGACCACCGGAAGTCACTGCATCACACAAAATATACCGGTCCAATTGATCAAGTTTTTCGGAGTAGGTGACCGCATCAGCAACATGGGCATAGTTGCTTTTAGTGCCTCCTGGAATCCTACCTTCCTCGGCAAGCTCTTTCGTGCGTGGAAGGATAGGAACTTGCTTGGCAAGGATCCTGATTCCGACATCACTCGCCTTTGCCATTTCGGTTGCATGGCCAAGCAAGCCGAAACCAGTGACATCGGTGGCGGCATGAACTTCATAGGAGGCCATCACTTCTGACGCTGTCTTATTCAAAGTGGTCATAATTGAGGTCACTTGTATTATTTCCTCGTTTGAAAGGGCGCCCTGTTTTAAAGATGTTGTATAAATCCCTACTCCGATCGGCTTCGTCAACACCAGCTTGTCACCAGCTTTTGCACCAGCATTTGTACGGATATTATCGGGATGGACGGTGCCTGTCACCGCCAAGCCGAACTTAGGTTCCTGATCGTCAATGGAATGTCCACCGACAAGTGTGACACCGGCCTCTCTCAACTTGTCACCAGCCCCACGCAAAATATCGGAAAGGATGGTCTTGTCCAACTTTGAAATTGGAAATGCCACGATATTAAGGGCAGTTATCGGCTTCCCGCCCATTGCGTATACATCACTAATTGCATTCGTTGCAGCAATTTGTCCGAAATCATAGGGACTATCGACAATAGGGGTGAAAAAATCTAGCGTTTGCACGATAGCAATATCATCGGTCAGCTTATAAACTCCGGCATCGTCACTTGTATCCAAGCCGACGAGAAGATTGGAATCGAAGGGGGCAGGGGGGAGAGATTGAAGAACCTGTGATAGGTCGGCGGGACCGATTTTACAGCCACAGCCCCCTTTTGATGTAAGAGATGTAAGTTTTACAGAATTAGTTGTATTCATCCACTTTTCCGCCTTTCAAGATTATTTATTACATAGTTTAGCACACTGGATATAAACGTATAGTGTGCCAAGTTTCGAAAATGTTTATTCTACTACCAACTCATGTGGCGGGAATTAAAGAAATAGTAATGGTACATTTAGATAAAGATGAATGGGAGGTTAAAAGATGACTGCTTATTCGATGATTATCGACGGTAAAGAAGTTGGCAAAGACCTTAAGACAATTGATGTCATTAATCCCGCAACGGGAAATACGATTGCAACCGTGCCCTATGGAGGTGCGAACGAAGCTGTCCTAGCTGTGAATGCCGCATATGATGCATTTCAAGAATGGTCCGGGCTTACCGCATATGATCGGAGTTCATTATTGGATAAATGGCATGAGCTGATTGAAAAGCACACGGAAGATCTGGCCCAGACAATGACGGAGGAGCAGGGGAAGCCTTTAGCAGAAGCAAGGGGCGAAATAAAATATGCGAATGGATTCATCTCTTGGTATGCAGAAGAAGCGAAACGCATATATGGTGAAATGATTCCGGCAAGTCATACAGGAAAACGGATTTTTGTTCATAAACAGCCCGTAGGTGTAACAGCTGTCATAACGCCTTGGAATTTCCCTGCGGCAATGATTACTAGAAAAGTTGGTCCGGCACTTGCTGCCGGCTGTACAGTTGTCATCAAACCTGCCGAACAAACGCCGATAACAGCAATCCGATTGGTGCGGTTGGCAATGGAAGCGGGAATTCCTCCTGGTGTCATTAACGTCGTCACAGGGGATGCGAGTACGATCGGCAAAGCTTGGCTGCAGGATACACGAGTCCGTAAGCTGACATTCACCGGTTCCACAGAAATCGGGAAGCTGCTCATGCGAGGCGCGGCTGACACAGTGAAGAAAATCTCGTTGGAACTCGGAGGACATGCCCCTGCAATCGTCATGGAAGACAGTGATATCGATAAAGCGGTGGATGGAGTTGTAGCTGCCAAGTTCAGGAATGCCGGGCAAACATGCGTATGTGCAAATCGTATTTATGTTCATGAATCAATCGCTGAAGAATTTGCGGCAAAGCTGGTAGAACGAGTGAAGCAATTGAAAGTCGGAAATGGAATGGATGAAGGAGTTGCAATCGGTCCGCTCATTGATGAAGATGCCATCCGAAAAGTCCAGTCTCATGTTGACGATGCGCTTTCAAAAGGTGCAAAAATAGCTGTTGGAGGCACGGGGATGGATGGACTGTTTTTCGAACCTACCGTATTACTGGATGTCAAGGATGATATGGTATGCATGCAGGAAGAGACATTTGGCCCTGTGGCACCGATTACGACCTTCTCTTCTGAAGAAGAGGTCCTCAGAAGAGCGAATGATTCGATCTATGGATTGGCAGCCTATGTATTTACAGAAAATATATCAAGAGGCATCCGAATGAGCGAAAAACTGGAATATGGGATTGTCGGATTGAATGATGGACTTCCTTCAACCCCTCAAGCCCCGTTTGGGGGATTTAAACAAAGCGGTCTTGGCAGGGAAGGCGGCCATCATGGATTGGATGAATATATTGAAGTAAAATACATTTCTGTAGGTTTATAATAAGCAAAAGAGGCATCCATTTACTTTGGATGTCTTTTTTTGTCTATTATAATTAATGTTTATCAATAATAGAATATTATTCAATTGAATAGATTTGATTAATAAAATACTTTTTATATCAAACTCTATTTATTTAACTTGAATAAAATGGTAGACTGAAAACGACATCATGTAAAAAAAGGGGGAATTGGTTTGGTTTTCAAAAGGGCTGCCATGTTTTTCATGGCCGTTGTCATGTCGTTTGCTGCTGTGTTCACAGTTACTCCGGGACAACCGGACGTCCAAGCTTCAAGTCCATACGATCAGCTGGAAAGAAATATTAATGCGATCATGACGGATTCTTCGATGAAATCCATTATAAGCAGCGTCACAGTACGCAGCGCTTCAACTGGGGAAGTCATTTACGAGTCAAATGCTGACCGGAAAGTAACGCCTGCTTCCACATTAAAGATTCTTACATCCGCAGCCGCGTTGGAAACGTTAGGCGAGGAATACCGATTCACGACTCAATTGCTCACAGACGGCTCCTTGGAAAAAGGAGTGCTAAACGGCAATCTTTATTTACAGGGTCAAGGGGATCCGACTCTTATGAAGAATGACCTTGATCAGTTTGCAGCAACTCTAACAAAGCTCGGCGTTAAGAAAATCAATGGCGATCTCGTCGGAGATGACAGCTGGTTCGATTCAATTCGTCTGTCTCCAGGAATCGATAAAAGTGATGAAACGTTTTACTATGCCGCGCAAATTTCGGGATTGACGCTATCCCCAAATGCAGATTATGACGCCGGAACGGTCATCGTCAACGCAAGCCCGACGAAGAAAGGGTATAAAGCCAAAGTGACAATGACGCCTGACACGGGTATCGTCACCATCATCAATAAAAGTAATACTGTTCCAAAGGGCTATAAGAACACATTGTCCATTAAGCGCCAGCAAGGAACGAATAATATTGTCATTACGGGAAATGTACCCTTAGGCAGTGCGGGGAAAAAGGAATGGGTGACCGTCTCTAATCCGACCGCTTATACGCTTGATGTCTTCAAAAAATCACTTGCCGCTAAAGGGATCAAATTTACAACACCATCGAAGGTGGCAAGACGGCAAGCTCCGCAATCTGCCGTTGTCCTCACATCAAGACAATCGATGCCATTGAAACAGCTGATGAGACCTTTTATGAAACTAAGCAATAATACCCATGCTGAGATATTGGCGAAGACGATGGGGAAACACGTTTATGGGGAAGGCAGCTGGAATGCGGGACTTCGTGTCATGCGTGATTTTGGACAATCCATCGGATTGGATCCAGCTGAATGGAATTTCGAAGATGCTTCCGGCATGTCCCATAATAACAAAGTGACATCCGCTCAATTGACGGAGTTGCTGTTTCTTGCGCGAAATGCACCTTGGTATGGAAGTTTCGTGCAAGGTTTGCCGATATCCGGAATGAACGAACGCTTTGTTGGCGGTACATTGAGAAATAGACTGACGGGCTCTTCTGTAAAAGGCAAAATCATTGCAAAGACAGGAAGTCTCAACCAAGTAAATTCATTGGCCGGCTATGTTGAAACGAAAAATGGGGAAACGTTAATTTTCAGTGTACTCACACAAGGGCAGAAAGCGACTGCGCTCCCTGCAATTGATCGGATAGCAACGGTCATAGCCACAACACCGAAAAATTAAAAACCGCTAACGGCGCAGTTTGCCGTTAAGCGGTTTTTCCATTTAAATAAGAAGTTCAAATAACGTACTATCTTTATTCACTTCGGTGAATGGGAACCCATTTTGTTCCATGCGGAGTAATAAACCGGGGTAATCTTCTTTTCGTTTCAATTCAATGCCTACTAGTCCAGGTCCGTTTTCCTTATTATGCTTCTTCGTATATTCAAAAGTTGTTATGTCATCGTCCGGTCCAAGCACAGAGTCAAGCAGTTGCCTCAATGCTCCCGCGCGTTGAGGGAAATTGATAATGAAATAATAGAGCAGCCCTTCATATAAAAGGGATTTTTCCTTGATTTCCTGCATGCGGCCGATATCATTATTCCCTCCGCTTATGATACAAACGACGGATTTCCCTTTAATCTGGTCTTTATAGAAATCAAGGGCGGCAATTGGCAAAGCACCTGCCGGCTCGGCAATGATGGCATGCTCGTTATACAAATTCAAAATAGATGTGCAAACTTTCCCTTCCGGAACACTCATAATATCATCGGCATATTTCCGGCAAATCTCATACGTTTGGGCACCGACACATTTAACTGCGGCACCATCGACGAATTTATCGATATTTTCCAGTGCCATGACAGCGCCATTCTGGATGGCGGCTTTCATACTGCTTGCTCCCTCAGGCTCGACACCAATCATCTTTGTCATAGGGGAAAGGTTTTTAATATAAGTGCTGATTCCCGCCATTAGACCTCCGCCACCGATGCTTGCGAAAACAAAATCAATCGGTTCTTCGATATCATTCATCACTTCTACAGCAACTGTCCCTTGACCTGCGATAATATCCTTATCATCAAATGGATGTATGAAAATCCGATCTTCCTGTTCCGCACAATTCACCGCGTGGGTGGAAGAGTCATCAAATGTATCGCCGACAAGGATGATTTCTACAAAATCCCTTCCGAACATTTTCACTTGGTTGACTTTCTGTTTCGGCGTTGTTTGTGGCATATAAATTTTGCCGCTAATCTTCAAGTGGGCACATGCATAGGCTACACCTTGCGCATGATTGCCGGCGCTGACACAGACAATTCCTTTTTCGCGTGCTTCTGTTTCAATACGCTTGATCTTATAATAGGCACCGCGTAATTTGAAGGAGCGAACATATTGTAAATCTTCCCGCTTAATATAGACATTGCAGCCATATTGCTCGGACAGCCTCTCATTTTTTTGCAAAGGTGTATGATTCACAACATCTTTGAGCAATTGATTGGCGATAAGGATATCTTCCACTTGTACCAAATTTGTCTCACTTTTAGCCATTTTCGTCATATGCTCTTTCCCTCCGGTATCTTAAATGAATATTTTATTATATTACCATGAAAGACCGAAGAAGAACATAAGATTGTTCATAATTGACTATGAATTTGAATGAATTCGCCTAAATGGACTATTCTAATAAATATGTAAGCGTTTTCTTTATGAGAAAATCAATTATTAGATGTATCAACCAGTTTTAACGCTTTAGCCCGGATGGAAAGTTGAATCCTATTGGAATTGAAAGTTTCTCCATCAATGACATAAGGCAATTTACGATTTCCCTCGATGATAACTTCCTTTCCTTTCAAATAGGTGACTTCTTTAGCAATAACGGGTTCTCCTTTCATAAGGGCTGGAAAAAGTTTCGTCAGGACTTTCCAACGTTTTGCATTATGTAAAATGGTCACGTCTATCAGTCCATCGCTATAATTTGCATATGGGCATATTGTGAGGCCGCCCCCATACATTTTCAAATTGCCGCATGCAACCAGCCATAAATCCGTCTGAGGGAAGTGGCTTCCATCCACGAGAATTTTCCCTTGAAAGGGCTTGAATATCAGCAATTCAATGATCGCTGCAATTGTATACGCTGCCGCACCGCGGTTGAATTTATTGAGCCATCTTTTATAAAAGGATCGATCAGCCCTTACGCCGATTTCTGCATCCATTCCAACCCCGGCTACCGTCATTCCGTATAATCCGTTCACATATAATAAATCCACCCTTATTGTTTCGCCGGCAATCAACTTATCCACAAATTGATCAGGTTCTACTGTCAAGCCGAAATTTCTAGCGACATCATTTCCGGATCCTGCTGGAAGTATAGCCAATGGGATGTCCGTAGCGGCTAATTGTTGTATAGCTGAGCTCACTGTTCCATCCCCGCCGACGATGATGAATGCCTTAATCGGTTGTGATGCACTTTTTTCCATCATATACGTCCGTGTCATTTCCGGGGAGATGCATATATGTGTTTCGTAAGGCACTTTCCTAGCGATAAGCAGCAATTCGATTTTCTCCCAAATCTTCAACGCTGCCCCTTTTCCCGAAGTCGGATTGAGAATAAATACATACATCTTAATACCTCATTTCTAATTACTAGTTTAGCATAATCGAACTAATGGATTCATCAAATTTTGAATAGTCCGTTTAGGGTTTCTAGAAGTCGGGAAATCTTTAGAGGGATATACAAAGAAAAGGAGAGGATGTTATGCAAAAATGGGATAGCAGACCAGATAAGCCCGATCCGGGTGAATGGGCTGCATTGGGCATCTCGTTCCTGATAATACTCATTGTCATCATCATAAATCTTATGTAATTCCTAAGAGCTTCTTTCCGAATAGGAGAGAGGCTTTATTCATTTGTTTAAAAATGGATTTCTCTCTATAATAAAAAGATAGAATAGTTCTTCAGTTCGGGAGAATGGGAGATGGGGGATATAATTGGAGAATATTGATTTAGTCTTGGGTGCAGATGCTATGAAAATCAGGGAAATGATCCAAAATCGCGAGATATCTGTTTCTAATGCCACTTCTATATTTATTAATCGGATGAAGGAGAAAAATCCTTCGGTGAATTTCCTTGTGGAAGAACGTTTCGCTGCAGCAATGGACCAAGCTGCGGAGGCAGATATTGCATTATCGACAGGAACCGCGAAAGGGGCATTGTTCGGTGTACCAATGAGCATGAAGGAATCTTTTGATGTCGCTGGAATGCAAACGACTGGCGGATTGCTCGGCAGAAAAGGCATCGTACAAAAGAATGACGCTGAAGTTGTAAAGAAGTTGAAAGCCGAAGGGGCAATTATTATCGGCAAGACAAATACACCGGAATTATGTTTTTGTCAGGAGACGGATAACAAATTGTACGGCAGGACAAATAATCCATGGAATCTGGATCGGACAGCAGGCGGGTCTAGCGGTGGGGAAGGAGCAGCAATCGCGATTGGAGGGGCAGCTGTCGGTCTTGGCTCGGATATAGGCGGCTCCATCCGGTTTCCAAGCCACTTCAATGGTGTTGTCGGATTCAAATCAGGAAAGGGGCAAGTGTCACAAGTCGGAAGTTTCCCGTTCGTAGAAGATGTTTGGCAGCAAAGGATGCTTGGAATCGGACCGATCGCAAAAACAGTAAGGGATGCGAAGCTTGTCTATTCGATTATCGCGGATCACAGTATTGAAGAACAAGATCTCACTGGCTTTTCGATAAATGTATTCCGTACGACCGAACTGCCGCTTTCTGTTGAATCGGTGAAGTTATTGAATGATGTATACCTTTCCGTGAAAGATACTTTTTCGACGGAAAGGGAACCGCTGCCATACTTCGAGGAATCTGCACTTCTTTGGCAGGAAATCATGTCGATTGACGGAGGCGAGTCAACCCGGAAGATTGCATTCGGGAATGGGAAGGGGAATCCGCTTACCGCTTATTTTAGGGAGAGGACAAGTGGATCCGCTGAAATCCATCGTTATCTTTCATGGGCATTAATCGGAGCTTCATTATTCAAGCCGTCTGCGAAACGGATAGATGAACTATCGAACCGCTTGGATGAAGGGGATAATTTCTTGGAGAAGTATTTGGAGAATCGTTTGATCGTCATGCCGGTTTATCATACGGCTGCTCCTGAACACGGTATCGTTTATAAGGAAATTTTTTCGATCAAAAAGACGTTCTTGAAATACATGCCCTTTGCTTCATATGCAAACACATGGGGGCTGCCTGCATTAACAGTTCCGATCGGAAAGGATGAAGAGGGTATGCCGATCGGTCTACAAATCATTAGCAAAAATGGCAATGAGGATGCCATCTTTTCTCTCGGTTCTTTTCTGGAGAAGCAATTTGGTGGATATTCAAGAGTGAAATAATGAAAGTATTCATATATCCTAAGACAGACAAGTGAAGGAATCCTGTCCAATTCCTTCACTTTTTTTATGGTTGATTTATTAATAAATGATGATAGTTAAATAATGAATATGAAAATCTATGAAAATAATGTATGATTTAGCTAGTTAGTTCTATCGCATCATGATCGATAAGTCACAGGAAGGAAGAAAAATAATGAAGAAAAGAAACAGCCTAACTTACCAATTGGGCATAATCATCGTCGGCATACTCGTCGCTATGCTTGCCATCAGTTCTGTCGCCACTTACAAGACAGCGTACGACAAGCTCTATGACGCGGCAGGCATAGAAGCTTACGGATGTGCGAACATAACGACTGGATTACTTCGCCCCGATGATATTGACAAAGCATTGGCAGGGGATGTTGCAACGATTGAAAAAGTAGGCAAAGAATTAAATTGGACTGTTCAACATAAGAACATTTTTGAAACACAATATATTGTTGATGTAAACGGCAAGCTTATTGCCCTTGATGATAATTTGGCTGCCAAAGGCCTTGAAGCCGGGGATCAAATTCCGTTGGATAAAAAAGCAGTTTCCATGCTATTGGAAATGAAACACCCCACCTATTCAGAACCTTACACATTCGAAGGTCTAAAAAGGTTGTCTGGATATGCGCCTATATTTAAGGACCACGATCCATCAAAAGAAATCGTCGCGATTAGTGTAATAGATTTTGATGCAAGCATCGTGGCGGATCGCACATGGGAGGTTGTACGTGATGGCATACTGATCAGCATTATTCCGATGTTGATTGCAGCAATTATTACGATTGTCCTTCTTCGCCGTAAAACGAAGCCAATTTCAAGATTGATTGCCCATGCGAAAGAAATCGCAGATGGCAATTTGGATGTCGGCAATGTGAATGTGAACTCTAGGGACGAAGTCGGAGATCTTGCCGATACGTTAAACATGATGACAATGAATTTGCGGAATATGATTGGAACGATGAAAGACACATCGCATCAATTAATGATGAATGCTTCGACGACTGCTTCAACTTTAGGGGAAATGAATGGTGCCATTGAAATGGTAGCGGAAAATATGAACGATGTTGCAATGAGTGTCACAGAGGGTACTAATAATACTGAACATGCATCATCGATTCTTGGCTCACTAGCAGACGATCTGCAAAGCTCAAAAGTGAGAGCAGATGAAGTTGCTGTCAATTCCCAAATGACGATGCAGATTGCACAAGATGGTCAGCAGCTTGCTAATGACATTAGCCAAGACATGGATAAAATCAGACAGTCTTCAACAGAAGTGAGTTCAATCATACAAGAACTCATCAAGTCGACAAGTCAAATTCAAGAAATAACGAATTCAATTGCAGGGATTGCTGCACAAACTAATTTATTGGCATTGAATGCTTCCATCGAAGCTGCAAAAGCGGGAGAACAGGGAAGAGGATTTGCCGTAGTAGCAGAAGAGGTTAGAAAGCTGGCTGAGCAATCGAATAGGGAAGTGCAACAAGTCGAAAATATCGTCAATGACATTACTGGAATCATCGGTCAAGTTGAAGCTTCCGCATCAGAAAGCACAAAAGTAGTTGAGACGGGTAGCCGAACAGCGCAACAGACATCAGAATCATTAAGCAATATTGCTACAGCCGTTTCAAATACAGTTCAGGAAATCAATCAGATTTCTGAAATAATGAGTAAAGAGGCTGAGAAATCATCTTCTGTCGTCAGTTTGATTACAGACTTGATGAATGCTATGCAAGAAATCGAGAATAAAACAAATAATATTTCAGCGGCGACGGAGCAGACGACTGCTTCAATTAACGAAGTTTCTCAACGTTCTTTGCAGACAAACGAGATGGCCAACGAGCTTGAAAAGATTGTCGGTCGATTCAAATTATCATAATCATCTCAAGTGAATTAACCTTGTATGTTTTCATTGCTTAATTTGATTGTGAATAGCGGATGCTATGATATAATGCATGATGAAAATATCTTTTTACCGAGGAGTAATGGAAATGTTAAAAGACTTCTTTATCGGCTTATCCCAAAACCAATTTTTGAATAATGCTGCGAAAAAATACGGTTTGAAAATGGGCGCGCAAAACGTCGTTGCAGGAACTAACATTGCTGAAACGATTGAAAGTATTAAAGAACTGAACAAACATGGCATCTCTTGTACTGTCGACAACTTAGGCGAGTTCGTCTATGAAAAAGAAGAAGCAATCGCTGCGAAAGAACAAATTCTCGCGGTCATTGAAGCCATCCATGAAAACGGGGTGGATGCACACATCTCATTGAAGCCATCCCAATTAGGCCTCGACATCGACTATGACTTCTGCAAGGAAAACATTGAAGAAAT
This sequence comes from Sporosarcina koreensis, assembly GCF_042655825.1. Lineage (NCBI taxonomy): Bacteria > Bacillati > Bacillota > Bacilli > Caryophanales > Caryophanaceae > Sporosarcina > Sporosarcina koreensis. The sequence continues at coordinate 532,039 of NZ_JBHSNP010000011.1, read as the reverse complement.
TGTAGCCGCGGCACACAAATATGACCTCTTTGTCAACTTTGACATGGAAGACCATGCCCGTCTCCAACCTTCGTTTAATTTATTGGACGAACTATCGACGAAGTACGACAATATAGGAACGGTCATCCAAGCATACTTTTTCCGTGCAGAAGAGGACTTGCACAAGCATAAAGACTACCGACTCAGAATCGTTAAAGGGGCATATAAGGAACCTGCTGAATATGCTTATCAGGACAAACAGGAAATCGATAAAAATTATATCAAATTGATCGAATGGCACTTGCTGAATGGCAAATTCACATCCATTGCAACGCATGACCATAATGTCATTAACCATGTGAAGCAATTTGTAAAAGACAATCATATTCCGAACGATAAGTTCGAGTTCCAAATGTTATATGGTTTTAGGAAGGACATGCAATTGGAATTGGCGAAAGAAGGATACAACTTCTGCACATACGTTCCGTTTGGCCAAGATTGGTACGGCTATTTCATGCGTCGACTTGCTGAAAGACCACAAAACATGAACCTTGTCGTGAAACAGGTGTTCACGAAAAAAACAAATACGATGATCGGCCTAGCTGCGGGTGCTTTCCTTCTAGGCAGACTTACAAAAAAGAAATAAGAAAATGGCCGGCCGCTAGGAACTTCTAGTGGCTGGCCATTTTTCTTAGCCAAATATGACAATCACGATGAAATAGATGACCATGGCAATCAAACCGATGGGCACGCCGAATCGTGCCCATTCGACACTTTTAATATTCAGCTTTCCTGCAGCGATAATATTCGGGATGTTGCCAGGGATAAGCATCCCGCCACTTATAAGAAGACCTAGCAAAATTGCTTTTATTGTAGGCTCGTCCATTTCACTGCTGATTTCGGCGGCGGCGAGCGTAGCGTTATCCAGCACGGCGGAAATCATATTGATCCAATAGAGGACGAATGGATTCAGGTCAAGCAGGAATCTTTTAATGAAAGGTTCAAAGCCTGCGCCCAACAATGTCAATGCCATTACGAAGAGATACACTTTAAACCCTCTGATTACAATATCCAACAATGATTCTTTCCCTTGATTCGCCTTTAAGCCTCTTGATTTTTTTGTAGGATGGATCAGTATGATAGCCATTATACCGAAGGCGATGACGCCAGGGATGACATCAGGTCCAATGAGCCTTAGAAGATAAAAGAAATTTTCATCCAATTTACTTGTTGCTATCGTGGAAAGTGGTTCACCGATCGGCGTCAACACAGCACCCATACCAATCGAATAACAGGCAAGGATGACAAACCGGACTTCCGATTTGCGATCGAGCTCCAATACACTGACAATCGCCACTAAAACGAGTGCAGCGATGATTGCTGTGATGATACTCGAAACGATGCCAAGGATAATGATGATCAGTGCTAAAAAGAGTCTGTATGGAAGAATCCGGCTGATTCCTTTAATCCCTTTTTCAAAGGGTTTCTGGAACCATTTAAAGATAAGGCCCGCCACGATGACAGCAATTGTTATATGTATTGGGTCTTCCAAAGCTTTCAGCACCAATCCTTTGTTCAAAACTCCGCTGACCACGACCGCTGCTATCCCCATAATGAAAAGGAAAACTTCTAAATTGCGCTCGACGAACGGGATTGTGAAGGGCAGGAATAAAACTAAAACTAAAATAATCGACAATCCCAAAATCATAATTTTTCCCCTTTTCCATGAATTAATTTACTATCTATTCTATCATATCACTTTCAATTTAAGAGGAGAACAATCTACGGAAAATAAAAAAGCAATACTGCGAACAGTATTGCTGCTAAAGATGTTATCTAATTAATGGACACCCTTCATAAACTTCGAAATGAAAGGTGAGAGGGCGAATAAAATTAAACTTAACGCAATCGCCACACCGCCAATGATTCCAAAATACATCATTTCAGTTTCAGCGGAGTAAAACTTCACAAGCTGTGCATTCAATGCTTGAGCCGCAGCGTTCGATAGGAACCATAAGCTCATCGTCTGCGCGGAGAAGGCCGCCGGCGCAAGCTTCGTCGTTGCGGACAATCCAACCGGTGAAAGGCAAAGTTCGCCTAATACCGCAATGAATATACTAAGGGCAAGCCAAAGCGGATTCACGAGGGTATCAGCTCCGCCGAAATAGGCCGGTAACAGAATGACTATGAACGAAAGCCCGGCAAAGAGAATTCCGAACGAGAATTTTTGTGGGATTGTCGGTTGGCGTTTGCCCATTTTAATCCAAAGCCAGGCAAATACCGGTGCCAAAACGATGATGAATAATGGGTTTAACGATTGGAACCATGCAGGCGAGATATGGAATCCGAAAACATCCAAGTTTGTCCGCTTGTCTGCATAGAGCGCCAAAATCGTTGACCCTTGTTCCGCAATCGACCAAAACATCACTGCGGCCAAAAACAATGGGATGTAGGCAAGAATTCTTGATTTTTCATCCGAAGTCGTCTTTTTACTTCGATACATGACGATGAAATAGGAGAAGGGAATTAAGAATCCGAGGATCCCTACAAGTCCGATGAATGAGTCGAAGGTGAGCCATCCTCTAGGAATTGAAATGAAAATAAGTATACCTAATACAACAACAGCCGCCAAAGTAATCAACATGAAACGTTTGCGTTCTTCAGGTTTCATAGGATTGGCAATTTGAGTGCCTGCAAGACCTAGGTTTTTCTTTTTTGTAACCAGGAACATGACAAGTCCGAAAAACATACCGACTGCAGCGATGCTGAATCCAAGATGGAAGTTATATTTCAATCCGATCTCCCCTACAATCAAAGGAGAGAGGAAGCCCCCCATGTTAATGCCCATATAGAAAATACTGAAGCCGGAATCACGGCGAATATCATCGCTTGAATACAAATCCCCGACAACGCTCGATACGTTCGGCTTCAATAGACCTGTTCCAAGAACGATCAATCCCATTGAGATGAAAAGTGCGGTCGCTCCACCAGGCATCGCAAGGACAATATGACCGAACATGATCAAAATACCGCCATAGAACACCGCCTTCGATGTTCCGAACAAACGGTCTGCAAGCCATCCCCCGATAACGCCGGACATATAGACGAGTGCGCCGTAAATGGACATGATGGAAAGCGCTGTCGATTCACTAATGCCGAGCCCGCCTTTGGTCACTTCATAATACATATAGAACAGAAGGATAGCCCTCATTCCATAATATGAAAAACGCTCCCAAAATTCAGTGAAAAACAACGTGAAAAGTCCTTTAGGATGTCCGAAGAATCCTTTTTGGGGAACGCTTTCAACAATTTGCTCTTTCGTTATTTGTGACATTGAAATGTTGCCTCCTTTTAGTATTTCATTATTATATAGAGAAATTAATTATATTGTCAAAATAAAAATAGCTACTTTTAAATTTGTTTTTACCGTGATAATAAAGTGTTTTCAGACATTTATTATATTTTTAAAATTACATTTATACCAAAATCTTTAGATAGGAATTTTTCCACGGGACATCTTTATCATGCCCATTGGGAAGGAGCCGATACTTTAATGAACTAACGTTAATCCGATTACGAACAATTTCCCATCACCAATTCGATGTAATCGGTTCGTCTACGTTCAAAAACAATTGAATATGAGCTATCATGAAGATATGCAGTTAGTAGAAATGGATGTGTTGTTATGAGCCAATTGATTGTGGAAAACTTAACAAAAAGCGTTGGAGAAAAAACGTTGTTCCGTGATATTTCCTTCACGATTGTAAATGGGGACAAAGTAGGCCTGATCGGAATAAACGGAACTGGCAAATCGACGCTGCTTTCCATCATAGCCGGAATGGAGGATGCAGATTCAATCAATAAGGAGCATCCGAATAAATACAGTATTTCCTATTTGCCTCAAACACCTGTACTCGATCCCGACAAAACAGTCATGGAAACGGTATTCATGTCAGAAGCGCCTATCATCAAGTTAAACTTGGAATACGAATATGCGCTAGCCGCTCTCACTGCCGATTCTTCTTCATCGGAAAATCAAGAACGGTTCTCGCGTTTGCAGAATGAAATGGACGCAAGATCGGCATGGGATTTGAACACAAAAGCGAGGATGGTGCTGACAAAATTAGGGATTGATACGTTCGATAAAAAAATGGGCGAGCTTTCGGGAGGGCAGCAGAAACGTGTAGCCTTGGCGAAAGTGATCATCGAACCGGCGGATCTTTTGCTTTTGGATGAGCCTACGAACCACCTTGATGTGCAATCGATCTCTTGGCTGCAGGAATACTTGAAAAATGAGCAGGGGGCTGTCATGTTCATTACACATGACCGCTATTTCCTTGACGAGGTATCCACTCATATTTATGAATTGGCTGATCGAAGGCTCTATGCCCATACCGGGAATTTTGCCGATTACTTAGAATCGAAGGCGATCCGGGAGGAGATGGCGGAAGCGACAGACGCCAAGATGCGAAATCGGTACCGGACGGAACTGAAGTGGATCAGGCGGGGTGCGAAAGCGAGATCGACGAAACAGAAAGCTCGGATCGGACGCTTTGAAGAGCTGGAAGAGAGTCTGAAGAAAGAAGGACCTGCTGGTGACATGGATGTGTCCTTGAAAACATCACGTCTAGGCAAAAAAGTCATCGAGACACATGACATTTCCAAATCGTATGGAGATAAGAAAGTCATTGATCATTTCAGCTGCCTATTGCAGTCAGGTGATCGTATCGCAATCGTCGGACCGAACGGAGCAGGGAAATCCACTTTAATGAAACTGTTCGCGAAAGACATCGAACCGGACAGCGGCACGATCGAAATGGGTTCGACCGTAAAAATTGCGCATTTTCATCAGCAACTGCCGATGATGGACGAAAATAAGCGGATCATTGAATATATTAGGGAAACATCCAATGATATTGAAGATAGCAGCGGTACACGCATATCCGCCACGCAAATGCTGGAACGTTTTCTGTTTCCATCTTCGTCTCACGGGACCCCGATTGGAAAACTGTCCGGCGGAGAGAGGAAGCGGCTTTATTTATTGAAACTGCTTATGGAACAGCCGAATGTGCTGCTCCTCGATGAACCTACGAACGACCTTGATATTGAAACGTTGTCAGTACTTGAGTCCTTTATCGATTCGTTTCCGGGTGTCGTCATGACAATCTCCCATGATCGTTTTTTCCTTGATCGGACATCTACGAAGCTTTGGGTGTTGGACGGCTCCGGAAATATTGAAGTCCTTTTTGGTCTTTATTCGGAATATCTAGAATTGGAAGCCGCAAAAACGAATGAAGCCGCCCCTAAAAAAGCTACTATTGAGCAACAATTGCCGGAACCAGCCGTAACAAGAAAACGGATGACCTACTCTGAGAAAAAGGAATGGTCAACAATTGAAAAAGACGTGGAGGAAGTCGAGGCTCAGATTGAATCGACTGAAGCGGAAATGATGGAATTCGGATCGGATTACGACCGATTAAGAGAATTGACAACGAAACTGGATGGATTAAACGCTGAATACGAGCGTTTGATCGAACGTTGGTCATATTTACAGGAATTATCCGAATCATAATGGGAGGAGATTTCAACATGAAGATCGTCACAATAGAACCGACACCGAGTCCAAACTCTATGAAAATCATAGTGGATAAGGAGCTGCCATTGGGTGTCAGCCATAATTATAAGAAAGAGGACGCTGGTAATGCACCCTATCCTGTCTCGGAAATCCTTGCAGTCAAAGGCGTGAAAGGAATTTACCATGTCATGGATTTCTTGGCGGTTGAACGCGTTGGAAATATCGCATGGGAGGACATACTTGCAGAGGTGCAAGGTATTTTCAATGAAGAGTCCGTGGACGTGGAAAAGGAAACAGAAAAGGCACCGGACGATCATTACGGGGAAGTGTATGTCCATGTCCAAACGTACAAGGATATCCCGCTTCAAGTAAAGGTTTTCGATAGTGATTCCGAGTTGCGTTTCGGTTTAAGCGACCGTTTTCGTGAGGCTATGGAAAAAGTGCATAGTACGGAAGTGGAAAATTATATCCTTCTTCGGAAATGGGCCGATTACGGAATCCGGTACGGAGATAAGCAGGAAATTGGAGAAACGGTTGCCCTGGAAGTAGAAGCGGCTTATCCAGAGGGACGATTGAAAGAAATTATTAGCCAGTCGGAACAAGGTAAAAGCAATGTAGAAGAGAGAAAACGAAAAATCACAGTGGACGATTTCAATGTGACGGAGTGGGAAAAGAGGTTCCAGATGATCGATCAGTTGCCGGATCCGGATGTCTCGGATCTTCCTTTGCTTGATCTTGCGCTGGAGGATGAAAAAATGTCGATCCGTCGGCTAGCAACGGTGTATCTTGGGATGATCGAAGATGAGTCTGTTATTCCATATGTCGAAAAAGCATTGAGAGATAAGAGTTGGGCGGTCCGCAGAACGGCCGGGGATTGCATGAGTGATTTAGGCTTTCCTGGATTCGAGAATGCTGCTATCGGTGCATTGAAAGATAAGAACAAACTCGTCAGATGGCGGGCTGCCATGTTCCTATATGAAACGGGAACCGAGAACGCTTTACCGGCTTTGCATGACGCTGAAAATGATCCTGAATTCGAAGTGAAACTGCAAGTAAGAATGGCCATTGCAAGAATCACTGAAGGGGAAGAAGCAAAAGGATCCATATGGAAGCAAATGACTGAAGTCCATAGCAATTCACCTGAATAAAATAGTGGCCTTCTCATAATTTTATTATGTAAACCAAAAATGAAAACATGAAACCGGTTTGCATTCAATGTAGAATAGTACCGGTAGCATTGATACGACGAAAGGGGAATTAATTATGAACGCATATGATGAGTACATGAAAGGTATTGTTAAACCGATGAGGGAAGAACTCGTTCAAACTGGATTTACTGAGTTGACGACAGCGGAGCAAGTGGAGGAGACAATGCAATCTCTTGAAGGATCTGCATTGATTGTCATCAATTCAGTTTGTGGATGTGCGGCAGGACTTGCCCGCCCGGCAGTAAGGGAGGCACTTCAAGCGACTGAGGAGGCGCCTAATCATCTATTGACCGTATTCGCAGGCCAAGATAAAGAGGCGACTGAGGCTATGAGAAACTATTTCCCTGAAGTTCCTCCGAGCTCTCCTTCGATTGCAGTATGGAAGGATGGGGCGCTAGCCTACTTCATTCCAAGGGAACAAATCGAGAATTATGAAATGGAACAGATCAAGGAACATTTGACAGGTGTTCTTGGACAAGTTTGTGCACAGTAAAACGATCATCACGACAGCCGGAAGACCGGATCAACTCTCTTACGAATTAGCTGAAATGGCTAGCCGGGAACTCGGATTTCCGATTGTTGAAAGAAAGAAGAGATCCGTAACACGCATGCAGCGCGAGTATGAAGCGGATGTCCTTGTTGCGGGTAAAGACCGTTACGAACTTTTCCGGGACGGAATGGAGCAGCCGTTATTTTTTCACCCTAATTCGGCAGCATTCCGCCTAAAGCGCATCGTAAAAGGGGAAATCGATCCGCTCGTCGAGGCGAGCGGATTACAGCAAGGGGATACGTTCCTTGACTGTACGCTGGGATTGGCGTCAGATAGCATTATCGCTTCGTATGTAATTGGAGACGAGGGAAAGTGTACGGGCTTGGAAGCAGATCCGACTGTGGCATTCTTGACAAAAACAGGACTTCGCAACTTTCCCTCATCATCTGAAGTGTTGACGACTTCGATGCAGCGGATTGAAGTACTTCAAACCGAAGCGATCAAGTACTTGGCGAACCAGGCTGATTGTTCCTGGGATGTCGTATACATTGACCCGATGTTTCACGCACCCATCGAAGAATCTTCGAACTTCAAACCTCTGCGTCAAGCGGGTGTGCATATATCCTTGACAGCAGAATGGTTGGAAGAGGCGTATCGAGTTAGCAGTCGACGCGTTGTTGTGAAAGAGCGTTTTGATTCCGTAGTCTTCGATCAGTTCGGCTTGAAACGTAAAATAAGGCCAAACACGAAGTTCCATTTTGGATACTTATCAAAATGAAAAAACCGTCCATTCCTTTTAAGGCGTGGACGGTTTTTGTATCAGTTTGTAAAGTTCAATGAGCTTAAATAAAGGACGAGTACGAGCATTCCAATTCCCATAAGTAATTCTACGTTCATTTATAAAAACCTCCTTCATAAAACCTCACAATTATCTTCAGTTTTATTGTACAATGAATTAGAGAAATATGAAACCTTTACAAGTTTTTTTCGTAATATTAGGGTAGAGGCTGTACATTTGTTGAATTGAATGAAACTATCAAACTAGTAATATGAAATTTCCCAATACATAATAAAAAGCAGGTGACTTGATGAAAAAACATTTGCAAAACATTATCATAGCACTCGTTGCTGTCCTGACTCTCGGCGTCATTTCGCCAAACCATGAAATTTGGACGAATCTGCAGCCGAAAAACGATGCCAGGACAGCCGATATCCCAACATCCTCAAAACATGATTTACGATTAGGATTAGAAGATTCCATATTTGAAAGGGAATCGTTTGAACAGCATCTATCGGTAGAAGAGGTCCTTTTTCAACCAGCCAAGGAACTTGCATACTTGAAATTCGGATCTAAAATCGGCCCAGTCATTCAGAGTGAGTTTGACAAAAATATTTTCCCGAAAATTGAAGAGGTCATCCAAAACGCTGTAGTTTCCACCGGAGGACTCGAGAATAGAATGCTTTCCATCACAGAATATCCATCTGGTGATTACGCCGAAAAAATGTTTCACGTTTCCGACAAAAATGAAAACAAAGATTTGATACGCTTTCATGTACGCACAGAGAAAAGGCCATTGGATGGTTATTTCTATAACTTCCATTACCATACCGCAGAAGACGGTTTCAATGTGCACCACTCACTTGGGGATATTTATTGGTCGAAGAACACGCCGCCAAAATGGTTGTCTTAAAAAAATATGGTATGGGGCTGTCCAGAAAGTCGGTGAAAACTGTCTCTCTGTGATAGCCCTTTTCTATAGGAGAACATATGGAGACTTCCAAAGGAACCGTTGCTTTCCGTTCCAGGCGCACGCTTTCCGGGGGGCGGGCGGTGAGCCTCCTCGTTCGCTTTGCTTCCTGCGGGGTCTCACCTGTCCCGCTAATCCCCCAGGAGTCGGCGCCTTTCACTCCAAGCAACTCATAATCACTGTTTATAAAAAATACAATAAACGTCCTTGAAAATAGGATTTGGTAACTTCCATTTCAGCAAGAACGGTTTTTATGTGCAATCTAATGATTACTAAGAAAATATACTTCACCTTATCAAATATCGAAAAGTAACGTACCAATCAAAGAATAGGAGGTATATGTGTTTTCGCACAACTATGATAATGGGTTGTTAGGGAATTTAAAAGCACAGAATTCCTTCTGGCCCTGAAAATACGTATGAAAACCCAAATTCATAGGGTATTGCCCAGATATAGCATCCTAATAAACATACAGGACCAATAAGGAAATTATACAATCTCCTAGGTAGTAGTGTAGAAAAGATGAGGGAATATAAAAGTGCAATGCAAAAATGGTGAATATCAAAACGTTGGCGGACCTACTATAGGCATCCCATTAAATTCTACCCCTTTAAACATAAATCGTATCTCCATTCAATTATTTATAAAAAAGACCAGGAGTGACTCTCCTGATTTGGCAGATTACAATTAAAGTACGGAGGAAACTTCGATGAAACTAACAGACATAGAAATAGAATGTGAAGGAATGCTGAATATTGATATAATAGAGCGGCCTATTAACTGTGTGTGGTAATTTTGGAGTGTAAGACAAAGAGAAAATTCAAATTGCACGGTGAGTATAAGATTTTTACGCTTTGGGGAAGGTGAAAAGTTTTGAGTGAAAGAAAATTAGAAAATAAAGTTTTATGGATTACTAATGGAGCCCTTCTGTTAATAGTCCTCTGTTTAATACTTATACTGTATACAAAAGATTTTCTTAGTATTCCGTCCCTATTTTATGAACCTAGCTTTATTGGGGCTATCTCAGGAACAATAACTTCTGGTGCTATAGCAGTAACAATTATGCATAGTCAATTTAGACAAAGTCTAAGACTTAAAGAAAAAGAGGATTTGAATAAAGAACTAAAAGCTATTCAATTATTTACACAAACAATTTTCAATCTAAATAATCATCTTTCATTCAGATACATTGTAGGAAAACAAAAAGAGTCTCTTGATGCATTTGCTTTAAGGAGAGAAAGATTGCTTCAGATGCGGACAAATGAACTATTAACTCAAGTGAAACAGGAAGATTTCAGCCATGTTAGCCATGAATTATATTTAAAAGTTATGTACAATTTGTTGGCCTATCAAACTCAAATAGAATTGTTTGAAGAGAATCCTCAACGTTACATGTTTGCTAACTGGCAAAGAAAAGTTATCAGAACACAGAGATGTTGTTAGATATAGTACGGAGGAATTGAAAGATTTGGAAAGTGATATTGAGAAGAAGTTAAATAAGTTGTAGTTCCCCTGGCCAACCACAGAATAACGATGATTAAAGCATTACGCTGTATTATTCGTTGTTCTCTTTTCAATTTACAAAAATGAGTGAGGTAATAAGGAATTGAAGTCGGAAAAAGTGCGGCGCTTATTGACAGTACCAGTTAATTTTAGGGAACCAGTTGCTCTATGGTCAGCATTTCTAATTTCGTTATCATTTCCATCACCTAGTTTTGAATGGGAAATATCATTGATTGGAGCGGAGAGCGGCGACTCCTGCGGGAACAGCGCGAGCTGAAGACCCTGGACTGAGCGTAGCGAGGGAAGCGGCTGAAGCCGTGCCCGCGGAAAGCGTCCGCTCGCAGCGGAAATCAACAATGCTAGCTTTATCTCTATTTTATAAGGATAACTGTTGGCAAGCACATTTTTGGTGTTTGTCTACAGTCTGAAAGCTGTATCGATAGTTTTTTCTTTGTGGACTTCATGGATGCTAAAACCCAATTTTAATTGGCTTTTTTAATAATAAGCAAGATGCGATGACCGCTAGGCGAAATTGCATTCAGTTTTTGCTATACTGTCAATTAAGCACAAGGAGGATTGGACAATGAAACAATATTTGGATTTATGCTCCCACATACTTGAAAATGGAACAGTAAAAGAAGATAGAACAGGTACTGGTACAATCAGTGTCTTCGGATACCAAATGAGATATGATCTGCAGAAAGGCTTTCCTTTAATGACAACGAAAAAAACCGCATTGCGGCTGATTGCTTCGGAATTAGTATGGTTCCTGAAAGGGGACACCTCTCTTCGGACGTTAATTAATGACCGAAATCCGATTTGGGATGAGTGGGGCTTTGAACGTTGGGTAAATAGTGACGAATATAATGGGCCGGATATGACGGATTTCGGCCGTCGCAGTCTTCGAGACGAAGAGTTTGAACGTACATATAAAGAGGAAATGGCAAACTATAAAAAGCGCATTGTCGAAGATGATGAGTTTGCGGCAAAATACGGTGATCTAGGCCCGATCTACGGGAAGCAATGGAGATCTTGGAGCTCCGGGGAAGGTGTCGTCGATCAAATTAAACAATTGATTGATGGGATTAAGCGGAACCCGGATTCACGCAGACATATTGTCACTGCTTGGAACCCCTCAGAAGTGAATGACATGGCTCTGCCCCCTTGCCATGCATTATTCCAATTTTACGTAGCCGATGGCAAGCTGTCATGCCAGCTCTATCAAAGAAGCGCGGATGTGTTCCTTGGAGTGCCATTCAACATTGCATCGTATGCATTGCTTGTCCATTTGATTGCGCATGAGTGTAATTTGGAAGTTGGCGATTTCATCCATACATTAGGGGATGCACATATTTATTTGAACCATATGGAGCAAGTGAAAGAACAATTATCAAGAACGCCGAAAAAGTTGCCTACATTGAAATTGAACACTGAAGGGAAATCGATTTTTGATTTAACGTATGAAGACATTTCAGTAGAAGGATACGATCCTTATCCGAAAATCAAAGCGCCGATTGCTGTATAAAACAGAAGTGCAATCTAGACGTAAAAAGAAAAGAGGATGGTAATATGATTTCTTTACTTGTGGCGTATGATTTGAACCGTGTGATCGGCATCGATAACAAAATGCCTTGGCATATCCCTGAAGAACTTCAATATTTTAAAAAAGTAACTATGGGCAAGGCGATTGTCATGGGAAGAAAAACATTTGAATCAATCGGCCGACCATTACCCGGCCGATTGAATATTATTGTCACACGCAACAAAGATTATAAGGCCGAAGGGGTAGAGGTGTTCCACGATCTCCATAAAGCGATTGAAAGAGGAAAAGCGTATTCAGATGAAGTTGTAATCATCGGGGGCGCGGAAATCTTCAATCTCTCGATGGATATCGCTGACCGTCTTTACATTACAATTATCCGAAAAGAATATGAAGGGGATACATTTTTCCCTGAACATGATAACAGCTGGAAGCTTGTGTCGGAGTCGGCAGATCATTATACGGAAGATGGCACCCCGTATTCTTACTTGATTTTAGATAAGGCGAAAAATGCCTAATTGATAACCGCCGGCAATATAGTAAAGGAAGTGCTATTTTTGAAGAAAATTCATATCGTCACGGACTCGACAGCGGATTTAATTGAAAACTATACCGATCAATATGATATTCATGTTGTTCCGCTTACAATCCATATTGATGGCAATACGTATTCGGACGGAATCGATCTACAACCGGAAACGTTCATTGAAAAGATGAAAGACAGCAAGGAGCTTCCGAAAAGTTCGCAACCAGCTGCAGGTGTTTTCAAAGAATTATATGATCGCCTCGGAAAAGACGGAAGTGAAATCATATCTATTCATATGACAGGCGGGATGAGCGGAACTGTAAAATCAGCAGAAGCTGCCGCTGGAATGACTGACTCGAAAGTTACTGTCATTGACTCTATGTTTATTTCCCATGCTTTGACGTTTCAAGTCGTTGAAGCCGCTAAAATGGCGCAAGACGGTAAAAGTGTAGAGGAGATTGTAAAGAGGCTGGTTGATGTGCGTAAAAATACCACGCTCTTCGTCGTTGTCGACATGTTGGACAATCTCGTGAAAGGCGGGCGTATCGGTAAAGGGAAAGCACTGATCGGGTCTTTATTGAATATTAAACCGATCGCAACTTTGCAAGACGGTGTCTATACCCCTGTTGGCAAAGCGCGCAGCCATAAGCAGGTCGTCTCACAACTTTTTAAAGCGTTCAAAGAGGAGACTGCCGGCAAAATCATCCGTTCAGTCGGCATCTCTCATGCAAATGGGTTGGCAATGGCAGAACCGCTTGTAAAACTCTTGGAAGAATCGGGTTTGAAGGACGTCAAATTCTCTTTCACTTCACCGATCATCAGCACTCATACGGGAGAAGGGGCAATCGGTTTCATGTATTATACCGACTGAACTATAATCGGGCGGTTCAATAACTAAAAAAAGGGGAACTGTGTTTATGAGAAGAATTTTTTTACTCATCGTCTTCTCATTCGTTTTAACAGGATGCCAGGAAAATGCCATATATGAGACAACGTCATTTTCCGAAAGAAAAGGTTTGGCACTGTTCGACTATAGCGTACCGGATTATTTTATTCCTGAAAAGGTCACTGTCATCGGGCTCGGGGATTCACTTACCCAAGGGGTGGGAGATGAACTGAAGAGAGGCGGTTATTTCGGGCGTGTTGCACTTGCAATGAATGATTGGAAAGGCGTCGAAGAAATCGATTCAAAGAACTTGGCGAAAAGAGGAAGGCGAAGCGATCAATTAATCGCCCAGTTGGAAAGTGATGATATCCAAGCAGAAATTAAAAAGGCGGATGTCATTTATATGACAATCGGCGGGAATGACATGATGAAAATCGTCAAGGCAAATCTCTTTAATTTGACGGCGAAGCCTTTCTATGTTGAATTGGGTATGTTTGAAAATAGACTTGATGAAATATTCAAAATGGTTCGCGGATTGAACGGGGATGCCATCATTGTCGTAGCTGGCTTATACAATCCGTTGTCCATCGTTACGGACGAAGCGAATGAATTCGAAACGGTGATCGATGATTGGAATGAGGCGATTGAAATTCAGACGATCATGGACGGTAAGGCTTGTTTCGTTCCTGTCGTCGACTTATTTGTGAGCAATGAAAACATGGTATACCACTCCGATTTTTTTCATCCAAATGCGAAAGGATATGAATCGATGGCAAATCGTTTTATCGAAAAGATCGATCAATGCGGTTTGACGGAATTGTCGGATGGAAAATTGGATATGTAGAGGTGACCGTTGGTGAATTTTTGGAAAATAGCATTTTTCGTCCTTGCCGGACTCATAGCTTCGGCGATTATTGCTTTAGTAGTATTTCTTGAAGGTCCCAGGGATTCGGACCCGCTTCCCCCTTTGAATCAATACACACCTAAGGGCAGTGTGTTAAGTGTTAAAGCAACCCGCAATGATTTGGAAGCCCTTGCAAATAATTACATCCGGAAGGCGATGAAGGGAGAAAAGCTTCCTGTCATTATGGAAGTGAAGGAGGACGTCAGGCTCCACTCTGAGTTGACTGCATTCGGGATGACATTTCCTTTAATGATGCATTTTGATCCAGTAGTTCTACAGGATGGGAATTTAATGCTGAAACAGACTTCGATGGAGATCGGGGATTTGGAATTTCCTCCGTCAGCTATTTTGAGTGTATTGCGAGATTCGGTCAAGCTGCCGCCATGGATGATTGTCAGACCGAAAGAGGAAGAAATATTCATCCACTTATCAGAGCTTGAAATTGCGGGTAATTTACATGTGAGGGCTAAATCGGTCGACCTTGCCAATGATAATATCGAGCTTGAAGTGACGATACCAATTGACTGAGGTCCAGCTTCGGGCGCTAGTCGGGCGCCCTGCGCATTCTAATTGAGGAGGGGTATTCTTGGCAATTCAAAAAGCAACATTTGCCGGAGGCTGTTTTTGGTGCATGGTAAAGCCTTTCGATCGGTATGATGGGGTTATTTCCGTCGTGTCCGGATATACGGGAGGAGATGTTGAAAATCCTTCTTACGAACTCGTTTGTACAAATACTACAGGGCATCGGGAAGCCGTTCAAATCACATTTGATGATGAAGTCATTTCATATGAAGAGCTGCTTTCTATTTTTTGGCGCCAAATTGACCCGACGGACGCTGGCGGGCAGTTTTTTGATCGTGGTGAATCATATCGTACGGCGATTTTCACACATTCACCCGAACAGGAAAAGCTTGCAGAGAAATCCAAGCACGAGCTTGCAGCATCTGGTAAATTCGACAAGCCGATCCACACGGATATTTTGCCGGCTAAACCTTTCTATCCAGCGGAAGAAGGTCATCAGAACTATTACATGAAAAACCCGGCACATTACGAACGTTATGCAATCGGATCGGGACGGGAACGGTTTAAAACTGAACATTGGGGTGACCAATCATGAAGGAAAATCTTAAAAAAACATTGACGGATATGCAATATTATGTGACGCAGGAAAATGGGACAGAACCCCCCTTCAATAATGAATTTGATAGCCATTTTGAAGAAGGGATTTACGTGGATATCGTCTCGGGCAAACCGCTTTTCAGCTCCAAAGACAAATATGACGCAGGATGCGGATGGCCAAGCTTCACGAAGCCAATTCAGAGTGAAGAAGTGACCGAGCACTTCGATGCAAGTCACGGGATGCGCAGAACAGAAGTGCGCAGCAGAACGGCGGACTCCCATCTAGGACATGTGTTTCCCGACGGTCCAGGCCCAGCCGGTCTCCGCTATTGCATCAACTCGGCAGCTCTCCGATTCATCCCGGCGGATAAGCTTGAAGAAGAAGGGTATGGAGAATACTCCCATTTATTTAAGGATTGAAAGGGGTTTTATGATGGATCGATCTTTTTACCAATTTGTCTTGTCATATCGGGGAGGAAAGAAAGACGATGCAAAAGCCGTTTTCGCCGAAGCTGTGTTTAATGATCACAGTTTCCCTAAAGACGAAAAAGACTTTGATCCTTTATCCCGCTACTTGGAGGAAAAAGCAGATCCCGAAATGCCAAGCGTGGTTTTCGATGAGTTATATGCATTGTACAAAGAGCGTTTTCAATAGTTCGACGCTATCATCATCATTGCATAAAATGTGGATTAACTGTATGATTAGAAAAGAAATTTGAAAGTGAGGCGGCTATATTGAGCATACATATTAATGCGAAAAAAGGCGATATTGCAGATACGATTCTACTTCCAGGAGATCCATTACGTGCAAAATATATCGCAGAAACATTTTTGGAGGATGTAACTCAGTACAACGAAGTGAGGAATATGTTCGGATACACAGGAACATATAAAGGGAAGCGCATTTCTGTTCAAGGAACAGGTATGGGTGTTCCGTCCATTTCCATTTACATTAATGAATTAATGCAAGAATATGACGTACAGAAACTGATCCGTGTTGGAACTTGTGGAGCTATCCAAAAGGACGTACATGTGCGCGACGTCATTCTGGCGCAAAGTGCAACGACGAATTCACCGATCAACCGGACGTTTTTCAATGGTGTCGACTATGCACCGACAGCTGATTTTGATTTATTGCTGAAGGCTTATAATGCAGGATTGGAAAAGGGTCTAAAGTTGAAAGTGGGGAACATTTATACCGAAGACTTTTTCTACAATGAACATGCCGAACATGAAAAACTTGCACAATATGGTGTGTTAGCTGTCGAAATGGAAGCAGCCGCATTATATACATTAGCTGCGAAATACGGAAGACAAGCATTAGCTGTATTAACGGTAAGTGACCATATCCTAACTGGAGAAGTCACAACTGCTGAAGAACGCCAGACAACATTCAATGACATGATTGTCGTGGCACTTGAAGCAGCAATTCAATAACATGCATCGGAGGACCGCTTGCTGTATCAACGGCGGTCTTTTTTTGAATGAACCGTTAAATTGGGAAAGAAAGTGGGGAATGGGATGGACGAAAAAGAGAAAAGTGGCGGACAAGAAGAAGAAACAAACTATCAACCGCCCGCAAAACGTTATATACGAATGAAACCGTTCTCGTTAGTCATGCTCATATTTGGACTCGTTCTAGCAACGGCTGCGGTGACCTTTTTTGCGTTGACGACGGGTGAGGATAAGGTCGTGGAAGTGGTCAGCCCGCAAAATCCAACGACAGACCGCAAAGAATTCAAAAAGCTATATGAAGCATATGACGAAATGAAGAAAACCTATTATAACGAAATTGATGAAACTGCCGTTATCGATGGTGCTATTAACGGAATGATCGAAGCATTGGGAGACCCTTTTTCGGACTACTTGAATGAAAAAGAAGCGCGTCAATTATCCGAGAGCATTTCATCTAGCTTTGAGGGGATCGGTGCAGAAATCCAAGAATTGAATGGGTATATAAATATCGTTTCCCCGATAAAGAACTCACCTGCTGAACGTGCCGGACTTTTGCCGAATGATCTGATCATCGCTGTAGACGGCAAAAGCATCCAAGGAATGTCGTCCTCAGAAGCTGTTCTTCTTATTCGCGGAAAAAAAGGCACTACTGTTACCCTATCTGTCCGACGTGGCGAAATGGGTGAACCGTTCGATGTGAAAATCGAAAGGGACGTAATTCCAATCGAAACCGTATATGCCGAAATGCTGGATAACAATATTGCCCATATCCGTATTACAAGTTTTTCCGAGCATACGTATGATGAGTTGTTGGCGGCGCTTGATGAGATGGAAGAGAAGGGCATGGAAGGCCTTATCATGGACGTTCGTCAAAATCCCGGCGGAATGTTGAACACAGCAATTGACATTTCAGACCTCTTTGTTGAAAAGGACAAAAACCTCTTCCAATATGAAGGGAAAGGGAATAATCCCGAAGTATATGTCGCCTCGGATGGAAGGAAAGTCAAGGTTCCTGTTACGATGATAATCGATGACGGCAGCGCCTCTGCCTCAGAAATCTTGGCAGGTGCTTTAAAAGAATCTGCAAATGTTCCGCTCATCGGTATTAAGACATATGGGAAAGGGACTGTCCAGACACCGAAGGACTTGCCGGACGGCTCAAATTTGAAGTTAACAACTGCTAAATGGTTGACGCCGAACGGCAACTGGATCCACGAAAAAGGTATCGAACCTGATATCGAAGTGCCTTACCCATCGTACGCCATGCTTCCTTTCCTGGATCCTTCAATGGAAATGAAAGAGGGAATGGTATCACCTGCAATCAAAACTGCAGAAGAGATGTTAAGTGCAGTCGGATATGACCCGGGTGAAATCGATGGTCTATATGATCATACGACGGAGAAAGCTGTTATAGCGCTTCAAAAGGCATTATCCTTGAAAGAGGATGGTGTACTCGTTGGCGATACGACATATGGATTAATGAACAAACTGAGAGATAAAATCCATGAAGAGGATCCGCAGCTGCTCAAAGCGAAAGAAGTCATAATGGATCAGGTGAAAAAATAATTGAAAAGCGTCCACTCCTCCGCGGATGGGCGCTTTTATTATAGAAAAGCGAAGGCGGCCTGCCTAGATGCGACAGGCAAAGCCGTTACGTAGAACGGCTTTTGCGAGCAAAAGCGAAGCGTTGGGAGCAATGATCTTTGCCACGCAACATCTTTGACTTATGACCCCGAGCAAACCGAACAGCGAAGGGTTCGATTTGTCGTATTTCTGCGTTTTTTTGCAGAAATTAAGGCATCTTTCTGGCCGCTGGAGCTAGACATATAAGGAGGTTTATTGATGATCGACGTATATTTATTAAGTGGTTTTCTAGGCAGTGGAAAAACATCATTGTTAATGAATTTGATTTCCCAATTGAAGGAGGAAGGGAAAAAGCCAGCGATTTTTATGAACGAATTCGGTTCCATTTCAATCGATTCTGATACAGTCGGGAAGGAAAAAGGCATTCCACTGAAAGAGCTTTTAAATGGGTGCATTTGTTGTACTGGATCTGAAAAAACAGAGGCGCAGCTGCAAGGCTTATTGGAAGAGAATGATGACATCGATGTCATATTGATAGAGACGACAGGGGCAGCTCACCCTGTCGAAGCATTGGATGCTGTTTACTCGCCTTTATTCGCCGACCGATTGCGAGTCAAGGGGATTATTACACTTGCTGACGCTAAGAGATGGCTGGAAAGGGAAAAGATGTCGCCGCAAATCCGTTCTTTGTTCATGGAGCAAATCCGCCATGCACATATTATTTTGTTGAATAAAACCGATTTATTATCGGAGTCCGAATTGGCGACAGTATCAATGGAGATTTCGAACTTCAATAATACAGCTCCTATTATTCAAACTGTCAATGCGGAGATCCCGTTCTCCTACATCGAAAAAACGCTTAATGTCGTTCCAAATCCAAACCAAGAATCCATCGTATCCGGAAGAAATCTTCCTCTGTCATCAAAGTTGATCACTTTTGATAGCCCTGTTGACAAGGAAGAATTTGAAGAGTGGGTGAAGTCATTGCCAGATACAGTGTACAGGATGAAAGGCTATGTTCCTATAAGAGGAATAACTAATCCTTATCTTTTCCAATATGCATATGGAATGGTCAACTGGCTTCCCGAGTATGTAAAAATGGACCCGAGACTTGTAATCATCGGCGAAGGGATCGGTCAGCTAGAGTACGTTGAATAATAGCCGATCAGCTTACTGTCAACCCCTTATAAGATGAAATAATAGTTGAATTGACCAAAACAATCCAATTCTATCGATTTGAATTTACCTTTGTCATCGCGTTCAAAAATTCTTTGGTTCTACTGGTAATGTATTCCGATTCTCCTCTTCTCGTATGCGTTATGATAGTTTGCGAAGGGAGGAGTAATAAGATGAAAAAAACGATGTCTGTCATCTTGCTCGGTTCGGCGCTCTTATTGTCGAACAACAACAGTGCTGAGGCTTCTTATCGCAACAATGACGTGGATACTCAAAAAGCGGTGCAAAACGTGCAGTGCTACGTATATGATGGAAAATTTTCTTCGTACAATCCCGAAGAGGTTAACCAATACGTTAACAAGTACGTAAATGAATTGGAAAAGTATTTTGGTAAAAATATAGGGATTACACTTCAACCATATGCTAAACCGGAAATAAAACCGTTCGAAGAAAAACAAGTGGAACAGGCTAAACCGGCAGAACAAGCAAAACCGGTTGAACAAGCTAAACCAGTCGAACAAGCTAAACCTATTGAAAAAGAGACTCCAAGTGAGTCGTATACACCTGCAGCGAAGCCAGTAGAGCAAGCTAAACCTGTAGAGCAGGCTCAACCAGTTGCGGAGGCAAAACCGGTTGAAACTCAAGCGCAAAATGAAAACATCTCCGCAATTGAACAAGCAGTACTCGAATTGACGAATGCCGAAAGACAAAAGGCAGGATTGAAACCTTTGCAAATCGATAAGAAATTGATGGATTCTGCTCGTCAAAAATCAACAGACATGGCGACTAAAAATTACTTCTCACATACGAGCCCGACATACGGTTCTCCATTCGATCAAATGAAAGCAAACGGCATCACGTACCGCTCTGCTGCTGAAAACATTGCAATGGGTCAGCGTTCGGCTGAGGAAGTCGTAAAAGGTTGGATGGAGTCTCCAGGTCACAGACAAAATATCTTGACACCTGACTTCACCCATATCGGCATCGGGTATGATGCAAACGGTAACTATTGGACACAACAATTCATTCAAAAATAATATTTCATATGAACATGGCTGGGAAGTGCCCCGGTCATGTTCTTTTTTGCATAAAAGGGGTTGTTGCCGGCGATACTTTACCCGTGAGGTGATGGTAGTGGGCAATGAAGGCAAGCCGGTGATCGATAAGAAAAATATTAAACAACTTTTTTTCAATTCAACGGATTTCGTTAGTATAGACGTTGACTGGCCAACGGGTAAAGGTATTTTATGCTATTATTCTTCATTGATTGATGCAACAGAAGTAAACAAGCAGATTGATATTATTCGGCAACGCGCAGAAGAGAAAATGAGCAATTGGGGGAAGACTGCCGTTTCAGATGTAAAGCCATATTCGGAAAATGAGCTTATAAAAGCCGTTTGCACTGGTCTGACAGTCGTTGTTTTTCAAGAATCCCAAGTGATGCTGACCATTTCCGCGCAAAGCACTTTTGGGAGATCGCCTAGTGAACCGGCAACAGAGCAGGTTGTCCGGGGACCACATGATGGATTCATTGAAAGCACACAACAAAACATGACCCTTGTCCGACAAAAACTAGTCAGAAATGATCTTGTCGTCAAGACTTGTGAGGTCGGCAAAGATACAAAAACGAAAATAACCTACTTGTATATTGATTCCATTGCGGATAAAGACGTTGTCGAACTTTTTGAATCCCAGCTGCAGGATATAAAAGATGATGAAATCTTGAATTCCGGAGAGCTTGAGGATTATTTGGAAGAGTCCGTTTTTTCGCCATTTCCCCAACTCCTTAATACGGAGAGGCCGGACCGTGTTGCCTTCAACTTGATGGAAGGGAGGATTGCCATTTTTACAAACGAATCACCAACCGCTTTAATAGCACCGGTCACTTTTTTCTCATTCTATCAATCACCAGATGATTTTAATGGCCGTGTCATCGTCGGTTCCTTTTATAGGTTGCTGCGGATCATGAGTTTAGTGATGGCCATCTATCTCCCTGCATTTTACATCTCGGTTGTCGGTTTTCACTCAGAGATATTACCAATCGAAATCAGTAAAAAAGTAAAATTGGCGATTAACGAGATTCCGTATCGGCCCATTTTCGAAGCAATCATCTTGGAAGTGTTCATCGAATTGATAAGAGAAGCGGCACTCCGGCTACCTAAGCCGATAGGGCAGACAATCGGCGTTGTAGGTGGTTTGATCATCGGGGATGCGATTGTAAGTGCGGGCCTCGTTTCAAATTTAATGGTTATTGTCGTAGCTTTGACAGCTATTTCAAGTTTTGTCATCCCTACGCTTGAAATGAATATGACCATTCGTATTTTAAGGTTTCCTTTCATGATTGCAGCGGCACTCTTCGGTTTCTTTGGCATGGCAATAGGAACAATCATTTTAATTATTCACCTATTGACACTTTCTTCATTAAAACAACCTTATTTTGCACCGTTCATTCCTTTGGATACAACTAGATTCATGCATGTGTTTTTTCGCGTGCCGTATTCTAAATTTCATAAACAGCAAAAGACCTTCACTTTCCTAAATAAAAAGAAAGGCCGGAAATCATAATGTTTACATTATCAAGGATCCAGTTTTTCTTGATCATGTTCATCGTCCAGACAGGAACGGTTTTTGTTACGTTTCAGTCACGTTTGATCAATGCCTCGGGTTCGAATGCCTGGATTGTGTTCATCATTGCGGGTATTTTGCATTATGTACAACTCTTGCTCTTTGAAAAGTTCTATAAGAAGTTCATTCCGGGTCAGTTAGTTTCCTTTTTATATATTGCTTATTGGTCTTTTATCACCATCACTTTTTTGGCCTACATTAATTACACGCTTTCTGTTTGGATATTCCCGAACACCCCTCAAATTGTCACGATGACAATTATCGTTGCAGTATCATTTTATGCAAATACGAGAAGACCAGAGGCGGTCATTAATTTACCGGCTGTCATCATTCCGATGATTCCTTTTTTCCTTGCTTTTTTATTCATGGCGTTTCCGAATTTAGTTTGGACCTGGCTATTCCCGATCAATTTCACGGAATATAAGCCTATCTTGAAAGGATTATTCGTGTCACAGACAACTTTCATCGGTATAGAAATTTACTTATTCCTTCGTAAGTATGTAAAAGAGGATGAGCCAGTCAAAGGCAAGCCGTTATTCATTTACCAAAGCATTTGGTTCCTGTTTTTCTTTACGTGCTTGATTTTTGTTTTATTGTTTTTCCCAGCTAGCGGTTTCAAATTTACGACGGAGCCTCTTTTTCATTTACTGAAATCGCAAAAAGTAACATTCATTGAACGCTTGGATCTGTTTTTTCTTTTCATTTGGATCGTTTGGAGCACGATTACAATTTCAATTTATATTTTTATGTGCATTCATGCCATGAAAATACATGTGAAACGTGTAAGCAACAGCTTCATTTGCCTATTCCATGTTTTGCTTGTAATCATTTCGGTCTACTTGGCAACGAAGGACCGTATTGAAATCATCCGGCAGGCTATCGTCTATGTCCACTTGGTGTTTTCCATATTAATGCCTGCAATTGTTATCCTCAAGAATAGGGGGAAGAAGACATGAAGAAAAGATTTTTAGCGTACATCCCACTTCTGGCAATACTGCTTGGCGGTTGCTGGGACGAAGCCCAGTATAAAGATATAACTATCGTTCCGGTCATGGGACTAACAAAAAATGACGAGGGAGTGAAGGCGCTATTCACTTTTCCTACCTTTGTAAATGGGCAGATCAACTACAGTAAGTCTGAAGGGAAGGGGATTTCCACGCGAGATGCGCGCGACGATGCAAACCATCGAACGATGGAAGCGCTGGATCTCTCCCACCTGGAAGTGTTATTAATATCGAGCGACATTGCTAAACAGGACGTATACGAACCTTTGGATGCTTTTTTCAGGTCGCCGAGAAATCGGATTACAAGTTATCTTGCGGTCGTTGAAGGAGATATGGAACAATATTTCAATCCCTCAGGAGAAGTTAAAACCGAAGTCGCCATCTTCTATCCGGAATTGCTGCGTACAGCTGTCCTGTACACATATGTTGCAGAAAACACATTGGGTGAGACGGCCATATTATTGCTGGACGACTCGATGGATTTAAGTTTGCCGTATATGATTCTGAATGAAATGGGGGTTCCAACTATTGAAGGAATCGCGTTGTTCAGCAACAAAAAATTTACGGGGAAGGTTTTCAAGAAACAGGAAGCGGTTTTGGCGAGTGTTATGAAAAAGAAACTGGGAAAGTATACCCGTCTAAGTTTTGATTGGAAAGAAAAAAACACTCCTATTACAATCGAAGTCATTAATGCGCATAGGAAAATTAACATTTCAAATGATAAGGTCGAATTGAGTTATACTATCGATATCGATGTTGCTGAATTCCCGAAAATTGATTTATACGAGAAAAAAGTACGAAAAGAAGCGGAAAAATTCCTTGCCTCCGAGCTGAAGGGGGAGTTTGAAAAAATCATCAAAACAACCCAAGAAGCAAAAAGCGATATTATTGGGATCGGTAGAAAAGTCCATGCTTTTCATCAGGATTTATGGAAGAGAGGGGATTGGCATGAAACATATGCCACTTTACCAATCGACGTTAAAGTGAAAGTAAACATGAAGAGGACAAATATAATAAACTAAAAAATCCCGAGCCGTATATAACGGCATCGGGATTTATTTTTTTATATGTCTCTTTTGAATGTGGAGAAGACGTATACTTAACGTAATGGCACCTATCGTTAAACCGACGATAAGACCTACCCAGTAACCGTACGGACCAAGGTCGGTGAACGTCGCCGTCAAATACCCAACCGGCAAGCCGATCACCCAGAAGGAGATGATCGCCATAATGAAAGTCATATTGACATCTTTATAGCCGCGCAATGAACCTTGGACGGGCGCTTGCACTGCATCCGATAGTTGAAAGAGCGCTGCATAGATGAGGAACTGGGAAGCCAATCCGATAATCTGCACATCTGTCGTGTAGAGAGCGGCGATTTGTTCCCGGAAAATAAGAAGAATCGTAATGGCTAACGTACTGAAGGCCATGGCGAGGCCGACAGCAAGAAAACTATATTGTTTCGCGTCACGGAATTGCCCCGCACCGACTGCCTGTCCCACTAGAATTGTTACGCCCATCGAAATACTCAAAGGAATCATATAGAGCAGGGATGAGAAGTTCAGGGCAACCTGATGTGCCGAAATAACCGTCGTCGAATAGTTACTCATCAACAGTGTAACAGCGGAAAAGATGCTCGTTTCAACAAATATGGCAATCCCGATCGGCACGCCGATGAATAAAATCTCTTTCCATCTTATAAATGAAGGTCGCCCCCATTTATTGAACAGTCGGTATTGGCTGAACGAGCTATGTTTCCACGCGGTGCCAAAAGCGATGAAAAAAATGAGCCAATAGGTGATTGCAGCTGCATAACCCGCACCGACGCCACCTAATTCGGGAAAGCCCCAATTTCCGTAAATAAGAAGATAGTTCGTAAAAATCGTCAGCGGAGCTGATAAAAGAATGATGGCCATTGACACGCGTGTCGCCCCGAGTGCATCGAAGAAACATCGTAATACGGTGTATGCGAAAAGCGGGAAAAGTCCTAAGCTCATAGCTTCCAAATAATTGGCAGCTACAACCCGGACCTCATCTTCGAGCGGCATCGATTCAAGGATCGGTGAAACACCATATCGAATGATCAAGAAAACGACACCAGCAAGGACAATTGACACATAGAGACCTTGCTGAACAGAATATTTCACTTCATCATTCCGGCGGGCACCTACTAGCTGGGCGATAATGGGGGTAAGCCCCATTAAGATGCCGGCTAGACCGGTATAGACTGGAACCCAAAACGAAGA
The DNA here is from genome assembly GCF_042655825.1 of Sporosarcina koreensis. Taxonomy (NCBI): domain Bacteria; kingdom Bacillati; phylum Bacillota; class Bacilli; order Caryophanales; family Caryophanaceae; genus Sporosarcina; species Sporosarcina koreensis. Next base: position 506,471 of record NZ_JBHSNP010000011.1, on the reverse strand, counting down.
ACCGATCGTTACACCCGCAAGATGGTATGTATCATATCGCCCAGTCATAAGAATATCGAAGAAGGTAATCATGTAAAGGGCAACCTGAGTAATGAGAATCGGCATGACGATTGCCGCTAATCGGAATGGTTTTTTCTTAAAAGGTACTGTAGTTTGCAAGTAAATCATCCTTTAATACAAAATTAACCCCATTGTACCATGGTTCGTTTGCTATAATGTCTATGGAGTTCAAACAAAATGAATTCATATATTTGAGAATAGATGAGGTGAATGGCCAAATGAAACGGCCGGTAATTGTATTGACAGGAGGCGGAACGGCGGGGCATGTTTCCGTCAATGAAGCGCTTATTCCTGAGTTCATTGAAAAAGGATATGAAATCCATTATATCGGTTCACATGATGGGATCGAAAAAGAATTGATAAAGGATGGTCATCGCGAGGTGACGTACCATGCCATCCAAAGCGGAAAGCTGCGACGCTATTTTTCCATGAAGAATTTTACTGATCCATTCCGGGTAGGAACAGGTGTCTTACAAGCCTACTCGATATTAAGAAAGGTGAAGCCTGAAATTATTTTTTCAAAAGGCGGCTTCGTATCTGTGCCCGTCGTTTTGGCTGCGAAACTTGCAAAGGTCCCTGTCGTTGTCCACGAATCGGACGTTACCCCTGGGCTAGCGAACAAGCTCGCTCTGCCGTTTTCCAAACATATTTTCACGGTGTTTGAGCAAACACTCGACTATGTGCAAGCGGGGAAAGCGACTTGTACAGGTGCAGTCATCAGGCCAGAAATATTCCAAGGCGACAGGAAGGAAGGACTGCGTATCGCAGGATTGACAGGGGAAAAGCCAGTATTCATTATAATGGGTGGCAGCCAAGGGTCAGCCATGCTTAACAACGCCATCCGTAAAGAAATGGACACTATTCTAGATCATTTTGAAATCATCCATCTTTGCGGTAAAGGGAATATTGATGAATCCTTGGAGCAGACGAAGGGCTATACACAATTTGAATACGTAACTGAAGGATTGCCGCATTTATTGGCAGCATCCGATTATGCTGTATCGCGCGCAGGATCGAATGCAATTTTTGAGTTGCTTTCTGTATTGAAACCGATGCTGCTTATTCCTTTATCCGCGTCGCAAAGCAGGGGAGACCAGCTATTGAATGCATCTTTATTCAAGTCCCTTGGCATTGCTCACGTAATTGAGGAAGAGGGGCTGGTCGATATCCCGATGTTAGATCTTCTCACATCCCTTACCGAGGATACAGACAAATTGGTTTCCAATATGAGAAAAGTCTCACAAACGAAATCCCCTGAAAAAATGGCGGATTTGATTCTTTCATACAAAAATTAGCTGGAACTGACTTGGATGAGGCTTTCTATAAAAAAGAGAGTTGCAAATAAATAAAAGTGAATCTATTTTTGTCATATGCAAAAATGTCAATAAAATAGAACTAATCCCTTCACGTTCTATTATTTGCGTGGTAATATGGATACGGATTAAAAATAGAAACACAACAGGCCATTAGGCAAAATGTGGAGGTCATTTTACATGTCGAACAATGTTGGTACCCAACGTTCCCCTTATTCGGTGTTTTCTGGTCCGAACCTTGGGTATGTAATGGAAATGTATGATCAGTTCAAAGTGTCACCCGAATCGGTAGATCCTGAGCTTGCTGAAATGTTCAGAAGCTTCGGCGCTCCTTCAATTGAAGGTGCCGAGCAAACTGCAGCGATGTCGGCTGTGCCAGCAGGTGATTTTGGAAAAGTGTTGGCCGCTTATACGCTAGTTGACGCTATCCGCGCATACGGGCATCTTGCCTCGGATATATATCCGCTTAACGACCGACCTAAAGACGCAACTCGTCTGGAACTTTCGTATTATGGATTATCCGAAAACGATTTGCAGTCGATGCCAGCCTCCTTGTTCCTGAAAAATCCGCCCGCACAAGTAGAAAGCGGACTGGATGCGGTAAATTACCTGAAGTCATTATATACAGGAAAAATCGCATATGAATTCTCTCATGTTATTGATGAGGAAGAACGGACTTGGATCCAATCGAAAATTGAAAACGGTGAAATCGCCGTACAGCTTTCCGAGGATGATAAAAAAGCCTTACTTGAGCGACTTACGAAGGTCGAAGGCTTTGAAAAATTCATTCACCGTACATTTGTCGGGGCGAAGCGCTTTTCCATAGAAGGTCTTGACTCGCTAGTCGTCCTCATTGATGAATTGGTGCGCCGGTCCGAAGCCGACAAAGTGAAAAAAGTATTGATTGGCATGGCACACAGGGGCCGTTTGAATGTATTGACCCATATTTTGAATAAACCTTATGAAATGATGTTTGCCGAATTTGCAGGCGTCCCTTCAGCACCATTCCTTCCGGAAGATGGGTCGCTGGAGACGACACATGGCTGGTTCGGTGATGTTAAATACCATATGGGAGCCCTTTACAAAGCTCCGTCAGGAACTGAACGCTTTTTGGCTTACAACCCTTCCCACTTGGAAGTCGTCAATCCGGTAGTAGCAGGTCAGACCCGTGCCGCCCAAGAAACGACTAACCATGAAGGTTTGCCTGAACAAGATATGAAAGCGGCCTATGCAATTATGATCCATGGGGATGCAGCTTTCCCTGGACAGGGAATTGTTCCTGAAACGTTCAACTATAGCCGCGTACGTGGATATAAGACCGGTGGTTCGATCCACATTATCGCGAATAATACAATCGGTTTTACAACTGAATATTACGATTCAAGATCGACTCATTACTCATCGGATCCAGCAAAAGGTTTCGAGGTTCCAGTCTTGCATGTCAACGCGGATAGCCCAGAAGATGTCATTGCTGCAGCGGCTTTTGCATTCGAGTATCGCCAAAAGTTCGGCAAGGATATTTTAATAGATTTGATTGGCTATCGCCGTTACGGGCATAACGAAATGGATGAACCATTAGTGACGAACCCGATGATGTATCATTTGATCCACAAACATCCGACAGCACGCCAGCTTTACGGATCACAACTTGTAGAGGCAAACATCCTCAAAGAAGAAGACGTCGATAAGTTGGATGCTGACGTCTTTGCAATCATGCAATCCGCTTATGATAAAGTGAAAGAGAATTCCTCCGAAGTGAAAGAAAAATCCAATGCAACGCCTGAAAATGTAATGGCGGGCTATCCGAGGGATCTTGAAACAGGCATAAGCCAGGAAAGATTGCAAAAGATGAACGAAGAGCTTCTTTCTTATCCGTCCGACTTCACCGTATTTAGCAAATTGGACCGGATTTTGAAGCGACGTGAAGAACCTTTCAAAGGTAAAGGGAAAGTGGACTGGGCACACGCTGAACAATTAGCATTCGGCTCCATCCTCCAAGACGGCAAGCCGATCCGTATTACGGGCCAAGACGTTCAACGAGGCACTTTCGCGCATCGTCACCTCGTGTTGCATGACGAAAAGACAGGGGAAGAATTTGTACCGCTTCATCATATTAGCGACTCCAAAGCATCATTTGTCGCTTACAACAGTCCATTGACTGAGTTCGCAGTCGTCGGTTACGAATTCGGTTATAATTTGGAGAAAGACCAGGCATTGTCGATTTGGGAAGCCCAATATGGGGACTTTGCAAATATGGCACAAGTCATGTTTGACCAATTCATTTCTTCCAGCCATTCAAAATGGGGCCAGCAGTCCGGCATGGTCATTCTTCTGCCGCACGCATACGAAGGCCAAGGACCGGAGCACTCAAGTGCACGTCTGGAAAGATATTTACAGCTAAGTGCGGAGAATAACTGGACGGTTGCGAACATATCAAGCGCAGCCAACTACTTCCACGTTTTGCGCAGACAGGCGATGATGCTTGGAACTGAAGTGGAACGTCCACTAGTCATCGTATCTCCGAAATCACTTCTTCGTCATCCACTTGTCGGTGCCGATGTGAGCGATCTGGCGGAAGGCCACTTCCAAACTGTTCTTGAGCAGCCTGGAACAGGTCAAAATCCAGACAAGGTGAAGAAAGTCCTATTCGCCAGCGGTAAAATGGCGATTGATCTTGCAGAAAAAGTGAAGGATGGAGAAGGTTTCGACCACTTGCATATCGTACGCGTGGAGCAGCTATATCCATTCCCGTCCGATAAAATTGCAGAAATCGTAGCGCGCTATCCGAAAGCGAAGGAGCTCGTTTGGGTCCAAGAAGAACCTAAAAACATGGGATCTTGGTCATTCGCTTTGGAATACATGCAGGAAATCGCAGGGGATAAAAAATCTGTTTCCTATGTAGGACGTATTCATCGCGCAAGCCCTTCCGAAGGAAATGGCGAAGCGCACAAAGCAGAGCAACAACGCATTATCGAAGAAGCTTTGAAAAAATGATTGCACATGAATAAAAGATGTTTGTTACCACCGTTGAACGGTAGAACAGAGGAGGAATTTATTGTGGCTGAAATCAAAGTACCTGAACTAGCAGAATCGATTACTGAAGGAACAATTGCAAAATGGTTGAAACAACCAGGTGAAAGTGTTGATAAGGGCGAATTCATCGTCGAATTGGAAACGGATAAAGTAAACGTTGAAGTCATCTCCGAAGAAGCAGGTGTCATCCAAGAACTTCTTGCTGCTGAAGGTGATACAGTTGAAGTTGGGCAGGTCATTGCAGTCGTAGGCGAAGGTTCTGGAGCACCAGCTGCTCAACCTGCAGCCCCAGCTCCAAAAGCTGATGAGGCGCAAGCAGCCCCTGCACCACAACAACCAGCTGCTGCCCAATCAACTGAACAAACAACTTCCGATCGTACAATCGCTAGCCCTGCTGCTAGAAAGCTCGCTCGTGAAAAAGGAATCGATCTTGCTGCTGTTTCACCAGTAGACCCAATGGGCCGAGTGCGTGCACAAGACGTTTCAGCACATGGTACAGCTCCAAAAGCTCCGGCTGCGCCTGCTGCTCCAGCTAAAGCCACAGCACCTGTAGAAGACGGTCGTGAAACTCGTGAAAGAATGACGCGCCGCCGTCAAACGATCGCAAAACGCTTGTTGGAAGTTAGACAATCAACTGCAATGTTGACAACATTCAATGAAATCGATATGACTGCAGTAATGGAACTACGTTCACGTAAAAAAGATGAGTTCTTTGATAAAAATGATGTGCGCCTAGGATTCATGTCCTTCTTCACAAAAGCGGTTGTTGCAGCGCTTAAAAAATATCCATACGTCAATTCGGAAATCGATGGCGATGATATTATCTTGAAACACTATTACGATATCGGTATCGCAGTGTCGACTGAAGGCGGATTGGTCGTTCCGATCGTCCGCGATGCAGATCGTAAGAATTTCGCTGAAATCGAGTCTACAATCGGCGAGCTTGCAGGTAAAGCAAGAGACAATAAACTGACGATTGCAGATATGTCTGGCGGCTCATTCACAATTACTAACGGTGGAGTATTCGGTTCGTTGTTCTCAACGCCGATCTTGAATGGTACGCAAGTTGGTATCCTTGGAATGCACACAATTCAAAAACGACCTGTCGCAGTCGGCGACAAAGTGGAAATCCGTCCGATGATGTACATTGCATTATCATACGACCACCGTGTCATCGATGGAAAGGATTCTGTCGGATTCTTGAAAATGGTCAAGGAACTGATTGAAAACCCTGAAGATCTACTTCTTGGTTCTTGATTGATTAATAACTGAAAACAGCCCGAGCATCTCGGGCTTTTTCACATTACGGCAAATGGATGGTGAACTAAATGTCTTTCAAAGAATGGACAACTGCTCCGACACTTCGGAAAGTCGTATGTAAACATGCGAATGCGGAAAAGTATGTCGTTTCCGATTGTTTAACTCCGGGCAAAGAATATGAAGTGAAGAACGAGACAGACGAATTCATTTTCATCGTGGATAATACCGGTAAAGTCGGCGGCTTTTATAAAACGTATTTTGAATGATTTTAACGCCCGATGCCAACGATTACGGCATCGGGCATTTTTTCAATTGAAGGAGGAGCATATAAGTTGGACTCTTTTATTATGCGTGAACAGAAAAATCGGCAAGATAGGGAATACGGGAAGGAGGAAGCTTCTTTAATACAGGAAGGCGGCTATATTTCACCCATCCCCGATCTTTGGGAAGATATCTTAATCGGGGTTGTACTAAAAAAGCCGGTCCTTTTAAAAGGTCCTTCCGGATCCGGAAAAACGAAGCTAGCACAAAGCATTTCACATTTTTTCAACCAGCCGATGCACAGTGTGAACTGTTCCGTCGACCTGGACGCAGAGTCACTTCTGGGGTTCAAAACGATCAATGCAGACAGCGGGCAATCTATCATCGAATTTGTAGAAGGCCCGGTCGTTCAAGCAATGAAGAAAGGGCACATCCTGTACATAGATGAAATTAATATGGCGAAGCCGGAAACGCTGCCCATCTTACATAGCGTCCTTGATCATCGTCGTATGCTGACAAACCCTTTTACAGGTGAAGTGATCCATGCGCATCCCGATTTTACAGTTGTTGCGGCAATAAACGAGGGTTACGTCGGGACTTCACCGATGAATGAAGCATTGAAGAACCGCTTCATCTCGTTTTCGATCCCTTATTTGTCCGGTGAACAATTGCGGAAAATCATACAAACACTATTTCCGCAATCTGATTTGTCATTGGTCAATACGATGATGAACATCAATGATGATTTGAGAAAACAAGTGATGAACGGTCTATTGGCTGAGGAAGCGGCTTCTGTCAGAAGTTTATTGGATGCGATAGCGCTCGCGGAGCATATGCCGATCAGGCGTGCCATCCAGTATGCGATTGCAGAAAAGCTTGAAGACAGGATGGAAAGGGATCTAGTCAGGGAATTAGTGGAAACATGGGTGAAGTGAGGCGGAAGCGATGGTCAAATTAAACCGGTTCATTCAATTCAATGATGAAACGATCGATGCTAATTTACTTTTACTTTACGAACGTCTAGGCAGGGCCCTTGCAGATGCGGATTACCTGGAATTAACAGAACGTAAACTGTTCGAATTCCAGCCAAAAGAAGGCATTGTTTCGATTAGTGTGTTTTGGAGGCATCGTTCCCAAGAGTTCATACATGCCGGCAGATTATCAGACGTGTATTTATTGACAGCAGGGTTCTGGAAGCATTTTTCGGTATCGGATTGGCTTCGATTCAGGTCAAGGTATGAAAGCCATCCTTTACAGAAGTTTGCTGAAGAACTATTGCTCATGTTGGAGGAATTCAGGCTGATGGATGCTGTTGAAAAGGAACGGCCAGGAACGTCCAAAGCATTTTTGATACGTCGGCAACTTCTGCTCAGCTTTCATCGGGACCGTCTCCTGTCAAATTCCAATAAGGCATTCATTGCTGATGCGTTATTGAATCAATTGTTCATCACTTTGCACGAAGGACTGTTGACCGACACCCATACTATCGAATGGAATTTGCCGATCAGCCAGATAATGATGATTGCAGGGTATGCGACGGATGCGAAAACTACTTCGGAAATGGCCCTTCTTGCCGAGCGTATCGTATTCATGGTGGAAGAGTTGATCGAAAATGATCTTGTTCACCAGTATTATGCAGTTGGAGATGCCATTTCGGAGAAAACAACAGTGTTTCATTATCATGAAGGGATGTCAGATGCAGAAAAAGGGGAAGAGGAGCCAAAGGAAACGGTTGAGGAAATCTTCCGCACATGGCATCGTGAAAGTGAAAGCGAATCAGGCGTTCATCTGGAATATGAACTCGAGCATGGCAGGGCAGGCAGGGGAGATGGCAGCAGTTCAACCGAAGGCAATGAGAATGCTGAAATCCAAGAGACGGGTAAGGGGCAATCCGAGGGGAATGTAAGCAGCAAGTGGTCGGATGAAGAACGGACCCTTCCCGGTAAGAAATCAAATCGGAAAACAGCCGGGCATGATTTCGGCAAGGAACATGTCAATGTCGTTTACGAGGAGCAGGCGATTGAAGCGGTCCGCGATGATACGAATATGGATAAGTTGTTGAATTGGCGCGAGAAGCAAAAACCGCATGTCCGGTCATTTGTAGAGGAAATGAAAAAACGTATCGAGTTGAAAGAGGATGCGAGAAGAAACCGGTTAATGAAAGGCCGCTTATCGACGAATTTAACAACATTGCTTGTCGATGAACGTCCTCGCCCGTTTTATCGGAAAAACATCCCTTCGGAAAAGCTTGATGCAGTTTTCGGTTTGCTTGTCGATGGATCGGCATCGATGATGGATAAGTTGGATGAGACGAAGAAGGCTGTATTGCTGTTCCATGATGTGTTAAGGAAACTTTCTGTCCAACATGAAATATCTTCGTATTTCGAAGATGCCAATTATGCGTCGAAAGATATCCAGCCAAATATGTTTGGTTTAATGCATACATTTGAAGATCGGCAGAAAGATGATGGATTGACGATTCTTTCATTTGAGACGAATGAGGATAATCGGGATGGGTTTGCAATTAGATGGATGACGCGTCGGTTATTGGTCAGAACTGAAAAGCATAAATTCCTCCTAGTTTTTTCGGATGGTGAACCGTCGGCCTTTGGGTATGATCGGAATGGGATTCTGGATACGAGAGAAGCTGTGTTAGAGGCAGAGAAGAAGGGCGTCTCAGTCATCCATTTATTTTTATCATCAGAAGAGCCGACAGAAGATCAGCGAGCGCTTTTTTCGATGATGTTTGGGAATAAATCGGCATCATCACAATCTGTAGAACAATTTACCGATCAAACCCTAAGGATCTTAAGGAAATTACTGACGATTGTAGTAGGATAAAAATAAAAAACCGCCAAAGGGCGGTTTTTTGAATGTTAGAGTGGTCGATTCGGGGATTGTGTTTTTTCGTGGACGGCAAGAAGACGTTGTTTCAATTCTTCTTCCATACGAGCAATTTCCACTTCCGCAGCTTTTCGCTTTGCTCGGCCATCCGCTTGAATGACTAACGTTTCTTCGATAGTTTGAATTAGGTTTTCCTGCGTTTTCTTCAATGTGTCGATCTCGATGATTCCGCGTTCATTTTCTTTCGCAGTTTCAATTGAATTCACTTTCAACATTTCAGAGTTCTTTAAAAGAAGGTCATTCGTTGTTTTCGTCACGAGACGTTGGGATTCAACGGCTTTTCGCTGTCTGTTCAAAGTTAGCGCTATAGCGATCTGGTTCTTCCATAACGGAATGGAAGTCATGATGGACGATTGGATCTTCTCGGCAAGCGTCTGGTTCGTTTGCTGGATCATCCTAATTTGCGGAGCGCTTTGGATTGTGATTTGTCTAGAAAGCTGGAGATCATACAGCCGTTTTTCCAAACGATCCAGGAATTGCCCCATATCATTCACTTCTTGGAATGCCATTTGATCATTGGATAGTTCAGCTTTCCTTTGCATTTCCGGGATAATGACGTTTGCAATTTCGTCCCGTTTCAATTCAGCCGCTGCGATATATACATTCAACGCTTGGAAGTATGTCTTGTTCTGTTCATATAAGTTATCAAGCATTTGGACATCCTCTAGCAATCCTCGTTTGGAATGCTCCAATTGGACGCCGATGCGATCAATCTGCGTGCTTAGCTTTTGATATTTTGTCATCATTTCTTGGATGGATCTTGTCGCGCGACTGAAAAGACGGCTCAATCCGGATTTTTTCTTTTCGGATAGATCCTCGGGATCGATTTCCGATAACTTACCCATCAAATCGCTTAACACATCTCCGACAGGACCGATATCTTTGCTTTGTACGTGATCCAGCATTTTATGGGAGAAGCGGGATAATTCGTTTTGTGCATTTGCGCCATAGGTGATAATTGCTTCATAATTGCCTACGGGAATTTGTTCAGCCAGTTGTTTCGCCTTTTCCTGCTCTTCAGGCGATAGACGGTCCATCAATTTCACAGCTACCTGGCCTTTAGTTTGCTCTGTCTGCATTTCTTTCGGCAAAAGAGGTTCATTCATGTTAAATGGATTGTCCAAAAGGTCATCCATTGTTTTCACCTCTGAATTTGTCATGTTATTTTCCGTCATTATGCATTTCTCCTTTCATCTCAAGCAGCGGTTTATTCTTTTTCATCGTAACATCCACATAGTCCAGCTCGAGCTGCAACTGTTCAATATCAGTTGCTAGGGCACCCCTTAAATCTTGCTCCAACTGCTTGTTCACTTCGGTAAGTGTTTCCCTTGTATGTTGGAGGGCAACCCTGATTTCTTGATCTTTCAACGGTTGATTAACCAAAATTGCATATTTAGAAGTCAACTCCACAGCTGAATCGAGATGGGAATAGAAAAATCTTTCGACATGATAGAATTTTTTCGGGTTTTTTCGTACAATGGTAAGAATTCTCTTTGCCAAGTTATTCATCTCATATACTTGTTTGAATGCCTGAACGGAACGCACTTGGCCGTACAACCCGTTCAATTGCTTTATTTTAGATTTGGCTTCGTTGATTTGCGTTTTAATATGTTTATATTCCGATCTAGACATGCCAAGCTCTTTGACATTCGACGAAAGTTGTATTTGTTTAATGGTGAAATTGCCACCTAAATAGATTGCAATCATCAGGCCGGTTGCGGCGAATGGATTCATGCCTGCAGCAAGAATCATCGTCAACCAAGAGCCGAAGCTGATTGGCGCCGCGATTAAGTGCCTTTGGAAAAACTGCTTAACTTCTTGCATCGTCTACAGGCCTCCTTATTTACTCTATTCTTTACTACGTTTGAAACAATCAAAAGTTTCATCCCCTTAGTTCAATTATACCTGATTTCCGGTTGAAATACATTGTAATGGATAGTTGAATTCATTTACTTGGATAGTTTCTCTGGATTTGTTAAAATGAAGCCACTCACCGCTTTTCAGATGGGAGGAACGGAAAATGATATATGAAGTTATCTATATGAGAGCGGATTATGAGCCGTGGTGGATGTTTGAAGACTGGGAGAAAATGATCCGATCCAGAAAGTCCTTTGAATCTGCAGAAGAAGCCATGGAGTACTTATCTGATTTAAAAAAGGAATTTGGGGCAAAATATAAATATAAGGAAGAGAGGAAGGATTGTTTTTTTGCCTACTGGTCGGATGCCGAACGAATATTCTGTGAGGGCTGTGATGAAGATCTTCAAATATTTCATGGCATCATTTCCTTGGCAGACGGAAAACCATCTTCCATTACGTTGATAAATAATTCGAATATTTGATATTGTTATATTGACAATTGCATTGGGTATGGTATAGTAGCAGTAATATAAATCGTTTTACCGAAGCAGACGGATTCACGTATTACAAAAGGTGATCGGCGTTGTCGGTGCTTTTTGTAATATGTGAATTTTTTTCATGTATTAGTAAGTAAATTATTTGGAGGTAGTCACAGATGAAACAAGGTACTGTAAAATGGTTCAACTCTGAAAAAGGCTTCGGATTTATCGAAGTTGAAGGGGAAGACGACGTATTCGTACACTTCTCCGCAATCCAGGGAGACGGATTTAAAACTTTGGACGAAGGTCAACAAGTCGAGTTCGAAGTTGTAGAAGGCAATCGTGGTCTTCAAGCTGCTAACGTAGTTAAACTATAATTCGTCAGACAAAAGAGGCGCCTTTATGGGTGCCTCTTTTTTAAACAACTAATTGGTGGGAGCCTTATTTCGGCTTTGTGACAGACTCTAATGTTGATGTGACAATGAAATCCTCGTCTTTATCCACTGTTTTCATGATCGATTCTCGCTTCACTTCTCCGAAGCCTTCAACAAAATATTTACGGTTGACGAAATCCTCGCCTTTATATTCAATGACAAAAGCATGATCGAATGTCTCATATGGTGTTTCAACAGTCACATCCGTTTCAACGATTTTCCATTCGTCGAACGTCGTACCGACTTCAAAAGGCTTTTTCAAGTAAATGCCGATTGGCTCCATCGCTTCGAGATCTTGTCGTGAAGGGAACTCCTGTTTCAAATCCACTGGTTGTTCTTCAATTTTCAAAATCTGCTCTTTCTCGATTTTGTAAATGCGCCTAATGACAGCGCCGCCATTATTTTCATGAAGAATTACATAATCCTTATAAGGATGGGCAAAATCAATATCCAGCTTTGCAAATTCATTTCCTTCCCCTTTAAACCGTGCTGTTGATCCTGCCGGTAGGAAGTAGTCAAGTAATGACTGGTCGTTTTGATTCGGCTTTGCATTCGAGTTTTGGGCATTTCCTTTTTGATCGGTTGGATTTGTCGTTTCTCCGCTATTTCCTGAATTGTTCATGCTCGTTGTTTTGTTCGTACAGCCCGAAGCAATCAATACGATTAGCAAGACATTCAACAATATGGATTTCCCTTTCATCTCATACACACTCCTTTCCGGTAGTATTGCCGATTACATGGTGAATATCCTTTTTTTATTTGCATAACCGATATTGGTTTTTCGAAACTAAAAAACCGTTCTCCATGAAAGGAAAACGGTTCTGTGATTAGTTTGAAACTGCTTGCTGGTCTTTCCACTCTAAATATTCATCATACTGCATCATTTTGTCGAAAATCGTACCATCTTCACGAATTTCAATGATTCGGTTTGCGACTGTCTGAATGAATTGCTGGTCATGGGATGTGAAAAGCATAGCGCCTTTGAAAGCGATCAAGCCATTATTCAATGCTTGAATCGATTCTAAGTCCAAGTGGTTCATTGGCTCATCAAGCAAAAGGACGTTGGCATTCGTCAACATCATTTTGGAAAGCATGCAACGGACTTTTTCTCCACCTGATAACACAGATGGTTTCTTTTTAACTTCCTCGCCAGAGAACAGCATACGGCCAAGGAATCCGCGTAAAAACGTTTCAGTCTGATCTTCAGGTGAATATTGACGGAGCCATTCCACCAATGACGTTTCAGACCCGTTAAAATACTCACTGTTATCAAGAGGGAAGTAGGAACGGGAAGTCGTGACGCCCCATTTGAATGTTCCGGATTCCGGCTGTGTTTCTTCTGCAAGTATTTGCAAAAGGGCAGTTTTAGCTAAAGGGTTGCCCAATAGGATGATTTTATCTTCTTTATTCATCGTGAACGTAACATCTTTCAACATCACTTTGCCGTCTTGCGTATAATTCAGATCTTTTACGCTAAGGACGTCATTTCCGATTTCGCGTCCAATTTGGAAGTTGACGAATGGATATCTGCGTGATGAAGGTTTGATATCATCCAATTCGATTTTTTCAAGCGCCTTTTTACGGGAAGTCGCTTGTTTCGATTTGGAAGCGTTCGCGCTGAAGCGTGCGACGAAGGCTTGCAATTCTTTGATCTTTTCTTCTTTTTTCTTGTTTTGATCTTGTGCCATCTTTAATGCCAATTGGCTGGACTCATACCAGAAATCGTAGTTGCCTGGGTAAAGTTGAATTTTAGAGAAATCAAGATCGGCAATTTGTGTACATACTTTATTCAAGAAGTGACGGTCATGCGATACAACGATGACGGTATTCTCGAAATCAATAAGGAATTCTTCGAGCCATTGGATCGCTTTCAAGTCCAAGTGGTTGGTAGGCTCATCGAGCAGCAAGACATCCGGTTTTCCGAATAGCGCTTGCGCAAGGAGAACCTTCACTTTTTCCGATCCGCTCAGTTCGGACATTTTAACGTGGTGAAGGCTTTCCGGGATGCCCAATCCTTGAAGAAGAATGGCGGCTTCCGACTCCGCTTCCCATCCATTCAATTCGGCGAATTCGCCTTCGAGTTCCGCCGCGCGCATTCCATCCTCATCGGAGAAATCCTCTTTCATGTAAATTGCATTTTTCTCGGTCATGATATCGTAAAGACGTTGATGTCCTCTGATGACCGTATCAAGCACTTCGTTTTCTTCATATTCGAAGTGGTTCTGCTTGAGCACTGCTAAACGCTCATCCTTGTTCATGATGACGTTGCCTGTTTGAGGTTCCAGCTCACCGGACAAAATTTTAAGGAATGTCGATTTACCGGCGCCATTTGCTCCGATCAATCCATAACAATGACCTGGGTTGAACTGTATATTCACATCTTCAAACAGTTTGCGGTCACCGAATTGAAGACTTACATTACTGACTGCTATCATAAAAAATCCTCCTAAATTCACAATGCTCCTATTATAGCATGGATTCTTCATACAGTGGTACGGGTTCGATCCGCTTTTCATACATTTTATGCTCATCTCGTGTATGATTGTTATGGAAGATTTTCTTCAACGGATTTTGGCATATTGTCTACGATTCATTTCCACAAAAAAATCCCCATCTAGGGGATCAACATTTGAAAACGCTCCGTTGCCGGTAGGCGTCCAGTAAGCATAGCTCTTTATTCAATAAATATTCCATGCGAACATAATCTTTTTTCGTCGGAACAGCATGCTTATCCAACCCGGACATGGAAAAAAGAAAATAATAATCTTTCACTTTGCGGAAAATGAAAACCGTGTGGGGGAACTCATCAAATATACATTTCACTTGATACTTCCTTGTATATTCCCAATGAAGGAGTTTCATGATCATCTATCCTTTCAAAACTATTGTAGTTGAAAGAGGGAAGGAACACAAGTTCTCAAGATCTTTTAAAAGGAGTTTGTTAATGTCACAACGTACTTTGAATCATAGCGTCATTTTACTGCTGATCACTATTTTTATCGTATCCGTCAATATGAGGCCGGCTATAACGTCAATCGGACCGATGCTTGATATTATCAGGGATGATCTTTCATTGACTAATGCGCAAGTGAGCCTGTTGACGGCATTGCCCGTATTCTGTATGGGTCTGTTCGCTTCACTGGCACCCGTTTTAAATAGGAGACTGGGGTTGAATCGCTCCATGTATCTCATGCTTTTTCTAATTGGTGTCATGACAATGCTAAGGGGAGTGTATTCCAATTACACTTCTTTGATTGTTTCTGCGGTGATTATCGGGATTGCGATAGCTGTCATGGGACCGCTTCTTTCTGCGATGATTAAACAAAGCTTTCCAGAAAGGTCAACGAGTGTCATCGGTGTCTATTCATTCGGAATGGGCGTCGGTTCCTCGATTGGAGCGGGGCTTACTGCGATAATTTACGAATCCACCGGGTCATACCCGTTTTCCCTAGGAATTTGGGCAGTATTGACGATTGTCGGTATTTTGTTTTGGAAACTATCAACAAAGGGAACGATTCGTGTCCATCAGCAAGAAAAAGAGAAGAGGGAATACGGGAAAACCGGGACGGTATCTCCTTGGCGTAAGAAAAAAGCTTGGCTGCACCTGCTCTTTTTTGGTTTTCAGGCATCCAGTTTCTTTTGCATTATTACATGGATCGTTCCGGTAGTGACGGACGCAGGGATGTCTCTAGTTCAGGCGAGTATGCTTTTGAGTCTGATGATGACCATCCAGATTGTTTTGAATCTCATATTTCCTCTTCTTTATGAACGTTTTCCAAAAAGGAAATTTTGGCTTTTTCTGTTTCTAACGATGGGAATGATTGCAATTGTCCTTTTAGGCACCGGAATCAGCACATTAATGTGGGTTAGTGCGTTTTTCATGGCCATCCCACTTGCAGGCTTATTTCCGATTGCATTATTATTTCCGCTGGATGCGACAGAAACTGCAGAAGACACAAATACATGGACTGCAATGATGCAGACGGGCGGCTATTTAATCGCAGGTTTTTTGCCGTTGCTAATTGCTATCATTTACGATTGGACCGGTAATCATCATAATACGTTAATGATACTTGCGGGACTGTTCGTTTCTATGTTTATACTGACATTTTTGATCGGTGAACGGGAGCAGCAAGTGAATCGAGCATAAATAACAGGCGAAAGGAATCGGTATGACTCCCTTCGCCTGTTTTTTCTTTTTGAATTCATTTCCAATGCTCTTTAATAAATTCATCCCGCCCTGATTTGGCGCGGTCCTTTTCATAATGGGCTTGCTCTTTTTCATAATAGTCCTGGTGATATTCTTCTGCCCAGTAAAATGTCTCCGCTGGACGAATATCTGTCACAATCGGTTTTGAAAACTTTCCGCTATTGGCAAGTTCCTCTTTCGAATGCTCCGCAGCGTTCTTTTGGTTTTCATTGTAATAAAAGATAGCTGTCGTATACGAGTGGCCACGGTCATGGAACTGTCCGCCCGCATCTGTCGGATCGATTTGCTGCCAGTACAGCTCAAGCAGTTTCTCATATGTAAAGAGGGCAGGATCAAACGTGATTTCCACAACTTCCAAATGTCCGGAATCCCCTTTTTTCACGTCTTCATATGTAGGATTAACAACATGTCCACCCATATATCCAGACACGACATCCTCAATACCTTCCCATTCTTTAAAAGGCTTTACCATGCACCAAAAGCAGCCGCCTGCAAACGCCGCTTTTTCAAATTTTCCATTTGCCATTAAGTACAACCCCTCTCAATTCATTATCTAAATTGTAGCATACGAAAGAAAGGCTGCCTACGGGACATCCAAATACCGTAGGCAGCCTTTCTCCGAAGTGCCAATGAGTGGTTGTGCTTAATGTTTTATGAATTAATAAATAAAGCTTGCACCTACTATGATCAACAGGATGAAAAGCACAACAATCAAAGCAAAGGCAGAGCCATATCCATATCCGACCCCGTATTCACGTCCCATCTATACCACCACCTTCAATATAAACTATGCAAAGTATGTATGAGGGCATAGGTAATTGACCATAGCATAGGACATTATTTTGGATCACTGACATGATATACTATTGATATACATACGCAACCAATGATATTGAACAAACGTCCTATAAGCGACTTTATTATCTGGAGGAATCGAATTTGAACGAAGATCAGTACGAAGGCCCGGTGCCAAGAAGAAGAAGGAGAAGAAAATTACGGATCGGCAGGTTGTTCTTCACGATCCTCTTCATCGGTTTCATCGTGGCAGGCCTCTATTCATACTTTCAATATAAAGAAGGGAAGGCGTTGGCGAAAGGGAATATAATCGACCCTGGCCCATTCCAAGGAGACGTAATCGATCCCCAAAATCCGTCTGTCGAAAATTTTCTCCTATTGGGCATTGACGACGACGGAAGCGGAAGGTCACGGACTGACACGATGATGGTCCTTTCCTGGAATAAGCAGGAAGGTTCAATCCGCCTTGTTTCTTTCATGAGGGATATCTACGCTGATATTCCTGGATATAAATCATATAAACTTAATACTGCATATTATTTAAATGGTGTACAGACAGTTAAAGACACAATCACCGGCATGTTTGGCATCCCGATTCATCATTATGCAATTGTTGATTTTGATAATTTCGAGTCGATCATCGATATTGCGTTTCCTGAAGGAATCAAAATCGATGTTAAAAAAGAGATGTCCGAAAAGATCGGCGTCACGCTTATGCCGGGCGAACAACGCTTGAATGGAAAAGAGTTATTAGGCTATGCTCGATTCCGTGCCGATGCGGAAGGTGATTTCGGTAGGGTGGCAAGACAACAGGAAGTCATTTCTGCGGTTAAAGATGAGGCGGTAAGACCTGGGATGCTCCTTCATGTACCGAAATTGTCCGGTGCCTTATCTGGCTTCATCAAGACAGATTTGACATCGAAGGACGAAATTACGAAGGCTTTTACTCTTCTGATGAAAGGCAAATCAAATCTTGAAACGATGACAATTCCCGTTGAGGGCACCTATCGATTCAATTCTTATTCCCATGCCGGATCAGTCATCGAGCTGGATGTGGAAAAAAATAAAGAGGCGCTTGCAGCTTTTCTTGATTTGGATCTACAGTAAGGGAAGGTGAGGTATCCACTATGGACAGCGAAGGTATACAATCGACGGAGCGTAAGAAAGAAGTAAATGATGGAACACCGTGGATCATACGTTTCCTAGGGGGACGGGCTACAATGTTCGTGCTCCTTTCCATTCTGTTGATAGGACTTATCATTTTAGTGTTCAATAAAGTGGCTTTCGTGTTTTATCCAATAAAAGTATTCTTTTCGACAGTCGTGCTGCCGATTGTACTAGCAACGATCGCATACTATTTGCTTCGGCCCATTCTACGTTTTTTGGAACGGTTGAAAATACCGAGAGTATGGGGGATTTTCATCATTTTCATGGGTCTTATCGGCATGATAACCTTATTGGTCTTTCTCGTTTTTCCATTTTTGAAAGTCCAGTTTGCGAACTTGGTTGAAGAGTTTCCGACGTATTTCAATCAAATGCTTATCAATGTAGACACTTTTTTACGAACTTCAATTTTTTCAACCTATTATAAGGAAATGGATATTAACATCAATAGTCTTCTAGATAGTGGAAAAGGGAATATCGGGCAATTGATAACAGATACCATCGGCGGGATCGCTTCCGGTATTACGTCCTTTATTTCTGCTTTAACTGGTTTTATTTTGGCGATTGTCACTGTGCCTTTCATCCTCTTTTATTTATTGAAAGATGGAGAAAAGCTTCCTCAGATGATAAAAAAAATGTTGCCGCCACGCCTGCGGGATGATGCTGAAGTGATTTTAAAGGATGCCGATCATCAAATCAGCGCCTATATACAAGGGCAAATCCTTGTCGCCATTAGCATAGGGATCATGGTATCAATCGGCTTCTTCATCATCGGGATGAAATACGCCTTGCTACTTGGTGCGCTAGCTATGTTCACAAGTGTGGTACCGTATTTGGGACCGCTCATTGCAATAACGCCTGCCGTCATCATCGCCATCGTCACTTCACCTTTCATGCTCGTGAAACTGGCCGCAGTCTGGACTATCGTGCAGCTGATCGACGGAAAATTCATTTCTCCGCAAATAATGGGGAAGTCATTGAAGATCCATCCGATTACAATCATTTTCGTCCTATTGACTGCTGGATCTTTATTCGGCGTCGCCGGAGTCGTCCTCGGGATACCCGGATATGCTCTGCTGAAAGTGGTCTTCACGCATTTATTTAAATTGGTGAAAGTCAGGTACAATCATTACGAACCTGATCAGACAATGCATTATGAAGAAAGTAATAAGTGATAGAAATGAACGTTCGAATCCGGACGTTCAATTTTTTGGTTCAATAATATTATTATGTAAACCAATGATAAATAACGAAAAACGAAAAAGGCACCTATTTTATTTCACGGTGCCCTTTTCCTATTCCGTTTCGAACATGATAGTTCCTGTCAATGAAAGGTCATATCCTCCTAATGCGCCGATTTCATTTTGAAATTCAGGCGAGCGTAAGATGGATCTGATCGCTTCACGCAATAATTCATTCTCCGCAGTTTTAAACATGACAAGGTCGTAGCGCTCAAGGATCAAAGGGATGAAATCGACGCCGACCATTGCCGCAGCCTTCTCGATGCCGACTCCGACGTCCGCAATACCGGATGCCACTTTGCTCGCAACAGCGATGTGATTCATTTCCTCTGACTGATATCCGTCGATATGTCGTGGGACGATTCCTTCAAGCTTCAATTTCTCATCGAGTAGTATTCGAGCCCCTGATCCGATTTCCCGATTGACCATTTTGATGGACGGATCGGCGAAATCTTTCCATGTCCGGATGTTCTTCGGATTGTTTTTTTGGACGAACAAGCCTGCTGACCTTGACAATAAATTGACGACAATGTATTCACGGCCCGAAAGGATTCGGTTGATATATGGAAGATTATACGTTCCAGTGTCTCCATCGAACAGATGCGTGCTCACGATGTCTGCTTCTCCTTTATACATGGCGAGCAGACTGTTGAGACTGCCGGTGTATGAACGGAGTGGATTGTGAACAGCGCCGGTTCTCCCGATCGCGTTTGCAAGCAGATCCAGGCTGATGTCCTGTCCGCTTATGATGAGTTGCTGCAGCGGGACGGCCTGGTATTGCCTTGGGGGAGCGGGGGATTCGGTTCTGTAGATTGGTGTTTCGGGTTTAAGTGAAGGTGCTGTAGTCTGTTTTTCGATGACCCCGCCGCTTTTCGTTTTATCTTTATACGCTTCCAGATCCTCTGCGTCGATACGCATTTGTCTTCCGACGCGGTATGCACGGAGGTCTCCCTTCTTAATCAAATCATAGACCGTCAGTTTGGAGACTTTCAGGTGATCCGCTATTTCTTCGGTCGTATATGAAGCTGCCTGATGATTCGTCATGAGTATCCCTCCTACATATTGCTACTATCATTTTCGCTTATAATGAAAATAATTGCAATATATTCAGATATAACGAATGATAAATAATAGTATGAAGTTATATTTAGTTATCTTTAGTTAAATGTAGATATATTTAGATATATTATGCTATATATAAATATAGATAGTATTATCCGGTTGAAAGGAGAGTCAGATTGAAAAAGTTTGTGCAATGGATGCTTCTATTCGTTATGTTAGCGATTCCTTTTGGTTGCGACAAAAAAACAAATGAACATGCAGGAAGGACTGAGTTGTCAATTTCGGCTGCTGCCAGTTTAACTGATGCGTTGACTGAAATGAAAAAGGTGTACGAAACGAAGAATGACCATGTTTCCGTCACTTTGAACTTCGGAAGTTCAAGGAAGCTGGCTACGCAAATTGATCAAGGGGCTCCTGCCGATATTTTTTTATCGGCAAGCGAAGAGGATATGGATAAAATGAATGAGAAAGGACTCGTTGTTAAGTCTTCAATTGTGGATTTCACTGGAAACTCCATTGTTCTCATTGCAAACAAGGCTGTTAACGACCCTGTTGACTCATTCGAACAACTTTATTCGTTGCCGTTCGATCATATTACTATCGGTGAACCGGATGCTGTCCCTGCAGGTAGATATGCGAAGGAAGTCTTGGAGCATCTGGATTTATGGATGCCATTGAAAGACAAGCTTGTCATGGGATCGGACGTCAGACAAGTGTTGACCCATGTTGAAATGGGAAATGCGGAGTATGGCATCGTGTATTCGACAGATGCATTCATATCGGATAAAGTGGTTGTTGTGGCGGAGGCAAGTCCATCTTGGCATACACCGATCGTTTATCCGGGCGCCGTCGTGAAAAACTCCAATCATCATGACGAAGCACAGAAATTCCTTGAATTCCTGGCGAGCGAAGAGGGAAAGGCGATTCTTCAGAAGTACGGATTCAAGTAAGGGATGAAAGAAGGGGACGGTATGACAGACATTGATTATTCACCTTTACTGCTTTCTTTAAAAGTGGCTGCCATTTCGACTGCAATCGTATTTATATCAGGCGTCTTTTTCGCACGCCTCTTCTCCAGGAAGCACTTTTTTGGCAAAACGGTAATTGAGTCTGTTTTCATGCTTCCTCTCGTTTTGCCTCCTACTGTAGTAGGCTTTGCGCTGTTGCTCGCTTTTGGAAAACATGGCTGGGTCGGCAAATGGCTGATGGATTGGTTCGGTGTCCAGATCGTCTTCACATGGCTTGGGGCGGTGATCGCTTCCATTGTTGTCTCGTTCCCTTTGATGTATCAAAGTGCAGCGGCGGCATTTGACAGTCTCGACGAAAGACTCGAAAATGCCGCCCGGACATTTGGTGCCTCCGAATGGCGTGTATTTTGGACAATCGCTTTCCCGCTTGCATGGCCTGGTTTGTTAGCCGGGCTCGTCCTTGCATTTGCACGGGGACTCGGCGAATTCGGCGCCACCCTAATGATTGCCGGCTACATTCCCGGAAAGACAGATACGATTCCAATGGCCATCTACTTTGCGGTTGAATCGGGTCAAATGGAGAAAGCGACGTTTTGGGTTGTCATTATCGTCGCCTTAGGTTTCAGCACGATCATGTGGCTTAACTGGTGGAGCCGCCGGAATATGAGACGCTATGCAGATCAAAGTCGGAATAGGTGATTGAATGCTTGAAGTGAACATTAAAAAACGCTTATCCCATTATGACTTGGATGTCGATTTCAGCGTGGGAGATGAAATTCTAGTTCTTTTCGGTCCGTCTGGCTCCGGAAAAACAACGATTTTAAATATGATCGCAGGGTTGGCCCAACCTGACGAAGGGCGAATCAAGTTAGGGGACAAGCATTTTTACAATGGCGGAACGAGCAACTTGCAAGTACAGGATCGCAATGTAGGGGTGCTGTTCCAGGACTATGCGTTGTTCCCGCATATGACAGTAGGGAAGAACATCCAATATGGCATGAAACGTAAAACTGGGGACAGCTCGCTTGTAATCGATCCACTGCTGCAAGTTCTCGGCATCCAAAAGCTTTTGGCAAAATACCCCCATGAAATATCCGGCGGCGAAAAACAACGTGTCGCTCTAGCACGTGCATTGGCAACGGAGCCTTCCATCCTGTTGTTGGATGAGCCCCTTTCCGCATTGGATAAACAGACACGAATCGATTGCCAAAATGAACTTCTACGCCTGCATGACATATGGAAAATCCCTTTCATTATCGTTACGCATGATAGGGAAGAAGCCGAAAAACTAGGAAATCATATTTTATTTATTGATCGCGGAAAGATTGTTGACAAAATAGAAAACCAGATTCCAAATAGGAATGCCCTGCGGCTCTATTGAGAGCACAGGGCATTTTTTATTCCAATAAAGAAAGCAATGATGCATAGTCATCTGGATTATCCACATCGAATACGAGTCTCGCATCCTCGCATGGAAGCTGTTTGCCTTCATCGCTCAAAACCCCTCGCAATAAATTCCTTGCGCCTTGGTCCCCTCGAATTGTCAGAAGGGTCGGGAAGAGCTCCCGTGTAAACAGGATTGGCGGTTTCATCGTTCCATTATAGGAAGTGGCAATATATTTACTGTCGGGATGAAGTTTCAAGCGTGACACCATTTCATCGATCATACGAATCGTAAGGAAAGGCTGATCCGCCAACAGGACGACGATAGCAGAAGCCCCGCTTTCCGCCGCATATTCAATACCGCAGCGAAGTGAGGCGGACTGGCCTTCATCGGCATCGGGGCAAGTGATAATTTTGCATTTCTCATGCGACTTCAACTGATCAGGCATCCAGGACAGTTCGTCGTCTGCATTTGTTACGACGCATATAACGTCCAGCTTGGATTGGACGGCGGTGTCGAGCGCCAAGCTTCCGAGCGCCATCTTGCCTACAGGAAGAGCCAGTTTATTTTGGCCCATCCTCCGGCTTTTTCCCGCCGCTAAATAGATGCCAATGATGGGCATACGGCTCTCCTTTTCCGGGTTGCGATCATTTCAGCAATGACGCTCACAGCAATCTCTTCAGGACCATCGGCACCGATTGACAGTCCAATAGGGGAATGGAGCCATTCAGGCTTGTCCCGACCGAGCAAGCGCTCTGTTCTTTTCACCGACCCTAACAAACCGGCATATAATAGCTTTTCTTTTTGTAAAGTGAGTAAGATTTGCCGATCGGCCTGGAAATCATGCGTCATGATAACGACAGAATCAAGTTCCGTAAACGTAATCCGATCCAGCAATTCCTGGATTGGACCGACGTGGAAAGAAGCAGCGGCCGGAAAATTCTCTGCCGTGCAATTCGCCTCACGCCAGTCGCATACATGGACGTCATATCCTACGGACGATGCCAATGCGGCGAACGGACGGGCGTCAGCACCCGCGCCGAATAGATAGACAGACGGCGCCGGCCAAATCCACTGATGATAGAAACTCTCATCATTCGTCCATTCTCGGCCTGCAGTATGTTGAAACGGCTTTATCTTATCCATTGAATAGGTTTTCATCAATGTCCCGTGTCGTTCCAAACCGCTCTGTAGGCGGAATTCAAAATCGCTTTCGAGTGACTGAAGATAATGAACTGGATGCCCCTGCTTAAGTCGTTCTTGCAGGAATAACAGCGATTTTTTGAAGACGTCATCGACAGCGCGAAGCATCACAGTTACGATACCGTTGCATCCCGCGCCACGACCCCATCCCAAATCATCCTCCGCCCGCAAATCAAAATCGCAAATCATAACTTCTCCCGTATGAAACATTTCTTTTGACCTGCACTGCAAATCATATTCAAGACAGCCGCCGCTAAGCAATCCGATTCTGCTGCCATCCTCAAAAAAGACCATCCATGCGCCTTCCTTCCGGTAAGCAGATCCCTCTACATGGATAACGATTGCCAGAACTGCAGCTTCTCCATTTTCAATGAGCTTATCTACTAAGTTCGGAATAGACACCATCCTTCATCACCTCTATCGTTCATTCAATACGCACAGTCTCTTCAAAAGGACGTGTATTTATTCGAGTATCCTTATCAATCGCTTTTAAGAAAGTCCGGTATTACGGTGAACCCATTGCTGTCGTTGTAGCGGACCATCCTTACCATGCAAAGCAAGCGGCAGGCAAAATCATCGCTAACTATGAGCCGCGGTTGTGCAATGTGTTGGAAATGCAAGGGGAGGAGCTCGTCATCGGCTCGGCTGTCACATTGAACCGGTTGATAGAATCGAATTTGTTTCTTTTGTTGGGTGAAGCAGCCCGCTCGATCGCCGAAAATTGTTGGGCGTTCTGTTGGACCATCCTTTTATTCCCCTTTCGTTCTGATTGCTCATAGGAAGTATGTGTGTATCGCAACAAGGTTAAACAAACTATTCTTTTTATCCTTGATAGGCGATGTTATAATTTGGGTAATTATCAAATGCGGGAATGGGGAATGACAGTGGGTGTCGGCAATGGAACGAATTCTCAGTTCGTCATGTTTTCCTTTGTGCATATTTCAGCTCTATTATTCATCGCGTCTATCATTGTTCTTTTATTTTGGCAACGGCAACGATTGCAAATGAACGTTCACCGTTTGAAAAAGGCGGAACATGCTTTTGCACTGTCTTTATTGGCAATCGATATCACTTATCACATATGGCTCATTTCGACAGGCCGTTGGGGATTGGACGACGCACTGCCCCTTGAATTATGCAGCATATCGCTGTTTGTCTCGATCGTACTCCTTTTGACGGGGAATCGGCACTTGATCGACTTCGTCATATTTGCGGGAATAGGCGGCGCCCTTCAAGCATTGGCAACACCTGTTCTAGATATGAATTTCCCGCATTTCCGGTTCTTCCATTTCTTCTATACGCATACAGGAATCATTTTAACAGGACTTTATTTTGTGTGGGTGAAAGGCTATGAGCCTACGTTTAAAGGCGTTGTGAAAACAATGTTGATCATCAATGCGCTATTGCCTATCATTATTGCAATAAACTGGCTCGTTCACGGGAATTACATGTTTCTTAGAATGAAGCCCCAAAATGGCAGCCTACTTGATTTTTTAGGTCCTTACCCTTGGTATATTTTGTCGCTGGAAGCGGTGGCTTTCATTATATTCACCGTCATTTGGCTTTTATTGCGGAATAAAGGTAAGAAGATAGAAAGCTAACGTTGGCAATTTTGAGTATATTCTATATGGACAATTATTCATCGGGAATGCTAAAATTTACTAACCGATAGCAACAGGAGGGAGATAACGAAATGGAGTCGAACAAGCAAACAGGGGAAAAAGCGAAAATCAGTTTAAAAGACGCAGTGAAACAGCAGCTTGAAGCGAAGAAGAATAAGTCGCAGTCAACAAAAACCAAAGGAAATCCAATTCAGCAAACGCCGAAAATGAAGAGCCAACAATCGAAGAAAGTAACACAGTCGAGCCGAAAAATGGGTATCTGAACAAAGAAAAGCAAGTCCCGACAAATTGCGGGACTTGCTTTTTGCATTACTTAAAACTGTTTCACGAGGTTGGCCATCTCGATGGCGGATACACCTGCATCCCATCCTTTATTGCCTGCCTTCGTACCTGCACGTTCAACCGCTTGTTCGATCGAATCGGTCGTCAGTACGCCAAAAATGACTGGCACATCTTCAGTCATATTGAGTGCGGCGACACCTTTCGCCACTTCATTACATACGTAGTCAAAGTGGGGAGTAGACCCGCGAATGACAGTTCCTAGTGTAATGACAGCATCATATTTCTTTGAAGCCGCCATCCGTTTCGCGATAAGCGGGATTTCGAAGGCACCAGGGACCCAAGCGATTTCGATGTCTTTCGCGTCAACGCCGTGGCGGCGCAATGCATCTTCAGCTCCACCGAGAAGCTTCCCTGTAATAAATTCATTGAACCTGGATACAACGATGCCGATCTTAAGTCCTGTGCCGATTAAATGTCCTTCATATGTCAAACTCATTTGTTTTTCCTCCTCAGTTATGCAATAGATGTCCTAATTTCGTCTTCTTCGTCTCCATATAGAACCGATTGCCATCTATGACAGGCAACTCGATAGGGATCCGGTTCACAATCGTTATCCCATGTTCTGAAAGACCTTCGATTTTACGTGGGTTGTTTGTCAACAATTGAATATGGCTGCACCCGAGATCAGATAGGATTTGCGCACTTATGAAATACTCCCGCAAATCATCCCCGAACCCTAATTGAGCATTTGCCTCGACAGTGTCATATCCTTGCTCCTGCAGCTTATATGCTTTCATTTTATTGACGAGACCGATTCCACGGCCTTCCTGGCGCATATAGACGAGAATGCCAGACCCTGCCTCCTCGATTTTAGCAAGTGCTGCGTGGAGCTGCGGCCCACAGTCACAGCGGCATGAACCGAAAACATCGCCCGTCAGACATTCCGAATGGATTCGGACGAGGGGGCCACCGGCGGATTCGAAATCCTTCAATTGGCCTTTCACTAAAGCCATATGCTCCCGGCCGGTCAACTTTTCTATATACGTGATAGCGGTAAAATCACCATATTGAGTAGGCAAGTGAATATCGACGACCCTTTCAATGAGTGTTTCATTACGCTTTCTATATGCAATCAATTGTTCAATCGTCAATATGACAAGCTCATGTCGCTTGGCAATTTCCACGAGTTCTTTACCACGTGCCATCGTTCCGTCGCCATTCATGATTTCACAAATGACGCCCGCGGGAGTTGCTCCTGCAAGACGGGCAAGGTCGATTGCTGCTTCGGTATGACCCGGGCGCTCCAACACACCGCCGTCTTTCGCCACCAACGGGAAAATATGTCCAGGTCTTCTGAAATCGGAAGGCTTCACGTCTGCTTGAAGCATTTTCATGATCGTTTCCGAACGTTCAAATGCAGAAATACCTGTATGGCAAGATGCATGATCGATGCTGACTGTGAATGCAGTCCCGTGGGCATCGGTGTTCTTATTCGTCATAGGCGCCAAATCCAGATGGTCTGCCAGCTGTTGTTCAATCGGGATGCATATGAGGCCGCGTCCTTCCGAAGCCATAAAATTGATCATCCCAGGCGTTGCAAAGTCAGCAAGCGCTACGAAATCACCTTCGTTTTCACGGCTTTCATCATCCACAACGATGATTGCTTTTCCTTTTTTCAATTCCTCGATCGCTTTTTCTACCGTACTAAACATTTCCAACACCTCTCAATCCAAAAATCCGCTTTTGGCAAGTACATCCATCGTCAACCCGCCGGTCGGTTCAGTAGTTTGTTTCTTGGAGAAGATTCGCTCCAAATATTTCGCAAGGATGTCGCATTCCACATTGACGTAGTCTCCAACACGCTTATGTCCAAGAACGGAATCGGCTTGCGTTACGGGAATAAGGGATATTGTAAACCCTTGTTCCGAGATGCCGAATATGGTCAAAGAGGTGCCGTCGACCGTTATGGAACCTTTCGGAACTAGATGCGAATGAAGTTCTGGTTCCATCTGGATGTCCATATAGACTGCATTTTCAATTGGGCGGACTGCAACAATTTCACCGATGCAGTCGACATGGCCAGTGACAAAATGACCTCCAAATCGGCCGTTCGCGGCCATCGCACGCTCCAAGTTCACATGACTTCCGGGATTCAGTGTGAAAAGCGTAGTAGCTTTAAACGTTTCCGGCATGACGTCCGCGATGAATTCGGTTTTCGAAAACTCAGATACGGTAAGACAGACGCCATTGACGGAAATGCTATCTCCTTTTTTTACGTCAGATAGCACATGACTGCATCTAATCGTCAATTGCATCGAAGTAGAACCTTTTTTTATCGTATGAACGGTTCCTATTTCTTCAACAATGCCTGTAAACAATCAGCTTGCACCTCCAATCGGGAAAAGTGCATGAAGCCGGATATCTTCTCCAAACTGCTTCACATCGATAATACGGAGCGATTCCGATTCAGCAATGGATGAACGGCTCTGATCCATGAATAGGGAAGGGCCGTTACCGACTAATTTCGGTGCCATATACAAATACAGTTCATTCGCAAGACGTGATTGAATGAAGCTAGTATGGACCTGGCTACCGCCTTCCACTAGCAGTGTCATGATGCCTCTATTGGCAAGCCTGGATAGGACTTCATTTAAAAAATCGACATGTCGCGGGATCGATTCCACTTGGACCAATGGGAAATCGGAAAAAGCACGCATCCCATCGGATTCCAGCGTAAAGATGATTGTCTCAGCAGCTTGGTCCTGTATGACATTCGCTGTTTCAGGCGTCCTAAGATGCCTATCTAAAATAATTCGAATTGGGTTCTTTCCACCATGGGGCAAACGGGTGGTGAGGAAAGGGTTATCGTGAAGAATGGTATTCACCCCTACGAGTATTGCATCATGGGTATGGCGGAGGGTATGGACATCATGTCTTGAACTTTCAGACGTAATCCATTTGCTGTTCCCATTTTGCGTTGCAAGACGGCCGTCGAGAGTGGCGGCTGCCTTCAATGTGACGTAGGGTTTTTGTTGTTGAATAAAATGAAAAAATGCCCGGTTGCTAAAATCCGCCTCTTCTTTGCATAAATCGGTGGTCACTTCAATTCCGGCATCCCTAAGAAGCCTAATCCCTTTGCCATTAACGGCAGGATTCGGATCATTGGACGCGATGAATACGCGGCGAATGCCGCTTGAGAGGATGGCCTCCGTGCATGCTGGTGTCTTACCGACATGTGCACATGGTTCCAACGTGACGTATAGATCTGCGCCGTCTGCATTCAACCCGGCCATATTGAGGGCGTGCACTTCGGCATGAGGCGTTCCCGCTTGCATATGCGTGCCTGTCCCTATGATTTGGCCGTTTTTGACACAAACAGCACCGACAAGTGGATTCGGTGACGTTTGTCCATCTGCAAGCTTTGCAAGATCTAAGGCTAACTTCATATAATCGTCGTGGTCCATCGAATTCCCCCTTTCTTTTCTAGAGAAAGGGCGGATAAATTGGGCATGGCCTTCAAATACGAACAACTTCTCCCATCCAGACTGTAACTGTCGGTGCCGGAGTTTCACCAGCTCCACCGTCTTCCGTAGGGAAGAACGGGTCACGGACTGACAAGCTATGCGCTTGATCACCGCCGGTAAGGAATTTCACCTTGCCCCGAAGAATCGTTTTGACTTAACCGATTCCAATTTAACATACTTCGGAAATGGTTGCCAAGTTACTGATTTATTTTAAATGCATTGCACGCATGATATGATGACAAATAGCTGAAATATTAAGTTGGTTAACTTATAATTAAAAATGGCAAGAAAAAGCGCGGGTCGTATCTTCGTGCTAGGGAAGAGGGATGTTGGTAAATGACTGGTTCGATCCATCAGCGGAAAGCGGAGCATATCGAAATCACGCTCAACGAAAAAGTGACAGGAAACCAAATTACAACCGGACTGGAAAGAATTCATTTCATTCATAACGCTTTACCTGAAATTGACTTTAATGAAATCTCGATCGAAAGTAAATTTATTGACGAAGTACGTCCAACGCCTTTCATGATTAGTTCCATGACTGGCGGGGCGGCTTTCGCGGAAACAATCAATCGGAACTTGGCGCTCGCTGCAGAAGAAAAAGGTTGGATATTAGCCTTAGGATCAATGCGCGCATTAATTGAAAGCGAAGAACATCGGGCTTCATTCCAAGTGAGACAATATGCGCCATCGGTTCCGATTATCGCCAATTTAGGTGCTGTTCAATTGAATTACGGATTCGGTGTCGATCAATGCCGGCAGATCATCGAAATGACAGATGCTAATGCGTTGGTGCTACACTTGAACAGCCTCCAGGAAGTCATTCAACCAAATGGAGATTTGAACTTCAAGGATCTATTAGTAAAGATTGAAGAGTTGACTAAGGTATTGGAAGTGCCAGTAGGCGTCAAGGAAGTCGGTTGGGGAATCGATGGAGCGACGGCTAAAAAGCTTACGGGTGTTGGTGTGTCTTTCATCGACGTAGCTGGTGCAGGCGGAACGTCTTGGAGCCAAGTGGAAAAATACCGTTCGACGGATCCGGTTAAACAGGCCGCTGCCGAAACATTCAGCGTATGGGGCATTCCGACAGTGGATTGTGTCGTTTCTGTCCGTGAAAAAATCGGCGAGCAATCGATTGTTGCAAGTGGCGGCATGTCCACTGGCCTGGACGCCGCAAAAACGATCGCTTTAGGTGCCGATGTTGTCGGTTTCGGAAGATTCATCCTGAAAGAAGCGACACAATCTCCCGAAGATGTAATGAGAGTCATGGAAACGAAAGAATTGGAGCTTCGTATGGCTATGTTTGGGATTGGTGCATCTACGTTGGCTGAACTTCAGGCGACCGATAGGGTTCAATATGTGAAAAGATGATAATCACAACAAGGGGTCACTTGCAAAGGCAGGTGGCCTATTTTAATTGAAATACTCAGTTAAATAGTTGAAATAGGGAACGTTAGTTTGTATAATTGAGGTAGAAGGGGGGATTGGGAAATTTGCCTCGTAATCCGGGTATGACAGACGATAAGATCATTGAATTGTATAATAGTGGTTTGCCTTATGAAAAACTGTGTGAAATCATTGGGTTGTCGGATCGTGCAATTCGAAATGTATTGAATAAGCATGGAGTCGAATTGAATCCTGTAGGACGTCCGCGAATTCATAAAGTTAACGAAGACTTTTTCAAAACTTGGTCTCATGAGATGGCTTGGGTTTTGGGATTGTTCATTACGGATGGCCATGTAAATAAGAACATGCACTCTGTGTACTTAGCGCAAAAAGATGAGACGATATTAATGAAAGTAGCAAAACTAATGGATGCGAGTCCGAATATTGCCCAAGGAACCGGTACGAGAACAACTCCAATGTTGATCATTAACTCGAAAATGATTAAACAGGATCTTGGTCGTCTCGGAGTCATACCGAATAAATCCTTTACTGTTCCGTTGCCAGTGGTGCCAGATGAATTTTTGCCCTCATTTGTAAGAGGTGTCATCGATGGAGATGGTTGGGTTGGCCGCGAAGGATATCAGATGAATATAACGACTGCAAGCCTTACATTTGCAAATGGTTTATTGGACGTTTTTATTATTTGGGGCTTTTCTTCAAGCATCTCCACAATAAAGGGTTCTAATGGAAAACCAATCTACAGAGTATGGATCCGGGGCAAGGACCAGTTATTGCGTCTTTCGGATATTTTATATCTAGATAGTAATTCTAATTATGTAGCACATAAGATGATACGTATGACCCTCAATAAAATACCGACACATTTACGAAGTAAAGAAGAATATATCACCGATCAAGGCAGGATTGCATTTCGGACAACTATTAGTAAAAGAATACTTATGCAGCTTAAAAACATAGCAATTGAACAACAAAAGCCGGTGAACCACATATTGGAGTTATATTTCGTACAACTATTAGAAAAAGGAACGATTTCATATTGCAAGAGCAATCGACCAAAAGATCGGATTCAATATAAGACCACTTACAAAAAGGATTTATTGAATGATGTAAGGGAATTCGCGAAAAGCAATGGCTTATATATAAATGATGTAATTGAATACAGTACAGGGTTAGGGAAGAATATCTGAAACTGCCATTTAAATGGCTTTCTTTTTATTTTCTTTTTTAGTTTACATAATATATATTATAGGAAGATACATATCACATTGAAGTATACTTATAACAGTGAGACAAAACCGGTTTTTTTTGTAAAAGGACACCAAAGTCAGGACGATTTGGACATGAAAGTTAGGACTTTTATTTTGTCCGATCTATATCTCGAGTCATATTATCCAATTCATTTGCCAATTAAAATTTCTTTTATGCATTATTTATACATTTTACTTGATTAGTTATATAACTGCGAAATGTTTCGAGGCGTTATTTTATCCAAGTATATTCTTCTTGATTTCCAATTAATTTATCGTTTAGAATTTTGATAGTTAAAAAGCCAAACTCCACTCTATTCTTAGCAGGAATTTGGCTTTTGTTCATAACCAATCGGCGCCCATTTGTTGAAGAAGGTTTAACGGTTATGAACTACCTTCCCACGAAGAATATATGGAATAATGGATTCACCATTTATTAGATTTTTTTCTGCCGTTGGTATGTATGCATATTTTTTTGCTGTTTTAGCATTTATCCAAGTTACCTCTTCAATCTCGTCTGGAAATAATATATTTATTTCACCATCAATAATCCTACCCTTAAAAGTGAAAAAGATTGCATGATGCCCTCGCTCTTCAAAAAAAGCTTCACTTATTGCAAAAACACCATCTAGTTTCACGTCTAACCCTGTTTCTTCTTTAACTTCACGAATAGCTGCATCTTCTAAAGTTTCTCCTTTTTCAACTGCCCCACCAGGAAGTGTATAGTAAGAGGAGTGACTTCCTTTATTTTTCACCATCAATATGTTTTCTTGATCGCTATCGTATAACAGCACATAGGCAACATCCACTCTCTTCAAAATTCTTCTCACTCTCCTTTAAATGGCCGATTCATGCACAGTACTTATTCCGAAACTGCGTCCCCGATTGAGGAATATGTAAGTGAAAGTATTTATAGGTTAAAGTTTTAACACAGTTACTAGTTCATTTTCACATATCTCGCCGTTATCACGGAATCCAAAACTTTCATAAAACTTTTTAGCAACAACGTTATCGGCATCATATTCTAACCAACAATATTGGGCATGCCCTACTGGAAATGTGCGTATGAACTCCAATACCTTTTTCATAGCCTCCCTACCATACCCCTGATTTTGGTATCTTTTATCTATCATAAGTCGCAATATACAGTAATTGTTATTAGCGATTTTTGGAAGCTCGTAACCAGTAATACCATAAACAATCATAACAAATCCCACTATCTGTTCATCAGCATAAATTGCAAAAGGAAGTGGACTACCACCATTGGTAGCAAGAACATAGCATGAAGCAACACTTGAAAGATTGGATGCGACAAAACGGCGTTGGTCATCTGCAACTTCTAATTTGAATACCTCTCTTCTATTTTCTAATGTAATTCCTCGAAGTGAAATCATGTAGCTCACTCCTTTCCAAAATTAATTTACTCTTCTTCTATTCTTTAAGAGGGGCTTCGCATGCCATCCTCCTACCATTCATTACTCAACTTTTGAGTATTAAGCATACTGTACCGATTGAGGCACAATTTTTATTCCGTTAAAGCGCTCATTTAGTTGAAGAACTGTAACTGCTAAACTAAGATCAACAGTTCAAAACTACCTGATGGTTACAAAAGCACACCATTAATTTTTGATTTCATAGTGTAGTTCAACGAATTGATTGAAGTTCCTAGTTCCTTTCAATGAAAGGTCGAGTTGATAATCTCCCTCTTTGAATAATGGAATTCCTTTACCAAGTATTGTCGGAGCAACCGTTAAGATCAGTTCATTAACCAATTTTTCTTGTATAAATGACTGTAACAATTCTCCTCCGCCAACAATCCATATGTTCTTTCCTTCTTGATCCTTCAATTTATGAACAAAATGAGTTACATCATCGTTTACAAACTGTACATTTTCGGTATCTTCAACAGCCGATCTTGTAAAAACATAACATTCTTTGTTTTTATATGGAAACTCCTTTATATCTTGCTTCATCACCCAATCGTAAGTTCTTTTTCCCATTAAAACAGTATCAACAGTTTCATAAAAATCTGCAAAACCGTTATCTCCTTCACCTTCAACCTTAAATAGCCATTCAAGAGATTCATCTTTTGTAGCAATATATCCATCCAAACTCGAAGCAATAAACAATACTAATTTACGTTTTTTGCTCATAATATTCCCCTTTCCTTTATTCCGTTAAATGGCCCGATTGGAGCGCAGCTCTTTTTCAGCAACTGCGCCCGTTAATGGAATTGTGGGGTCTTCAGTAAATCTCCAATATTGTTTTAAAATATATAATCGAAAATCTTTATATCAACTCCATCGACATAGCCGATATCTTCGTTTAGATCCCACAATCGTATTTCAGATGTCTCGCTATTCTCCTGGAATGGTTGGAGCAGGTCAAGAGTAGAAAAATATATTGGATTATATTTTATTTCGTCATTAGTTAAGTTTTTGACCTTTAATAAACCTTTAAAATCTAGGTTCGATACCTTTTGTCCAGTCTCCTCGTAAAGTTCCCTTATCGCACATTCCTTTGGTGTTTCATTCTCTTCTCTCTGGCCTGCTGGCAATTCCCATTGTTTTCTCCAAGTGTTATAGCATAACAGATATTTATCATTGGATTTGATTACAGCATAAGAACCAGCTAATCGATGATAATCGTATAGTTGTTCTTCTTTTATAACGAGAAAGTCAAGAAATTCAAAACCATTATTTTTTGTAGTTTGCAACTATTTCCCTCTCCCGCTCATAAAGTTTTTCCGTAATCTGGCCCTTTTCTGGAACATCGTTATGCAGCTAAAGCGCCCGATAACGGTATAGTAGTTCTAAACCGTTGATTTGCGCTGCAGCCGGGCGCGTTCCGGAGGTCGGCCGGTGAACCACACCCTTCGCTTCGCTTCCGTTGGTTGTTTCACCTGTCCCGCTGCCCCCCGGAGTCGCCGTCTTCCACTTCAATCAACTAAGAGAGTACTATTAAATAAAGGTGCCAGGTAATGGAAGGACTTTATATTTGTCTTATTGAAGTTAAAGCCCATACAGTACAGGGGAATCCGATTAACCTTCAAACGGCAAAGGTTGAGTTCCATCGACGTCAGTAAAACCATATTTTTTCGCTAATTCAGCCACCATTAGTACGTCACCAGAAAGCCTAGAAACCGTGGTGTCTGAAGCCAATGCCACAACCGCACGCCCAACATACGCTGTTGTTTCCGTTGCTCCATCCTTTGGTCCAAAACCTGAATCTGTAACTCTTTCTGTCCTCATCCAACCTGGGCAAACAGCAACAGCCGAAACGTTAAAGTCCTTTAATTCTTTTGCCATTCCTAGTGTCATTCGGTTGATAGCATTCATTGCTAAGTCGTAGTATAAATTACCTGAAACTTTATCCTTGATAAAAAATGTAATGTTTACAATTAATCCCTTGTGTTGCTGTGTCATAAGTGGTACAGCGTATCGAGTGGTTAGCAAGTAAGCTTGCGGTCCAGCAACCATCATAGCATCCCAATGATCCAGTGGTCGTTTCCAGAATTGACGTCCGTCTCCTAGTGGCAGAGAACTTTCGGAGCCACCAAATACACTATTTACTAAAATGTCGATTCGACCGTGTTCCCTTTCAATTTGGTCAAACAGTTTTCTCACGTCACTGTCATTTGTATGATCACAACGTATCGCAATGCCTTTGCCTCCCCTCACGGTAACACCTTCCGCAGTTTCCTCAATGGTTTCTGGTCGGTTATCGGTTGTCGCTCCCTTTACACTCCGACCTGTCACATACACCGTCGCGCCCGCACTGCCTAGTTCGAAAGCAATTCCCCTACCTGCTCCACGGGATCCTCCTGTAACAACAGCAATCTTCCCCTGCAATGATTTCATATTTTACAAATCTCCCCTATCAATTACTTCTTCAATTAACCTACTCCTTTAGCTCAACGCCGTACTCCGCAATATGGCCTGTTTGCGGCATACTAACCAATTCCAAGTTTTCTAACTTATGAAACAAGCATACACTATTCAATAGTTAAATTGGGTGAAGTGTAAAATGCAATTTAAATATTTTTCAACTCCTACAGAGCTTTAGTAGATCCTGCGTCAATATAAAATTACAGGACCTTCTTTATTATTGTTTGGAATGACAAGAATAAACAATGATATATTATCGTCGTGAATCCAATACTGATTTGCAAACGAGGGGTCTTTGCACAAAGCAAGATAATGATCAAAGCGCTCAATTAAAATATTGTACAAAATATTATTTGATATATTTGATATAATGCCAAATGGATAATCCTGCTTGTTCTTTGATAGCTGCCAAAGTATGGACTCAAGATGCTCTAAACATTTATATCGGGGATAAAACTGAAAATCATTCACCCACTCATGATAGTGAAATTCATTTACCCTCCAACCCAGCGGTCTATTTATTCTCCAAGTTTCAAGGCCAAAGCCATAGCATTCACTTTTCCATTCAATAAAAGCTTTTGAATAAATACAATTAGCACTTGTATTGTGATTTGCAAGGTCTTTTTTGATGCACTTCTTATGTTGAAAGATCCTTTTATTTAAAATATACCTTTCAGCGGACTTGAAAATAGCCTTAGTTTGTAAAAAGTATTCATAAAGTAAACTCAAGTTGATTTCTCTATATGAAGGACGTTTTTGTGCGGGTTCATTTGTGAATTGGTAATATATTTTTTTAAAAGAATCATTCCATCTGAAACTATTATCGGGTTCAAGATATCTCAATCCGTTTCTATTGCAATATACTTTCATTTTAACGAAATGTTCTTTCTTTGAACTCCCTTGATCAGTAAAAAGACGATTAAATAAATCCGGAAACTTAGAATAAATATTAGGCGCTCCATTGCTCAACTGATAATCGTTCAATATTACGGCTGGATAGTAATATTGATTTTTATTCACCTCTTCTACTTGAATTTTCAACCACTTTTCAATAACTTTATTTTTAATTACTTTGCATTTTTTCCATTTGATTTTCATTTTTTGCAACGTACTATTTCCGATTATACAATTTTTGCAATGTTGGCAGCAAAAGGCTTCCTCACTTTTACCGATATTATAGTCTCTAAATATTTTACGACAGCATGGGCAATTAACATTCAATTTTTCTTCCGGATGAAAGGCACATCTATCGTAAAGTTTGATCTGATGAAAAATACTATGATATCCATCTTTCATACAAACTTCGCAAAATGACAATACTGGATATAGCACGGATCCTACATGCTCTTTATTTGGAAATACATGCAAAGCTTCTTTAATACTTTTTTTATTGTATTCATGCAAGTCAAATCCAACATATTTTGCAGTCTTTACTTCGCATAATGCAGACATGCTAATTAACTCCCGTAAACCATTACTAATACTTTTCCCCTGCTGAACTTTATGGTTTCCGGTTACACTAATCAATTCATTTCCGTTTAAAACATTAGCGAATTTGAATTTTTCGAGTACCCCCCACGCTGATTCATACCTTTGGACCCAATTCGCTTGCCAAGTTGTAAAATTTTTTTTCCCCCGGTTCATGCCTGGAATTTCCTTCCGTGTGTTTCCCATTCGACATAACCAGTTCCAATTAATGTTTCTTCCATTTGTTCCTTTTTAATATGATGAATGTCATATTCCTTATTGACAGAATCAGAACCATACTGTAACAGAATATTTTCTATAAAAAGAACAAAATACTGCATAGGAATATCTAAATTGTTTTTAATATGATTTTTCCGTCTTATGGATTGAATTGTATCCCAAATGTCGGGAGCAAGGTGTCCTAGTCTAAAACCTTGACTAAATGCTTCTGGGAAGTAAAAGCGAGTATAACTCCAACCACTTTTGATGGGATACTCCGAAAATTCGTCATAACCCGATAGACAAATTTCAATATCGTCGGCATCTTGTAAACCTTTAAATTCATAATCCTGTGACATAAATCGACCGACCAATTGATATTTCCCACTGTCTCTGTACGCTGTCCGTTGATACATGAGCTCAAGTTGTCCGACTAAAAAGGTGATTAAATGTATATTTTGCAACGCTAAATCATTGTACAAATCCATCAGCCAACGATATTCTAATTCAAATAAATTTTGTGCATCATCTAAAAATAGAATGACTTTATTTGAATTAGCAACTTCTGCTTGTTCGATAAGAGCATTTAATAATCTTTTTCTCTTTAAATTTGGTTTTGAACCTACTAATGCCAAATCATGTCGAATTCCAAATAAAAGGTCTTCAAAGAAAAAATTCTCGGTTGGATTCTTTCTCGTGCGACATGAAACATGATGTATTGGGAAGTCGTCTCCCAATTCTTCCTGTAAGATTTTGATTACATAACTAATTGCCTTTGTTTTACCTACTCTTGGGTAGCCATAAATGACGGCCCCGGGTATTCTATTCCGGATCCATTTGGAAACATACGTATACAGTTTATTAATTTCATTTGTAGCTAAATAATAGTCACCAATTTCTATCGGGTGTGTATTCAATTCTACTAATGGCTTTGCATAAGGGTCAATGTTATTTTGCATTAGATAACACCTCTTTGCAATTGTATTAGAATTGTAATGTTTTTCGTAATTTGATATTGGGTTTGTTTGATTTATGTTTGTTATTTTCTTCTTTTGTTTCCTTCATGTCAGTTTCTTCGATTGGCTCAGATGAACGATCATATCTTTTATTTTTGCTGTCTTGGTTTTTTTCAAAACTGGCTAGCATATTTCTCCCGTTTTTCGTGTTCGCATTTGACCTTAAATAATTATGATAAACTTCAATAGGATCCTCGCCTTGGGGGATATGAACCTCACCACTGTTTTTCAGTTTATTGATGGCCTTCCTTTCCCTTAAACTATGCGGATGGATCCCCCACTTACCTATCGCTGTTAAGATGCCTAACTCACTTCCATTTTCTAAGTGGACTCTAATAAATCTAATATCATCAACATTTACCAGTAATGTTACCTTCTTACCGATTAGGCTTGGCATATTAGATACAACTTCATTTGTGTATTTAACACCTTCATAGGTGACGAAAGGACGTCTACCTCCCTTCACATCACCCCGTATAACTCTGTTAATTTTAGTCGTAAAGAATAAGAATTCATCGCGTTGATCTTCAGCTAATGAACTTATAGACATACCTCTGTCAATTCGTTGCTGCATCACTTCTAAAGGGGTTAGTCCAGACAGACCACTATGGGGGGTTGCGTTGTATTCGGCAATTAAAACATCTACAATGTCTTCAATATGCTCTACAGAGATTTGATATTTAATAGCAAGCTGTTCTGTGTTTTTTCTCCTACGCGGGTCGGTGGGGGCATTACCTGTCGTGCTAACAATTCTATGGAATCCATTCGTTTCAAGAGTATTATAGAAACGTTCTATATGTGGTCTTCGAATCGGTGTTGCAACGGGTCCCATATTTATTGAGCATCCTACAAAATTATTTAATTTTTCTTGGACGATTTTCGATATATTTGCTTTTGCATTGTCATAACAAAACTCATCCCAGATTCCAAACTTGGTTTCTTCAATTACAGACGATGGAAAACCTGAGTGTACCGGATATTCTAATTCAGGAATTGCTAATTTTCTCGGTTCCCATGGTTTTATCGCATTCCGTATACACATTAAAACGTCATCTGACGAGTATTCTTTTTGAAGGCATAAATGGTAACCTAAAATACAACGTGTGGAGACATCAATAATTGATAAAATCCAGATCCGGTTAATCGTATCTATGATTTCATCACCTTCAAGTGTTTTATACTTTACTGCCAATGAAATATCTAATTTATGGCCATCAAACTCTACTCTCTCAAATGGTCTATTTACGGTTGTTGATTGATATTGCGAGTAACCAACACCAGTATTCTTTGCAAGCATCGCTGCTTCATCACCATACCTTGCGGCTACGGCTATAAAGTGTTTGTCCGATAATGAATTAATAAATCGCTGTACCGATTTAAATGCTTTAGTTTTAGTATTTAGGGGGTATTCGTTTAATGAAAGACCTGTCTTCAGACAATTTCTTACAAATATTTTGTGAACATTTTTGATACTAATATTTTTCTCGTACAAACCACCTTTTTTTACTGCATTTAAAAAGTCATTCTCTAAATCTTCTTTTAAGTTGGGATAACGCTCTAAAAGTGTTTCAAACGGGGCATTTTTTGTGTTTTTAACTCTTTGAAATGGAATTAATGCTCTATAACCAAAGAGCCTTCCATCCCCATGTGTCTCCAGGCATCTATTGAGTAATCTGTATAACTCACCTTTTCTGATTCCGTGCTCTGCACAAATTTGATCAACAGTTTTTTCCTTCTTAAAATACGCATTAACAGCGCCTTTTCTTCTCTTATACAGCTCCCTTTTAAGGGTGGGAAGATTATCCTCCAGGACGGTCGGCCAATTTACTAAGTCCTGATAGTCCATTTTTGAAAATCTATCGTAATCTTGTTTCATCTTTACACCACACCTCCGTTTTAGGGCCGAAGTGTTTATCCGATAAGTCAGCACATATTTCTCCTCTAAATAAGAGGTAAGCTATATGTTCTAAAGTGACACGTCCATCTAACTTCAATTGCTCCGAAAGTTCAGATACCCCAATGTGTGAGTGTACTTGAATCTGCCTAATCAGCTCTGCGTAAATATCAAAATCAAATTCATTTTTGTGTTTTAGCATTTTAATGATAAATTTGTAATTGGAGAGCAGAATTGCGCTTTCTCTAATTTGACAATCTGTTAAAACCTTGTGTCTAATTTTGTTTGCTTTGCACCATTCTTTTTGTATCCCTATTTGTTCAATTACCCGTGGTTTGTTTAAATCAATCAAATATTTTACTTCGACAATTTCTTCATCACCATTATCATACAAAACCCACATATCCGGGATAGATGATCGGATCCTCGATTTAAACGGCAACTTGATTTCAAAAGGTTGTTCGCAAAAACTAATTACATTGGGGTTACACTCGGTTAATAACCAATTATCATATTCTAAATCACTGAATAAAAATACTTCTCTATGTATTTTAATGCTATAAGATTTCCATCTATTGTTTCCAAATTTAGTAGACGCATTGTGTATAATAGGCTTATACATTTGTACACCTCCATAGTATTTACTATAAAAGGTCTTAACTTTGATGTCCAAAGAAACAGTTAGTCTTAACTTTGGTGTCCTTCAAAACAAATAGTCTTAACTTTGGTGTCCAAAAAGCTGGACACCAAAGTTAAGACTAATATTGTAAAAATGCTATATTATCAAGGTTTCATATCTGAATTAGCAGTCCGAACTTTGATGTCCTTTTACATTTTTCAATAAGAAAAAAAATACCTGCTGCGGATCATAAAGTGACTTCCGCTGCAGGTTCGGTTTGATTCTGTTCCAAAACAATATTCCTTCGTTTCATTTGAATGAAAAATAATAACGTCAAACTCAAACTGACCACTCCGAATATAATAACCATCGTTTGCAGTCCAACGATATCCAAAAATGCTCCGGCACTCAACAATACTACTTGGAACATCACCCGTTCCAACATATTGCGGAATGAGAAAAATCGTCCATGGTATGCTTTCGGCATCTGTTTCTGAAAAACAACCATCGCTGTCGGAAAAAAGCAACCTAACGCAAATCCCAATACAGCAAATGCTCCCAATGTCAAAAAGATGTTATGTGCAAAAAACAACATGAATT
Source organism: Sporosarcina koreensis (assembly GCF_042655825.1). Classification (NCBI taxonomy): domain Bacteria; kingdom Bacillati; phylum Bacillota; class Bacilli; order Caryophanales; family Caryophanaceae; genus Sporosarcina; species Sporosarcina koreensis. The sequence goes on along the minus strand of NZ_JBHSNP010000011.1, from coordinate 465,057 downwards.
CAGCGACAGCCACCATCGATGCAAAGAAGAATAAAATGACCGTCGTCCTCCACTTGCGTGTAATTAATTTCACGACAAATGAACCGATCATGAAGGCAATTCCTTCAAACGTATAAATCAACCCTTTAATCGATGAGGAATCTTGGATTTCACTGATATTGATGACAATCAGGTTGAATGAACCGATAAATAATAAAGGGATCATCGTCATGATCAGTGTCATACCAACAGCAGGATAGGCCTTTAAGACGGGGAAAACTTCCATGAAGCCCCCTTTGTCGCCTTCCTTCTTCTGGGAGCTTTCACTCCCCTTCCCTTCATCAATCTTCAGCATCATTGTAAAACCTAATAGCCCGAGATATGCAATCATTGAAACCCAATACAATGACGCCAGCGACCAGTAGACAAGCATGACGCCCGCAAGTGCCGTTCCCACTACACGCGCTATCGTAGCGACGTTCATATGCATTCCGTTCATCGTCAACAGATCTTTGTCTTTTACAACAAGAGGGATTGCCGATTGCAATGCCGGGAAATAAAAGGTTGCCGACAATTGGATTGAAATGATGAATGCGACCATCCACCAGACGGATCCAGTTGAAATTGCCAACAGCATGAAGACGACACTGACAAGCCTCCCCATACCCGCAACAATCAATACCGTTTTCTTTCGGGATTGGTCAATGATCCGGCCTGCTGTCGGCCCTGCAATAATGCCTGCCAACAAACCGATGGACAAAATCATTGCCTTCACGAAATCGGACGGAATTTTTTCTTGTAAAAACTCCAGATTCCCGATGATTCCTGTCCATAATCCGAGACCGGCAATCATTTCACCAGAAAGAATGATCCAAACGTTACGGTTTTTCCACATACTCATTCCCCATTATTCATTTTTATATTTTTATTTCGACTTTCGAATTATTATACGTCAGAAGCTGAAAATTGTCACGAAGATTTTTATAACGGCTGTACATCAAAAAACGCCCGCTGACAAGAATTCATCCTCGCCAGCAGACGCTTTCGTCACGCTTTCGTTTCCGCTTTCACTTCTTTGTATAAAGCGATTACAGTGCCTTCTTTTCCTTCATCAATCATAGAGCTCCCATTTGAATAACGATCTACAAGCCGCAAAGATCCTGCCTCGACGGCAACTTTATTCTCCTTGCTCGTCGATAAGGTGACGTTGTCGCCAGGCTTCACAAATTGTGTACCGACAATCCGATGCGGGTTCGTTTTCAATTCTTTCAGGACGACTACACCACGCTGAGCCCTTGCGGCAGTCTCCAATTCCTTCAAAGCCATCCTCTTAATGGATCCGCGTTGGGTGGCGATTAAAACGGATTCTGTTTCGTCCCGCACGATCAGCATGGAAACAAGCTTGTCATCCGTTTTGAGATTGATACCGCGAACACCCGCAGTCCTTACACCCGTCACCGACAATTCAGTGAGCGGGAATCGTAATGCATATGCCTGTTCGGTGAATAGGATCACATCTTCTTCACCTGACACAAGCTCTACATCTACCATTCGATCCCCTTTTTTCAAGTTCATCGCTTTGAATGTACGGGAATAACGCTGCACTTGGAAATCGGATAGCTTCGACAGCTTGACGTTTCCATTATCCGCAACCGTTAGAACGGATGTTACCTCATCGAAGTTTTCAATACCAATCGCTGCAATGATCTCTTCGTTCGGTTCCAAGGACACGATACTCGATATATGTTGGCCGAGATCCCGCCAGCGGATATCCGGCAATTCGTGCACAGGCTGATACAAATAATTGCCGAGCGATGTAAATAGAAGCAGATGGTGCTGCGTATTCATGACCGTTTCCAACAAGCTGTAATCTGATTCCTTCATCTCCTGGCCGGTGCCGTTTGATGCGCTGTACGAACGGATGCTCGTCCGTTTCACATAGCCGTCCTTTGTTACCGATACGACTACCTCTTCGCTTGGCACAAGGATATCAAGATCCACTTTGATGTTTTCAATCTTTTCCTCGATGACAGATCTTCTTTGTTCGGAAAACTGCTTGCGGACCTCCAGTAATTCCTTCTTGATGACTGCAGAAAGCTTTTTATCGCTTTTCAGTATGGCGTCAAGCTGTTCAATCAACTTCCTAAGGTCTGCATCCTCTTTTTTCAGTTCGGTAATATCCGTATTTGTCAATCTGTATAACTGTAGGGATACAATCGCTTCGGCTTGCACTTCAGTGAAACCGAATTTGGCAATGATATTATTTTTCGCATCGCGTTTGTCTTTCGAAGCTCTGATCGCCTTGATCACTTCATCGAGAATCGACAAGGCTTTCATGAGACCTTCGACGATATGCAGACGGTCTTTCGCTTTTTGGATGTCGTACTCGGATCTTCTCGTGACGACATCTTTTTGGTGTTCAATGTATGCATCCAAAAGCATTGGCAGTGACATGAGTGTCGGTCTTCTATTCGAGATTGCGACCATATTGAAATTATATGTCACTTGAAGATCGGTGTTCTTCAATAAATATTGCAAAATCGCATTTCCGTCCATATCCTTCTTCATTTCTACTACAATACGAAGTCCTGTACGGTCGGATTCATCCCGAACATCCGCAATGCCATCGAGCTTTCGATCCAAACGAAGTTCATCCATCTTCTTCACTAAATTTGCTTTATTGACATCGTATGGAATTTCAGTGATGACAATTTGCGATTTTCCGGCTTTCAATGATTCGATTTCCGATTTAGCTCGGATAATAAAGCGGCCCCTTCCTGTTTCGTAGGCCGTCTTGATTCCATCCGTCCCTTGTATAATAGCGCCAGTCGGAAAATCGGGTCCTTTCATGACCGTCATCAATTGCTCCACTGATACATCAGGATCATCCATTCTCATCAGTACTGCATCGATGACTTCATGCAAAGCATGTGGCGGAATATCCGTCGCATAGCCCGCGGAAATCCCTGTTGAACCGTTGACGAGCAAATTTGGGAAACGGGAAGGCAGTACAGTCGGTTCTGGCTCCGTATCATCGAAGTTCGGAATGAACTCCACCGTGTTTTTACCGATGTCCCGAAGCATTTCCGAAGCGATAGAAGAAAGCCTAGCTTCCGTATACCGCATTGCCGCTGCCGGGTCACCGTCAACCGATCCGTTGTTCCCATGCATTTCAATCATGAGATGACGTAGTTTCCATTCTTGGCTCATCCGAACCATCGCGTCATATACGGATGTATCTCCGTGCGGATGGTAGTTGCCGATGACGTTTCCGACTGTCTTTGCGGATTTCCTGAATGCTTTATCATGGGTGTTCCCTTCATGAAACATCGCATAGAGAATCCTTCTTTGAACAGGTTTCAATCCATCCCTTGCGTCTGGAAGTGCTCTGTCCTGAATGATGTATTTACTATAACGTCCAAAACGGTCGCCGATTACTTCTTCCAACGGCAAGTCTTGGAACCGTTCAGTTGAAGTCATTCAAAATCCCCCTCAACATGCAAAAATTCATTTTCCAAAATATTATGGTCTTCGGTACCGAAATCGACGTTCGACTCGATCCATTTCCTGCGAGGCTCGACCTTGTCCCCCATTAATGTGGTGACACGTCTTTCCGATTGTGCCCCGTCCTCGATCGTTACACGAATTAGCGTACGAGTTTCAGGATTCATCGTCGTCTCCCATAATTGATCGGCATTCATTTCGCCTAGACCTTTATAGCGTTGCAGCATATAGCCGCGGCCAATCTTTTTAATCGCCTCGTCAAGATCGGCTTCCGTCCACGCATATTCGACTTGTTCCTTCTTGCCTGTCCCTTTGAAGACCTTGTATAGTGGCGGAAGTGCGATAAACACTTTGCCCGCCTCGATCAATGGCTTCATATAACGATAGAAGAACGTCAAGAGAAGAACTTGGATATGGGCACCGTCGGTATCGGCATCCGTCATGATGATCACTTTGTCGTAAGCGATATCTTCAATTTGGAAATCAGCGCCGACCCCTCCGCCAATTGCATGGATGATCGTATTGATCTCTTCGTTTTTCATAATATCTTCTAATTTGGCTTTTTCGGTATTGATCACTTTACCTCGCAGCGGCAAAATCGCCTGGAACGTCCTGTCCCGGCCTTGCTTGGCTGAACCGCCTGCGGAATCCCCCTCGACTAGGTATAGCTCATTTTTCGAAGCATTCCTAGATTGTGCTGGTGTCAGCTTCCCTGTGAGAAGGGTATCCGAACGGCGACGTTTTTTTCCGGAACGCGCATCTTCACGCGCCTTCCGGGCAGCTTCCCTTGCCTGTTGGGCACGGATCGCTTTTCGGATCAAGTTTCCGCTCAGCTCAGCATTCTCTTCTAAGAAGTATAGGAGATGCTGTGAGATGATTGCATCGGTTGCCGATCTTGCTTCGCTCGTCCCCAATTTCCCTTTCGTTTGTCCTTCGAATTGAAGAATCTCTTCAGGGATGCGGACCGAAATGATAGCGGAAATGCCTTCCCGAATATCCGAGCCATCGAGGTTTTTATCTTTTTCCTTCAATATGCCGGTTTTTCTTGCATATTCATTGAATACGCGCGTCATTGCGGTTTTGGCGCCGGTTTCATGCGTACCTCCATCTTTCGTCCGTACATTATTGACGAAGGAAAGGATCGTTTCAGAATAGCCGTCGCTGAATTGAAATGCGAATTCCACTTCAATCCCTTCCGCCACTCCTTCGAGGTATGCGACGTCATGAAGCACATCCTTCTCTTCATTCAAATAGGAAATGAATGCTTCGATGCCTGTTTCGTAATGGAATACATCATGTTTTTCGGTTCCTTCTTCTTTCAGGTCGATTTTCAAGCCTTTCAGAAGGAATGCGGATTCGCGCAATCGTTCCGACAACAATTCGTATTGGTATTTGATCGTAGAGAATATTGCTGGATCCGGTTTGAAATGAATCAATGTCCCTTTCTCACGAGTCGTTCCGATTTCCTCTAGCGTAGTGACCGGTTTGCCGCCATTTTCGAAACGTTGCCTATATTTTTTTCCATCGCGAAAAATCGTCACTTCCAGCCACTCGGAAAGAGCATTCACGACAGATGCGCCGACCCCATGCAGGCCGCCACTTGTCTTATAACCTCCCTGCCCAAACTTTCCGCCAGCGTGAAGGACGGTCAAAATGACTTCTACTGTCGGTTTTCCCGTCTTATGCATTCCTGTCGGCATTCCGCGACCGTAGTCCCGCACGCCGATGCTGCCATCTTTGTGTATCGTAACGTCAATTTCAGAACCATATCCTGCTAGTGCTTCATCAACTGCGTTATCGACGATTTCATAGACAAGATGATGAAGTCCCCGGGAATCCGTGGAACCAATATACATCCCTGGACGTTTTCGTACTGCATCAAGGCCTTCCAGCACTTGAATCGAATCATCATCATATGTGTAAATCTCTTCCTTCTTCGTCAAATCGCAACCCCCATCAAACGAATGTTCTCTTTTTCTTTATATACTATCGTATCGCTTCCTGTAAAGCTTGTCAAATCAACGTTTGAGGAAGCTCGCTCAATTAATTGTATAGAAGAAACCGGCTGATTGCAATGAGATGAGGAAAATCTAGACAATCGACTTATCTTCGCAACTTCGTACATTCCATTGTCGGCATTCGTCTGTTCTGCTAAACTTGAAACACATAACTATTCATTAAGATAAAGGGGAACGTCATGGAAATTATCATACTTATATTAATCGCATATGTGCTCGGTTCGATTCCTTCTGCATTGTGGGTCGGCAAACTTTTTTACAATACGGATGTCCGGCAACATGGCAGCGGAAACCTCGGCGCAACGAATACGTTCAGGGTTCTAGGAAAAACTGCAGGAATGGTCGTCACGATTCTTGATATTTTAAAAGGGACGGCCGCTGTATTGCTTCTTCTCTTGCCTTCTTTCAGTTCGGCAGGCATCCACCCGCTTCTGCTAGGCGTTTGTGCAGTAATCGGTCATATGTTCCCTATCTTTGCGAAATTTAAAGGCGGCAAGGCCGTCGCAACATCAGGCGGTGTTTTGCTGGGCTATAACTGGCCGATTTTCATTATCGTCCTGCTGGCATTCCTTATTGCCTTGAAGGTAACGAAAATGGTATCCCTCTCTTCGATGATTGTAGCAGTTGTCGGTTTCATGTATTGTGTCGGGTACTATTTCTGGACGGGTGACTTCTATCTAATGATCGTTGTCGGATTGATGGGTGTATTCATCTTCTACAGGCATCGCGCTAATATTTCCAGGATCAAAGCCGGAACTGAGCCTAAAGTGAATTGGTTGTAATACAATGGAAGCAGCAACCGAAAGGCGGGGATAAATAAATGAAAATCGTTTTATCGGATGATGCACTGAAGTGGTTTTATGAAGAGATGGAAGCCGAAGCAGGCGATTATATTAAATTCTTCGCAAGGTACGGTGGATCTAGTCCTTTGCATGACGGATTCTCGTTAGGCATAATGAAAGAGCACCCTGACGAATTGGCTGTCGAAACGGAATTGGCAGGCGTACACTTTTATATTGAACGCAGGGACTATTGGTTTTTCGATGAACATGACCTTCATGTAAATGTCGACCCGAAATTGAATGAACTTGTATATACGTATGAAAAAGCGTGATGGCTACGGCCTCATGCTTTTTTTGTTCAATAAATTTCCTTTTTTATCTGTAATGTATTTGTAAAAAAGTCCGATAAATCTATAGCTGGCATGCAGTCACACATTGTAACATTCCGTGAGGTAAATATTCCCTACAAATCTCTAGTTTATTCCGTGATACTATCAATCTCAGGCAAGACATTACTAATCATCGGAGGTAAATTATGAAACATAAACTATTTTCGGCAGCGTTAATCGGCTGTGTCACTGTTAGCTCCATCGCCATTCCCTCATACAGTCAAACACAGACAGTCTCTGCAGCCACGATCACTTCTCAAGCATCCCAGCAAGCTGTAGCTGCAAAGGCGGAGCAATTGATCCAAACAGCGAAAAGCTTGATTGGTAAATCGACATATAGCACGGCAGTATACAAGCCTACATATCCATATAAGTTTTCATGCGCCACTTTCATTATGTATGTTTTCGAGAAAAATGGCGTAGACCTTGCGACATACAATGAAGACTTCATGATTCAGCAAGGCACTCCAGTCGCAAAAGGACAATGGCAAAAAGGGGATCTCCTCTTCTTCAGCAGTAAAGCATCGAAGGTTCCGGATCATGTCGCCATGTATATCGGCGATAATAAAGTCATTCATATGGCAGATCCGAAACAGGATATCATCATTTCCGACCTAAGTGACAAACCATACTATACAGAGAGCTATATCGGAGCACGCCGTGTGCTTCCGACGCTGATGTCAGCTAATTCGGCAACGAAAGGTGACAACATCGTCAAACAAGCTTATGACATTAAAGATGAAGCGGTCATTGGCTCCGTCAACAATGAAAGCGCAAAGAAATTCACAAGCACAGGATTCGTCAACTATATCTATAAAAACAATGGCGTCAACTTGAATGCATCTAGCTTAAAAGCGCTCCAAAGCAAAGGTGCGACAGTTTCCCGTTCGAACATGAAGAAAGGTGATCTTGTCTTCTTCGGCAGCTCGAAAGGCTCAACTACACCTACAATGGTTGCCATTTATGCAGGTGATCATCGTCTTATCATCCCGACTACAGGCGGCGTCATTACAAGAGTTCTATTCGTAGATTACTATAATGATCGGTTTATTACTGCGAAAAGAGTCTTCACGGACAATACGGCTGCAGCGCCTTCAGTTTCCAAGCCTGCAACTACTGCGCCATCCGTTTCCAAACCGTCTAGTACAGCTACGGCAACATCTGCGGACAAGCTCATCAATTTCGCATCCAGTTTGAAGGACAAAGCGAAATTCGGCTATGTGTATAATGAAAATACAATGACATTCACAGGAGCCGGGTTCACGTATTATGTATATAAAAATCATGGAATTGATTTGAAAAGCAAAATTGCAAGCCAACAATCACAAATTGGTACTACAGTTTCGAAAGCCAATCTTCAAAAAGGGGATCTCCTCTTCTTCTCATTGGATAATAAAAGGACCCGCATTAATCAAACGGGCATTTATATCGGCGGCAACCAATTTATCAGCCTTTCCACGACTGGTAAAGTTGTGACACAAAGCATGTCTTCCACATGGGCGACACAAAACTTTGTTAAAGCAAGTCGTGTTCTATCAAACTAAAATAGAAAAGAAGTACGTAACGTTATGCCTGTTACGTACTTCTTTTTCATTTATTTCTTCAGGGATTGTGCAAATTCAATCATACCGCGGCTCGACATCGGACCCTTGATCAGTACAAGTGACCTGTCATCGAATAAATGATCTAACCGATTTCCAATTTCACTCACATTCTTGAATATCCTTATATTCGCATTGCTTCCTTCACGCATTGCCTGCCTTGCAATTTCCTCCGCCTTTTTCCCGATTGTGATAAGTGTATGGATGTTTCGATCTGCAACCATGCTTCCAATTTCCCGGTGGTATTTCTTTTCGAAATTTCCGAGCCGGTTGATATCCCCTAAAACAAGAATGATCTTTTTCCCTTTCCCGATCGAATCAAGCACTTTCAACGCTGCTTCCACTGAAGTCGGGTTGTTCGTCCACGTATCGTCGATGATCGTGCTGCCATTTTTCCCTTTCGAAAACTCCAAATGCCGATCCATGTTCGTATACGTTCGCAAACGGAAAATCGCAGCTTTCAAATCCATTCCCATTTCATGGACTGCGGCTAGGGCCGCGAGAGCATTGCTTACCTGATGTTCCCCGTAACCTGGAACAAAGACGCTATACTCCTTACGATTTGCGTGAAGGATGAAATCCATTCCGCCATCGCCAAATGTAATCTGGGAAGCCCTGAAATCCGATTTTCCATCCGTTCCGAAATAGATGATCTTCCCTGTGAATCGATGGATCCTCAGTTTTTTACTATTCAGATCATCGGCATTTAAAATAAGTGTGCCGCCATCCTTGATGCCGCCGATGATTTCCTCTTTTGCCCTTATATAGCCTTCCAGGTTTCCACACCCGTCCAAATGATGTACGCCGATGTTTGTGATGATACCGATTGTCGGCTGATAAATCATGCACTGGTGTTTAATATTCCCTGAATTGCCTAGGCCATGTTCAAAGACTGCCGCTTTCGTATGCTCATCTATCCCCATCAAGTATGGGAAAGACCGCCTTGGCTCGTTTTTACTGCTGACGGATGCATGCACTTTCCAAATGCCGGAAAGCATATGCTTGATCATATCTTTCGTTGTCGTCTTCCCGCAAGTTCCCGTTATTGTCACAACTGGAATTTGAAATTGGTTCCGGTAATAATCGATGAACTTCCAATAGGATTGGACGAGGCTCGTCACTTGCATAACTGTTGTATTCGGCAAGACTTCCTTCAAGTCGATTGAGGACTTATCGGTGATGATGAGGGAAGGGCCTTTCCTGTCGATTGCTACCCAATTGATTACATCTCCTCTGTTTGCAAAAAGAAGTGAATTCCGTCTTGAATGTTCGTGCCGCTTGTAATAGATGGCATCTTCAACTTTCCAATTTACCGGTCCGGTAATTATTTTTCCTCCAAGTACTTTCCTGATGTCGTTGACAGCTATCGGCTTCATTGCATTTCCTCCCTTCCATCAAACTTCGATCAGTCGCTCTTTTTATGTTTCTTTATATAGTAAGAAATCCTCTCGTGGATTTCGTTGTTTCCGAACATATAAAACATCGAGAGTGAAGGTGCATAATTCCCTTCAATTATCCAAACTGCCCCTTTGCTGTCGATGCCAATGTCGAATCCGATTATTGAAATTCCCCCATTGTTTTTCAAAAGTCTTTTAGAGGCCTTTTTGCAAATCATTTCAATCCATTTGGCACATTGTTCAGATGAAACTCCACTTTCCAATTGGAAAATGGCCTTTTCCATTGTTAGCAGTTTACTTGCCCTGTTCGATACGAAATAATCCTTCGCCGCCACTTTCACTACCATTCCTGTTGCAAGCCATCTTTCACCATCGAGTTGTGTAATTACTCGAACGTCAAAAGGGCATCCATTCAGTTCACTAAGGGATATTCTTTGTTGAACAATATAATCTTTAATTGATAGATAATGCTCAGCTATATATCCGAATAACTGATCATAATCATCTTTGACCAATCTGTTCTGCTTTTCATGCACCTCGTATGCATAATCTGCGGTTACCGATATTTTTACAATTCCTCTTCCTTGCTGCCCGACACACGGCTTGATGATCACCTCTGGATAGATGTTCAAAAATGCAAGCAATGTATTTTTTGTGCAAAGCTCTGTTGCTGGCAACATCGGACGGATTGACCTCTTTCGGTAAAGTGCATGATATTGGCTCCATTTACTGTTCCGTTCATGCAAAATCGAGTCTGTGAGCCAAAATTCCCCTGCTCCGTTATTGGCAATCTCGATGACGATTGTATGGCAGCTAGGAAAAGCCGCCCCTAACCTTTTTACTGCAGAAGTTAGGAATTTATTCAACTTCCATTTTAGAAAAATATTAAAATCTGAAATGTCGTTTGTATTTATTAGTAAGTGATTGACAATTTTCCAGCTTGCAGTAGGGGATTTTCTGTGAAGGGTGTATCGGCAATGGGAAAGAGTTGATGGATTGACCGGGATGGCTTGGATGACGTAGTGTTTTCTAATGCAAATATGCTCATTCAAATAATCGTAGGCTTTTTCTTTGGTTGAAAATTGAATGGACTCGCTCCCTGTTGCCACTTCAATTGCCACTTCATTGACTGCTACGCCTATTTCTTGCGGACCAAGTAATGGTTTGATGATGAAAAAAGTATATTTCTCAATAAAATAGAAGAATGTCGATGCTGACATTAATTTTAATTCCAATAAATGCATCGATATTCCATTTTCCGATTCCAAAATCCTATGTTGGCCATAACGTCCCCGAATGCCCTTCACAGACTACCCTCCCTCATTCCTTATCCAATTGAACGGGAATATCCGACTTTAATCGGCAGTTCATAAAACGTTATTCTTCCCCGCAGCCAAGGGCCACAATTGAACCTTGTGCAACCGGTGCTGCTCCATTTTGGTTGAAGAAACCGGTTATGACAAAACTTTGTACGATGTCCACGTTCGCCGATGCGACCTGGTCTCTGAAGACCGCCTCAAAGGGGAACTGAACATTGTTTACGAGTCCAGTGCCGGTTACGGTCACAACACAATTTTGACCTTCCCGTTTGCATTCAACACAAGTGATCGAATTTGCGATAAATGTGAAGCTGTTCTTACCGCTCATCGTTTCTGTATCTGTGAATTGCAGGGACAAAGATGATGTATCCAACGAAGTGACACATATGTTCGCCATGTAAGTAAGATCACCTTTGACAGTCCCCATCTGTCCTTGAAAACGGACATTGTTTCTTCGCGACACTGCATTGACTAATACTCCACACGTACATTCCATACCCATAATGATACCCCTCCCTTCTATTTGAACTACTCTACTATATTGATAAATGTTTGGGGACGGCTTGGTGTTTGTCCTAAATCGGGTAGTTAAAATATTTCCAATACTATTTCCTGAGCGTTTTTTCAATCAGCCAGATATTCTTTTTCTAGAGAGTGTGGAAAGCTGTTTGATAGCATCGCTGAACATATCACCTTTTATCAGGATGATCGTATCCTCTGTAGCCATCTTTTTCAGTAATTCATATGCACGAATATGATTCGTGAATGAATGAACTTCAATTGCAGCACCTTTTTTCGAAACCGTTTCTGCCATTATTTTTGCATGCTTCCCAATTGTGAATAGGACATCGATTTTACTTTCCGCTATGATTTCACCTGCCCGTTCATGAATGACATATCCCCATGAGCCGAGGTCGGTTATCGTCCCGACGACTGCAATCTTTTTTTTGTTGGATCCGAGCTTCTCCAACACCCGCAATGCAGCCTGCAATGATGTCGTTGTTATGCTCCATGTGTCATCGATGATTGTAGCGCCGTTTACCCCTTCCACTACTTGCAATTGCTTGTTGATTGTTGGGAAAGTCCTGAAATGAACGGCAATATCAGCAAGTCCCATGCCGATCTGATGAACTGCTGCAATCGCAGCAAGGGCATTGTAAATTTGATGTTCTCCGAGCCCTGGAACTAACATTCTATATTTCCTTTGTTGGTGTTCAAGCGTCATATACATGCCTTCGTGTGAAAAGCAGATGTCACTTGCCCGAAAGTCACTTTTCGCATGAATGCCGACAGTTATAATGGTTCCTGTGAAGCTTTTCAAATCCAGTTTCTTCGTATTCCGATCATCCGCATTAATGATCAGAACACCGTTTGGTTGAAGAGCCGTACACATTTCCCCTTTCGCAGCGATATATCCTTCCAACGTCTTACAATAATTGAGGTGATGTTCGCCGATGTTTGTAATAATGCCGATGGTCGGTTTCAAATACGCAGCAGCATTCGTAATGTCACCAGGCGCACCGACTGCTGTTTCGAACACTGCCGCTTCCGTCGTGTCATCCATTCCGAGAAGATATGTCAAATGGGCTGTCCTTGAATTATTTGTACTGTTCGTATGGGCAACTTTACGGTTGAAAGATAACAGGTGACGGATCATCTCCTTTGTCGTCGTTTTTCCGGATGTTCCTGTCACGGCAATGACAGGGATATTGATCGAAGCCCGGTAGTTATTGATGAACTTCCAATACGCTTCTTGCAAATTCTCTACTTTGATTATCGTCAAATTCTCATTTCTTTCGCTGACTTCCAACTCGCGATCTGTCACAATGGCCAGCGGGAAAAAAGGCTTCAGACGTTCCCATCTGACAATTTTTCGCTGTAAAAATAGGATTGTATGGGGATGCTTCACTTGCTTAAGGCGATATGCGCCATGATGTATAAGCAAATCGTCTTTTCCATGCACTAATTTGCCGGAGATGATTTGCCGGATATATGCTGCTGTCAGAGGTTTCATTTGGTTCCCTCCCTTCCCCCTTTCTTATCGTATGCCCCGACTCTTTGAAGAGCCTGTACGAAAAACCTGTGTAAACCAAATTGATGATAGTTACTTACCTATATGATGTATAACCATGTCGAAAAACGATTCCCTCATAACCTATATAGAGTTGTCTTATATGAAGGAGTTGGACTTGTTGAAAACGATCATCTTTATCGGAACAAACAAATCGGGTTCGAGCAGGGAGGCAATCAGAGCTGCCGAGCGGCTCGGTTACTTCACGGTGCTATTCACAAATAACGATAAGCAGATCAAGCAACGGAAAGAATATGTAGATGTCCACGAAATGATACTCGTCGACACGACCAATCTGAAGGCTATGCGGAAAGAAATCCTTTCATTGCAATCCAAGGGAAACGAAATTATGACAATTTCCAGTTTTGTCGATTCCAATATTTCCCGTGCCTTGAAGCTATGTGAGGAATTCTGTCCGAACGGGACCTCTTCAAAAGCGGCAGATATTATGGAGAACAAAGCAGGGACAAGGGCTTCATTAAATGGACTCCCTTTTTCCCCGAAGTTCTTGACGCTTCCTCCAAAAGCGAAGCTGGAACCGTCAACAATTGAGGATTTACCCGGTTTTCCACTCATTGTAAAATCAGCTTCCTCAACCGGATCAAAAGATGTTTTACAAGCAACTGATTTGGAACAATTGCAGCGGCATATCCGGAAGTTGAATGAAAAGGATCCGGATGAGTCAATAATTATCGAAGAATTCATCGATGGGGAGCAATACTTAGTCGAAGCGATAATCCATGACAGGAAGGTTCAAATCGCTGGCGTCATCCAACAGGAAATCACTTATGGTAAACGGTTCATCATCACCGGTTACGGTGTGCTTGCATTTGTGCCGAAACAATTGAATGACAGCATCATGGAAGTGCTGAACTCCATTATCGAGAAATTCGATATCCGAAACGGAGCGATGCACGTCGAAATGCGTCAGACGGCAAATGGATGGCGTCTCATCGAAATCAATCCAAGGATTTCAGGCGGGGCAATGAATAATATGCTGAAAGCAGCATTCGGTTTTGACTTGGTTGAAGAAACATTAAAATTATACTTAGGTGAAAAACCCTCTTTAATTCAAAAACAGCGGAATTTTGTCTTCACACAGTATGTCATCATCGATAAAAAAGGGATTTTGGAAAAAGTGACCGGTAAAAAAAGGGCAAGAAAGATTCCCGGTGTCGTCGAGGTGTACGTCAAGCCACGAAAAGGGACGCAACTAATGCCGCCACTATCAATGGGTCATCGATATGCTTATGTAATCGCACAAGGTAGGACGCTTGAGACTGCAAAAGCATTGGCGAAAAAGGCTGCGGAAGAAATCCAATTTCATTTGAAGCAATAAAAGAGAGGACTCCATCAAATGGAGTCCTCATTTTATATTCAACTGTAGTTTTGATCAATGAATTTAACAGTTTCGAACATATTCGTTTTACTAGCTCCTTTAATAAGGATCGTGTCATCTTTACTGATTAATTTCGATAGCAATGCATGCAATTTCTCCCTGTCTGTGAAATGGTGAATTTTGTCCGCAGCCATGCCCCTTTTCTTCGCTTGGGCACCGATTTCCTCCGTCCGGAATCCATAGGTAATCAACAGGTCGATCCCTTGCTGCTGAATATAGTCTCCAAGTTTCCTGTATTCCTTCTCGCGGATATCGCCAAGTTCCCTCATTTGTCCGATGATGGCGATTTTCCGGTGCTTTGCAAGGTTCATAAGTACATCAATTGCTGCACGGACCCCTTCCGGATGGGAGTGGACCGTATCGTCAATCACAGTAATATTATCTTTGCAATTATAGATCGTCAATCGCCGCGGTGGTTTCTTGAAGAGGAGTCCCGCCTTGATTTCCATAGGTGAGAATCCAAGCTGGTCTGCGATGGCAATCGCTGATAATGCATTATATACATGATGCTCTCCGAAAATTGGGATGAACAGCTCCACTTCTTCATTTTGGAGCTTCATCTTAAAGCCCATTCCCTGGTCGGTGTAGTGGACGTCGTATGCACGGTAATCTGCTGGTTTCTGAATGCCGATCGTTATCTTTTTCCCTTTGAAATTCTGTGTTTCCAAAAACCGTGAATTGTCATTATCCCGGTTAAGGCAGAGCACTCCGTATTGATCCATCCCATGAATCAATTCCGACTTGGCTTTAGCAACCCCTCTCGGATCTCCGTTGAAGTTGCCGACATGCGCCAACCCGACATTTGTCACGATGGACATGTTCGGCTGGATGATTCTGCAATGTTCAGTAATGACACCTGGATAAGCCATGCCGTATTCGAGGACAACTGCCTGATGTGATGAATTGATTTCCGCTGCATGTTTTTTCGTATGTTCGGTCGTATTCCAATAATCCTTCGATTCGAATACATTCCACTTCTTGGATAGAATTGATGATAAAAAGGCTTTTGTTGTTGTTTTTCCTGCACTGCCCGTAATGGCAATGATTGGTGTCTTTTTTTCTTTTGCAGTCCTTTTTCTCTTCATTTCCCTTATTTTCTTTTGAATTGCTATTTGGTTTTTCGCAATGTACATCGCATATTTAATTGTATTTTTAACAACATCCAATTCCAAATAAAATGCCGGCGGACAGCCTGGCCGCCAGTTCACTTCATAAATCCATAGTTTGAGCTGACCATCCATTCCAATGTCAACTCCGATTTCATCAATCATCTCGCCGAATTTCTCCATTTGCAGCTCATCTAAATGCTTGGCAAGCGATAATGAAAAGAACTCCAACTTCTTTCGGATATTGAAGGCCTCTTCCTTGAATTCATGCTCCAAGAATGGATCCAAATAGTTCGTATAGCCGCCGCTATTAATGTTCGCAATGATGGAACCTTGCGGCGCAATCCGCGGATAAATAGTTGTAATGACCCATTCACCATTCCCATCTTTTTGAACATGCAGCCTGAAGTCGAAAACTTGCCCAGATTTCGTAACCGATTGGATGTACGGTTGGACGATGAACGTCTCTTTCGATAATTTCTGTTTGATGAATCCGTTCAACTGGGATTTTCCGTACGAACTGTTCGTCCCTTCCCCCTTAACTGTAAAACGGCCTCCTTCTTGGACAATAAAAAAAATCCCTTTTCCTTTTCGTCCGTCGATCGGCTTGAAGACCACTTTTTCAAAAGTCGATAGGAATTTAAAGAAATGATCAGCATTCTTCACGACTTCTGTAGGTATCAAATAACTTGCAAAGTCCTTTGCTTCTTTCAATCGGCGATTCACACTCCATTTATTGCCGATTGAATATGTCGTAAAAGGGATTTCCTTCTTTAATTTATCGATTGTCTCTTTCGACTTCGCTAGTTTTTCAGGACTCCCTGCATTATAGATGACATTTGGAAACGGCATGATTTTCGTCTGCCACCCTCCCTTTTCGTACACTTGTCCTTTGATCGTACGATTTGAAAAGTTCACTTCTCCAGGCGAAAAATAGAAAAACTTTGCCCCTTCCGCTTGGGCTACCGCTGCAAATGCATATGCCTTCATGACCGTTTCAGGATCTTTCCGATGATGCAACATGCCTATGATCGTCATGAACATTCTCCTTTACTCTTTTTGACGGTTCTCTCTAGTACATTCATGTGCATTCGAATTGATAAGGACAAGAGTTTACAAGGGGGGGATTTTGTTTTCCTTTTCTATGACTTTGATTCGATGATCGGCAACGTACGGCCGACAAGTTCGTGGGATAGGGGGATGATTGAGCTGAAGCTGCAAATTTTCACGAAGATACTATGAGAGGTCTTTTTTAAAGAGTAAAGGTCTTGGTCAATAAGTGCGGGATCCCCTTTTAAATCAACCGGCTGAAGCAAGGATAACTGCGCAATGCAGCTTTCTTCATCGATGTTCTCCAAACTGAAATAAGGGGTTGAATGTCCATTGACAAGAGCGGTGAAAGGAGTGGTTCGCTTTGGAATTTGCAACATAAAGGGGATTGTTTCTTTAGAATCGGACATATGAATGAAACGGAATCCTTTTCCGAATTCCGCAAGCAGTTGTTGCTCTTTCCATAATTCTTTCATCTCTTCGCATAAGCGGCACATCTTCAACGCTTTCCCCTCCCTTCTGTGCATATACTTTCACTTTAAAACGGCTCGATATAGAACTTTATCAATCTTACGGCATGTTCTGCCCGTTCCCTTGCCACTTCCGATGACTCGCCGACTGCCATCACATATCCATATCGATGACCCATTGACAGTGGCGGCATCATCGTCGCACCGATTGACGGTTTCACATGGACATCAACTACTCCCGGACATAATGCAGCCTCTTCGATTCCGTCAATGTCCAGTAAATAACCAGTACTATTGATCGTTATATAAGAGGTATGGACGGACTGCTGTTTCCTGCGGATCAAATCCGGCTCGTCGCCAAGATAAAGCTTTATCGTTTCTTGGACGAGATTAATGCCAAAAGCCTCTTCGATCATACGGTTCATTGCTCCGCCGGAAATTCTGGGATTCAGTTCTACCAATTTCCAACCATCTTGAGAAAGACGCATTTCAAGATGACATGCACCGTGATGAAGACCGATATCTTGAAGGATGGCAGTGACCGTTTTCCATAGGTTTCGGTAGTCCTCCTCATCCATCTGCAAGACAACATCGTACGCAGTGACAATGAACGTATATTCTTTTGTGATTTCCTGCTGAACGACCGCCGCAATAATTGGGATTGTCTCGACGACGACCACTTCAATGACATATTGGGTACCTTCTATGAATTCTTCGGCAAGAAGTTGCTTTCCAAGTAAACGATTTGTCAGTTTCTTTACTGCAATTTCATAACCCTCTTCATCCTCGATGTAATAGACATCTTTGGAACCGTTGGAAACCGGATCTTTCAAAATGAAGGGATACATAATGGTCGATCGTTTCCCTGGGGAACTTATTTCAAATTCACAAGTCGCCTCATTATTTCGTAATGCAATGCGAGCCATCATTTTATCTTCCATTAGCTGCAATGCTTCGGAGGAAATGCCGGATCCACAAAATTCATTGGATAGTTTCGCTGCCATGGAGACATAAGGATCGATAAAACTGATGATGGCTTTTATATCGTGACCTGATTGCAAAAGTTGGACAATTTGCTTCCGGATACTATTCTCTTCCAATGACTTCATATAAATGAGTTGAACACCTTCAAGCTGCCTCCGCGAAAATGCTTTTCGATCCGTCATCAAAATGGCTGTATAGCCTAAACGGCCAACAGCCGCCAATGCATCCATGCTCGATCCAGTTTTGGCTGATCCGATAAATACAATTGCCCCCAATTCTTCATCCTTCCACGAAGACAATCCTCTTCTTTCAATTGTATGCGAATGCACTAGAATGCTTTAGGCAAAATAAATAAGCATGAAGGGCTATCCCTCATGCTTACTCAAAAGGTTGAATCGATTCACTTGTTCTTCCAAACCGGCATCTAGTAAGGCTTGAATCTCTGTTTTACCGAAAAGGTCGAAATGAGGATAATCTTCACGATGATCAATCCATTCAGGCTTCAACTCGTATCTTTTTCCCCATTCGATCAATTTATCCAAATCCGCACAGCCTGCTTTGGTAACGGTCTTACAGCCGGGGAAACGCTCATCTAGCCAATAGTGGGTGAGGAAGGCGATTTCTCCGGCAGTGACCGCTTCTTTCCAAGCTTTCAATTCTGCCCGATTGATTCCGAATGCCATTAGTCCGTCACCCGGCGGATTTCCAAATATTTGGCATCCCATGCAGGATCGATTTTCTGTAATGAAACCGGACGGAAGTTTTCCTTTTTCACTAAAATATGTTCGGAAGTGGCGGTTGCCGCAACCGTGCCGTCTTCATGAAGGATTTCGTAGCCGTACACTGTGCGAAGTTTCCCATGGGACTCGACCCACGTCCGTACAGTTGCTTTCTGTCCGTATCTCATGGCTGCCTTATATTGAATGGATAAGTCGATAACAGGAGAAAGATAGCCTTCCGCCTCGAGACCGGCGTATGTAAAGCCTAAGTCTTGGATTAGGCTTGTTCGGCCAATTTCCATCCATACTAAGTAGTTGGCATGATAGACGACTCCCATCTGGTCCGTCTCCGCATACCGGATTTCCACTTCTTTTTCACTGATAAACACTATAATCACCTCTGTTGTCCATTATACAAAAGAGATGGGGACATTGCTGTTTATGTAACTTGTTATGATAGTGCAAATAATGTTGATTTCCGTTTCAGGCGGACGCTTTCCAATCGAACTGCGAAGGGTTCGATTTTCCGTATTTCTGCGCACTTTGCAGAAATTAAGGCAGCCTGCTCCCAACGCTTCGCTTTTGGTCGCAAAAGCCGTTCTCCGTGACGGCTTTCGCAGGAGTCGCCGCCTTACGCTTCAATCAAGTGTGCCCGCTAATTACTTCATTTACATTAGTTTGTAATATTTATTTTCTTAATATCTTTTACAATCACTTTACCTGGCTTTGATCCAGTAATACTCCCATTGATAATTGCTTCTATTTTATCGCCAATCTGGAATTCATCGGTTTTAACGCCTTCCAAGCTGATAAAGCTAAAAGCGTATGCATCAAGGCCAGTATGTTTTATTTCATCTTTGAGCCATTCGTACTGCATGATATTCAAATCTTCTCCGATTAATAACGTATCATCTTTTACTTGTAATACATACCCTTGAATGACAGTTTCGGGATTCTCGGTTTGCTCCATTTGAGATTGCAAAATAATATATTCAGCAATCTCGGTAAATTTCAAACCATCTTGACCGCGATCGCAGCTAGACCAATGATATTCACGATCTCCGCCGTTAATATATACCTTTAGATAATAGTCCTTGAAGTCTTTTGACTGACATGTAGTTTTTAAATTGAGATCACCTAAATAATTTGCCAAGATTAACCTTTTAAAGATCTCTTGTTTCACAGGTGTAGAAAGTATAAAATCATTTGTCGCTTTCGTTTTATTTTTGGTGCGTGTGGCTACTTTTGTTTTCGAATTTAGTTCATTTTCCAGTTTATCGCCGAATTGTAATTCTAGTTCAAAAAGATCTTGTCGCCCAACATTATATTCTACAGACAAAATCTCTGTCATTCCGAAAAAGCCGTCTGAGCATCCTGTGGCAATATAGCTGATATTTGTGGGATTGACTTCCTCCAACAAATCGTTGCATGTAACAGTCGTTATTTCACCACTTCCGAAGTTGTCACGTGTTGAATCATAGGTCACTTTTATAGTATCTTCTTTATAATTTAGATCTGAAATGATTGGATCTCCTTCAATTGTATAGTGTACAATTCGTAATTCAGATGAAATGCCGTTCTGGAAATTATTATAGAAATCCTTCATTCTCTCCAATCCATTGATGCTTCCATGTGTGTTCACCACATCCACATTGTCAACACCTTGCACAATCGGTTTGTCACTATCTATACTGGTTGCGTGCGATGCTCCCTTATCAACTGGATTTTTTTCTTCATTAGTTGTATTACAGGCGGTTAAGATGAAAAGAAATGTCAAAAGCAAAATTGTGCAGCCCATTTTCTTCATCATGTTTTCACATCCAATCTAATCATTCCTAGATCCTGGTTTGGCTAATGAAAAATCATCAATGATCTCGACGACTTCAATTTTCCCATTAATCAATAGCTCAGGAAGTTCGTTTTTCATATTACCTTTCCAATACTCTTTCGCTTGGGCAATTTTTTGGGCGAAAGGGACACCATCTTCTTTTGGTAGAAGGTTGGCATCTCCTTCAAAATAACTTCCTTTCACTTGTAATTTCACAATCTGTAAAACCTTTCGATTATAGGAGTCAAATAATTCTTTCCACTTCAAAGCGTCTTCATATGTTTTGGCAGCGTATAAGCATGATAATCTGGATGGAAAATGGGGATAGTCTTGTAATCTCACCATTTCAGTTATTACTTCTCTAATGGCTCTGATTGTTTGGCTCATATACCTGCTGACAACTTCGGCATCTTCCTTATTCAAATTCAAGCCATCGATTATATAGTGGTTCTGTAGAATCCGTAGTGAGTCTTCCCCTTTGGCATTCAATTGTTCTTTTTCAAAAAAGAAGCGATACAATGTGTTGTGTTGATTGTCATCAAAGTTGATGATCTGTCCTAGTTCCATTTTCTTATTTGTGACGATATGGTATGCAAATATTTTATTATCTATCTTATTTCGCCTCCCGTTACCTAACAGAGCAATTAAGCTAAATAAAAGTTCACTCGTAAAATTCCATATGCGGTTTGTCTTTTTTATAATAGTTTAGTCTGTCTTGTAAAGTACCCGTATGAAATTCAAACTTATGTCCATCAGGATCGGTAAAATAAATCGACTTCTTATCCCTTTTATCTCTTGGACGACCACTTAAAAAATTTACACCTAATCTTTCTAGCTGGTTATATAGATTATCAAAATCTGACTCGTCTACTGAAAAGGCAATGTGAGTGTATGATTGACTAATTTCATTACGGGGAATATCTTTTTCCAAATTAAGAGCTAACCAAATACCGTTCAAATCGAAATATGCTGTGGTTGTCCCTTTGACCAACAACTTAGCCTCAAAAACATCTTGGTAGAATTTTATCGACCGTTCCAAATCGGAAACTGAAAATAATAAATGATTTAATCCTTTTACAAACATCGTTTTCACCCCGAAATCAAAGTACCTCTAACAAACTCAGCGAATACATCCTCTTCCTCAAAAAACGGATAGTGGTTGCTATGTAGGAACGAAGTGAATTTGGCATTTGGAATGCATTCCGCTATCTCAACACCGAATTTATACGGGCATTGGGCATCATGTTTCCCTGCATATATATAAGCAGGCAAGTCAACTCGTTTTAAATCATCCCTTACATCATACGTCTTGCAGTCCACTTTTCTGAAATACGTCAATCGATCCCCGACCGTCTTGCCGCTGTTCGGCTTCTGGAAAGCCGATTCCATTTTCTCCTCGGAATGAAAAGACATCAAATTCCATTCACGGCCTAAAATTCGTCTTTCCTCTAATGACACATCTGGCGTATCAAGTCGATTCATTATTTCAATCATACGATTGAAGTTCGGGTTTTCCCTGCAATAAATACTGCCTGGATCCGCACTATACTCAATGCTAGCTGCAGCGCCGCCAGCGATGATTTTCGTTAATGACTCTTCTCTCATCACAGCATACACGAGAGCCAACATGCCTCCTGTCGAATGTCCTGCAAATCCCCATTTTGATAAATGAAGCGTTTCGCGGATTGCTTCCAAATCAAAAACGGATTCTCTCATGCTATATTGTTCTTCTGATTGTGCACTTTCCGATTTCCCTGCTCCACGCAAATTGATAAGGTAAACATGATAATGCTCTGTGAACGGATTTGCGAACGCATTTCCCCGTTCATCGTATTCACTATATAGATGAGTGACGGCTAACGGCTCCCCTTCCCCTTTTTCAAAAACCTCGAACGTTCCTCTCTCTGTGTCAACTAAACGTTGTATCCACATATGAAATCCCCCATTTTCCCTTATTTTCTATCAATAATTAAGATTTAGCGCGCTTCTGGAATGTCCAGCCGCTTAATATCCTTAACTTGCGCCCTTCCCGGATTTGAACCTGTTATGCCTCCCTTTATAATCGCTTCAATTTTATTTCCAATTTTGTACTCCTCATTGATAACCCCTTCTAACCTGATAAACTCAATGGCATACTTGCTAAAGTCGATTTGTTGTATTTCATCTTTTAGCCATTCGTAATCCATACGATTCAAGTCAACACCGATTAGCATTGAATCACCATTTACTTGAAGGATGTATCCTTGGATGATAATTTCGGGATTTTCATCTTGTTTCATTTCAGACTGGTGATGAAAGCCCTGGAGCTACAAAGTTTACAAGAATTGCCGAATACATTATTGCAGCAAGGATAAATAGGAACAAGCAGAAAAGAAACGGGTATGCAATTTTCTTCAATAAGAATGCACTTCCAATCGATTTGTTTGTGTATGCCGGATTCTTTATTTTCTAATTATAGTCAATTATATATCTGTTGTTTATGAATTGATAGGAAATTAAAGGACCAAGCGGAATGTCGCCTGGTCCATTTCTTCATTTCAATTCTCCGTTTAAAACTTCCAACGCGTCCACAAGTTTCAACTGTCCTAAATCGCTCCCCTTCCTTTTCCTTATGGAAATCATTTGTTGCTCTACTTCCTGATCTCCAACAACCATCATATAAGGTACTTTTAGCTTCTCTGACTCCCTAATTTTCAACCCCATCTTTTCAGCCCGGTCATCCACTTTCACACGATATCCCTTTGCAGCAAGCTCTATCCTCACTTGTTCGGCGTAGGAAACATGCTTATCGGCAATCGGGATGATTCTAACTTGTTCCGGAGCGAGCCATAATGGAAACTCTCCCGCATAGTGCTCAACAAGAATGGCAAGGAACCTTTCTACTGAACCGAAAATTGCGCGATGGATAATGATCGGCAGTTCGAGTTCGTTCTGTTCATTAATGTATCGGCAATTGAACTTCTCTGGCATTTGGAAGTCAAGTTGAACTGTGCCGCATTGCCAGCTCCGACCTAATGAATCCAAAATGTGAAAATCGATTTTCGGTCCGTAGAACGCTCCGTCTCCTTCGTTTACCCTGTAGTCCATTCCCCGTTGCTTCAACACTGCTTCCAGCGATTTTTCCGCTTCGTTCCATAAATCGATGGAGCCCATGTAATTTTCGGGCCTTGTCGATAACTCAACCTCATAGCTAAACCCGAACTTCGAATAGATATCGTCAATCAAATCCAATACGCCATCTATTTCCCGCTTAATTTGATCTTTCCGGACGAATAGATGTGCGTCATCTTGTGTAAATGCTCGTACTCGCAACAGCCCATTCAATGATCCGGATAATTCATGGCGATGGACCAATCCTAATTCAGCATAACGGATCGGCAATTCCCGGTAACTTCTCCGTTTATGATTAAAGATGAGCATCGCCCCCGGGCAATTCATCGGTTTCAATGCATAATGCTGTTCATCTACATCGGAAAAGTACATGTTTTCGTGATAGTGATCCCAATGGCCGGATTGCTCCCAAAGCTCCTGCTTCATCATGATCGGCGTTTTGATCTCCTCATAGCCCGCTTCCTGATGCTTCCGTTTCCAAAATTGCTCCAACTCATTACGTACAATCATCCCTTTCGCCAAATAAAACGGCATGCCTGGAGCTTCCTCCGACGACATGAACAATTCAAGCTCCTGCCCTAATTTACGATGATTCCTTTCTTCGATATCCATTTGTACTGACATTGTAATTCCTCCTATTTATTAGTTGTATATAAATAAAAAACCGCACTCCTCCCTCGTAAAGGGACGAATGCGGTCGTGGTGCCACCCTGATTTCGCCATATCAAATACGGCGCTCAATTGATAACGGTCTCCCGATCATAGTTTCCTGCAAACTGCAATCCCCTATGACAGCTTAAAGGTGGTAGAACATCTCTTCCGCTACAGGACTTCCAGCCATGGTCCTGTTCTCTGGGGAAGCTTCCGATATGATTCATGTCCTTCTCAACGCTTAATATGAAAATTAAAAAAGACCGCATTCTCCCCAATAAAGGGACGAATGCGGTCGTGGTGCCACCCTGATTTCGCCATATATATAAATACGGCGCTCAATTGATAACGGTCTCCCGATCATAGTTTTCTGCTTGGCGCAGTCCTCTATGATTGCTCGAAGGTGGTTAATCATCTTTTCGCTACAGGACTTCCAGCCGTGGTCCTGTTCTCTGGCAAATCTTCCGAAATGATTCATGTCCTTCTCAATGCTTGTTTATTGATAATTAATTGTATTGTATTATATGTGACCATTTTGTTCATGTCAATAGGCAATGACTAATACCGCAGACCTCTTCCACTTTCAGCGATTGCATGCGCCAGGCGAATTGTCGATACCGCCAACTCTGCATACGACACTTCACGTGAAGGATTGAACCGATTTTGCTCCGCCTTTACTAAGCCCATTGAATTCGCTAGCGCTACATAACCAGCATTCGCGGATTTCACTTTACCGGCGTCTGCAAAGCCAAGCTTAAATATACTGCTATTCTTCGCTGCCTGTTCCAGCCCCAGCACACGGATCATCCACACTGAAAGTTCTTCCCTTGTGACGGGCGCATCGACATCGAAGCTTTTACTATTCGTTTTGA
Source organism: Sporosarcina koreensis (assembly GCF_042655825.1). NCBI lineage: Bacteria > Bacillati > Bacillota > Bacilli > Caryophanales > Caryophanaceae > Sporosarcina > Sporosarcina koreensis. Next base: position 439,807 of record NZ_JBHSNP010000011.1, on the reverse strand, counting down.
GGATGCCCGCTTCCACCGCACGTTCGATCTCCTGGTACAATGGATGTTTTGGATCGATATTATCGAACGTTTGGTTCATTTCTTCCTGCCCGAAATAATAGCCGCCATAATAGAAATAGGTGAGTGAGTTCATGAGCACTTTCAATGCTTCCCCTTTTGAAATCGCTGCATTCCCATCAAAGTTTTTAACATCTTTTACGTTTATCATTTTGGCATTGATCAGATAATTAAGCTCTTCTTCCGCCCATGGATGCGAAACTTTAATTGAGTTTTTGATACCGAACAAGTTATTCCATTCCCCTGTTGCAGCATTCACATAAGTGAACGGCTCCTCGTTAAATACAGGTAAATAGACAAGGTCATAATGATTTTCCTTTATATTTTCACCATGTTTCAAATACGTAAGCTTTAGGCTAAGCGCCTTCTCGAAAATCGTTTTTGCCTCTTTCTCAGAAATCCGGGCATCGCTTGATGGCCAATTTTCTATCTTTTGATAATTGACGCTCAAGCTATATAAAGAACCGTCAGCTGCAATCCCGACATTGATCTGATCACCATTAACGACAATACCATTGACGATCCTCGGGAAAACAAATTGATACGAACCCATTCTTTCATCAAAATAAGGTTCTTCTATAGGCATTGCATAGTTGTGCAGATAGGATGGGATCCATTCTTTTGCATATTTCACAGCTTGGGTGAGTGCTTTCTCTTGGGTAATAGTGTTCTCTTTTTTAGGATTTTCCCCAATTTCCGACAGTAGATAGTCGACCATATTGTAGTATTGGATGATCTCACCTGTGTTTTTATTGATTTCTAAGCTTGATCCAGATCCGCCATTCGCATGTTGATACATATATTGGACATATATAACCGCTTGCCCGTTATAGTTCTCCATTTCTTGGATTGATTCAATCCTTAAGGTGATTTTATCAGAATCGATTGCCAGGAACTTTTCTGCAATCTTCTTCGCTTCTTCCACAGTAATTCCACCCTGTTTTGCGGGCAGCGGCTTTGCAGTTATCGGTTCAATCTTTGTTTTGCCCGGAAAATCTTTTGAATATCCTTTTGCAGACATCCAATTCCCTGTGGATGCTTCCACCCCTTGCAATTTTGCCGTTGGCTTGTAGACGAGCTCCACGCTGCGATTGCCCGTTTGGTAATCGTAGTTAATTTGGTAGTTCAAATCTACAGAAAGATTTTCTTTTACTTTCTTTAACATCTCACCCTTATCTTTTACTTGTTTGACATCGTCGAATGTGGAAGATGCAGACTGTGAAAACATCTTATAAAAACTGACGACTTCCCCGTTTCCTAGAACTGACACTTCCATTCTTTGGTCAGCTATGGAAACCTGATTTTTCGTACGTGCGAATGAAAATGAGTAGCGTACCGGCTCTGTTAGGATTTGTTGCGGATAATAGTTGTATGTGTCTGTTTCTAACTGATAATCTTTTCCGTCGAGAAATTTCTTCATGAATTCATCTGCTATTTTCCTTGCTTCTTCTTTGGAAACTTTTGCAGGGAACAAAGCATCCGTGACGTTAGGTGGCTGATAAGAAAAGTATTCAACGTCCAGTTCCTCTCCGACAAATCCTATATTCCCGTACACTCTCTTACCATTAATGGTTTTATTGAAATATAGATCATGACGCACTGTTGCATCTTCAGGAAAAATATGCGAACTGCTTACTTGAAAATCACTGTTCGTTAAAAAATCAAACCGATTGGGGAACAACTTCCGGAATTTCTTGATCAATTCCTCTTTCGTAATAAGCGTATCAGTGGCTGCGACTTGGATACGTACTTTTTCTGGTTGTCCGTTTAGTGTCGTTGATGCATTCGCAAACGATGCAAACATTCCAAGGGACAAAACAGAAGAAGTGAATACCATCCCTAGTTTTTTCAAACTCGCCAAAATAACCCTCCTAGTTTCCATTTCATTTTGTGTTTGATAGCAATCTTTAGAATGTATGATTGTCCAATGGAGAAAAGAACGTGATTTACAATAATGCCAAAATGAAAAAGACGCCCGATTAGATCGGACGCCTTTGTTATGCTAATTAGTTATTTTTCATTTTATCACGAAGAACCATTTGAAGGATTCCGCCGTGACGGTAGTAGTCGATTTCAACTTCAGAGTCGAAACGTGCTAATACGTCGAATTCTTTAACAGAACCGTCTTTTGCAGTTGCTGTCACTTTAAGGATATCGCGTGGTTTTACGCCTTCCGCAATGTTTACGCTGATTTCTTCTTCGCCTGTAAGGCCAAGTGTTTCAGCGCTTTCCCCATTCAAGAATTGAAGTGGAAGAACACCCATCATGACAAGGTTTGAACGGTGAATACGCTCGTAGCTTTCTGCAATGACCGTTTTGATGCCAAGCAATGAAGTACCTTTGGCAGCCCAGTCACGAGAAGAGCCCATTCCGTAATCTTTACCTGCAAGAATGACTAGACCGGTTCCATCTTCCTGATAACGCATAGCTGCGTCATAGATCGGGCAGATTTCTTTTGTCGGCCAGTAGGTTGTGAAGCCGCCTTCTGTGCCTTTTGCAATTTGGTTACGGATACGGATATTCGCGAATGTACCGCGCATCATAACTTCATGGTTACCACGACGGGAACCGTATGAGTTGAAGTAACGCGGCTCTACGCCGTGTTCGCGCAAGTATTTGCCAGCCGGTGTATCTTTACCTATTGCACCTGCAGGAGAAATATGGTCCGTCGTAATGGAATCACCGAATTTACCGATGACACGAAGTCCGGAAAGAGCTTCGATATCAGCAGGCTCTTTTGATAGACCTTCGAAGAACGGAGGGTTTTGGATATATGTGGAGTTCTCATCGAAATCATACAATGAATCGTCTGTCGTTTCGATTGCATTCCACGCTTCGTTTTCTGTGAATACGCGAGCATATTCTTTACGGAATAGATCAGGCGTTACTGTCGCTTTTACGACTTCCTTCACTTCTTCCGAAGATGGCCAGATATCTTTGAAGTATACATCCGTGCCGTCTTTCGCTTTGCCGATTGGATCTTTTTCGAAATCGATATCGACAGTTCCAGCAAGCGCATAAGCGACAACAAGTGGCGGTGAAGCCAAGTAATTCGCTTTTACGAGCGGATGGATACGTCCTTCGAAGTTACGGTTACCGGAAAGTACGGAAGAAACTAACAGGTCGTTTTCCGTAATCGTTTTTTCGATTTCAGGAAGAAGTGGACCGGAGTTTCCGATACATGTCGTACATCCGTAACCTACTGTATTGAATCCGATTTGATCCAAGTATTTTGATAGACCGGAGTCTTCCAAGTAGCCTGTAACGACTTTTGAACCTGGTGCAAGTGATGTTTTCACGTATGCAGGAGGTGTAAGTCCTTTTTCAACAGCCTTCTTCGCAACAAGTCCAGCACCTAACATAACGTATGGGTTGGAAGTGTTCGTACAAGAAGTGATCGCTGCGATTGCAAGGTCGCCTGTTGTCATGCCGACAGTGCGGCCGTCCGCGAACTCGACTGTAGCTTTCTTTTCGAATTCCTTAGGAGTAAGACCGAAGCCTTGGTTCCCTTCAGGAGCCACAACGGAATCTTTGAACGAACGTTGTAGTCCGGAAAGTGGGATTAAATCTTGTGGGCGTTTTGGTCCAGCAAGGTTCGCTTCAATTTTTGTAAGATCGATTTCAATTACTTCTGTATATGTCGGATCTTCTTTATCCGGAGTGAAGAACATATCGTTCTCTTCAAGATATTTCTTGACGACTTGGATATGATCTTCTTCACGGCCCGTTAAGCGCATGTAGTCAAGTGACTCTTCGTCAACCGGGAAGAATCCACAAGTCGCACCGTACTCAGGAGCCATGTTCGCGATTGTGGCACGATCCGCAAGCGGCAATTTGGATACGCCAGGTCCGAAGAACTCGACGAATTTACCAACAACGCCATGTGCACGAAGTGTTTGTGTCACTTTTAGCGCAAGGTCCGTCGCAGTTGTGCCGTTCGGAAGTTCGCCAACCAATTTCACACCGATAACTTCAGGGATTGGGAAGTATGAAGGCTGTCCAAGCATTCCCGCTTCAGCTTCAATTCCACCTACACCCCATCCAAGAACACCGATACCGTTGATCATTGTTGTATGGGAGTCAGTCCCTACAAGTGTATCCGGATATGTTTCGAATGTGCCGTCTTCGTTTTCTACTTCATGGACAACTGCTGCAAGGTACTCAAGGTTCACTTGGTGAACGATACCTGTTGCAGGAGGCACAGCACGGTAGTTATCGTATGCTTTTTGCGCCCAGCTTAGGAATTGATAACGCTCAGCGTTACGTTCGAATTCAAGTTCCATATTCAAACGAAGTGCATCCGCTGTACCGTAACGGTCGACTTGTACGGAGTGGTCGATAACAAGGTCAACTGGAATTTCAGGGTTGATTTTGTTCGGGTCTCCGCCCATTTCAGCCATAGCTGAACGAAGGGATGCAAGGTCAACGACGACTGGAACTCCAGTGAAGTCTTGTAGGATGACGCGGGATGGTTTGAATGGAACTTCTGCATCCTTATCCGCATCCTTGCCCCATTTTGCCAAGTTTTCAACGTGTTCGTCTTTGATCACATAACCGTCATGTTGGCGCAGGACGGATTCAAGTAGTACTTTTACTGAATAAGGCAGTCTTGAAATATTCGCAATGCCGGCTTCTTCTAAGGCTTTTAGACGATAGTAGTTATACGTCTTGCCATTCAATTCAAATGATTGGCGGCTATTGTGCAAATTGCTTTTTGCCATTGTTGTTCCTCCTTTATCGATTGAAAAGGTTGTGTGTAAGCGTTTCTCTACTCCATCATAGTACAGCTAAGTTCATAAGTAAAATACTTAAAAATTATAGTCTTTCATAAGAAAACATGATGACCATATGTATGAAGGCATAAAGAAGCCGCTCACTGTCAAGTATATTCTGAAAAACTCTTGTATGCAAAGTTTTGGATTCATATGTTGGAACTCTACTGAATTTTTTCTAAATATATGGCATGATAAGAAGGAAGATTTATAAAAGGGAGTGGGATAGTTGGATAAAGCATTGTTGGTTATTGACTACACGTATGATTTCGTTGCGGAGGATGGGGCGTTGTCATGTGGTCAGCCCGGTATTGATCTGGAACCGTACATTGTCGAATTGACAAAGGAGTTCTTGGCAGATGGGAACCTTGTCATTATGCCTGTCGATCTTCACGAGGAAAATGATCCGTATCATCCTGAATCAAAAATGTTTCCACCGCACAATATAAAAGGGACCTCTGGACGGAATCTTTATGGAGAACTTCATAATTTATATGAAGAGAATCGGGATCGGATTATTTGGATGGATAAAACACGTTTCAGTGCATTCGCAGGAACTGACCTTGAATTGCAGCTTCGTTCAAGAGGGATAACTGAATTGCATCTCGTCGGGGTTTGTACAGACATATGCATCCTCCATACGTCGGTAGATGCCTACAACCGTGGCTTCGATATCGTTATCCATGAAAAAGGTGTAACAAGCTTCGATCCTGCCGGCCATGAATGGGCGTTGCGTCATTTTGAAAAGACATTGGGAGCCAAAGTCATCCGCTCATAACCATTTTTTTTAGTGATTTAATTGCGAAGGATGTTTAAGGTATGGAATTTACGGATATTCAAATACTACATAAGCAATTATGAATCACTAAAAAAGGAGATGGAACAAATGAGCTTTATATGGTTTTTAATTATCGGTGGAATTATCGGTTGGCTCGCAGGCCTTATTTTAGGAAAAGACATTCCAGGCGGAGTCATCGGTAACATCATTGCAGGTATTATCGGTGCTTGGATCGGTGGAATGCTGCTCGGATCTTGGGGTCCTAGGGTTTCGGACTTCTACATCCTGCCTGCGTTACTCGGTGCGATCATCCTCGTCTTTATTGTGAGCTTGATCATGAAAGCAATGCGTAGAGCGACTTAAATACAAAAGCGGAGGGTGGCGTTCAGCTGCGACAGGCATAAGGCAGATCTGCGAAACGGCGCTCCTTGCCGTACAGCAGAGCTGACTTATGACCCGAGCAGTTGCCACCCGGAGTCTAGACGGATGAACGGATGAAAAAAGAGCGCCAGGGTTTTCCCTCTTGGCGCTCTTTTCAATCGTTATTAAGTCTTTGGGTTTCAAATTCATTGAAGAACCATAAGACGTCTTCGACATATTTGTCGCTATGGTTATAATGGAATATTGCCTTTTCAATCTCCCCATCGGCCGCCCCGCTTTTAGACAAATAATGCGCTGCGCTGAAAATGGCATCTTCAATATCATAAGGATCGGCGATTCCATCTCCGTTGGCATCGACGCCATATCCTCCATACTTTTGAATAATGGCAGGATTGGTCTTGTCCTTATCCGGTATGGTCCCTTTTCCGAGCCCTTCGCAACCCGGATAACCCCAGCCTACAAATGTGCAAGGCATGAATTGCATATGCCCTTCGGCACCTGCCGGGGATAATAAAGGATCCATCGTAGAAAAGCGGGTTTCAATCCGATGATGGGCAGCGAGAAGCGTCCAAGGAATGCCGTACTCCTCTGCTGCGGCTTTATAGATTGGAATATACTCTTCCGGAATGGCCAATGCAGTATGCCGGTCTTGGAACTCCAGCAACGTGCTTGCAGATTTTTTAATGAGTTCGGGATTTTGGATGCCTGTCCAAATGATAGCCGATATGGTGAAGGTGGTTACAGCAACAGGGATCAGCAAAACGATCATGAATATTTTCGTTTTGATGGATAACCCCTTTTTCTTCTTCTTCACTGCACCACCCTTTTCTGTTCATTCTTGTTACGATTTAGGCTCTTCTTTGATGAGCGCTTTTATATCTTTAACAATTTCCTCGTAAGGAACTTCTTCTGCACCACTGTAAGTCTTTACAGACACTCCGTCTTTATTGACTAAGCTGAATGCAGTGCCATGCGTCACTTGGTCCACGCCAGGTGTTTTACTGACGAATGTCTTGAAAGAGCCGATTGCCAAGTTTTCAATCGTTTCCTGGCTATAGCCCGTCAACATTTCCCATTTGCTTTGATCGACAGGATCGAATGCATCCAAGTATTCCTGCAAAACTTCAGGCGTATCATTTTTAGGGTCAACGCTGAAAGATACGATTTTGTAATCTTCGACGCCTTCGTCATGCAGCATTTTCTGCAAATCTGTCATATTCGCCATCATCGGCAGGCAGACCGTTTCACAGTTAGTGAAGACGAACTGGGCAATCCATACAGTCCCTTTCAAATCGTCGAGGGATACTTGCTCATGATGTTGATTCGTAAATTCAAACGGGTCAATTTTATATTTATGATCCGCTTTGAATCCACCCATTGAACATGCGCTCAATAATAGCATAAGCATCATGATGGATGATAGAAATAACTTTTTTCTCATATGCAGACTCCTCCACTTTCAGTACTTAGTTTATCATAGTGGATAGATGCTAATCAAACAACCGCACAGTCCAATCGTTCTTGTCCAATCTTTGACGTTTCAGTGAAGTTCATTTCATATTTAATGAAACAAGCGCATTGTGAATAGCTTCCAGTTTCGTTTCAAGACGGTGCAAAAGGTAAAATGATACAAAGATCGGAAATCCGATCTGCTGTATGAGCTCTAGCCATTGTTCCATTTTGAAACTCCCTCCTTTCTATAAAGCGTAGGGCGCCTGCCTAGTGAATGTTCGCAGTCTAAAAACGCCGCGTCCTGCGGCAACGACTGCATGACCGGCATCCTGCCGGCCTCAGGCATAAGGCAAAGATGCGAAGGCTGCTCGTAACGCTGTGCTTTTACTCGCAAAAGCCGTTCTTCGTAACGGCTCTAGCTTTGACTTATGACCCCGAGCTTCTGGCGCCCGTAGCTGGATTGATTTGAAATATTAAAAGGCCCCCAGTTCGGGACTGGGAGCCGTTTACACGTTATGCCTCTACTAGTTCAGTGACCGTCCGCTCGACAATGCGGGCGCCTTTTGCCGTTTCAAGCGGGTAGCCGTCCACATGGAATACACCGGAACTGATGATTTGCTGCATGGCGGCTTCCACCTCCGAAGGTGTCAACCCTTCCTTCGGCTCATCAACGGTAAGCGACGTCTGTTTCCCCTCTGTTGTGATAAAGGTCAATTGTAATGTTTTTGCCATTTCTCATTCCCCCTTTTCCATTAATTCATAATGTCTGCTGTTTCAACTTTTTCCGCTCCGATAAACGGATAATTGGACAGCTGTGCCAATTGTGAAAGTGCGTCATACAGATTTTCTGCAGTTGCCGCTTCCACCAGATTGCGATACGTTTTTGATTTGCGGATCATTTTCCCGCCCTCTGTCATTCCACCGTCGAAATACACTCTCCCGACTGCATGTCTGAATTCAATTGTCGCCATTTGCTTCCCCTCCTTTCACACGTTATATAGGGATTGAAAGGAAGAAAGGATACTTTGTCCGTGAATTTTTTTGAAATAGCTCTTATAATGGGGAATAGAATGGAAGAGGTGAAGTCAGTTGCAAGACTTTTTTATATGGTTCATCATCTTTTGGTGTGTCGTCCTGATCGGGCTTTTCGGAATCGGGGGCTTTTTCATGTTCCGCAAATTCCTGAAAGTGTTTCCTAAGGCGGATGGCAAATCGACGCTTGACTGGGAAGAACATTATGTGAATGAATCCCTTCATCTCTGGAATGAGGAAGCGAGAGAATTATTGAATGAACTCGTCAGCCCCGTTCCGGAATTATTCCGTGACGTCGCCAAACAGAAAATCGGGGCTAAAATCGGCCAGCTTGCATTGGAAGACCGTGCTAAGGCGGTAAGCTTCGATCATATTATCCGCGGTTACATTCTAGCTACACCAAAACGCGATCATAAATTTCTACGCAGGAAATTGGATTCGATGGAAATCGATATTACCCCTTACGAACACCTGTTTTAATTAGCGAAAGCGGAGGTGACCGTTTAGTCCCGACAATTAGGGCACAGATGTGCTCGTAACGCTTCGCTTTTACTCCCAAACGCCGTTCTTCGTAACAGCGTTCGCTGGAAGGCTTGAACATAAGGCGTTCTTTGCCTTATGCTTCAAGACTGAAGCGACTTGAGGGGCTGGTCACCGGAGTCTAGACGGTAAATAAAAAAACCTCCTAAATCAGGAGGTTTTTTCAATAGGCATTTCTCAGTTTGAAATATTTCACAAGCATCCCGATGCGCCAAGGCACTATCATGCCGAATGCCAATATCCAGAACATGCCCCCGAGTTCACCGACATCGATGGAGCTGCTTAAAATCAATTTCGCGACAAAACGTACAAGGAGCAAACTGAAAAGGATGATCAGAAATGCTCTCGACTTTTTCACATAGAGTTTTCCATCCTTTTTTTCAAAGTTCGTCGTCTTAATCAATACAATGGAAAATAACATTCCGACAAAGACAGATTCGATGACTTGTGGCCATGGCACTCTGAATTCCTCAAATATGAACATCAGCGCTCCTGTCGACATGAACAATGGCGGCAAGATGATTCGTTTGGGTGAAATCGGTCTTTTCGCCGCTTTTGTCCGAACGATGAACGCCATCGTCCCCATGAATAGAAACAACACGGTCGAGCCGACAATCAGATAAACGGAAGGGATTTCTTCGAAAATGAAATTTATGAGCTCATGAAGCTTAAGCATGTTCCTCCCCCCACTCCACCAGTTCATCCAGCCGGTGTTTCAACTGCTCCATTTGGACGAACCTCGCGAATCTTGCCATTTCTCTTCCTTGATGGAATAGAAGGACGACTGGGGCGGTGAATAAAGCGAGCTGTCCCGCCATTTCAGGGACTTGTGCCGCATTCACTCTATAAAAAGGGAATGGATATTCCTCTTCAAGTTCGGCCACTTGCGGATAAAGCCCTTCGCAGACGGAGCAATGATCCGTTTTGACAAACAGTAATAGCCGTGGCTCACTTGCCGTGATGTCCAGCCATTGTTCAAATGATCCGATCTCTTTCATCGGCAGCTCCTCCACTTCTAAAATCAAATTACGCCTCCAAGCAAAATGCTCGGAGGCTTTGGATTTATTCGTTAAAACCCTTGGAAATCTCCAAATATCGGGCTTAGTAAGCTTGTTAGGAACGTAATGCCGTCAAAGAACAGCAATAGTCCAAATGCAATCATAACATAGCCGCCGATTTTCATAATCAGATTGCTGTTTCTGCGAATCCAGCCGAGTCGTGTGATGAAGAACGACAAAACGAAAAACGGAATCGCAAAACCGAGCACATACATCATCATATACAACATGCTTGAACCTGGGTTCGCTGCTGCCAGTCCGATGATCGCTCCGATGATCGGTCCCATGCAAGGTTGCCATCCCGCCGAAAAGGCAAGCCCGATCAAAGCTGTCCCCAAGTAGCCCGCGGGACGGTTTTTAAATTGCAGCCGGTGTTCTTTCATTAAAAACTTCGGTGTAAACAATCCGATGACCATTAGTCCGAACAGTACAATGAAAATGGCACCAATTTGTCTGAGTAGATCTTTATACTGCACAAAGAAATTACCTACAAATGAAGTACTGAAACCTAAAAAGACGAATACGACCGAAAATCCGAGTAAAAAGAAAATCGTATGGAGCATGCCATTACGGTTCATCCGCTTCGAATCCGATTTTAGATCCTCGATCGACATGCCCGTAATGTAAGATATGAATGCCGGATACAATGGCAGGACGCAAGGCGAAATGAAACTGAGAAAACCTGCGCCAAATGCTAGAAAAATATTTAAATCAGTTGCCATCATTCTCTCCCCTTCATTTTTCTACTCCCATCGTAACAAATCCCAAGCTATAATTCGCTTATTTTAACTGTGAACAATTAATGAACGTAACGAAAAGCGCTGTACAATAAAAAAGTGGTTCGCCTTCGCAATGGATGCGTTGGCGAACCAGTTCATTACATGGCGTCTTCCATAAGACCATTTTGTAATTGGTACATCATGAAGTAAAGCCCTTTTTGTGCCAGCAGTTGCTGGTGGTTTCCGCGTTCGACGATTTCGCCTTGGTGAAGGACGAGGATGAGCTCCGCATCCTGGATTGTGCTCAACCGGTGGGCAATGGCAATTGTCGTACGGCCCCGTCGCATTTTTTCCAAGCTCCCCTGGATGGCAACTTCCGTTTCCGTGTCGATGTTAGCAGTCGCTTCATCCAATACGAGAATTTTCGGATTCGTTGCGATTGTCCGGGCGAACGCGACAAGTTGACGTTGTCCGCTCGAGAACGTGGATCCACGCTCTGTCACTTTCTGCGAGTACTTATCCGGCAGCTTCTCAATGAATTCATTCGCCTGAACGAATTCAGCTGCTGCTCGTACTTCCTCAGATGACATGTCTTTATTATGAAGACGGATATTGCTTTCGATATCCCCGTAGAACAGGAATGGATCCTGAAGAACAAGCCCGATTTTCTTCCGCAGTTCTGCTTGCGGCAAGTCTTTCAAGGAGACGCCGTCAATGAGGATCTCCCCTTTGCCATATTCGTAGAATCTCATGAGCAAGTTAATGATGGAACTCTTTCCGCTTCCAGTATGACCGACCAATGCAACAGTTTCGCCGGCATTTGCTGTAAAGGAGATGTTTTTCAATACGTCGTTTTTGCCATCGTATGAAAACGTCACATCCCGGAATTCGATTGTCCCTTCTTGGATTTCCTTATGCTCTGTTTCCTGCTGCGCCGGTTCCATATCCGGATCATCCATCAATTTGAACACACGTGACGCTGAAACGAGCGCCTGTTGGAAGATGGACATCCGCTGCATCACTTGCTGGACCGGTTGGAATAAACGGCCGATCAACGTTGTGAATGCATAAATGATCCCCACCTCGACTGCGCTGTCCAATGACATGAAACCGAAATAGCCAAGGACAAAAACAATGGCGAACGCATAGAGCAAGTCGATGAACGGTCCTAAAAGGATACTATCGAATTTAATGTTCCGCATTCCTGCACGATAATGCCCTTCATTGATATCATCAAATTCCTTCGACAACCGTTCCTCCTGCCGGAAAGCCTGAATCATGCCCATACCGGATAATGATTCGGCGATTTTGGCATTTAATTGGCTCAAACGCTCCCGGATGTCCTGGTAGAAATCGGCGCTATAACGGCGATAGACGATAATAATTGCCAAGAACAACGGCAAAAGAACCATGGAAACGAATGATAATTTCACATCGAGGGAAAAGAGCGCGATGTAGACACCTATAATGACAAAGATCGCTTGCAGGAACGTGACGACGACACTGACGAACATTTCCTTGATCGATTCCGTGTCATTTGTCACGCGCGACACAATGCTGCCTGCCGGCGTCCTATCAAAATAGCGCATTCCGAGTCCTTGAACTTTTGTAAACACATCAATCCTCATTTGTTGAATGATTTTCAAGGCGATGTCCTGGAAACGGAGCAGTTGAAAATACGATACAACGACAATGAATATCTGCAGCCCGATATAAACGAGCGCTAACGTCATCACTTCATTTTTGGGAAAGTTGAGCGGCGTCAAATAATCGTCGATGAATGACTGGATGATGAGCGGGCCGACTATACTGCCCGTTATCGTCAACACAAGGAAGAACAAAGCAATCGAGATGCTTGCCTTATGCGGAATGGCATAGCGCATCAACCGCTTGAACACTTTCCATTGGTCCTTTGCCGTCAATTTAGGCTGTTTTTCCATCTGCATCACTCTTCCCCTCCTTGCTCGACAAGTACTTCCAATTGTTGCAAGTCATACATTTCTTTATATCTTCCGTTCATTGCAATCAATTCTTCATGCGTACCCGCTTCGACAATCGTCCCTTCGTGCATGACAATTATCTTATGGGCATGCTGAATGGCGCTTAATCGATGCGACGTAATGACGGTCGTCTCGCCTGTCCTCGTCTGTTTCAGCGATTCAAGGATCGCTTCTTCAGTTTTGGCATCGACCGCCGACAGCGAATCGTCCAAAATGAGCAACTCCGGTTGCATGATCAGCGCGCGTGCAATGGATACCCGTTGCTTCTGGCCGCCGGACAATGAAACGCCCCGCTCTCCTACAATGGTCTCATAGCCTTCCGCAAACCCTTCAATATCATCGTGGATATGCGCAAGCCTTGCTGCTTCATAAATCTTTTCCCGATCGATCTTCGGATTCGTGAACGCGATATTTTCTGCAATCGTTGTCGAGAATAAGAAATGATCTTGCGGAACATATCCGATCGACTCGCGTAAACGCTGCTGTTTGTATTTATTGATCGGATGCCCACCATAGACAATGCTTCCTTTATATCCTTCAAATTCCCTCAGTAATAATTTCAGGATGGCCGTTTTTCCTGAACCGGTCTTCCCGACAATGCCGAGTGTCTCCCCGCGATTCAACGTGAAGTGGACATCGCGAAGCGCCGGAGTTTCATCGTCCGGGAATTTGAATTCTTCGATGTCGAAGTGGAGATCGCCTTCCGGACGGCGATCGATGGCTCCCGTGACGTCTTTAATATCCGGATCGATGGACAATAGTTCCGTAATACGGCTATACGAAGCATTTCCGCGTTCCACGATATTGAAGAGGAATCCGAATGCGAGCATTGGCCATACGAGCAGCCCAAGGTATGTACTGAACGCCACCATGTCCCCGATGGACATATCCCCTGCAATGATGAATTTTGTTCCGAAGTAGAAAGATAGAATATAGGATACCGCAAAGATACCTGTGATCGTCGGATCGAAAAGTGCATCGACCTTCGCCACCCGCATATTTTTCGCAACGACATCCGTCGATAGATCCGTAAAATCTTCAATATCTTCCTTCTGCTGTCCGAATGTTTTGATTACTTTAATGCCAGAAATGCTTTCTTGCGTCTTGTCATTCAGATTGGAGAACGCTTCTTGCGCGAAACGGAAACGTTTGCGCAGCAATCTTCCATAATAACTTGTCAGGAAAATCATGAATGGAAACGGGATAAGTGCAATGATTGTCAGTTTCCAGTTGATAGTCAGCGCCATCGTCAAAATGACGAAACCGCCCGTGGAAATGGAATCGACTAATGTTAGAATCCCCATTCCTGCCGTCTGTTGAACGGCGTTGATGTCATTTGTCGCATGTGCCATCAAATCCCCGACCCTTCTCTTTTGATAAAAAGAAGGCGACATCCTTGTAAAATGATTGAATAATTTCTCACGCATTGTGCGCGATAATAGAACCGCGGAGCCGAAGATCATGACGCGCCAGTAATAACGGGACACGTACATGAGAATTCCCGCAACCGCCAAGATGATGAGCCACTTCGTCAGCTCGGAAGCTGTCAATGTGGCTTCCGTAATATCATCGACGATCAAGCCGATGATTTTCGGAGGAAGCAATTGCAATAAGGAGACGAACACAAGCGCTGCGACGCCAAGTCCATATTGTTTCTTCCGTTGTTTGAAAAACCAGCCAAGCTGCAGTAAGACTTTCAAAGTAATCCCCCTTTTTCTCTATCTTTGAATAGTCTATCAAAAGTCTGAACAATAGAAAAGGTACGATTCCTAAATTATTCGGTTTCTGAAATACTTTTTAGGTGGACAAATGGGATCCGGTATGTCCTGCCGTTGTCGGAAATGATGTGCAACGTTCCGTCCAGCGTGTTGATTTTTTGGATGCAGCCTTTGCTCTCCGCTACTTTTTCGTTGTCCCAATAGTGGACGGATAGTTGCAAATTTCTTTCTGCCGCTTCTTGAATCTGGTAGTTCCACTGTTCGATTTGCTGTTCGTCGGGCTGCTGTCTTAATTGATGCTCATCTTCCTTTTGCCATTCCCGCAGTTGCTCGACATGCTCGGGCAGCATCATTGCCGTCCATTTGATGCGTCCTCGGTCACGGATCATCAGATCATCTCCTTTGATTTACTTGTAATGCCCGCCGATGAGTTTGGAGCGATGGACGGCGGTTCCTGCGTCTGTGTAGGAGACGGCGCGGAGGATAGCTGTGGAGCCATATTTTTTTCGCAATGAATCCATTGCTGCCCCGAGCTGGCGGTTGCGCCATTTATGCTGGTCAAAAAGGCTGAGCTGCATGGCATATTCGTTTTCGAGGTTCGCCAGACTGATGGCGATGCGCCGGACGGGGCGGCCGTCGTGGAATTCATCGAGCAGCTTCGTGCAAATCCGGTAAATGGCCATCGTATCGTTCGTCGCTTCATGCATTGAACGAGAGCGCCCGAAGCCTCCTCCGAGCGAATTTTTCGAATAACCGATTGACAGATGGACGGTGCGCCCCGCCTTGCCCGCTACTCTTGCACGCAATGCGACGTCTTCACACATTTCAAGAATGACGGCGAGGATGTCTTCCCTCTTCAGGTAATCGCGATACAAGATCTGCCCCTTTCCATAGCTAATCTGCCCTTCGACAAGCGGTGCACCGAGATCGGATAAGTCGATGCCATGCGCATGATGATACAATTGATTGCCCATGACGCCGAATTTCGTTTCGAGCCGCTCGAGAGGCGTGTGAGCTAAATCACCCACTGAAAAGATCCCCATATTGTTCAGCGTCCTTTCCAGCCGGCTGCCGATTCCCCACATGCGGCTGAGCGGTGCGACCGGCCATAGCCTCTTCGGCACATCTTCATACGTCCATCGGGCGAAGCCGGTCTTTTTCGCATCCAAGTCAAGAGCGAGCTTCGCCATCAGCATATTCGGCCCCATTCCGCAGGCGGATCGGAGCTGGTATTGGCTGACAAGCTCATCTTGGATCCGTTCGACTGTTTGTTCCGGAGGCCCCCATAATCGTTCCGTCCCTCCTAAGTCAATGAAGCTTTCGTCGACGGAGTACACATGGATTGCCTCTTTCGGTACGTAGCGGTTCAAATTTTTGGCGATTTCCATCGAGACATCGATGTAAAACTGCATTTTCGGTTCAATCAACCGTATGGACGGGTCATCAGGGATTTCATATAGCCGCATTCCGGTCTGCACGCCGAATTCCTTCTTCAAGGCAGGCGAAGCCGCTAGGACGATGCCTCCTTTCCGTTCTTTATTGCCGATGATGGCGATCGGCGTATCCATGACATCGAGCCCTTCGATTGCAGCCGCACAACTGGCATAGAAGCTTCGCATATCCAGACATACGATTTTGCGGTCCGGCAAATCTTCATACATGCATATCCCTCCCGAAAATAAAAGAACATCCGTTCTGTATAGTATACCCGGAACAGATGTTCATATTCAATGGTCCTTATTGCCAATTGGGAAAAATGGAAAGCGAAGTGCTATGGTGTAGTCTTTTAGTCCCTTGTTGTGTAAATGAAAAAGCATCCACCCGGTTCAAGGATAGATGCTTCTTCACTTCATTCCGCTGCCATATCACTGACTTCCTTCGGCAACTTGAAATCTTCGATATCATTGAAATAGCTGTATGTGGCATTCAGCTTCTGGCGTGATCGATAGGAGTTCCCGTCACGATAGTTCCTCATATCTGAGGATAATTTAAAGCTCGTCACATATGAAGTCTTTTTATTGAACGTGATGACCAATTCCACTTTGTCGACGATGCTGAATCCGTCCTCTCGAGGGCCGACGTCCGGGAAGAGTTCCTTGAGCCGTTTAAATCCATCGCGGTCCAACGCTAACTTCAATGCATATCCATACTCGATCGGTTCCAATATAAATTCGTCCTCGAATTCTTTGAACTTGGACAAGTCAAGGGCCGGGTATGCTTCCGCCACTAATGTGCCAAACAGTTCATCAACTGAACCAGATGGCAATTCATCCCATTCGTTTGTGCGGTCGTCAATTACAAATACCCGATCCCCCACTTGATACAAGTCCATATTCCAAGCATTCGCGCCGCGCGGCTGGACATTCGACTGCAAATGAACTTTCGCAGGGTCAAGGAAAGCATCGACTTTCATATCGAATTTCACTCCGGCTTTCTCGTTATTTTCGATATCGCCATCATAGACCGTCACCGCGTAATCATCAAAGACGATATGTGAACGGACAGCTTTCAATGAGTTGTCCATCGCTTCCTGGGATTTATCCAATAAATCTCCGGCCGTCATTTTCTTTTGAGCTGTTCCTGAATTGCTGCAAGCAGCCAAAAGAAGAACAAGCGATCCGACAGCAAGGGCACTAATTATTTTTTTCACATGAAAACTTCCTCTCTACAAAACCTACAATCATTTTACTGGAATAAGCGCACTTCATCAATCCATTGGACGGATATTGCGATAGAGAAGTTGCATTATCACGAACAGCGGAAGAGTTCTCATTCCTGTCGATGAAGTTCTCATTCACGCCCGATATTGCCAGATATCTGTTGTGAATTCCTCAATGGTACTGAGATCTGGAGTAAAACCGATTCCCGGAGCAGTCGGCACAGTGATATACCCATCTTCCACGACCACCTCCGGTTCAATGATATCCTTTTCCCAATAACGGGATGAACCCGCTGTATCGCCTGGCAGGACGAAGTTTGGAAGAGACGTCAATGCAATATTATGAGCGCGTCCGATTCCAGCCTCGAGCATGCCGCCACACCAGACGGGAACGCCTTTTTCCATGCAATAATCGTGGATCCGCTTCGCCTCGGACAAGCCTCCGACTCTCCCGATTTTCACATTGATGACTTTTGTACTTCCAAGTTCGACCGCTTTCCGCACGTCTTCCAATGAATGGATGCTTTCGTCGAGGCAGATCGGCGTCTTCATCTGTTTCTGCAAGACGGCATGGTCGACAATATCATCATGTGCAAGCGGTTGTTCGATCATCAGAAGATCGAATTTATCCAACCGCTTTAACAGGTCGATATCATCCAGGGAATAAGCTGAATTTGCATCCGCCATAAGCGGCACGTCGGGGAAAGCCTCCCTCAAACCGCGCAGGATATCCATTTCCGCTCCCGGCTTGATTTTCACTTTGATGCGTTTATAGCCTTCCTCCAAATAACGTTGCACGTGATCGGTCAAATCGACCAGATCTTTTTGAATTCCGATGCTGATGCCTACTTCAATCCGTTGACGCTGACCGCCTAACGCTTCGGCTAATGGGATCCCTTCCCGTTTTGCATAAAGATCCCAGACCGCGCATTCAAGGGAGGCCTTTGCCATATTGTTTCCACGGATAGGCGCGAACAGGCTGCCAACCCGATCGGGATGCAGGATTTCCTTCCCAAGCAGCAGGGGGATTAGGAAATCACGGAGCATGTGCAAATTCGTTTCCACTGTTTCTTCCGTATACCATGGAGCATCGAAAGCGACTGATTCGCCCCAGCCCATGTTCCCCAATTCATCATGCACTTCCAGCAACAGAAATTGCTTGTCCTGCATCGTCCCGAAACTTGTTAAAAAAGGTTCCTTCATTCTCATTTTCATCTTGCGGATTGTCACGTCTGTAATTTGCAAAATCGATTCACCTTCCCGCAGTTCGATAAATACCTAAAAGACACCCTGCCGTCGCCGACAGGATGCCTGCACAAATCAATTATGACTTGGTGCGACTGCTGTATCGATGTCCACAGTCATCCGCCATCCGAACGGATCTTCCGTTCTTCCAGTTTGGATGCCCGTCATCGTGTCATACACCCTTTGCGCCAATTCGCCAATCTCTCCGTTATTGATAGTGATTTTCTTATCGTTCCAATAAAGTTCCCCGATTGGAGAGATGACCGCTGCTGTGCCCGTCCCGAAAGCTTCCTCTAATTTCCCGGACTGATAAGCTTCGTATAGTTCTTCCATCGAAATCTTCCGTTCTGTGATAGGGATGTCCCAGTGCTGCAGCAATTCAATGACGGATTTTCGTGTGATCCCTTCCAGAATGCTTCCATTGAGTTCGGGTGTGACAACTTCCCCGTTCAATTTGAAGAAGACGTTCATCGCACCGACTTCCTCGATGTATCGGTGCTCCTTCCCATCGAGCCAGAGTACTTGTGAATAGCCTTTCGCTTCCGCCACTTCCTGAGCTTTCATCGCACCGGCATAGTTTCCTGCCGTTTTTGCACTGCCTGTCCCGCCTGTCACTGCACGGACAAATTCAGATTCGACCGCAATCTTGACAGGGTTGATGCCTTCCTTGTAATAGGCGCCGACCGGTGAAAGAATGATCATGAAGCGGTATGTTTTTGACGGAGCAACCCCAAGATACGGCTGTGTCGCGAAGATGAAAGGACGGATGTAAAGGGACGTCCCCTCGATGTTCGGAATCCAATCTTTATCGACTTGAATCAGTTTCCGAAGGCCGGAAAGGGCAAGTTCTTCGTCGAAAGCCGGGATGCAAAGCCTGTCATTCGAACGGTTCAATCTTTTCATATTCTCTTCGGGTCTGAAAAGAAGCACTTCCTCATCTTCCGTCACATATGCCTTCAACCCTTCGAACACTGTTTGTCCGTAGTGGAATACCATTGCCGCGGGATCGAGCAAGATCGGTTCATACGGAACAATCTTCGGGTCATGCCAGCCCTGCTCTTCCGTATACTCCATCGTAAACATATGGTCAGTAAAAACAGTTCCGAATGAAAGCTGATCGAACGCCGGCTTCATTTTCGGATTCAAGGTCTTTTCAACTTGGACTACTGAATTTGTCATTGTAAATCCCCCTTCTGTTATGTATTTTTTCATTATACACGAAACTGTGAAGACAGATATGTTAAAATGGTTGAAATGGAGTGATGATATTGACTGGAACTGAGAAAATGCCCGGAGAAGAGCGCCGGCAAGTGATTTTGGAAACATTGCAGAAAGCCGATAGCCCGTTGACAGGCAAAGAGCTTGGTGAAATGACGAATGTCAGCCGCCAAGTCATCGTCGGTGATATTACCTTATTAAAAGCGAAGAAGGAACCAATCCTTGCGACGAGTCAAGGGTACATCTATATGCACACGTCTGCTGGACCGGAGAAGATCGAGAAGGTGCTCGTCTGCTACCATACTCCCGAACAGACGGAGGAAGAGTTGAATATTCTCGTCGATCATGGACTGACTGTGAAGGATGTGAAAGTCGAACACCCTGTCTACGGCGACTTGAGTGCTTCCATCATGGTGGCAAACCGTCTGGAAGTGAAGGAATTCATAAGGCGGGTCAATGAAGCGAATGCGGTATACCTTTCCAATCTAGCTGAGGGAGGCATCCATCTTCACACAGTCATCGCCGACGACCAATATCAAATTGACAATGCAGAAATTGCATTGAAAAAAGCGGGTATCCTTGTCGAGTGAAGGATGCCCGCTTTCCTATTTTTCAATGCTCATTTTGCAGCTCCGATTTCCGCATTTAACTGATCTAAAAAAGAGACCATGAAATCATGGCGTTCCTTCGCGAGACGTTTTCCTTCCTCGGTCACCATCAAATCCTTCAACAAAAGGAGTTTTTCATAAAAATGTGTCACAGAAGCCGTATTTTTGGAACGGTACTCATCCTCGGACATTTGCGTTCTTGCAATTTCATCCGCATCATATAATTTTCTTCCCCTTGCCCCTCCGAAAGCGAAAGTTCGAGCAATGCCGATTGCACCGATAGCGTCAAGCCGATCGGCATCCCTCACAATCGCCCCTTCAATCGAAACGATCTCTTCTTCGTTTCCGCCATTGAATGAAACGCTTTTGATCGTTTCAAGAACCTTAGTCGCCAACCCGTCCTCTGCTCCAGCTGCATCAAGCAGCTCAAGAGCGGACACGCTGCCGGCCTCTTTATATTTCGGGTCATCGATATCATGCAAGAGGACGGCAAGCCGAACGACGGTCATATCCGCATCTGGCATCACCCGCGCAATATCCTCGGCATTTTTCATAACCCGCAAAATATGATCATAATCATGGCTCGCATCGAACCGCTCATATATTTCGATCACTTGCTCTGTACATCTTTCAATTATTTTATTCATTTGAACACCTTCTCATTTTTAATTTACCTATATAAGGATTGAAGCGTAAGGCGCGACTCCAGCGGGAATAGCGCGAGCTGAAAGCCCCGCAGACACGAAGTGGCGAGGAGATTGAAGCCGTGCCCGCGGAAAGCGTCGCCTGAAGCGGAAATCCGGTATACCTGATTCGACTGAAAATTTAGGCATGTCATTGACGTATAATGTCGATTCATGTATAGTTAATGCAACCATGTTAATAATGGGAAAGACATTGAAATGCCGAGGGAGGAATAAGCATGTACCAAGGTAAAGTAAAATGGTTCAGCAATGAAAAAGGTTATGGTTTCATTGAAACGGATAACGGCGAAGACGTGTTTGTCCACTATACCGGCATTATGTCAGATGGGTTCAAGACATTGGATGAAGGCCAGACCGTATCCTTCGAAATCGTGGAAGGTAACCGCGGACCCCAAGCTGCAAATGTCTTGACTATAACATGAATATGAATATGTATACGAGCAATATCCCGCCGAGGTAATCCTGGCGGGATATTATTTTGTCAATTTATTCATTTCATTTCCTAGAAATTGAAGTTGTTCCCCGATTGTGCATGTCTGAATGCAAAACTGATGAGCCCCGGTTTTTCCGAGGTCCTTCGCCTGTTGCCTTTTGACAAAACATCCTTCACAATACGTATCAAGCACTTCATTGATTTCATTCATGACTGTCAATTTATCCATAGCAGCCTCCCAGTAAAGTCGTTTATTCATTTTAATATGCTTTTCAGCGGGTTGCAACAAACATAAGGAGAGATGGGATATGATCGAATTGTACGTAGATGGCGCAAGTGCCGGAAATCCGGGCAAAAGCGGCATCGGAATATACATCAAAGGTGAGGGTAAAATAGTCAAACTCTCCGAACCAATCGAGCCGACGAACAACCATACAGCTGAATTCCTTGCCCTTCTACGCGGAATGGAGGAAGCAGCAAAACTGACAACGGGAATCGTTTCTGCCCGTTCGGATTCAAAAGCCGTCGTCTCCGCAGTGGAAAATGAATATGTCAAAAACGAAATCCATAAAGTCTATTTGGATAAAATCCTATCCATCGCCAAAACATTCGACTTCTTTTTCATTAAGTGGATACCGGACACCGAAAATCGCGCCGCGGATGCCCTTGCCAGGGAAGCTATTCAAAAACAAGGGAATTGATAAGAAGCATTCACCGGCCGGCAAATGCTCCTTATCCTACTTCACCTTCATAAAAGTAACAGTATCCTGCATGTCGTCGTAGAGTACCCATTCCTTATCGAAAACGACAGCACCGACATTGATAAGCGTTTGACCGTCCTTCACATCATATGGTTGATCAAAAAGGATGGTCTCATTTTCAATGCCATTGCGCAGCATCCCCGAACGATGGCTGTGACCGTAAAATGTCAGGTTTTTCGATACTTCCGCTTCTATTAACGACCACGGTTCCCCTCCCCACTTCCACTGATGGCCATGGATCACTTCCACTTCGCCAAGTTCGATTCTTTCCGGCATTGCGGAAAGCATTCCGAGCAAAGGGTCATCCGTTTCCGTAATGAGCAGTATCCGTTCTTCCTGGTTCCCTTTCACTGACGGGAAAGTAAGCAACTCCACAAAACCTTCAGGCAATATCATCACTTCGTCAAAACTGCTATACGTGCGCTCATTCACAAAGCGCTTGCTGATCGTGCATTCGAACAGGTCCCCGGTACTGATCAAAACAGCCTCGGGAGCCCGTTCTTTAATATCGGAAAGAACGTCCTCCAAATCCGCTTTGGAAGAATGAACATCCCCAAAAATTGCATATTGCATTGTACTGCCGCACCGCCTTCGTTTACCCTTTTTCCACTTCAACGACTTCCCTTGAAAGCCAGTCGCTGTAACTACCTACATATAGCTTCACATGTTCATAGCCATGCTGCTTCAGCATCGCATATAACGGAGCGGCTGTTACACCGCTTCCGCAGTACACGACAACTGCATCATCATGCTGAACGACTTCTGATAATTGTTTGCCCACTTCACTATCCAAGTTGAAGGAGCCATCTTTTTTTAACTGTTCCCAGTCGAAATTTCGCGCTCCCGGAATATGACCAGCAATCGGATCAATCGGCTCGACTTCGCCGCGGTACCGTTCAGCAGAACGAGCGTCTAACAATACGGTGCCGGTTTCCCCGGCGACCGTCTTTTCGACGTATTCTCGGGGAGCAAAAATCGATTCATCCCAGATGGGGACGAAATTCGATTGCTCAGGGACATCCGCTTCTTCAGAGACTGGAATCCCCATCGCTGCCAATTCCGCAAAGCCTTCCTTTAGAATGAAGGAGTTTTTGAATCCGCCGTATTGGAGCACCCACCATGCCCTTGCCGCAAAAGGACTGCCGCCATCATCGTAGACAAATATCCGGTCATTGAGCTCCAAACCGCTTTGCCGGAATAATGCTGTCAACGTCTCCTTATCGGGCAATGGATGCCTTCCGGTTTTCTTCGTCATATCAGAAAGGTCATCCTCGAGGTCCCAGTACATTGCACCTTTAATATGCCCTTCTTCAAACTTTTTTCTCCCCAATTCGTTGTCCTGTAATGAAAAACGTGCATCGATCCATTTTATGTCTTGAACATCTACTTCATTGATCGACTTGAAAACTTCACTCATTTCAACTCATCCCCTTTAGTTGATTTTTTCATGAATTGAGCGCCATTCGTCCAGCTGCTCCGTATCCTGCAGGAGAGATCGTTCTGAATCGATCTGTTTGATGCTTTGTTTCAATAAATGCAGCCTCAGCCCTTCCGCTTCCGCTTCGATCCACTGCTCCGCCCAAAGCTCGATTTGTTCTTTTTCCTTGCCCAAATAGATAGAAGCATCTTGTTTCAAACGTTCTTCCAGATTGTTTTTCAATACGAGACGATCCCCTTTTTCGAAAAACGACTTCTGGTTTTTGAATGAACGGTTGACATCTCTATAATGGGCGGGATTATCAAAAGGTGCAGCAAATGACAGCATCTCAGCATCGTCCGGCTCATACGGAGACGGGGAAATGGAACTGTCTTTTTCCGAAAGGAACCGCACTTCCGAACGCTCCCGCTCCTTCAATAACTTATTCATGAAATTCAGCATACGTAAATTGGTCACTTTCAATTCTTGTGTCAAATCGAAGCCGACCATCTGTACTGTTTCGGAAAGTGCCATCATGAGCGCCTTGTCGGCAGGATGATTGGCGAATGTCGAAGGACTATAGCCTTCCTTGAAGAAGTCCCCGAAACGAAGGAATACCCGCTGTAAAATATAGTAAACCAATTCATTCAATTCATTGTTGGAAGCTTTACGGATCACTTCTGCAAAACCGTTTGCATAACGTGCCCGTACCTCCTGTTCGAAGCGATCAAGCTCCACTAGGCGCTCTGCCTTACGTGTCCTGTTCACTTCCGCACGTTCAATCAATATCGATAAGCGATTGACGGCTTTAGCCGCCTCTTCTTCCAATGCCTGGACGGCAAGCCCTTTCAAGTCATCCTTCAAGAAATGGCTGAAGTGCTGTTCAAAAGTTTCCATGGAGCTATCCTGACGGCCACCAAGCTTCGCTTCCAATGCCTGCAAACTGGAAATACCGTGAACACGAGGATGGCGGATTCCAAAAGCAGCCAATTCCTGCTCAACGAATGAAAGGACCGTTTGCGCTTCTTCTTCATTATTCGCCAAATCAATTGCATTGACGATGAAGAACATCTTATCCAATTCAAATGCATCTTTCACCCGACCGAGCTGGATCAGGAATTCACGGTCAGCTCGTGCAAAGGCATGATTATAATAAGTGATGAAAAGGATTGCATCCGCATTCCGAATATAATCGAACGCAACGTCGGTATGCCGGGCATTGATGGAGTCCGCTCCCGGTGTATCGACCAAAGTGATGCCTTGCCTCGTCAAAGGACAGTCGATATACAAATCGATGGAGTCGACGAAACAGCTTCTTTCCTCCTCCGCCACGAATCGGGTGAATTCGGTTTGTTCGACGTTCATGACGGTTCCGAGTCTATCCTTATAGACCGGGTAGCCCGTCTGGAATGCACGGATGAATGTTTTATGGATGTGCAGGCCTTCGTTTTCCAGCTCTTTCCCTAAGACGTCATGAGCTTTCCTGAACGCTTCTTCCAACGATGAAATCGGCATTCCGAGCGCTTCGAATGAAAATGCAACGTCCTCGGTCATCTGGCCGGCCGTTTTCAAATGAACATCCGCTGTTCGATCCTCTTTCCCTGCCGCTACAGGTCTGATCCGGTTGATGGCAGCTGTCGTTGGATTAGGTGAAACCGGCAATACCCGGTCGCCAATCAAGGCATTGGAGAATGATGATTTTCCAGCACTAAATGCTCCAAATAAAGCGACTGTGAATTCCTGATCGGAAAGACGTTCCGCTTTATTCCGCAAATAATCGGCCATCTCTGAAAATCCAGGGATATCCATTACCGACTGCGCAATATGCAATGCATTTTCGATGACACTTTCCGCGTCAGACCGGGTCGGATGAACTTCACGATCATTTGTCTGTTCTTGTTTAACCGCCACTGTTTCTGTGACGCTTGCTGCCGTTTCCAGGTCATCGAGTTCAATCGTTTCGATATCCGCTTTTTTCTCCCAATGCTTAAGCAAAGATTCGCTTGCCGCTTTCAGTTTGGCAGTTGGAGCGGCTAGGCTATCAATAAATTCAGCCTGTTTACGTTCGATCTCATTCACTTGGGCAATGGCAGACAACTTTTGTTCAAGCGACTGAATCGTTTGAAGCAGCGGCTCCGATTGTTCATTGCCTGCGGATGCGGCCAAATCGGACATTTCTTGTTTCCAATCATCGGTCCGTTTGCGTAAAAATTGCTGGATGGCTGTTTTCATCTGGTCTGCCATATTTAAAACAGTTTCTCCCGTGACAACATCCGAAACATTGAACTGAGCGTCAATCACTTCGAAAGGCATTGCCATATCCATCTCGTCGATCTCAATGGAACGCTCATCCGTCATCAGCCCGGCATCTTTGAGCGACTTTTTCATTAGTGCCTTCAAATGTACTTCAATCTGTGTATGTATCAGGTTTGACAGGTTGGAAGCAAGGGAATCCCTTCTCCTCGCTTTCTCCTCCGCAGTCTTTTTGGCGCCAAATAATAGGCCAACCTTGAATCGCGAAGATTTCGACTCCAAATAGTCCTTCAGCAGCTCCCTCGTTTCAAAAGGGCTGACGGAAGCGTTGCGCAGCAAATCATTTCGTTCCCGTTCGAAAGTGGCATAAAATTCATCTCCCGAAAGAAGGGACGCACGCTTCTTCAGCTCGCTCAATTCCACGGAAAGTTCTTCGTAATCATTCCATTCAACGTCCGAAACGATGTCGGCATAGGCCGATTTGCAATCGGCTTTCTCCTCTTCCAAAAATGCCATATGTTCCTCTTTCAATTTCAAAAGCGATTGTTCGGCGTTTTCCAGAAAATGATCCTGCCAATTGACAATCGAGCCTTCGACAATGCCTTTCACCTTTTCAAAATCATTGAATGGAAGGTGATCGGACTTTAAGGATGTGTAGAAGATCCCTTTCGGCTCGACGCCCCATAGCTTGAAAGAATCTTCAACGGATTTTTTGAAGTCCTCGAAAGGCAATTCGCTTTCCCGATGCTTGTCAATTTGGTTAATAATCAGATAGACATTGGCGTTATAACGCAATAATTCTTTCGTGAATTTGAAATTCAGCTCCGATTGGACATGGTTATAGTCCATCGTGTAGAAAACGAGATCGGCGAGATGCAGAGCCGATTCCGTCGACAGGCGGTGGGCATCATCCGTCGAATCGACTCCAGGTGTGTCCATGACCGTTATCGCTTCTGGTAATTTGGATGCTGGATGTCCGATTTCGATAAGGGAAATCTCTGCTCCATCTTTACTGAAAGACTTGATGGCATCGAAGAAGTGAGGGCCTTTATATTTCACTAAAGAGCCGTCTGTCCGATGGATAATCGCAAATTCTTCATCGCTCTTCTTCACTTTGACAATATTGGCGCTCGTCGGGATTGGACTTGTCGGTAAAAAGTCTTCGCCTGTCAACGCATTGATCATAGAGGATTTGCCGGCGGAGAAATGACCTGCGAATCCTATGACAAACTCTTCATCCACTAATTTCCGAGCTAAAGAAGCTGCTTTTCTTAAACGTTCTTCATCGTGATTATTGTTGAATAAATGACCGTAAATAGCTGTTCGTTCCAAAATCTCTTTATTATCAAACATAATATTCGATCCTTCCTAACATTCTCTATCCACTATACCATTTTTCTTAATCAATCGATTTATATTGAAAATTCGAAGTTTATGTATACGAAAAGCTGTCTTTAATCGAGGATTCCCGATGAAAAAGACAGCTTATAGTTATTATTTCTTAACGAACGTCTGAAGATCTACCGGAAAAATTCCGTCGATCACTTCTTTCATTTCCTGTTCAAGGCCTTCCAACAGGATATGCACACTACCATAGTCTTCCGAAGTCCGAATGAGTCGGCCGGCCCCTTGTCTCAGTCGAAGCAGCATGAACGGCAAATCCACTTCTTCAAATGGATTTTCCGCATGTTTCCTGCGTGCGTCGAATAAAGGGTCGTGAGGAGGAAACGGCAGATCGTAAATGATGACCCGAGTCAGGGCATCTTGCGGAATATCCAGGCCTTCCCATAGATGATACGAACAAAGCACGGAAATTTCCTTCTGTTGGAACTCACGGATGATTGACGACAACTCCCGTTCGCCTTCAAATGCGATTCCTTTTCTTTGTTCTTCATTCAACTCTGCTTGGAATTCCTTCATCGATTGTTCCGATTTGAACAGCAGCAAAGTCTGTTGGCCGTCCTTCAGCAAGTCGAGCACATAGTTCGGCTTTTCTCCTTCGCCGAGATCAGCGGCGATGACTTCCATTTTTTCTTCGTAATCGAAAGGCGATTCCACTGAAAACGAAAGGAAGTCTTCGATGCCAAGACTATCCAATATATAGGAGAAATCCTGTCCGACTGAAAGTGTGGCTGACGAGAAAACAATCGGCATATTGGCGGAAAACAGCTTTTCTTTCAAAATATCCGTGACGAGACGCGGCATGATGATCAGTGTCATCCCATCTTTGCCCATTTCCAGCCAGTCGACAGCATCATTCTCAGACACGAATAATTCCATGGAATATATATACTGCTCCAAGTATTCTTCGACCATTTTCAAATCATATTCCGGAATGATATATAATTCGCCTTCAAACACGAATTCTTCCAGCAAAGCGGTCGAGATGGAGATCGCTTCCCTACCGACAGAAAGGATTTCCCCGCTTTTCCGGATCGCTTTCCGTTCATCCGCGCTATCATTCGTTGCCGATTTCAGCAGACGGAAAAAATGTTCGTGAACATCTATTAGTCGTTCCATCAACTGCAACGTCTCTTCCCGGACACCGTCGACCATAATCCTCTCCAATAAATTAAGCAACGTATGATTTTGCACTTCATACGTTAGCGCACGCTGAGCGGAATACTCGAGCAGATGCCCTTCGTCGAACACGATCATCGATACATCTGGAAGCAATGGCAATTGGCCTTGGCGCTTCCGCGATTCCTTCGTCCAAATATGCTCCATATAGAAGTCATGCGAGCAAATGATCAAATCTGCCGCTTCGCGATAATGATTCCGGTGGATCGTCTGGCCGCATCGATTTCGGATATCGCATGCCGCACATTGTTGAATAGGATGGAAATTCATCGTTTTCCATTGTTCATCGTTCAAGTGAGGATAGTCCGATCGTTCTCCATACGGGAAGACCGATTGCAGCGAGACGTTGCCGTTGACGAAATCCGGCAAGCTGCTATGGACATTTTCTGCAAAGTCCTCCATTGAGGCATCTACAGCCTCATCCAATCGCTTCAGGCATAAATACTGATCCCTAGCTTTAGCAAGACGGACGTCAATATCAATTTGCAATGCGTCACTGATTTTGCGGATATCGCCTTCCTCTTTCACAAGCTGATCGATCAACGTTTCATCCGCACAGGAAATGAGGGCAGGTTTGCCTGTATATCTCGCGTAAGCAATTGCAGGCAATAAATAGGCGATTGTCTTCCCTGTTCCGACGCCTGCTTCTGCAAGCAAGACCTTTTTTTCTTTCAGCGCTTGTTCAATTTGAAATGCCATATAGATTTGTTCATCTCTGCATTCGAATCCCTTTTCGGTCAAATCGTCATATAATGTATCGCCAATCCAGTCATTCAAGGATTCATAGAATGATTTTTCTTTAGTTAATGAAAATGGCATTTTCCTTTTCATTTGCGCTCCCCTTTCCTTTCGCACATGGAAACGGAAGAGGCAGGACCTCTTCCGTCAAATCTGTTTCTTATTTTCGCTGACCCCAAAACTGATAAAAGTCCGTTCTGATGAAACCATTGAACAACTTTCGTTTCTTCGTCGCTTTTTTCCCGTACATCGTCTCAAAGTTTTCCAATGAAGAAAGCATGTAGACAGACCATGATGGATACCTATCCATTATATGGCCGACGACCCGTGCAAGTTCCTCGGCTTCTTCAATTTCACCCAATCGCTCCCCATAAGGAGGATTTCCGACAAGCACGCCGTTCAAACCTTCAACAGTCAAATCTTTAACATCGCGCTGTTCGAACCGGATCAAATCCATGTAGCCCGCTTCCACTGCGTTTTGCTGGGCAATCTTGATCATCTTCGGATCAACGTCAAAACCTTGAATATCAAGAGGCTGGTCATATTTCGCAAGATCTTCCGCCTCTTCCCTGACACGGTCCCAAATCGCCTGTTCCATCCAAGGCCATTGTTCACTGCTGAAATCGCGGTTATAGCCAGGCGCGATTTGCTGCCCGATCATGGCCGCTTCGATTGCAATCGTTCCGGAACCGCAAAACGGATCAACGAACGGTCTGTCGGGATTCCAACGCGTCAATTTAACGAGTGCTGCAGCCATCGTTTCTTTGATTGGCGCATCACCTTGACCGACTCGGTAGCCGCGTTTATGCAAGCCCGCTCCGCTTGAATCGATAGTCAATGTGACTTTATCTTTCAATATGGATACTTCAAGTTTGAAAAGAGGACCTGTTTCATCGAGAAAGCCGATTCGATTATATGCTGATTTTAACCGTTCTACGATTGCTTTTTTTACGATTGCCTGACAGTCCGGTGTGCTGTACAATGTCGACTTCACCGATTTGCCCGATACAGGGAATTTAGCGTCTACGGGTAAATATTGTTCCCACGGAAGGGATTTCGTCTGTTCAAAAAGATCATCGAATGTAGTCGCTGTGAATTCGCCAACGATGATGCGTACGCGGTCCGCAACACGAAGCCACATATTTGTTTTGGCGATTGCTGTTTCATCGCCTTCGAAATAGATTTTCCCGTTTTCGGTTTTCGTCTGGAAGCCGAGTTCTTTCACTTCATCCGCAACAATCGATTCAAGCCCCATGGCGGATGTGGCGACCAATTTATAATTTGTCATGCATTACCAACTCCAATTCTGATCATGTCTATATGTAGTCTGAATATCTTAATGGAAAAGGCTGTTGCTTTCCGTTCCAGCACTCGCTTTCCGCGGGCGTTGCCTCAGCCTCCTCGTCGCTACGCTCCTGCGGGGTCTTCGACTAACGCTATTCCCGCAGGAGTCTCGCGCTTTCACTCCAAGCAACAGCAACCACAATTAGTAATCTAATCTTATGTAGTTTGTGTTATGACTTAATAATCAATTCATATCCCAATAACGTAGAAATGCTCTCCAAACGAGTAGGAGAGCATTGATTGTTATGTTGAACCATCGTAAATTCGATAAGCCATGTTTTGTTCCCGTGTACTCAAACGGCTTGCGCCTCGTACTTAGGGTGGTAATCATCTATCTACAGACAATGTCTGTCCCTTCATCCGTTCAATTCCTTCAGAAGAGTGCCCCTACCATAATTTGGGTTTCTCGCTCGTGGGGTTTACCGCGTTCCACCTGATCCGTTTCCGGATCAGCTACGTCACTGTGGCACTTTTCAGGGGACCTCGCCCATATGTGCAAAGCACACTTAGGACTTATCCCCGCCGTCAATGCGCAATGCGCAAAGCCTCGGCTTATTTTTTCACCGAGCACGGACACTACGGTCATCTCAGAACCGTGCGAGCATGGACTTTCCTCTACAACTGTCGTTGCAGCGATTACCTGAATTCACGCTATGGTTATAATAGTATACTGCAATTTTCGACAAATATCAACGTATTTCTTCTACGCAATTGATGAAATCATTCGTGGTCGTACAATTTGCTGCCGAATACATGCTTCTCCAGATTGGAAATCCTTTTTAACAGGTCAAAGTTTGTAGTATTGGCATTCGTTGCCGCTGGACGTTTGGAGGCTGAAGCAAGTTCATCCCTCAACTTCTCATTTTCCATACGCAACTCTGATATCGTTTTTTTGAAAGCTTCATAGTCCTGGATGACTTGATCCAGGAAAAGATCCACATCTTCTTGATTATATCCGCGTAAACCTGTTTTAAATTCCTTTTCAAGTATCGATTTAGAATCAAGTTTTATTTCCATCTAATGACGCCCTTCCATCTATGTTTACATGTCGCAAGTATAGCATATTTTGTACAACTTTGTCTTTCTATTTCGGCTGTAAAGCAGGATTTTGTCGGTTACTGCGCTTACCCGGGAAATAGCTTTCTATTCAATCTTATTTCCCTATGAGCAAATTCATTTCCCATCCGTACTTTGAAACGGTTTGTCACGTCCTCCTCTTGATACAGATTGCGGATTGCTTCTTTTGTGTAATGAAGGGCTTTTTCCGGCTCTTTCATTTTATGTTCGAAAAGCTTCGCCAATTCCTCAAAGGCGATGATTTTTTCCCTTCCCTCCAAACCATCAGCGGCAATTGTAAATGATTCGATAGCTTCCGCATGCAGCCCTTCCTTTTTCAGAAGGAAACCGATATGAAAATGCGCCTTGGGTTCCTCCGACCCGTATTCTGCTATGACATCCATAAGGACATCTTTGCTTCGGCTAAACGATTTCAAGTCCGTATACCATTTCCCGATATTCGTTTGCGCATTTGCAGATGAAAGCGTATCGCCTTGTAATAGAAGATCCGTTGAACGAATATACAGAGTGACGAGGGAAAGGATATCCCATTCATTATGAAGCAAGACTTTCATCAGCAACTCGGCCCGGCCGTTTTTCACTGCATCTTGGTAGATGATCGGCGCCATATGTCCGGGAATATCGCCTTCACGGAAGAAGTCGAGCTGCTCCTCCTCAACCGCCGTCAATTTAAAGGTGTCCATTTCATTTTTCCAGATCCTTTTCGATCCATGCAGCAGATCGATTTCGGTATGCTTCAGCAATTGCGGCAGCACATTTCTATTCATCGTCCATCTCGTCTGCACTTGCGGCATATCGAAGCTTTTTCCGTTATACATGACAATCGACATCGGTGTCTTCCACAGGTCGGAAGCATAGAGGAACGCCGCTTCATGATCAGGTCCAGGCAGCACATATTGCGTCAATGTAAACGCTTCGTCCGTATATTCAATGAAGCCCATAAGAAAAATGAGCGTGCCAGCGCCTTTCAAGCCGGTCGTCTCTGTATCGAAAAATACGAGAGGTCGCGTAAAATCCGGCGCAAGAGGATGGATCTCCTCTGATTCACGCCATCTTTCCACTGTGTCCAATAAACCAGAAAGTGCATAATTTCCATGTCGATGATCCGGTTCATAGACGACAGTCTTTTTATAGACGACGCCAAATTCATTTTCTTCCTTTGTCAGTCCAGCTGCGAGCCATCTGTTTTCATAAGGAGGCGACGGAGGCGTTTCACGCTTCGGAGCTTGGGCCTTTTCTTCGGCTTTAGGTGCTTTCTTTTTCAGCAGCTTCTTCATTTCCATCATCTTCGCTTCATACGACATCGGTTTCCCCCCTTCTATTCTTTCTTTTATCGATATCGTAACATAGAAATAAATTATTTGGATGAAGTATTGATTTGAGACTTTTTACGACGATTACGATGATCAATAGATTAACGCGAGAACTCGTCTAAATGTGAGGTATCATACTTAAATATTACCTCTTGCTGATTGTTTTCTTGAAATTCTACCAAAGTTAAGCTTGTTGGAGGGATAGCTGGAGTTGACCATAAATCTTTCAGTTCGTTTTTTTCGAAGTAATCCATCAGTAAATTGAGCGCAATAGAATGTGTAACGACAAGTATATTTTCACATGGATGCTGTTTCACTATCTTATTGATTGTGGCAACCATTCTTTCTTGAACTTTTAAAAAAGGCTCTATTGATTCATTACTGAACAAGTGTGGAGTTTCCCAAAAAGTCATCCACTCTGCCGGATTCTCCTTTTCGTTATCTTCCTGAGTCTTGCCTTCCCATTTGCCA
The DNA here is from genome assembly GCF_042655825.1 of Sporosarcina koreensis. Classification (NCBI taxonomy): domain Bacteria; kingdom Bacillati; phylum Bacillota; class Bacilli; order Caryophanales; family Caryophanaceae; genus Sporosarcina; species Sporosarcina koreensis. Next base: position 406,479 of record NZ_JBHSNP010000011.1, on the reverse strand, counting down.
AAAGACATTTCTCTTAGATCATCATATTTAATAACCTCAAGGTTTTTTTCACCTTTTGCTATTTCAGTTGTTTGGATGGCTCTTTTACTTGTACTTGAATAGACAGCATGGAATCTCACAGTAGACAATCTTCGCGCTAACTGACTTGCTTGTGCTATTCCCTTATCTGTTAACGGCGAATCCTTCCACCCCTGCATAAGCCTTTTTTGGTTCCACTCAGTTTCTCCGTGTCTTGTTAAATACAAATGTGTACTCATTATTTCCTCCATATACTTAATAATCACTTAAAACGCTACTCCTAAACTATACCACTATTAATCCAATAGTGATTTTTCATTATATCTATGTGATCGAATTATCTTAAAATACTCTCAGTAAAACTGTAAGATAGACTTTAAAACTCCGTCTTATTATAAAAGGAGGTAAAGCGATGGATGCCGGCCGGCAAGTGGAACTATGGTTTCATGAATATGAAAAAGACATTACCAATTATTTGGTGTATTACACAGGATCTAAAGATGTGGAGGATCTAGTACAGGAAACATTTTTAAAGGCTTTTCAGTCCTTCGTGAGCTTTAAGTTCGAATCTAACCCAAAGACATGGCTAATCAGTATTGCTCGTAACACAGCTATTGATTTTTCTAGAAAAAGAAGTGTTTGGCATAACCTTAAGGATAAGCTGTTACGGCAAACTTCCGGAAGCGAATTAGCAATCACGGAAGAGATTATTATCCAAAAGGCAGAATCCGCCCGATTATTAGAGGCTATCAATGCATTGAAAAAAAATTACCGTGATGTGATCCTCCTTAGAGGGATTGCCGATTTGTCTGCCCAGGAGACGGCCCAAGTATTGGGATGGACTGATAATAAAGTAAATGTCACTTTTCATCGTGCATTGAAGAAACTAAATTTAACTTTAAAGGAGGATGAACCAGTTGACCCATCTTTCAGATAAAGAGCTTCTTATGAAGATAAAGGAATTCCCTGCTTATGAACTGAACGGGGAGCAAAAAAACAACATTATTAAGAGGATTCGGGAGCAAAAAGATCCTAGTAGAAGATTTAGCTTTCCTTTTCAGCGGGTTGGTTTGTTGGGGGCTCTATTTACAATATTGATGATTGCTCCTGTGTTATTTTTAGTGAATATGGAACTGCCTGAAACTCATTTCTCGGCAGGTGTTGAAAAAGCCGAGATCGGTGAATATTTCGCTCTATTTAACGAAGCAGGACAGCCAATATATCTAGATTCAAACTATGGGATACCTGGAAAAGTGAGTTTATTACTACCAGTTGACTTGGTTGCAGAAGATTATAGAGGTGTAGCAAAAATAATGGTTTATCTTTGGGGCAATCCGGATGATCTTGTTAATAAGGATATGAAAATTGAGGGTGTGCATGTTGACAGCGGCTATACTCAGGAAATGGCTTCTTTCACATTAAGTAATGGAATGTACGGCTCTGATGCTCACGCTTTAACAAGTTTTAAGCCTTTTGTGAAGCAAGGATATTGGAATCTGAAGTTCATATACAAGGATGAAACCTTTGGAGAATTCTCAGTCTATGTGAAGGAACCTTATGTGGAGATTGATAAGGCCACACTAATGATATCGAAGGAAGATTTGGTGGCAGGGACTTTTGAGGATGTGAACCTTGAAGTTGAAGGAGAAAATCTGCCTGAGCAAGTAGAGCTTAGCTTGTATAATCTAGAAGATGGTACTGAAAAAGTATTTACATTTTCTGATAGAACAGATTTTATAGAGTCCTCAACTGCAAAAAAAGTAAGTATTTTTACAGGTGACATCGTTTTGAAGAAAAGCGGTAAATATCGAATTACCGTTCTAAATCAATCAGTACAGATTGACGTGAAGTAATCTTTGCCTACTGCATATTAGTAAATTAAGTTAAGGCGGTGTTACCTGGTTAGGGGTTCGGTTATCTTATAGTAGAAAAACATAATTAAATGAAGAAGAGGGATTGAAGCCATGGTGACAGAGCTCCAATCCCCCTTTTTAATTCGCGAATGCGTGCAGTAATGCACTAACGCTCTTCTTAACCGTTTTAACACCTTCTTCTTGGGCGCCAATACACACCGGACAGCCATATTCACAGACGCAGCCTGCAACATGTTGAGCAGTTCGGTTTAGTAGCTCACTCCACCTACCGTAAAGCTTCTCGCTTAACCCTATGCCTCCAGGATAACTGTCATAAATGAAAATTGTCGGTTTGCCCGTATGGATCGCTTTCACTTGTGGAACGACATGGATGTCCGACCGGTCGCAACGGACAAATAACGGAATGAATGATTGGATTGCATAAGCAGCGCCCGTCAGCGCGTCCGTCAGATCGGATTCCTTCCATCCGTCAGGTGCCTCGAATGAATACCAGGTCGATGATGTATGCAATTCCTCAGCGGGCAGCGAAATTGGACCCGATCCGATATTGTCGTGTGTATCGAAACGGATCTTTTTAAAAATCGTAGGTATCGCCAAAACTGCAATATCTCCAAACGCAACTTCTGCTTCCCCTAATTGCATACTTTCGTCTTCACTGATCACTTTTAATTCCACAGCCAAATTTGCATCGGTATAATAATCGACATCGACTTCCGTGACGTATGCCTTTTTTTCTTCCCAATCAAGCATTTCGACTTGGTACTGCTTGCCTTGATGAATATAAATCGCCTCTTCGTGCAGCAACGTCATTGCGCTATAGCGATCCATTTCCCCGATTACAACGGTTCCTTTTGGAATCGTTTTGTCGATGATTACGACATTTTCTTGGGAAGCCGAACGGAGACTGATCTCGCTAGCCGGGAATCGATCCGTCATCCAATGCCATTTGTCGGATGTTTTGACGAGCACCCCTTCGCTTTCCAAAAAAGCGAGCAGCTCTTGGACTTCGAATTCCCCGTATGTTTCCGTCATCGTGAACGGCAATTCAAAGGACGCACATTTCAGATGATCCATGAGGATGAGCATATTGTCAGGATGAATCCTCGCTTCTTCCGGCGTTTGGCCTAACAAGTATTCAGGATGCTGAATAATGTATTGGTCGAGTGCCATCGATTGCGCGACATAGATGATTAGTGCATCATCCTGCCTTCTTCCCGCTCTTCCTGCCTGTTGGTAGGCGCTTGCGATGTTCCCCGGATAGCCGGTCATGATACAAGCTTGCAATTGGCCGATATCGATGCCGAGCTCAAGCGCATTTGTGCTCACCACAGTTTTAATCTCCCCATCCCGAAGCCTTTTTTCGATTTTCCTCCGTTCTGATGGCAAATAGCCGCCCCGGTAGCCCATTATCGTCTGATCAAACAGTTTTTTCTTCGTCAATTCCTTCATATACGTAACGAGCATTTCAACGCGCACTCTGCTCTTTGCAAAGATGATCGTTTGAACCCCTTCCCGGTACAAAAACGACGCGATATCCCTCACTTCAAGAATTGCGCTTCGCCGGATACCGAATGTTTTATGGACAATCGGCGGATTGTAGAAAATGAAATGCTTGACGCCTGAAGGAGCGCCGTTTTTGGAAATGAGACGCATCGGTGAATTAGTCAACGTCTCGGCAAGATCTTTCGGATTGGCGATCGTTGCTGATGTGCAAATGAAGGTCGGATCGCATCCATAATAATTGCAAATGCGCTTCAGTCTTCTGATTACATGGGCAACGTGGCTTCCGAAAACCCCTTTATACGTATGCAATTCATCAATGATGATATACTTCAAATTTTCGAAAAGGGAAACCCATTTCGTATGATGTGGCAAAATGCCCGAGTGCAGCATATCCGGGTTGGTCAAAACGATATGGCCCGATTTCCGGACTTTCGTACGCAATCCAGGCGCCGTATCCCCGTCATATGTGTAGCTGAGGATCGTCTCCCCGCTCGCCTCGATTAATTCATGCAAATCCGCCAACTGGTCTTGTGCAAGCGCCTTTGTCGGAAACAAATAAAGCGCACGGGATGACTCGTCCTCTAAAATGCTTTGCAGGACGGGCAGGTGGTAGCATAAAGATTTACCTGAAGCAGTCGGCGTGACTGCCGTTATGGAATTGCCTGAGGTGGCTAGATCGAATGCTTCACGCTGATGACTATATAAACGTTCAATCCCCTTTTCGGCTAATGCCTTCACAATGGATGGATGAAGCTGGTCCGGAAACGATGAGTATTCGGCAGATTTTCCTGCAATCTTTTCATAGTGGCGAATATTGGAGGATAGTTCAGGGGCGGATAAGAAACGATCCACTGTTTCACGGACGCTCGTCCTCTTCATCCTTGCTCCCCTCCTTTACGTTGCAATTCATCCAAAACCGTTCTAAATGTATACGTCGCAGAATTGATAGAAAGGACAAAACGTTTTTTTCCTGTTTTCGCATAAAAAGATTGGACGATGAATTGTTTCATTGATTCGTTCAAAGATTCGATTTGATGAAGATGAACATATTTCGGCCTTTTTTCCCGAATCAACGTTCGGATTTCCTCCGTCCATTCATCCAGTAATCTATGGTTTGTATCTGCATAAGGTTTCACTTCTGTAAAAAAATCCGGCTCCTGATCCAGTTCACGCATCGCCGGGAGTCTTTCCAAGCACTCTTCACATACAGAAAGGAGCCGTTCGGTTTTCTCTATTAAGGTTAACAATTGATCTCTTCCTTTCCGAAGTCTTACCTATAGTCTATCAAAAACTGTAGGTGGACACCAATCTCTAACGAACGTGCATTCTTCAAAACTATTTGGACAATATTTCCGCGGAACTTTAAGAGTGATAATCCGTCTAATCATTATGGTATGATAGGAAATGCGAGGTGGTAGGTATGACAATTCGATATCCGAACGGAAAAAAATATGTTCCGGCACAACGCTCTGCCCGAGTGAATAAAAAAAATCTATCGTTCAGCAACCGAGGGAAAACGTTAGAGGATGAATTAAACGAGACAAATGAATATTATTTGTCCAACAATGAAGCCGTCATCCATAAAAAGCCGGTCCCTATCCAAATCGTGCATGTGAAATACCCCGCCAGAAGTGCAGCCGTCATAACTGAAGCATATTTCAGATCTCCTTCCACAACTGACTATAATGGGGTTTGGAAAGGGAAATATATTGACTTTGAAGCAAAGGAGACGAAGAATACGACTTCCTTTCCGTTGCAAAATATCCACGATCATCAGGTTGAGCATATGAAAAAAGTGACTGAGCAAGCAGGCATCGCGTTTCTGTTAGTGAAATTCACAGTTCTTGACCGCTATTTTATCATTCCTTACGAGTACTTCGAAAAAAAGTGGGAAAGAATGATAGCAGGAGGAAGGAAATCTATTACACTTTCTGAAATGGAAGAGATATCCATAGAGATTAAAGCAGGCTTCAATCCACGGCTAGACTATTTGGCCGCTTTGGATTCATTTTTGAAACCCGCATTCGAAGAAACAATTGAAAGGCAGGAAAACTTATGAGTGATCAAAAAAAATCCCGCGTAGCCCGCCGGCAGCAGATGGAAGCGGAACGGAAGCGCGGAAAAAATAACAAGAAGAAGAATGGCAACAGCATTATAAAGAAAGTAGTTCTTGGCATCGTCGCGCTCGGTATTGCAGTTTTGGTTGGCGGAGCAGGACTGTTTGCATTCTATGCGAGCAGCGCGCCAGACCTTGATGAAAATCTATTGAAGGATCCGCTCACGTCAGATATTGTTGACCGGAACGGAAATATCATTATGAAATTCGGAGCCGAGAACCGGGAGTTCGTCCCTTACGATAAAATCCCGAAAGAGATGGAAAATGCCATCCTCGCAACCGAAGATATCCGCTTTTACAAACACCATGGAATGGATTTCTGGAGATTGGGCGGCGCAGTGCTTGCCAACTTCCGAAGCGGCTTCGGATCACAAGGAGCTTCGACGCTAACACAGCAAGTCATCAAGAACTCTTTCCTATCAGAGGAAAAGACATTGAAGCGGAAAGCACAGGAGGCGTGGCTCGCCTTCAAGCTTGAAAATGAGTATTCAAAAGAACAGATTTTCGAAATGTACTTTAACAAAATCCTCATGTCTGGCAACATATATGGGATCGGGACAGCTGCAAAAGAATTCTACGGTAAAGATCTGAATGAGCTTGAATTGCATGAAATGGCGTTGTTGGCAGGGATGCCACAATCTCCGAACGGCTATAATCCGTTTAAAAATCCAGAACGTGCTGAAAAACGTCGGAATACTGTCCTCAGCCTTATGTACAAACACGGGAAAATAACGAAGGACGAGATGGAGAAGGCAAAAGCGATCCCTGTAACGAAAACACTCCTTCCGGAGGATCAACGCAAACAAAATAAGGATTCCAAGTATCTTGCATACATTGACATCGTATTGGATGAATTGGAATCAGCCGGCATGATGGATATTCTTGCAGAAGGCGTAACTATCCAGACTGCTCTTGACCCATCTGCACAACAATCTGTAGAAAAAGCAATCAACTCGTCAATCTATGAATCCGATGAGATGCAAGCAGGAATGACTGTACTTAATACAAAAACCGGAGAAATAGTCGCAATCGGAGGCGGAAGGAATTTCACCGGACGAAATTGGAACTTTGCTTCCAGCCGTAGACAACCCGGCTCTGTAATTAAACCAATCCTATCTTACGGTCCTATTATCGAAAATGAAAGCTGGTCAACAGCACATATCCTTAATGATGAACCATATAAATACAAAGGCACAGATATATCGATCCGAAACGTCGATGGAAAATACATGGGTCCAATTACAATGAGAGAAGCCTTGTACCGATCAAGAAATATTCCGGCCATCAAAGTGTTTGAAGAAGTAGGAACAAAACGAGCTCGTGATTTTGCGGGCAAGCTAGGGCTTCAATATGATAAAATGACTTCTGCGCTTGCTATTGGCGGTGATTATGCTGAATTCTCGACAATTGAAATGGCTGGAGCCTATGCTCCTTTCGGCAACGGCGGTATTTACACAAAACCTCATGCGGTCAAAAAGATCATTTACCGCGATGGCTCCGATCGTAATTTGGCACCGGATCCTAAGACGGTTATGAAAGATTCCACCGCTTATATGGTGACTGATATTTTGCGGGACGTTATCACTTATGGAACCGGAAAGACGGCTAACGTCCGAGGACTGGATATGGCCGGTAAGACAGGTACGACAAACTATGATGCAGCCACGATGAAAGAAAAAGGAATGAAAAATACCGATGTACCGGATAGCTGGTTCACCGGTTATACAACGGAATACACAATTTCCGTTTGGGGCGGCTATAAAGACTTTAAAACTCCGATTACAACATACGATCGAGGCCGCTATGTGCCGCAAATACTGTTCAGGACAGTGATGACTGATCTTGTGGCCGGAAAGAACACACCGCGCTTCAAGCAGCCGAGTTCCGTTGAAGAGGCAGTCATCGTCAAAGGATCTAATCCGCCAATCCTAGCGAGCAACTCAACGCCGGACTCGTTGAAGAGCAAAGAACTGTTCGTAAGAGGAACGGCACCGACCGAAATGGCTGAAGAAACCATTACCGAACTGGAAGCGCCAAGCGGTTTGTCCGCACAATATGATGCAGAGTCAAACTCTGTCTCATTAAATTGGTCATATGACAATCCTGATGCCTATATGCTTCCAGAACCAGTGCAATTCAATGTTTCCGTCTCAGTGGACGGAAGTGAGCCGCAGAACATGACGACGACTTCTGAAAATAATGTGACGTTCTCCGGAGTCGAGAGAGGTCGCACATACGTCTTCTACGTTAAGGCAATTTCAGGTGAAATCGAAAGCAGTACAGTTTCCACTTCCCTTCTCATAGAGGGCCAAACGGAAGATGATCCGTCGATGGATGACCAAGATGGAAATGTTGATAACGGCGAGAACAACGGGGAAAATAATAACGGAAATAACGAAAACAATGGCAATAATAATGGTAACACAGGCGATAGTGGAAACAACGGAAATAACGGAAACAAAGGCAATAACAATAATGGAAACAAAGGAGATGGCGATAATACAACCGGGGACGGAACTGGCTCTTCTGGCGATGTGACAACCGATCCGGGAACGGGAGGAAGTGACGGCTCGGGCGACGGAACCGATGATGGCAGTGGAAGATAAATAAAAACGGGGCTGTCCAGGAAGTCAAAATGACTACTTGGGCAGCCCTTTTATTGTTTAACAAGGTGGATCCTAAGTCACAAGATAAGCATAACTGTCGGGGATTTTGCCATAATCGTGTCAAACTCGAGTATAACCTGCTGGGACTCGAGCAAAACATAACTTTTCGCGCACACTTGAAGCGCCTGATAATCTGCGGAACCGCCTGATGTAACAACGGAACCGCCGGAAAACTCGTAAGAACCGCCTGAAACGCCAACAAAACCGTCTGATAATTATACAAGGAAAAAAAGGAGGCTATCCAGAAAGTCAGTTTTCATTGATTTTCTGAACAGCCCCGTTTTATTTTCTCATTGCCAACTGGCTCACTGCTTTTTTCATTGCCTCGGTGTATAAAGTATCCAACTGCACAAAAGCAAAATAAACGCTTATTTTATCTTGGATGAATTGCAGCCGTTCTTCGCCATTTAATGGTTCAATGGATGATTTAGTAGAAGAATCAACGCGCATAAAAGTCCCCAGCATTTTCACATAATTTTCAATTGCCTTGTCCATCATATTGGCGGCTTCAGCATTCTTATGTTTATAGGCTTCCTCTATGCCTACTTTCATATCAAGCCAATTGTTCCAGAAGGCATAAAGCATTTCCTTCCTGTCTATTTCGGAATTATGCAATGCCTTTCATCCGTTTCTTCCCTTCCCTGCACAACGGCAGGAGCGGACATTCACCGCAAGCCGGATTTTGGGCTTTGCAGTGATATCGTCCAAAGAAAATGATCTGATGATGCGTATCTGTCCATCTTTCCATAGGCGTCCATCGCATGATCTTTTCCTCCACCATGAGAGGGGTGTCTTTCCATCGATTCATGCCTAGACGTTTGGCTACACGCTCAACATGTGTGTCAACTGCCATAGCAGGGATACCGAATGCATTGGAAACAACAACATTGGCTGTTTTCCTGCCAACGCCTGGAAAAGTCGTTAGAACATCCCTATCCGCCGGCACTTCACCATCAAATTCTTCGATTAAGAGCGCGCTCAATGCTTGAATATTTTTCGCTTTGTTCCGATACAGACCGATAGATCGAATATCGTTTTGAAGCTCCTCTATATCGACTGCCAAATAATCTTCCGGCGTTTTATATTTTTTGAACAAATCCGCAGTAACACGGTTCACGAGTACATCCGTACATTGAGCGGAGAGCAATGTGGCGACGAGCAGCTCGAAAGCATTTTCGTGCACCAGCTCACAATGAGCATCGGGAAACATCTTGCCGAATTCTTCAAGACAGGCTTCCCATTGTTTCTTCGTCAACATATGCAATCACCTATTCCCGTTCTTCCAGCCAATTGTAAAAAGGAACCTTTTTAACGACGGTTTCCTGATTTTGAACCGGACGCATCATTGATGTCCTGAACGACCTGGATTGCTTTTCCACGTCATTCAATGTTCTAACTCTTTTCTTTTTCCATTCGAAAAGTATCCGGTCAATATAGCGCAAACTGAGTTTTTGGGCAAGGACAGCCTCTTTCAATGCGGCCTTTATGATCTGGACAGCATGTCCATCTTCATCCAACCACATCGTAATCGTTTCGCATTCCATCGGAGATAAAAGACGGCCGAACTCCTGCTCGAACAACGTAAAGATTTCGCCTTCTTCGTCTTTGTCCTTTTGCTCTTCTTTTACGTTCTGCTCCGTAAGCACAAAGTTCAAAAGCCTGTTCCATAATGGCTGCATTGAAAATTGTTCGAAGAGTACTCCGTTTTCATCTTGGCCTTGCCGGATTTCCAGCAATCCGCGTTGCATGAAACGCTGGAGGATTTCGGATACTTGATTCTCCGTAAGATGCATTCGTTCAGCAAGATCGGATGGTGTAGGAAATTGCGAACCATCCGCCTGAAATGCACACATCTGCAATAGAAGCACAGCGTCGACATCTTTTATATCCAATGCTTTATAGTGCTGAAAAAAGAGCTGGGAAATGGTGACATTTCCCTGCTCAATCCAAATACGGAGCCGTTCTTCATCTTTCATGCCGAACACCTCACTATTAATAAATCTGTGTCAATTAAGGATAAAGTCGATTCAATAGACGTGGGAAAGGAATTGTTTCCCTTACGTGTTCCACGCCTGAAATCCACGCAACCGTCCGTTCCAGTCCAAGTCCGAAGCCGGAATGCGGAACGGCGCCGTATTTGCATAAATCCAAATACCATTCGTAAGCGGATTCGTCGAGATTATGTTCTTGAATCCGTTGCTTCATCAATTCATAATCGTAAATACGTTCTGAACCACCAATGATTTCTCCATATCCTTCCGGGGCGATCAAATCGGCGCAAAGGACGACGTCATCGCGATCCGGGTGCGGCTGCATATAGAATGATTTAATATCTTTCGGATAATGTGTTATGAACACAGGCATATCAAAGCTTTCAGCAATCGCTGTTTCATGCGGCGCACCGAAGTCATCGCCCCATTCAATATCGTCAAAGCCTTTTTCATGTAGGAACTTGATTGCATCATCATAAGTGATTCGTGGGAATGGCGCCTGGATTTTTTCCAATTTCGAAACATCCCTGCCAAGTCGCTCGAGTTCCAATGGGCAGTTTTGCAATACGGACTGTACAATATGAGATACATATTGCTCTTGGATTTCCAAGCTCTCCTCATGTTGTACGAAAGCCATTTCAGGTTCAATCATCCAGAACTCGATCAAGTGGCGGCGTGTTTTCGATTTTTCCGCGCGGAACGTAGGGCCGAAAGAAAACACTTTCCCAAGTGCCATCGCTGCCGCTTCCATATAGAGTTGCCCGGATTGGGATAAATAAGCGTCTTCATCGAAATATTTCGTATGGAATAATTCCGTAGTTCCTTCCGGTGAAGAGCCTGTCAAAATCGGTGGGTCTATTTTGACAAAACCATTCATATGGAAAAATTCATATGTTGAGCGGATAATTTCATTCCGGATTTTCATGACCGCATGCTGTTTACGGGAACGCAACCATAAATGACGGTTATCCATCAAAAATTCAGTTCCATGCTCTTTCGGTGTGATCGGGTAATCGACCGCTTCGTGAATGATCTCGATATCTTTCACTTGCAGCTCGACTCCGAATGATGAACGCTCATCTTCCGTAACTTCCGCTGTGATATAAAGGGAAGATTCTTGGTGAATCGATTTCGCTTTGGCGAAAATATCCTCCCCTACAGCATCCTTGACAACAACGCCTTGGACAAATCCTGAACCGTCCCGAAGTTGCAGAAAAGCGATTTTTCCGCTCGATCTTTTATTCGCAAGCCATGCTCCGATCCGGACAGTTTCTCCTACGTGATCGGGCATTTCGTGGATCATAATTGTTTTCATAAGTACCTCCGTGAGTATGACTATTATTCTTTCCAGTTAGCTTCTACAAATGAACGGATGCGCTTTACCGCCTCCTCAAGCAGATCAATCGAAGTCGCATAGGATAATCGGATCGTTTCAGGTGAACCAAAACCGGATCCCGGTATGACTGCCACTTTCGCTTCTGTTAAAAGTGCCGAGGCGAACTCATCCACATTTGAAAAGCCGGTCTTTTTCATTGCTTCCGTAACTTCCGGCAACAAATAGAAAGCACCTTGTGGTTTGACGACTGTAAATCCTGGAATTGCCGCCAGCTGAGGATAAATTCGTTCAAGGCGTGATTCGAAATCCTTACGCATTGTTTCCACTGCATCTTGAGGGCCATCATACGCTTCTATCGCTGCATATTGTGAAGTCGTCGTCGGATTGGATGTCGAATGGCTAGCCAAGTTCGTCATTGCTCCGACAACTTTTGCATCACCCGCGATATATCCGATTCTCCATCCCGTCATTGAATGCGATTTGGAAACTCCGTTAATAATGAATGTCCGCTTCTTCGCATCCTCCGAAAGCTGTGCAATCGAAATATGCTTCTCATTTCCATAAATCAGCTTTTCATAGATTTCATCCGAGATGATCCAAATATCCTTTTCTTGACAAACATCAGCAATTTGTTGAAGTTCATCGCGAGAATAGATCATCCCAGTCGGATTTCCCGGTGAGTTGATAATGACAGCTTTAGTGCTGGAAGTGATTGCATTTCGGATTTGATCGGCCGTCACCTTGAAGTGGGATTCAGATGTCCCTTCTACAAATACAGGAACTCCTTCAGCCAGTTTCACCTGCTCGGGATAGCTTACCCAATACGGTGTCGGGATGATCACTTCGTCGCCTGGATCCAGTAGGACCTGGAATAACGTGTATAGGACGTGCTTTGCCCCGATGCCGATCATGATTTCCTGCCTTGTGTAATCCAACTGTTGGTCTCTCTTCAGCTTGGCGATGACCGCATCTTTCAATGCAGGAAGGCCTCCGGAAGGCGTATATTTTGTCTTGCCTTCTTTCATGGATTGATAAGCCGCTTCCAAAATGTTTTCAGGAGTGTTGTAATCAGGTTCTCCCGCCCCTAATCCGATGACGTCGATGCCCGACTCCTTCATCTCTTTTGCTTTTGCCGTAATGGCAAGAGTTGTAGAGGGTGATAATGTACTCACCCGCGCTGCTAACTTCTTTGTCAATTGAATCGCTCCCTTTTGTCCCTTCATCTACCGAATGTAAACGAATCTATCTTAAAGATTTAAAATCCGTTTCAACCATTCGCCATTTTCAAAAAAGACATATACATAATTCAATTTGCCGTTTTCACCTTTAAATGCGACTTCCCATACAGGGTGGCCATCCTCCAAGCCAAGGATTACATGGAGGATTTTCTCCACTGGCAGTTCCGACTTGACCGTTTCAATCGCGGCTTGGGCATCGGTGCCATTTTTCATAAGTACTTCATCAAGGATTTCTCCTGTTTTCCCTTCGATGAAAACCGCTTTCTCATTTCCTTCGTCATCCTTGCCAAATACGGTCACCATCGAAACGGTACCATTGTAAATATCAGTGCGTTCAACCGACTTCAAAGCACCAGAGCTCAACGCATCCGCTTCCGCTTTTTCTTTTGCATCCGAAAAAGGGACATTGGCATTATAAAAGACGATGACAATAATGATCAGTGATAACGCCAAAAGGAAAGCTGCGATGAATTTGATCCAATTCATCATAAGCATCACTTCCTATATACAAACTACAATTTGGAAAGCTATACGCATTACGCTTTCTACTGATTCCTATTTATTATAACAATCTTCGAGCTCATTCACCATATGTTCTAATGACACTTTTCGGACGGGAACAGACGGCAATGCATTCAAAAACCGCTTCCCATATGATTTCGTGTCAATCCGTCTATCCAATATGATGAAAAAGCCCCTCTCTCCATTCGATCTGATTAATCGTCCGAATCCTTGTCGGAACCTTAGTATCGCTTCAGGCAAGGACAAATCTGTAAATGGATTGGATCCACTTGCAGCTAGTTTTGCAGCCCTCGCTTTGAAAACGACTTCATCAGGCGATGAAAACGGCAGCCGGACTATGATGATTGCAGATAAGGCTTCGCCCGGCACATCAACACCTTCCCAAAAACTATTTGTGCCGAATAAAATCGATTTATCGAACTGACGGAATGATTTTAAAAGTTTCATGCGGCTTCCTGAGCTGACCCCTTGTGCAATAAGAGCATAATCACTCAATAATTCACTTTCCAGAATCAATTCATATGTTTTACGCAACATATCTTGGGAAGTGAAGAGTACAAACAACCTTCCACCTGTCGCAATCACTGTTTGGACAACAGCATCCGCAACAGCCTCGATATAGTCGCTTTGGGATACATGCTGTATGGAAGGCATATCTTCAACGATGAATATCCCTGCATTATCATAGAAGTGTTCCGGAGCGTCAAAAGTCAATACAGGCACATGATCAGCTATGCCTAACTGCCTTGAAACAAATCGCTCATCCTGATTGATTGTCATTGTTGCCGACGTCCAGACGATACCTATCTTTTCTTCTTTAAGATTTGTGATGAATTCCTTTGTAATATTCGAACCTTCGACGGGACTTTTGACGACATTCAAACTTCCTGGCAAGCTCCGCTTATCCTTTTCAATCCAAACGGTGAAGTTTTCCGTTTCTCCATCCAAGAATATTTCGACCCATTCACCAGCCTTTATTTTTAACTCCCTTAACCAATAATTCCATTCTGATAAAAACGCCTGTTCTTTCAGTGTCATTTTTTCTCTTTGCATTTCCAGACGGGAACTTATGATTTGCACATGTTCAATATATCCATTCATCTTTTCCGCCATTATTGAAAACAGGGATTCACTCCCTTTCAATTCCCCGAGGCCAAATATCACCCGGTTCCCTTGCTGGCCGCCTTTGACTTGTGGACGGTGATACGACAACAGGGAAGCAACATCATCAAATACTTTTGTGAATTGCTCAAAGGAGGCTGCGAGCTTTCCGAAGATCCGATTTTCATAATTTCCATATTTTCGATGAAGTTTCATCATTTGATGCAATAGTTGACCATCCGCATCTGAGCCGAGCTGCCCCATGACATACTTCCAGTTCATATAGGATAGAACCGTCTCATTGGCATTCGCAGCCGTATGGATGAATTGATGGGCTTCATCGATGATTAAACCGGAAAAGTTTTGAAAAATCCTTTGTTCGCGGTTGGAATCGGACAATAGCATCGAGTGGTTCGTTACGATGAGGTTGGAACGGCTGCAAGCATCCATTGTCCTTTGATGGTAGTCCGCCAATTTTTCGTCATCCTTCAGAAGGTTGTTCCGTTTGCGGATTCTATCGATAAACAATTGTCCACCGCCGGATACATTCAATTCATTGACATCGCCGGTTACCGTATCCGTAAGCCAGACAAGTATCTGCATAATTGTAAATGTTTCATCGTATGATTCATCCGTAATCCTCAATAGCTCTTCAAACTTTCCGAGCGAAATATATTGCTCCTTGCCTTTAAGGACCGTCGCTCCACACTCGATGCCAAGTATTTTACGGATACGTTTCACTTCATCCTCTAAGATTTTATCAACAAGATGATTTGTAAACGTACTGATCACTACTGGTTTCCCAGTCTGAATGGAATGGATCGCTGCAGGCAATAAATATCCGACCGTTTTCCCGACACCTGTCGGGACCTCTGTAACGGTTTCAGAATGGCCAGACAATGTTTCCCAAACCGTATCCATGAAAGACAATTGGGATTTCCGGTATTCGAAAGAAGGATATCCTTTCTTCAGCAGTTCGATTTTTTCCTCTTCCTTAAATGGATACGAAAAACGTGCCGCCACGACTCCGGCTGGCTTCTCAGCGTTTCGGTATGGGATCCCTCTGAATAGCGGTAGCTTTTTGCCGACCGGAGATGTCCGCGCAATCTTCAACGCCTCATAGATCAGTGACGAAATGTCTGAGCGCAACGAGAATGAACGTCTGTGCAATAAGTTCAATGTCTCTTCCGGCAAAGTCCGAAGCTTGGACACTGCTTTAAGCAGCAGATTCGCGGTCGCTTCTGCGTCATCATCCGCTCGATGTGCGGCCGGAAGTTCAATATCCAAATCCTCCGCCAAATCCTGCAGTCGATAGCTTGAGGATGATGGGAAAAGGATTTTGGATAATTCAACGGTATCTATTTTCTTGCCGGACCATCCTGCCACGTTGCAACGCTTGAATTCGCTTTGCAAAAAAGACAAATCGAAATCGGTGTTATGTGCAACAAATACGGTCCCCTGCAACAGATCGGAGACTTCTTGCGCAATCTCCTCAAATGTTGGAGCGGACTTTACTTCTTCATCCGTAATTGCGGTCAATTGTTGGATGAACATCGGTATTTCACGTTCCGGATTGACAAATCGGGCATACTGGTGCGTTATCGTTCCTTTTTCAATGAAAACGATTGCGATTTGTATAATCCGATCCCCTCTTGAAGGGGAATGTCCAGTCGTCTCCAAGTCAACGACTGCATATGTACTTTTATCCATTCAATCATCAACTTCCTGTATTGAATACTACAGCAGATTGTATCATATTCCGTGGCATGAATGCGCAATTAGGTATCCATACAAATAAAAAACGCTGATGAAGGGGAATTCGTGTCCTTCATCAGCATTTTATTCAATTAAGCAATGACGCCAGGCTCTTCTTTGATTATGTCTTTAATTCCATTCTGTTCATCCATAAGCAGCACAGTCGGTTGATGGGTGCGTGCCTCTTCTTCAGTTACATAAACATATGAAATGATGATGACGATATCACCTTTCTGGACTAATCTTGCTGCTGCTCCATTCACGCAAATGACCCCGCTGCCGCGCTCGCCTGCTATGATATACGTTTCAAATCTAGCCCCATTATTATTGTTGACGATATGGACCTTCTCATTCGGGAGCATTCCGGCCGCGTCCAGCAGGTCGCTGTCGATCGTAACACTTCCTACATAATTCAAATTCGCTTCTGTCACTGTGGCGCGATGCAATTTACTGTTCATCATCATTCGGAACATGGTGTACCATCCTTTGTTGACATAATAATATTATCTATTAACCTTGTTGAAGAAAACTTCACAGCACAAGCTAAAATAATCTCCTCTGTATCGTCAGTTACAGGGCCCAATTCGGGATATGCAAGGATTTTCACATAATCGATCTTCCCAGAACTGTTGGCAATGATCCCTTCTGCTACTTGTCGCTCAACAGCCTCTGGGTTTGCCCCATCGGCAAACATTTCAACACCCGATTGCAAAGCCTGGTAGATCGCAGGCGCTTCTGAACGTTCTATTGCCGTCAAATTCACATTGCGCGAGCTTTTCGCCAACCCATCTTCTTCTCTTACGATCGGTACCCGCACGATAGCCGTCCGTAAATTGAAGTCTCGGACAAACGTTTCGATAATGGCAAGCTGCTGAGCATCTTTCATCCCGAAATACGAACGGTCGGGATCGACAATATTGAAAAGTTTCAATACAACTTTAAGAACACCATCGAAATGCCCCGGTCTTGAAGCGCCGCAAAGCTCATCCGCCTGCCTGCCCGGCAAGATGCGGATGCCGCCATCGGCAGGGTACATTTCTTCAACGGATGGGATGAACACGATATCAACGCCAGCCTCGCTTGCAAGACGTAAATCCTTTTCTCGGTCCCGAGGATAGGATTCAAAATCTTCGCCAGGTCCGAATTGTGCTGGATTGACAAAAATGCTCATGACGACGATATCATTTTGTTCCTTTGCATGGCTCACAAGAGATAAATGCCCTTCATGCAAAAATCCCATAGTCGGGACAAAGCCGACCGTCGTGTCTTTCCGTTCATTCCGGTTTAATGTTTTTTGCAGTTCCTCAATAGTTTCGATCACTTGGATGCCGGTACTTTCAACGTACATCGTTCATTCCTCCGTATAATGTGACGAGTTCCTCTTCCTTCATTGCAAAACGGTGCGCTTCAGAAGGAAATTCGCCTGTCTTGACTGCTGAAGTATATCTCTTCAACCCATCTCGGATGTCAGTACCAACATCCGCAAACGCTTCAACGAATTTAGGGATATGGTGGTTGCCGTATTTGACTGTATCATGGAAGACGAGCACTTGACCGTCCGTCTCTGCTCCAGCCCCAATGCCGATTGTAGGGATTGAGACAGCTTTCGAAACCTGTTCTGCCAGCTGATAAGGAATGCATTCCAGGACAATCATGCAGGCGCCCGCCGCTTCACATGCGATTGCATCCAGAATAAGTCGTTCCGCCGCTTCCGCAGTCTTCCCTTGCACTTTGTACCCCCCTGCAACAGCTGCCGACTGTGGCAGGAGTCCAAGATGTGCAACGACCGGAATCCCTGTCTCCGTCAATAGGCGGATCGTGTCGATCACCCGGCCTCCACCTTCCAGCTTCAGTGCGTTCGCTCCCGTTTCCTGAAAAATCCTCACTGCAGATTCCAACGTCCTGTCTTCGGAACCATGATAAGATGCGAAAGGCATGTCGACAACGACGAAAGTTTCTTTCGCTCCCCTCCTGACCGCTTTTCCATGATGGATCATATCATCAACGGTGACAGCGGCTGTCGATTCATAACCTAATACAACCATGCCAAGCGAATCCCCCACAAGTAGACAATCGATGCCGGCCTCTTCCGCCAATTGTGCTGATGGATGGTCGTATGCGGTCAACATGACGATTTTCTCCCCAAGCTTTTTCATCTTCGTGAAATCTGTAGTGCTTTTCATCCGTATCCTCTCCCTTTTGTTTGTCAAAATGGAGAAAACCGAAAATTGAAAATCCTTCCGGCCTAAAAAAGGGCAGAAGGATTGTGTGAGTGCGATTTTTGGTTTCCTCCGTCCCTGTCTTTTGCAAGATCAAGGCAGATCCTATTATGTTTTTGCTGAGCAAATGTTCTTGAAGGTGCAATTCCGATTGATACTGCCCTTCGCAATTACTATAGCAAATAGAGAAAGATTTGTATACATTCAATCTTTTATAACAATGTCCGCAGAATAGATGCCTCTAACAGTACCGTCGTCTAGCTGGAGCTCCAATAGACCTTCATCAGAGATGCCCAAAGCATTGCCTTCGACTGTTTCATTTAACATGACAGCCCGGATGCGCTTGCCTGCAATGTTCGAATACCCTTCCCATAGCAATTTGATCGGTCCGAATCCGTGTTTTTCATACATCTTCGTATACAATTCAACAAAACCAAGAATTTCAGCTATGAGTTTCGCCCGATCAATATGCTTTCCGCAAGCAATCTTGAGCGAAGTGGCTATCTCTTTCAGTTCCACTGGAAAGTCTTCTTCATCTTGGTTGACGTTCATACCGATTCCGAGGATGATCGCCTTCACCCGATCAGGTTCAGATTGAAGCTCCGTCAAGATGCCTGTTATCTTCCTGCCATTGAGCATAATATCATTTGGCCATTTGATCGTCGCTTCAATGCCAGCGACATTTTCAATTGCCCTGACGATGGCTACTGCCGCCACAAGCGTCATTTGCGGTGCTTGCTGCGGCATTAAAGACGGCCGGACGATCAGACTCATCCAAATGCCCTTTTGAGCTGCCGAGTTCCACGGTCGGGACAGCCTTCCCTTGCCGGCTGTCTGTTCTTCCGAAATGACGAGGGTGCCATCTGGTGCATCTGCCTGCGCAGCATCATGGGCAAGATTCTGGGTGGAATCGCAGCTTTCATAATAATCGATGTTCCATCCATACGTCGTTGTTTGTAAATACTTATGGATATTGGCGGTATTCACGCGATCCGGCGATGCGATAAGTACATACCCTTTTTTCTTGATAGATGAGATTTCATAGCCTTCCTCTTCAAATTCTTTAATATATTTCCAAATGGCAGTTCTGGAAAGACCGAATTCATCCGCAAATTCCTGGCCTGAAATCGGCTTTCCCTCAGCTTCAAAAAGTCTTTTCAGCAATTCATTTTTGATGTTCATATTCATTAAGAAACCATTCCTTTATCTTTTCCGCATCATTTGGGCAATCTCGATGGAGCACTGCATATTCAATTTTCTCCATCCATTCGCCAAGCCATCTGCCGCCTCTTTGGCTTGTCCATGCCATGAGGTCCTTCCCATCCACTTTCAAGTCATCTTTGGAACAGATCGGCAAGCTTTCTTTCATTCGGGTCATTTCCTGGACGGGAATCCCGGTTCCCCCCTGATGAAAGGCTTGCCATATTTTCTCTGCTGCGATTAGCACTTCCAATGAAAACTGGTAATAGTCATCAATCGTGAAAAAGCTGGACTGCCTTTTATCGAATGCAGCTTGCACATCAGACAGGAAAGCCTTCTCCCTGTTGGAAAGCTTATATGCCTTCGCAACATCTCCCGCAGAAAAATGCCCCGCCAACATTAATGCAGACCAGCCTTGCTCCGTTGTTGCAAAAGGGACGCAGTCAGAAAGTATTCGGGCGTCATTCGGAAATAGAGGCAAATGTATGGATAAGCGGGTGTCCACAATTGTTGAAAGCGCTTTGCCGGGATCAGAACCTTTCCACAACTTATCCATCTCTACCTTGATCCGTTCAACGGAGACGTGCTTAATAGTTGCCGCATTTTCTTCAATCGCCTGAAGGGTCTGATCTTCGATTTCAAATCCTAAAACGGACGAAAACCGGACTGCACGGATCATACGCAACGCATCCTCATGAAATCTGTCTGATGCATTGCCGACTGCACGGATTTTAGATGCCTGTAGATCTTCCATTCCCCCGAATGGATCGATCAGTTCACCGTTCAATGTCAAAGCCAAGGCGTTCATTGTGAAATCCCTGCGTTGCAAGTCCTCTTTCAAGGATCTGACAAAGTTGACTTCATCAGGTCTCCTATGGTCCGTATATGTACTTTCCGTGCGGTACGTTGTCACTTCAATCGGTTCAGCGTCCATCATCACCATCACAGTCCCATGAGCGATGCCTACATCGATTGTGTGCGTAAAGACTTGCTTCACTTCCTCCGGCATGGCAGACGTGGCGATATCGAAATCCGACGCCTCCTTGCCAAGCAAATGGTCCCGAACCGCCCCTCCTACAAAGACCGCTTCATATCCCGCTTCCTCCAATTGACGGACGACCTTCCGACTCGGCGCTGTTCCAAAATCGGCAATCATTCCAAACCCGCCACTCTATAGTACAGTTCTTCGTATCGCAGCACGATCGAGGATGAATTGAATTTATTGCAGACTGTCTCGATTGCTCTTTCACGGAAGGATTGATGCATAATCGGGTCTTCCAGAAGACGCTTCGCTTTTTCGGCTGCCGCTTTCACATCGCCCAGCTCAACGAGGAATCCATTCTTGCCGTCCTCTACTACTTCAGGTATCCCGCCAATATTTGTCGCAATAGCAGGCACCCCGCAAGCAAATCCTTCCAGGAGCACTAGACCGAATGCCTCTTTTTCGGATAATAGGAACATGACATCGCTTATCGCCAATAGTTCAGGCAAGTCATCCCGTTTTCCTGTAAAGATGATATCCCCTTCCAAACCTTCCTCTCTTGCCTTTTCCATCATTTCAAGTTTCTCCGGACCCGTACCTACCAACAATAATTTCGAATCGGTTTCCTTACGGAGAAGTTTGAAGCTGTCAATAATATCAGAGATTCTTTTGACGCTTCGGAAATTCGAAATGTGAATGATCACTTTTTCATCCTCCCGGATTCCCAATTCACTTTTCAAAGGACCCGGATCCACTGGCCGGTATTTCTCTTCATCGATGAAATTATAGATCGTCAGTATTTCTTTTTGCGGTTCAATTAATGAGAGGGTATCCTGCCGAAGGGATTCGGAAACGGCTGTCGTCAGATCAGATTTATCGATTCCATAACGGACTGTGTTTTTTAAGGCTGGGTCATGGCCAAGGATGGTCACGTCTGTCCCATGCAATGTCGTAATGACACCGATATCCGAATTCGCCATATCCTTTGCAAGCGCAGCGGAAATGGCGTGCGGCACTGCGTAATGCACATGCAATAGATCCAGTCCTTCCTCTTCAATCACTCGTGCAATCCGATTCGCCAATGCGATATCGTACGGCGGATATTTGAAAACAGCATATCCATCAATCTTTACTTCGTGAAAGTGAATATTAGGTTGGCCATCAGGGATACGGAACGGCCGGCTTGAAGTGATGAAATGCATTTCATGCCCCCGTTCCGCCATTTTCAATCCGAGTTCAGTCGCAACAACCCCGGACCCACCCACTGTAGGGTAACAAATAACACCGACTTTCAATTTTTTCATATACTGCACCTCTTCTACCCAACGTTAATCGATAATATTTTCCAAGCCGTACACAAGGTCCTTCCGACCAATCACTTCCCGTATCGCCATCATGATCCCTGGCATAAAGCTTTTCCTGTCGAAGGAATCATGACGGATCGTCAATAATTCCCCTTCTCCTCCAAGGAGGACTTGCTGATGGGCTAGCAGACCAGGCAACCGGACGCTATGGATTTTCATCCCTTCCACATCCCCACCGCGCGCGCCTTCTAAATGGACCTGCTCTTCTGGATGACCTTGGATATGCGGAGGCCTGTTCTCCTTTATCATCTCTGCTGTTTTGACAGCTGTCCCTGAAGGCGCATCCAATTTCCGGTCATGATGCATTTCAAGGATTTCGACATCCCCTAAGTAACGGGCTGCCTGTGCTGCAAATTTCATCATGAGCACCGCACCGATTGAAAAGTTCGGCGCAATAATTCCTCCGACATGTGTCGTTTCCACCATTTTGAAAATCGCTTCCAACTCCTGCTTGGTCAATCCGGAAGTCCCGACGACGGGATGGACGCCAAGCGATAATGCATCCTTTACGTTATTGAACACGGCATCCGGATCGGTCACATCCAATAGCACGGCTGGTTGATGCGCTGCACAAAGCTCGGCTAACGATGTAAAAATCGGGATTCCTTGTTTCTCCTCATTTATTGCACCATTATGTAAATGCAAACCACCAAATTTATAATCAAGTGCGGCTACCACTTCCGCATCTTTTGCCGCTTCTATCGCTTCTATCGCCGTAGATCCCATTCTTCCACGGGCACCAGCGATGGCTACTTTAATTTTCATCAAAAATCCTCCTTTTTTGTCCAACGGTCTGCGTCGCGCTCTTTGAATTTATTCAAGACACCCATTAATGCGTCTTCCAAACTGATTCCTTGTGAGTTCGCAAAACAGACGAGGACGAACAGCAAATCACCAGTTTCCTCTTCCAGCGATTTGATTTCTTCGCTATCCTTTTTCTTTTTCATGCCATACACATGCTGCACTTCGCGAGAAAGTTCACCGAGCTCTTCTGTGAGCCTGGCCAACATTTCCATCGGAGGGAAATAACCTTCTTCAAAGCCTGATATATATGCATGGACTTCTTCTTGCAAATTTTTCATTGTTTTAACTTGTTCCAATTTGCTTCCGTCTCCTTCATTTGTTATCGTATTCATTCATAGGACTGTTGTCAAAAATTCAGGAATGGTCGATAATGTTAATGCACCCAGGAAAGGTGGTCATCTTTTGCTTAGTGGAATAAAATTTAAAAATATCTTTTTCATCATGCTTGGCGCAGCCATTTTCAGTTTCGGCCTTGTACATTTCAATATTCAACATGAATTGGCGGAAGGCGGATTTACAGGTATTACGCTTATCCTATTATTTGCGTTCAACTGGGATCCTGCCATCATGAACCTTGTGCTGAACATTCCGATGTTCATCATCGGTTGGAAGCTGTTAGGAAGAAAAGTCTTCATTTATACGATTATCGGTACCGTTGCCGTTTCCGTCTTCTTGAAAATTTTCATGAAATACCAGGTCAACATTCACCTGGAAGGGGACATGTTCCTTGTCGCCCTGTTCGCAGGTGTATTCATCGGCATTGGGCTCGGCATCATTTTTCGGTATGGCGGAACAACTGGCGGTGTAGATATTATCGCACGTTTGGCGCATAAGTACATAGGCTGGAGCATGGGAAAGACAATGTTTATGTTTGACGCGTTCGTTATTTTACTGTCTTGGGCGGTTTACTTGGATCATCGGTCCATGATGTACACGCTTGTCGCACTGTTTGTTGGTGCTCGTGTCATCGACTTTGTACAGGAAGGTGCTTACGCCGCAAGAGGAGCGTTCATCATTTCGGAGGCCCAGGATGAGATTGCATCGACAATCTCGTTGGAAATGGATCGGGGCGTGACTGTTTTTAGGGGATACGGCCATTTTACAAAATCGGATCGTGAAATATTATATTGTGTTGTTGGTAAAAATGAAATGATGCGGTTGAAAAATATTGTTACGTCGATTGATCCGCATGCTTTCGTGTCGGTGACGGATGTGCATGATGTGTTGGGCGAGGGCTTTACACTTGATGACCAGAAACGGCCATTGGATCATTGACCATAGAAAAACCCGACCATTTGCGGTCGGGTTTTAGTTTTAGTCTCTGCTTTGGAAAATAAGAACAAGGCGGATCAATTCCATTACGGCAACTGCTGTAGCAGCGACGTATGTCATTGCGGCTGCACTCAACACTTTTTTCGCATGCGGCTCTTCTTCGTTCCGGATGATTCCAAGCTCGACAATTTGGTTCATTGCACGGCTGGATGCATTAAATTCAACTGGCAATGTTACAATTTGGAATAACACACCGACTGCCATTAAAGCTATCCCGATGCCAAGCATGTTGTTCATACTTGCTGAAAGGATACCGATAATGATGAAGATCCATGAAGCATTTGATGTAATATTGGCTACTGGTGCCAATCGATGGCGGAAACGCAAGAATGCGTACGCTTCAGCGTCTTGGATTGCGTGTCCAACTTCATGGGCTGCAATGGCTGTACCTGCAACTGAAGCTTCATGGAAGTTTTGTGATGACAATGCCACCGTTTTGGTCAACGGGTTATAATGATCACTCAAAAACCCTTTACTTTCAATGACTTTCACATCTTGAAGACCATTTCGGTCAAGGATGAGACGTGCTACTTGAGCACCTGTCATTCCCGATGTCGAACGGACTCGCACATATTTATTATACGTATTCTTCACTTTGAATTGGGCATACAATGGAAGCAACATAATAATACCCAGATAAACGATAAAAGACATTTATGTTTCCCCTCCCTTTCTCTCTATCCCTATTTTATATTGAGCCCGAATGAACCGCAACTTTTTGCTATCATACTATAACTTTTTCCCGTTTCTTCCTTTTCACCCATAAAGCATATGCCAAGGCGATACACGCAATGGATAGCCAGAATGTGAAGTAACCGATTTGTTGCATATGTTTCATCAAATCATGATAAATCGGCATTTGACCAAATACATAATCAATCACATCATTGTGTAATGTCCAAATTCCCGCGATAACGATATGTCTGAACCTGAATTTGTATAATGGACTGTAAAGGACTGCTTGTACCGCCATAGCGAAATGGGAGCCGATTAGCATCCAGCCGACACGATCTAAGTAGCCATTTTCAAGCATCGTGAGCAGATTCATGACAACCGCCCATAAACCATATTTGACAAGTGTGATGAGAGCAAGTGCTTCGATCAGCTTGAAATTCTTGCCGATCAGCCAACCGATGATAGCAAGTGTGAAAAATAAGCTTGCTGTCGGGCTATCAGGCACGAAAATCCAGAACTTTGGTTCCGTTATTTCCAATTGCCACATATACCAATCATATCCGTACACCGTCCCAATCAGGTTGACGAATAATAAAATCCAAAGGAATGATCGATGGGACAATAAAAACCATATTCGATTGACGATAGAAATCATGGCCATCTCTCCAAATACAAATATGTCATTCAAAAGTTATCCGAATCGTCTATGTATACTTTTTTATAAAAAAAAGAGTCAGTCACCTGACTCTTTTTCATGTTGTATTGTTATTTCGTGTTCAGGCCTTCGAGGAATTCCGCAAGTTTTTGCAGATCTTCATCGGAACCTTTCCACTGATCTGCAGGCATTGTGCCAATACCATTGTGCGCAATGTCTACAATTTCCTCAGCCGTATGTCCGCTATTGATCAATGTTGGTCCTAGACCACCTTGGAAAGCGTCACCATGACAGCCGATACAAGAGGATCCCGCATAAATCTGATATCCTTCAGACTCTGGATCGAATTCAACTTCTTCAACAATTTGACCTTGCGCTTTAGCTTTTTCCCAGTCATGGTTCACAACGGATTCCCATGTCAAATAGAAAAGAGCTGCAAACGCTAGGAGCATGAAAGCTGTCGGAAGAGGGCGTTTGAATGGACGACGCTCTTTCGATGTATCCATGAAAGGAACAAGCATTAGAGCTCCAATAGCCAATCCTGGCATGATGATCGCTCCGACGACGTTCCATGGACCGGATGCGAATTCATACTTAAGCAATTGGTACATGGATAGGAAATACCAGTCAGGAACCGGTATGTATGTTGTATCCGTAGGATCTGCTTGACGCTCAAGCGGAGACGGATGGGCAACTGTAACAATTAAATAGCCTATTAGGAAAACGGCACCAATCATCCACTCTTTCAAGAGGAAGTTTGGCCAGAATGCTTCTGTTTTACCAGGGTATTCCGAATAGTCTTTAGGGACATTCGGCATCTTGCCTGTTGCTTTGATGCGCGAGTCACCAACAAATTTCATACCTTTTCCGCGTTGCATTTTGTCCCCTCCTTAATCTACTTTCAGACAATCAACATCGTTTTGGATGTGGATCTTATAGCGGTCCGGAAATACCTTGTCTTCTGATCATGATAAAGTGTGCTGCAAGCAACCCAAGCAAAGCAGCTGGTAGGAAAAATACATGAATCGCAAAGAATCGTGTCAATGTTTGAGCTCCAAGGATTGTAGAGTCACCCGCAAGAAGGATCTTGATCTGTTCACCGATGAATGGCACCGATGCAGCAATCTCAATACCTACTTTTGTCGCGAATAACGCTTTCATATCCCAAGGCAATAGGTAACCAGTGAAACCAAGACCTAGCATCGTGACGAAAATCAATACGCCGACGACCCAGTTCAATTCACGAGGTTTTTTATACGAGCCTGTAAAGAATACACGCAATGTGTGAAGGAACATCATAACGATGACAAGCGATGCCCCCCAGTGGTGCATTCCACGCACAATCTCACCGAATGCCACTTCATTTTGAAGATAGTAGACGGATTTCCATGCATTTTCAATATCCGGGGTGTAATACATTGTAAGGAACATACCTGAAAGAATCTGGATGACCGTTACGAAAAACGTCAAACCTCCGAAACAATAAATGAATGCAGAAAAATGATGTGCAGGGTTTACGTGCTCAGGTACTTCATGGTCTGCGATATCCCGCCAAATCGGGGTGATATCCAACCGTTCGTCAACCCAATCATAAATTTTATTCAGCACTTCGGTCGTACCCCCTTACATATTAAACTAATGTGTTTGGAACCGTTTTTCCAAGATGTACATAGCCATCCACGACTTCGACCGTAAACTCATCAAGCGGTCCGAGTGGCGGAGTTCCCGGTATGTTTTTACCGTTTTTCTCATAACGTCCATTATGGCAAGGGCAGAAGAACTCATTCTTATGGTTTTCTCCGCCTTCCCAGCTCACCGTACAACCAAGGTGTTTACAGACAGGAGAAAGTGCGATGATCTTATCGCCTTCTTTATAGACCCAAGCGGTGTTCGATACATCGGATTTATACCATGCATCTTTACGATCTTTAATAGTAAAGTCAACACGCACAGGCGTTTCAGTTAGCTTGTCCGCTAATTGCGGAGTTGGAACGAACTCTCCTTCGCCTTTCGGTTGCAATACTGGATCGACTGCAAAGCGGACCATCGGCATCAATGTTGCTGAAATCATGAATCCGCCGACACCCATCAATGTATAGCTTAGGAATTGGCGTCTAGACACTTTGCTGCTCATCAGTTTCCCTCCTCTTACTCCAAAATCAGTCCAACGGACATACTTTTGCTAATTGTAATACTAGGACATATCTATGATATATCAATATTAATGTAAATTCAATCATGCGTTAATCTGTAAGTGCAGATTGTGAACAATTCATGAATTTTACACATGTCCCAGTCATAACCACTTGATAATCCAAGTGGAAGTGAGGGAATCGGTTTCCTGCGAATTGCTTATTCCTTCGCCCATTCCTCGGTGAATTTCGGCAGCACTTGACGCAACTGATCTTCGAGAATCGATTGCCGCAAAGAGACATCCATGTTTTCCAATGGAATGGAAGGCATCCATATGACTTGTCCAGGCAGCTCTATCGACGTCCAGGCATGATCCGTCGTCAAAAAGAAAACGTGTTTGAATGTTGTTGTTGAAAATTCCTGCAATGTCGTTTGCGCCATTGACTGTTGGTCCGTTTGCGGTGTATAGGCAAATGGAGGTGCAAACATCATCCTCCCTTTAAACTGCGTTTCAATGAGGGATGCGAGATGCATGACGAATTCTGTCGAAGAAGCGCTTGTCTTCATATTATCCATCTTCGTTTCAACTTTTACAAGCGGAACCACCAATGTGTCGATATATTCTTTCTGTTGCAAATATGTATCCATATCCTTGCCTGTCCAATTCATCTATAACCAGCCCCCTAAAAAATTCATGCAAATGACTCCGTCGGAAAGACGGAGTCATTAGTCTTTTGTGATTTTCATATCGTTCAGCATTGCCGAAAGGATGAGAAACCGCTCCCGATCATTGGCATCCAGTGCCTCATCGACCCTTTTCATAAGTAATTCCAGTGACATGGATGCCGCACTTTCCTCAAGCAGCTGTTCGGCAATCTTCCGATCCCTTGCACTTACCTGAAGTTCCGCAGGGAGGAATGGATTTTCCTCTCTCACACT
This sequence comes from Sporosarcina koreensis, assembly GCF_042655825.1. Taxonomy (NCBI): domain Bacteria; kingdom Bacillati; phylum Bacillota; class Bacilli; order Caryophanales; family Caryophanaceae; genus Sporosarcina; species Sporosarcina koreensis. Next base: position 378,056 of record NZ_JBHSNP010000011.1, on the reverse strand, counting down.
TGCATATTGTGGACATGCATGGCTGTTCGGGAAATTCAGTTGGATATACATTTTTTCCTCCGGATGGAGTCGTAAGTCATGAAATGATTTTTCCGCATCGGCAGTCATCAGATTACCTTTGTAAAAACGGAAAGGGATACTTTCCGAATTTATTGTTGAAATCACCATCGCCCGCGGACAGTAATGTGCCTCATCCGTAAAGTGGACGTTTTGAAGAAGCTGCTCATGGCTAAGAAGATAATTCAGAATCCACACACATTCCCGGCGCTTTAATTTATAGCGCTTCAAAAACCACCGTACAAAGTCTTTTTTGGCAGCGACAGGAATCATGGCCGTCATATCACACCTCCTCGTCATTCAACGTTTCAAGAAAAGCGGTCCATTCCTCAGGTTGTTCTTGCATTACCAACGTCTTAACTACTTCGATAGCTTCATCCCGTTTTCCTTCATCCAAAAGGAATCTTGCGTATTTATCCAAAAAAGATGGATCATCCTTCATTCCAGCATATGCCTTACTGTAAGATACGTATGCATGCGCATATTGTTCATCTCTTTCCAAAGCATATGCCTTGAAAGCGGTTAAAAGCGGAATATCCAGCTGCCCTTCATTCAATTCGGTCAGTAACGCTAACAATTTCCCGTCTTCTTCCTGATGATTATAAAGAGAGGCAAGTGTGACGATTGCATCTATATATTCCGGATCCAGCGCAATCGCTTGCTGTAAATGCTCTTCCGCCTCGAAGGGCAATCCGAGCTTCAATGCTGATTTGCCCGCTGACAGGCGGAGCTCTTTGTCAAACTCATCCCGATTGATGCCTTGCTCGAAATATTCATATGCTTTTTCATCATCACCCAATTGGGAATGCGCTTGACCGGCGAGCATATAGGCAGAGAAATAATCGGGATCCATTCCAATCAACTCTTCAAGCAAATGGATCGATTTTTCCGGCTGATTGCTCTGGTAATAGGCAAATGCGGCACCGAATAGTGTATCGGGAAGATGCTCTTCTTTCAAAAGTTCATCATAATAAGGGAGCGCTTCCTCATATGCCGCACCGGCACTGTACGTTTCTGCCAGGCGTAACGGGATCATCGCACCTGCGATTTCCTTATGGCCTTCACTGTAAAGTTCGGAGTAAAGTTTCGCGGCTTCAAGATATCTCCCGGCATCCAGTAATAGTTCAGCGTAGGCGAAACGGATAACCGGCTCATGCGGGGCGCGTGCAAGCGCGTCTTTCACCTTTCCAATAGCAGCTTCGGCCATGCCGATCATCTGATAATAGTCGGCGATGGCTAAAAGCGCCTGGACATATTCCTCATCGTCGGGCGTGATTTCAGAAAGCAGGAGGAGCGCATCATCCTCATCGCCCAGCTCCATTAATGTATTTGCCCTGTCGATCTTCAATTGCGGCTCATCCGGCATGTAGGATATCAACGTTTCGTAAATATGGTCCGCTTGACCGATGTATCCGTAATCGACCAATAAAGCCGCTGCTTCATAGAGCAGATCGAATTCACCGGATTTTTCTGCACGGTCAATCAAGTCATTCACTAAGCCGATATCGCCATCGAGTACCGCTTTTTCAAAATCATGTAACTGCATCATATTTTCACCTGTTCCTTCATGTTGTATACATTAGGAAAATTATTCTTCGATGCCCGCCGTAACGAGTTGTGACAAATGGTCAAAAAAAGTAGGATAGGAAATGGCGATGCAGGAAGGGTCTTCAATGTGGATGGGGCCATCCGATACCAATGCGGCTACGGCAGCCATCATTCCTATCCTGTGGTCACCGTATGATTTCAGCTCTCCTCCTGATAAGGAGGTCGGCCCTTCGATAATCATCCCGTCTTCTGTCGCTTCTACTTTTGCACCCAGCTTCGTCAGCTCATCAGTTACGGCAGCAATCCGATCCGTTTCCTTGACTCGGAGTTCTGCTGCATCCTTAATGATTGTTTTTCCAGTCGCTTGGGTTGCCATTAATGCAATAATCGGCAATTCATCGATAAGCGTCGGAATAATTTCTCCGCTTATCTCTGTTCCTTCCAAACGAGCTTGCGTTACTTTAACTACTCCATAAGGTTCGCCTGTTTCACCATGTTTTTCAAGTATTTCAACTCCAGCTCCCATTTGTCGCAACACTTGAATGATTCCGGTTCTCGTCGGGTTAAGCCCGACATCTATAAATTCCACTTCACTTCCTTCGACCATTGCCGCAGCCGCCATGAAAAATGCTGCGGAGGAAATATCACCTGGAACTGTGACGCATGTGCCCTCTAATAACTGACCACCTTGGATCCTTACAGTATTCCCGTCCTGCTTGAGCTTTGCTCCAAACTGTTTGAGCATTCTCTCCGTATGATCCCTCGAAACAGTGTCTTCCCTAACAACCGTCTCGCCAACTGCGTTCAATCCCGCGAAAAGAATCGCAGATTTCACTTGTGCACTTGCGACAGGCATTTGATAGTCGATTCCTTCAAGCTTTGAGCCAACGATTGTAAGAGGAAGGAAGTCTCCCCCCTCTTCACCTGCAACAGAGGCTCCCATTGATTGTAAAGGCGTTGTCACCCTTTTCATCGGACGCTTTGATAATGAATCGTCGCCCGTCAATGTGGAAGTGATCGCTGAACCCGCCAAAATGCCGAGCATCAGTCTCGCCGTCGTTCCTGAGTTGCCCGCATACAAATTTTCTGTAGGGGATGTCCAGTTTTTCATTCCAGGGCTCTCAATCACGACATCTGTTCCATTTCGCTCTATGGATACGCCCAACCTCTTGAATATATCGATTGTCCTCAAGCAATCTTCCCCATCTAGGAACCCTTTTATTGCAGTACGGCCTTCTGCAATTGAGCCTAACATGATCGCACGGTGGGAAATCGATTTATCTCCCGGCACCTTCAGCGAACCTTTTAGTAACGGCTTATCGAACTTCACTGTTTTCATTCCAACCACGACGAGTCCCCCTTATTAGAGAATATGCATGCTGTAATCGGTTGTTTTCGCGAGAATCTCTCTTGCCGATTTACGATCTTCAGCTGTCTGGAAACTGATGACGAGAATCCCGTACACGTCTGTGCGGGTTTCAACAATTCGGATATTCGTGATGCTGATTTGTTGATCAGCAAGTATTTTCGTAATTTCGGATATGACACCAGGATGATCCGGGATGTCTATATGCAAATCGAAGGTCATATACAATGCACCCTGAACTGCCCCTTGGAAAGTGGAGGGCAATCGGTCACGGAATTCCTTTGCTTCTGAAAAGAAACCATATATCCGTTCGGGATCATTTTCAACAATCATCGCACGGATCGATTGCATTTCATGCAGCCAGCCATCCAATTGCCCAAGTAATTCTTCCCTGTTCTGAATCGTGATATCCCGCCACATTGTCGGATCCGCAGATGCAATACGGGTCAGGTCACGGAATCCGCCTGCTGCAAGATTTTTGACGAAAGGCTGCTCTTTTTCCTGATCCGCCAGCCTACCAACGAGTGAGGACGCGATAATATGTGGAAAGTGACTGACAATCGCTGTCATCCGATCATGTTCAGCGGCATCCAATAATACAATTTTACCTTTGGAAGGCGCCAACAGATTGGAAAGCTTATCAATTAGTTCATCGCTTGCACTTTCAGAGGGTGTCAAAACATAATATGCATTCTCAAATAGATGCCCTTTTGCAGCTGCTATGCCGCTCTTATGGGAACCAGCCATCGGATGCCCGCCAATGAACGTCAATCCTTTTTCATGAAGTCTTTCAGCAGCCTGCATGATCGGATTTTTCGTGCTGCCCGTATCCGACAGAATGACATTTTCTTTAAGTTTCCAGTCCAAGGCCTCTTCCATCAATGCGATTGTCGTATTCACAGGCGTCGCAAAAAAGATGTAATCCGCTTTTTCGCATGCCGCTTTTGCCGAAGGGGCAATCATGTCGATTATACCACGGCGATAAGCTTCATCAGCTGTTGCATATGAACGGTCAAAGCCCGTGATATGTATATTGCGGCCGCCTCGCTTTATTGCAAGCGCAAGTGAACCGCCAATAAGACCCAAACCTATAATTGCTACATTTTCATTCATTATTCTCGACCTTTTTCATGTAATAAAAGTTTAAACGCTTCAAGCAACCCGGTATTCTGTTCTTCAGATCCGATTGTAATTCTGACGTAACCCGGGGTTCCAAGGGCATTGCCGCTTCTGATGATATACCCGTGCCGCAAGAGGAACTCCGAAGCTTCATCTGCGTCTCCAGGTACTTCTATCAACACAAAGTTCGTTTCGGAATCAAATATATGGAGTCCTTTTTCAAAAGCGAATGACTTATAGCGTTCCCTTTGTATTTCATTCAACTTTCTGCACTTCTCGATGAATGCGTCGTCTTCCAAAGCCTTGCTTGCAACGGCAACGGCGAGTGTATTGTTATTGAACGGGTTTCGGACTTTATTCAGCTCGGTAATAATATCGGATGAACCTACCGCATACCCTATTCTGAAGGATGCAAGACCATACGCCTTTGAAAATGTCCGTAAAACCACGATGTTAGGAAACCGGCTTATAAGCGTAACGGAATCAACGTGATCCGGATCTGTCACGTATTCAAAATAGGCTTCATCCAGGACAACAAGGATGTTTTGAGGAACACGCTCCAAAAAGCTTTCCAGTTCATCGTTCGGAATGAGACTGCCCGTCGGATTGTTCGGATTGCACACCCAGATGACTGCGGTCCGATCATTGATCGCTCCGATAAAATTATCCAAGTCATGATGTCTATTTTTTAAAGGGATCTCCGTTATATCCGCCCCTTCGATTTTAGCATTATGGATGTATTGTGGAAAAGTGGGGGTAGGCATAATCGTATGAACTTTTTCATCAAGTAAGGCCCGAGTAATAATTGAGATGATTTCATCCGACCCATTTCCGAAGAGGATTGATGATTCGTCCACGCCATGCTTTTCAGCCAGTTTTGTCCGCAAGGTGGTGCCATGGCCATCCGGATAAATTTCAAACGGCATCGATGCACTGCTTAAAAACTCCGCAACGGATGATGCACAGCCGTATGGATTTTCATTTGAAGCTAATTTCACTACCTTTTCCAATTGATAAGCCTTTTTCACTTCTTCAGTAGATCTGCCTGGTTTATAAGGCTTCATGGTAGATAAAACGTTTTTCCATTGCATATGTATTCCTCCGGTCTGCATGTCGCTTATTTTTGCAAATCTGGCCGTAGCTTTATTGCTTCATTTTGATAAATATGCTTAATATCCTTTTGATGAGTTTCGGAATTGACATGCATGAGAATCCGGATGCATAGCGGCATTGATCCCGGTACGTCCATTTCATGTGTACACATGACGGGTACGTATTTCCATCCATCCAGTGTTCTGACCGCTTTTGCAGGAAATGCAGATTCTATGTCCCGCGTTGTCGAAACGATGACTGAAATGATTTCATCAGGAACGATGCCATTCTCGTTTGCCATTTCAATCACTAATGTCCTTGTAGCTTCCAATACGATATCAGGTTGATCCGAGACAACGGTAGTTGCCCCCCTAACTCCCCTTACTGTCATGACCGTTCCCCCATTTCAATTCTATTTTGCAAGTCAATGAAAACCTGTTCACACTCCCCTGCTGAAACTTTCCGTACGAAAGGCGCGCCCAGTTTTTCTAATATGACGAAATTCATTTCGCCGAATGCAGCTTTTTTATCTTTTTCCATAAATCCAAGGAAGCTTTCAAATGAATGCTCCAAAACCGGAGCAAATGAATATCCATTTATTCTCGCGAACTTAATGAAGTGGTCGGTGAATGATGCATCCATTTTCCCATGACGTTCACTCAGGATAAAACTATAAGCCATGCCAATCATAACGCATTCTCCATGGCTTAGCCCCCCAAAGCCGTAAACAGCTTCTACTGCATGGCCGAATGTATGGCCGAAATTCAAAAACTTCCTTTTCGAGTGCTCAAATTCGTCTTCCGCAACGATATCCGCCTTCACTTGGATTCCTTTTAATAGCTCTGTCGATAACCATTCTTCTGTCGGGTTCGAAAAACTCGCTTCCTCTAGAAGCGATTCGGACCACTCAGCATCAGAAATGAAAGCATGCTTTATCAATTCCGCCATACCGGAGCGAATTTCGCGAGGCGGCAAGGTGGCTAAAAGCTTCGTATTGAAAAGAACCGCCGACGGCTGATGAAAGGAGCCAACCATGTTTTTCCCTTCGGGCAGATTGATGGCAGTCTTTCCGCCAACTGCACTGTCGTGCGCGAGGATTGTGGTGGGACATTGAACAAACTTGATTCCCCTCATGAAAGTGGCGGCGACGAAGCCCGCCAAATCCCCACAAGCCCCTCCCCCGAACGCGATCAGAAGAGAGTTCCGGGTGAAATTTTCCTTTACAAAATAGGATTGGCATTCAAAATAGACATCCTGTGATTTGCATTTCTCACCGGCAGGAACAATCTTTACCATAGGTTCAACACCGGCTGTTCGTAATGCATCAAGAAGCGTATGAAGATGCAAGTCAGCGGCCTGTTTATCAGCGATGATGCCCACCCGATCGGCGCTTTGCAACAAACCTATATAACGTGATGAAAACAAATCATACACATCTTCACCTATATGCACCTCATATTGCGTATGTGGCAATTGAACGGTCAGTTTCCCCATGTCAGAACTCCTTTACATATTGTCGGTAACGCTCGATCTCTTCCTTCAAGCCATCCATCGTATCTGAACGGAATTCTTCCATGATCGCTTTTGCCATTTCGGTTGCGATGACATGCTCTGCAACAACGGAGGCTGCCGGCACAGCACAAGGATCCGACCTCTCGATTGTAGCCACGAATGGCTCTTTCGTATCGATATCTACGCTTTCAAGGGGCTTGTACAATGTAGGAATCGGTTTCATGACACCACGGATTACAATTGGCATGCCAGTCGTCATTCCGCCTTCCAGCCCTCCAAGCCGATTTGACTTGCGATAGTAGCCCAGCTCTTCCGACCATACAATTTCATCATGCACTTCGCTTCCAGGCTTTTGAGCCATCTTAAAGCCCAATCCGAATTCAACGCCTTTGAAGGCATTGATGCTCATCATAGCCCCGGCAAGCTTTCCGTCCATTTTGCGATCGAACTGGACGTAGCTTCCAATCCCCGGTGGGCAGCCTTCCACGATGACTTCCACTACTCCGCCAAGCGTATCTCCACGGCCTTTAATATCATCGATTGCAGCAACCATTCGTGTTGAAGCTTCCTTGTCGGCACAGTAGACCGGATCATTTTCGATGACTTGCCGCAGCTCTTCCATAGATAATTCTGAATATGTTTCCGGATTGGTCGTGATGCCACCAATTTCCGTCACGTGAGCAACTGTTTGGATGTTTAGTTGGCAAAGGAACTGTTTAGCTACAGCACCAATTGCAACACGCATCGTCGTCTCCCTCGCCGAAGATCTTTCAAGGACGTTCCGCAGGTCACGGTGGCCATACTTCATGCCTCCGACTAGATCTGCATGTCCCGGACGCGGTCGTGTAATCTGTCTTTTGATGTCTTCTGGATTCACATCATCCGCCAACGGTTCGATTCCCATGATGCTCGTCCAATGCTTCCAGTCATCATTGACGACTGTCAATGTCACAGGTGACCCGAGTGTCTTCCCATGCCTGACTCCTGATGTGATCAGCACCTGATCTTTTTCTATTTGCATCCGACGGCCGCGTCCATGGCCGCCTTGACGCCTTTTCAATTCATTGTTGATCATTTCTGCCGTTAATGGCATTTGTGCGGGCAATCCTTCAATAATGGCTGTCAATTGAGGTCCATGTGACTCGCCAGCTGTAAAAAACCTCATTCCATTTCCTCCTTTATCTCTCTTCTTAAGGATGGAGTAAACATCCGTTTCATAGCACTTTATCAAACTAAAACAATTTTGACTATAGGTATTAATGAAAAAATCCGGAAATATTCCGGATTTCAAGGATAAATATAATTGTAAACGTTTTCTTAGAGTTTTCTGTAAAAGAATGTCTCTTCCGACTCAAAACCGTATTTGGATGGATTGAAAATCTGTTCGGTACTTCCGACAAATAGAATCCCACCTGGCTTGAGCGCTTTTGAAAAATCGTTATAGATTTGATCCTTCGCTTCTTCTGTGAAGTAAATCATCACATTGCGACATACGATAAGATCGAAATTTGAACCGTACGGATCCCCTAAAAGGTTTTGCTGTTTGAATTGAACTGTCTTTTTAATTTCATCTTTCACTTGATAATGCTGGCCTTCGTTGATAAAGTACTTGTCCAAAATATTTTTTGGAACTTCTTTCAACGACCGTTCTTGATAAAGGCCGACTTTCGCACGTTCCAACACCCCTGCATCAAGATCAGTTGCCAATATTGATATATCCCTTAAAGGAACGTGAGAGGACAATACCATTGCAAGTGAATACGGTTCCTCCCCAGTGGAACATGCTGCGCTCCAGATTTTCAGTTTTTTGTTTTGGGCGAGCAGCATGGGGAAGATTTTCTTGTCGAGAACTTCCCATCGTTGTGCGTTCCGGTAAAATTCCGATACATTGATCGTCATTCGATCAAGGAATTCGTTCAAGAGCTCCTTGTCATTATGTATGGCTGTATAATAGTCCGAAAAATTTCGGAATCCCCTTTTTTCGTATAGGGATGTGAGCCTTCTTTTCATTTGGGCTTCTTTGTATAAGGATAAGTCGATTCCAGTCTTTTTCTTTATTTTCGATATGAAATCGATGTAGTCAGACATGCAAAATCCCCCTGATATTCTTTTTCACCTATTATACCGGAAAGAAGGGACCAAATGTACCGCTTTCCAAATATGTCTTCAGTTGGACAAAAATAATAAAAACAGCCAAGCGGTTTGACCGCGAGGCTGTTTGTGGAGATTTATTAGTTGATCCAGCTTGTGATTGATTTGTCATAGCTGACAAGCTCTTCTTCTTTGAAGAAAAGACCGATTTCACGAACAGCAGATTCAGGTGAATCTGAACCGTGGATGATGTTTTTGCCAACAGTTACAGCGAAATCACCGCGGATTGTTCCTGGAGCAGATTCTTTTGGATTTGTCGCACCCATCATCAAGCGTGCTGTCGAGATAACGTTTTCACCTTCCCAAACCATTGCGAAAACCGGTCCGGAAGTGATGAAGTCTACAAGCTCCCCAAAGAAAGGACGCTCCTTATGTTCGCCATAATGCTGTTCAGCAAGCTCTTGGCTGATTTGCATCAATTTACCGCCGACCAATGTGAAACCTTTGCTTTCGAAACGGCTAACAATTTCACCGATCAAATTACGTTGAACGCCATCAGGTTTAACCATTAAAAATGTTTTTTCCATTTATAAAACACTCCTTCACGTATGTATGGAATTTTATCCTTACTGATCGTACCACTCGGATCACAATCTTTCAACTCGCAACCCATTCATCAGAACTTTCTTTTTCCGAGGAAGTCCGCAATTTGCAGAAGCGCCTTCTTCGCGTCGTTGTCCGGCAAGGACTCCACTTCCGCAATCGCTTTCTTCAAGTACATATCACTCACTTGCTGCGATTTTTCAATTGCACCGGATTGGCGTATATAGGCAAGCATCCGGCCACGATCATCTTCCGTCAATGAACCATCAAAGGCCCGGTACAAATACGGTTGGAATTCAGGGTCATCTTTTATGTATAATGTCGGCAATGTCAAATGCCCATTCAACAAGTCGCTGCCGGCAGGCTTGCCAAGTTTTTCATCCGTTGATGTGATATCTAAGATGTCATCGACGATTTGGAATGCCATGCCTGCGAAATAGCCGAATCTTTTCAGCTTCCCGACAACTTCCGAATCGGTATTTGAAACTAGAGCCCCCAATTCACAACTGGAAGAGAGCAATAAGGCTGTTTTCCTTTTAATGCGACGTAAATAGTCGCGGAAAGACTGATCTGTTTTTTGCTGGTATTCAAATTGAATGATTTCACCTTTACAAATCTCCAACATCGTCTCAGCAAGCAATTGATGAACAGCGGGCATTTCAATTTCCCCAATGGAAACGAGTGCACGCGAAAAGATATAGTCGCCGGTATACATCGCAATCCGGTTATTCCATCTTGCCTTCACCGTCTCATAGCCTCTGCGGAAATCGGAATTATCGATGACATCGTCGTGAACAAGGGATGCCATGTGGATCAATTCCAAGGACACTGCCACTTTGGCCACATTTTCCATGGAATATTCGCCGAACTTAGACGATAGGATGACAAATATAGGACGTATCCTTTTTCCGCCTGCCCGCAGGAGCAGGAGCGACGCTTGCCGAATGACTGGGGAAGAAGAGTCAACGGATCGTTCAAGTTCCTTTTCGATGAATGACAGATCCTTCCGGAAATCTGCGTAAAGCGACATTAACTTCAATTTCTCCAAGACGATTACCTTCCCCTACTTGCGATTATTTGAACGCGATGTGCCCTGCTGCTGCCCCACCGCTATATTTCTTAAATGACACTTCCCGAAAGCCTGCATCTACGAACATTTGAGCAAGCTGCTTCGTTCCTGGGAAATCATCCGCCGATTCCTGTAGCCAGGAATATTCTTTATAGCTTTTCGCAAAAAGCCTGCCGAATAAAGGCATGATGTATTTAAAATAAAAACGGAATAATTGACGGTATACCGGGATTTCGGTTTGAGACGTCTCCAAGCAGGCAGCCATGCCGCCCGGTTTCAGAACACGGTTCATTTCTGCTAATACTTGTCCGTAATCAGGGACGTTACGCAAGCCGAATCCGATTGTCACATAATCGAAACTATTATCTGGGAAAGGCAAATCCATCGCATTCCCTTGGATTAGGTCGACGTTTTTGTACTTGGCGACCTTTGGCCTTCCAGAAGCAAGCATGCTTTCACTGAAATCAAGACCGGTCACTTTTCCATCAGATCCGACAGCTTCAGCCAAGAAAACCGTCCAATCGGCTGTGCCACAGCAAACATCCAATGCACGGGAACCTTTTTTGACATTCATTCGGTTCATAATATCATTACGCCATTTTTTATGTTGATTGAAACTAATTACGGAGTTCATCTTATCATAATCATCAGCGATCTTCTCAAAGACGTGATGGACTTTCTCTTCTTTGGACGTCCCCATATGCCTTACCTTCTTTCTCTATATAGGCCTGCCTAATAACGGTGTTGCAAACCTATGGATTTCCTGTTTTAAGAACGGGGTCAAAAATCCAGCTTCCGAAAGCTGTTTTTGCAACCTCGAAGTTAAAACAGAAATAGCAGCTTCAATATCGGCAGTTTTGATCCTGTTTCCTGACCAAACCTGCTCGATGGCTGGTTCTTTTGTCAACTTCCTGAAAAACCAGATGAGACCCAATGCGGTTTCAACGATTGTCGAATATCTTGTAAAGCCATATCTTCTTTGAAATTCAACTATACATCCCGATTCAATGCTGATCATTGAGTCGATGAGCTCTTCGGTTCCATCCGACCCTTCCATTAACAGGTTCGTCTTTGTCTCATTTATGTGCCCGATCATTTCCGACATGGAAGTGATGAGCTTGAAATCTGGAAGCGATGACAATAATCTGTAATGGATGCCGCTGAAATGATCCCCTGACAGGACCATGAGCTGCTGCTCCTTTGAAGTCGCGTCCAAGATGTCCACTCTGTCATGCATGTCAAATGCCGCATGCACAGCGCCCACTGCAATCGCAGATATATTCAGCTCAGTGGTCCATTCCTCGTTATTCAACATCGGTAAAAGGAGGAAGAACGCCTTCGCTTCGTCAAGTGGCATCTTCCCAAGATCCCTGTTCAATATAGGCTCTTGGATGGATCGTTCGACTTCGCGTATATAATTTTGAATATATCGATTGATTGTTTGTCTGTCCATCTTCGGTTCTCCATTCAAAGACCAAATGAGTTGGGTCCCGTTTGTCTATTCTTTTCCATCGCTGTAGACAATACCATGCGCCGAATGGATCTCGGCTTTGCCACGGATCTTCATGGCAGACGTATTCTCAGTGAATTGGGCAATCATCACTTCCCCACGATCCAATTTTTCAGTGTGATGGAATTTTGTATCATTGCCTCTTGTCAGCCCGATGACATTCACTCCATCTTCTTGCGCCTTGATCATGATAAAATCAGGTTGTGACATGTTTTCATCTCCTGTCATCCATATACGTCCCATCATATCATAGAAATGAATTGATCCGCAAAGGCATCAGATCACTTCAGAAGAGACAGAATTTCTGCTCTTTTCACATCATCGTGCTCATAAATTCCGCGTGCAACCGTAGTTACTGTTTTCGCACCCGGCTTTTTAATCCCTCTCATCGTCATACACATATGTTCCGCTTCGATGATGACATAGACACCAATCGGATTAAGCATGTCCATCATTGCATTTGCAACGGTGGAAGTGATTCTTTCTTGCAATTGCGGCCGCTTTGCAGTCGTTTCGACAGCTCTCGCCAATTTGCTAAGTCCGGCAACAACTCCGTTGCGCGGTATGTATGCGATATGGGCGTGTCCGAAGAATGGGACAAGGTGGTGCTCACACATCGAGTGGAACGGAATGTCTTTCACAAGCACCACTTCATCGTGATTCTCGTGGAATACCGTTTCAAAATATTGTTTTGGATCTTTATGTAGTCCTTCAAAAACTTCCGCATACATTTTGGCGACCCGTTTAGGGGTGTCGAGCAATCCTTCCCGGTCGGTATCCTCGCCTATTGCTTCCAGGATCATCGAAACTGCTTTTTCTATTTTACCGAGATCCACTTCTTTCATACAGACTTCCTCCTCATCCCAATCTAATGCTATTCCTTCAAAGATAGTAGCACACTCCTATGGATACGTACAGTGAACGCCGTTACGAAGAACGGCGTTTGCGAGCACAAGCGCAGCGTTGCGAGCAAGAATTAAGGCAACGCCCGCGGAAAGCGAGTGCTGGAACGGAAAGCAACTACCTATGTTATAGGTTTTCTAAATGATATGGTTACATAAAAGGAGCCCGTCCGCGTTTATGTCGAGAAGACATTTGCGGAGGGGCTCCTATGTAAACTTAAAGATTACTTAACAGCATCTTTAAGCGCTTTACCTGCTTTGAACGCAGGAACTTTGCTAGCTGCGATTTCGATCTCTTCTCCGGATTGTGGGTTGCGCCCTTTACGAGCAGCACGCTCACGTACTTCGAAGTTACCAAATCCGATCAATTGTACTTTATCACCTTTTGCAAGTGTCGATTGGATTGTATCGAATACAGCTTCAACCGCTTTAGTAGCATCTTTTTTCGTCAGACCTGCCGCTTCGGCAACTGAGTTGATCAATTCTGTTTTATTCACACCATTCACCTCCTCTCAAAGAGATAGCTTAACTCAATGTGATTGTCTAGCTCCGGGCGCTAGCCCCTCGAGTCGCTTCGGTCTTGAAGATAAAGGCAAAGAACGCCTTTATTTCAAGACCTCCAGCGCTTGTCGGGGCTGAGCAAGCGCCCATCGCTTTTCTTTACTGTAAGTAGAGTAACATACTCAAAACCGCGGTGCAACAATATTATCGGTGTTTGTGGTCAATTTTGGCTTATTTGACCAAAAACAGAAAAAGACCCGTAAAATACGGATCTTCCTTGTCTGTTCCATTATACAATAAATGTAATCATGCCTTTATTTCCGTCGTTGACCATTTGCTCAATTGTTTCGCGTAGCCGTTTACGCGCATTTGGTGGAACGGATGAAGTTTTAAAACGAATGCTTTCCTTCAACACTTCATGCAGAGGAGTGCCGAAAAGCTGTGTCTGCCATAAGGCATCTCTGTCATGAAGATAGGCATTCTTTAGTTCCTTCAGTAAATGATGGCTATGGAATTCCGATCCTATAAGGGGTGAGAACTCCGCATCCATATCGATTCGGATAATATGGAGGGATGGTGCAGTTGCCTTCATTCGTACTCCATAGAAATTATTCTCTTTAATCAGTTCAGGTGGAGATGGCTGGAAGTCATCAATTGTCGGCAACGCTACGCCATAACCGCTTTTTTTCGCAGTATCAATCGCTTCAGAATACATATCATATGATTTTTTCGCTTTAACAGCATCTTTGACAAAGAGAAGCCAATCTTTTTTTGTCTTCATCTCCTGTTGCATGATGCTCTCACAAACCTCGCGGAATGCCTGCTCATCCATTTCGATATTGACGGTCGCTTTCCCTTTCCCTGCATCCACATCAACAACTTCGGCATTCCTTACATACTTTTCGTCCTTCAGACGCTCTGCCAGCTCTTGTACTTTTCTAATTTTCGATGCAACGAGGAATCCTTCATTGATGACGTTGTCAATTGCCGCATTCAACTCATGTTCGGACCCGAGTACATCCATCCAATCAGGCTTTTGCAATTCAATATCCGTGATTGGGAATTCGTACAATGCTTCCTTCAAGATAAGTTGGATCTCCTGTGCGTTCAATTGGTCGGCACTGATTGCGATGACAGGCACTCCATGCTTCTCAAGAAGCTGATCCTTCAAGGCGACTGTCTTTTCATGGGCTGGCATTTTGGAATTCAGAACAATGACAAACGGTTTGCCAATCTCTTTTAGCTTACCGACGATTTCCTCTTCAGCCACTTCCGCAGCCGCTCTTGGAATATTGTTCACTGTCCCATCTGTTGTTACTAGAATGCCGATTGTGGAATGATCCCGAATCACTTTGTCTGTACCGATGCGTGCAGCTTCCTCGAACGGGATCGGTTCATTATGCCAAGGTGTATGGACATATTTCGGGCCGTCCTCATCCTCGTATCCTTTCACTCCATCAATTACGTAGCCGACACAATCTGCTAGTCTTACTTGAAAGGATAACTCCCCCTCCCCGATTGATACTTGGGTGCCTTGCGCTGGAACGAATTTCGGCTCAGACGTCATGATGATCGGACCTGGCGAGCTTTGCGGCAATTCATCCTGCGCCCTTGCCCTATCGCCTGCATCCGTCATATTCGGTATGACGACCTCCTCCATCACCCTTTTAACAAAAGTCGATTTTCCTACACGAACAGGGCCGACCACACCTATATAAATATCCCCGTCCGTTCTCCTAGCCAGATTTTCATATAATTCCTCTTTCATACTTAGCCCTCCTTTTTTCGCGCATATTAGTTTATGTAAACGAAAAACGTTTCATGCTAAAAATGCATGAAACGTTTTGATATACCCTATGAAGTTTGTCACTTCTTCATGAAAACAGGTTCGTTTTTTTCATTCACCGTGTACGGCAAAGAGTAAGCTGGCAAGATCGGATATGAATCAGACAGTAGGTATCGGATGTCTTCCCCTTCTTTCACATTCGGCTTTTCCTCCTGGAGGATCCTATTCAAGTCAATCGAATAGTCGACATAAAAATGACCGTCCCCACCGACTACGATGGGCAACAAGGCGTCTGAATATGGACTGTCAACTTTCAACGGCTCCTTGAATCCCATCGCTTCGTAATCGATTTCATACACATTTTCCCCCACAGGATCTTTGAAGGGCAGCTTCCCGTTGATATGCCTTCTCAGATTCAATTCGCGAATGCGCTCCGCAGTCCTCAAATCGACGAGTTTCACTGTGGGGTTTTCCTCTACATCCATAAGGACGTATTGATAAATCCCCCCGGTTTCATATGCGTTGGATGGAATTTTTTCAGTGTATGCAGGAACGATTTTGGAAAATTCTATCGGATATTTTATGTACTGATCCGTATCTTGCTCAGTCGTTTTGATTGGAAGAAGTCCACCGTTATTTCCTCTATATGCATCGACGGCTTTTTGGATCAAATCGATCTGATCTTCATAAGGATTCTCCCTTATGGCCTTTTCTTCACCTTTATACATACAGCCCGATAGAAGGAGCAAAATGGCAACCACAGAAAAAAGCAAAAAGGATCTTTTTCGGATCATTTTCATCTCGCCCCTCCAGTCGGCCCACTGAATACTAAGTAAACCATCGCAAAAAATGAAAATATCAATAAAGAATAAGCGATAAGGGCAAATAAGAATTTTAATAATCTATTTGAAAGCTTATGTCGGCTTACGTAAATGAGTCCCATGGAAATAGCCATGAAACCCATTGCGTAAAACGACAGCCACATTTTATCCAATGAGGACAAATGAATCATCCTTTCGTTTCTCAGAACAACTTATTTATAAAATATATCTTCAATTTCCTGTTTTTTCATCCTGCTCATAAGCTGATCCACAGCTTCCTTCGGCGGGACATTATCGAAGAGGACAGAATATAGCGCCTCCGTCAATGGCATTGATACATCGTAGCGGACAGATAGTTGGTGAGCGGCTTTAGTTGTCCGAACGCCTTCAATGACCATCCCCATTCCAGCAATGACTTCATCCAATGACTTCCCTTGGCCAAGCAGATTGCCTGCCTTCCAATTCCGTGAATGTACGCTTGTACACGTCACAATCAGGTCTCCAAGGCCGGTCAAGCCTGAAAACGTAAGCGGATTCGCCCCCATTTTCATGCCAAGTCTGGTGATCTCCGCCAAACCACGTGTAATAAGCGCAGCTTTGGCGTTATCTCCATACCCGATTCCGTCGGTGATGCCAGCCCCTAGGGCGATAACATTTTTCAACGCAGCTCCCAATTCCACACCGATCAGATCATCGTTTGTATACACCCTGAAGTATTGATTCATGAAAAGGTCTTGAACATGCTCTGCGGCTTCCTGGTCGAAGGAGGCGGCTGTAATAGTCGTCGGATGGCGAAGGACGACCTCTTCAGCGTGGCTCGGGCCTGAAAGTGCGACAATTGCCTGCAGCTTATCAGGTGACATTTCCTCTTCAATCACTTCAGAAATCCGCTTCAACGTATCCGGCTCAATTCCCTTCGAAACATGGATGATCAACTTTGAATTGCCTGCAAGCTCATCGATTTCTGCACAGAGGGACCGAATCGCTTTTGTCGGAACTGCGATGACAATAATATCAGAATGGTCCACGGCCAATTCCAAATCAGATATTGCCTTCAGATTGGCAGGTAATGTTATGCCCGGTAAATACGAAGCATTTGTATGTCGTTCGTTGATTTCGGCGGCCTGTTCCGCCCTTCTTGTCCAAAGCAGGCAGTCATGGCCGTTTTCGGCAAGGACGAAGGCGATCGCTGTCCCCCAGCTGCCTGCACCGATCACTGACACTCTTTCCAATACATTCACCTCATTCAACTTCTTGCTCGTGTGATCAGTCGGATTGGCGTTCCTTCAAACCCGAATGATTCCCTTAGACGATTTTGTAGAAATCTTTCATAAGAGAAGTGCATCAATTCCGGCTCATTGACAAATACAATGAAGACCGGAGGCTTGACCGCCACTTGTGTCGCATAATAGATGCGCAGTCTGCGTCCTTTATCTGAAGGGGCTGGATTGCGCGCGACGGCATCCTCGATCACTTCATTTAAAACGCTCGATTGGATGCGCAATGCATGGTTTTCACTAATCATTTTTATTTGATCGAATAATGTTGTGACACGCTGTTTCGTCTTCGCTGAAACGTAGGAAATCGGCGCGTAATCGAGGAATAGGAAATTCTTGCGGATATCTTCGGTGAAACGATTCATCGTTTTATCGTCTTTTTCGACAGCATCCCATTTATTCACAACAAACATGATGCCTTTTCCTGCTTCTTCCGCATAGCCTGCAATCCGCTTATCCTGTTCGCGGATCCCTTCCTCGCCGTTAATGACAATTAACACTACATCTGAGCGATCAATCGCTTTCAGCGCCCGTAAAACACTATATTTCTCCATGTTTTCGTACACTTTTCCTTTTTTTCGCATGCCGGCAGTATCGATGATCTTATATTTCTGTCCCTCGAACTCATAAGTAGTGTCGATAGCATCCGTAGTCGTTCCGGCAACGTCACTCACGATGACCCGCTCTTCTCCGAGCAAGGCATTTACTAATGATGATTTACCGACATTCGGTCTACCGATCAATGAAAAGCGGATGACATCATCCTCTTCAACTTCTTCCCCGGCTTCCGGGAAACTTGCAGCGACTGCATCCAGCAAATCACCAAGCCCGATTCCATGAGATCCGGAAATCGGATACGGATCACCAAAACCGAGCGAGTAAAAGTCATAGATCATATCGCGCATATCTGGATTATCTATTTTGTTGACTGCTAAGACTACAGGTTTCTTCGTTTTGTAAAGGATTTTGGCAACATGCTCGTCTGCATCGGTCACACCTTCCCGACCGTTTGTCAAGAAGATGATGACATCGGCTTCTTCAATCGCAATTTCCGCCTGCGCCCTGATCTGCTCCAGGAATGGCTCATCACCGATATCAATGCCGCCTGTATCGATCAGATTAAAATCATGCGAGAGCCAATCTGCCGAGCTATAGATCCGGTCTCTTGTTACACCGGCTACGTCCTCGACGATCGAAATACGTTCTCCAACGATACGGTTGAAGATTGTCGACTTGCCTACATTCGGCCTACCGACGATCGCTACGGTTGGTTTATTCATTTATTTAACACCCTTCCACTATATCTTTAGATATTATACACAAAAAAGATGATGATGCCTATTTAAGCACCATCACCCATATGATTGCGATTCATTCGTCTGTTCGATAATTTGACAAATATCATTCAGTGAACTTTTTCAATTGATCTCCGATGACATCGCTCAAAGAGAAACCCGTTTCTTCTTTCATTTCATAATCACCGTATGATTCGGTTTCTTCCTTCTCAAGAAGGTCTTTAATGCTGAGCGATAGTCGTTTCTCCTCTGCATTCACGTCGACCACTTTCACGTCGACTTTCTGTCCTTCCTCCAATACCTCATGAGGAGTTCCGATATGCTGGTGGGAAATCCGTGAAATATGGACGAGGCCTTCAACACCAGGGAATACTTCGACGAATGCACCATAGGAAACAAGACGCTTCACAGTGCCCTCAAGCACAGATCCTTTTGGCGCTCTTTCTTCAATGTTTTCCCACGGTCCAGGCAATGTTTCTTTAATAGACAATGAAATCCTCTCCGAATCGCGATCGACCGAAAGGACTTTCACATTCACTTTTTCCCCTTCTTTAAGAACATCTGTCACTTTTTCTACATGCTCATGGGAAAGCTGTGAAATGTGGACTAGACCGTCAACTCCGCCGATATCGACGAAAGCTCCAAACGAAGCGATGCGTTGGACTGTCCCTTCAAGCACCTGTCCTTCTTTAAGTCCCTCAAGCACTTCTTCTTTTTTGCTCGCCTTTTCCTCTTGAAGGACCGCGCGGTGTGAAAGGATGAGGCGATTTTTCTCCTTGTCCATTTCTACGATTTTAAATTCCATCGTACGCCCTTTATAATCTTCAAACGATTCAACGAAATGATCTTCGACGAGTGAGGCCGGGATGAAACCGCGAACGCCGAGATCGACGACAAGTCCGCCTTTCACGACATCTTTTACTTCCGTTTCGATCGTTTCCTTATTATTGAATTTTTCTTCAAGTGAATCCCATGCATTTTCCGCATCGACTTTCCGCTTGGAAAGGACATAGTTCTCATCTTCCACTTTTGTAATGATCAATTCGAGTTCATCTCCGACTTGCACTGCGTCGGACGCTTTTTCAATGTGGAGACTTGATAGTTCACTGATGGGGATGACACCATCGAAAGGTGCTCCAGTAATTTCGACCAGTACGGATTTGTCTTCGATTTTCGTCACTTTGCCAGTGACTCGGTCGCCTTCTTTATATCCGTTCATTTCATCCAAATTCATTTCTTCAGTCATATGTAGTCCTCCTCCATAATGAATCCTATCTCTATATTATTCGAATCGATGCATAAAAACAAAAAATTAACCTTATTAATTTATTTATGCTGTTCCAAAAGGGCACGGATTTCATTCATGATGACTTCGGTCACTTCTTCCGCAGACGCTTTTCTTTCCCGGTAAGGTGCCATTGCAATCGGCTTTCCGTAGACTACACGCAACGCACGAAAAGGTTTGTACGGACCAATGATTGCGCAAGGCATTACATCAGCATCCCCTTTTAACGCAAAGAAGCCTGCGCCCGCCAGTCCTTTTCCGAGTTCGCCGGTTTTGCTCCTTGTCCCTTCCGGAAACATTCCGACTACGTTGCCGCTTCGCAAAAGTTTCAATGCAGTCCTGAACGCTTCACGATCGCTCATGCCGCGTTTAACGGGAAATGCATTCACTTTCGGAAGAATTGTTTTCAGGATAGGAACTTTGAACAGTTCCTCCTTCGCCATGAAGTGGACAGTTCGCGGACAGGAAATACCGACGACAGGCGGATCCAGATTATCTATGTGGTTCGTGCATAGAAGCACACCGCCTTCAGGAGGGAAATTCTCTTTGCCAATTACTTTGATCCGATAGAGAGGATAGAATATTGTACTGACAAGAAATTTGCCGAAAGGATAAAGGTTCATCGTTCCATCCTCATTTCCGCAAGTTCTATCACTTTATCGACCACATCATCGATGGACATCGAAGTCGTATCTACGAGTATGGCATCAGCTGCTTTCTTTAGCGGCGATACTTCCCTTTCACTGTCAGCACGGTCGCGTCTTTCGATATCTTCTTTCAGACTCTCAAGCGAAGAATGGATTCCGCGCTTTTCGTTTTCCTGGAAGCGCCTTTCCGCCCTTTCATCTACAGAAGCAGTCATGAAGATTTTTAAATCTGCATTAGGCAGCACTTCAGTACCGATGTCACGCCCGTCCATAACTACACCGGAGTCGTTTGCAAGGGCCCGCTGCTTATCAACCATCATTTTTCGGACAGTCGGGTGTGAAGCCACTTTGGAAACAGCGCCAGTCACAAGCTGAGACCTGATTTCTTCCGAGCAATCGATTCCATCTATCCAAACGGCTTGGCCGCCTTTTTCAGGAACCAAAAGAATCTCGGTGTCCATAAGTAAATCCGCCAAATCGTTATCACTATCCATATCTATGTCCGACTGGATCGCTTTATGCGTCAAAGCGCGGTACATCGCACCTGTATCGATGTAAGTATAATGTAATTTCTGTGCAATCCTTTTTGCAATTGTACTCTTGCCTGCAGCTGCAGGACCGTCAATTGCAATACTAATCCCTTTTAACATATCATCTACCCCCGAATTCAATTCGAAAACATTGTAACACATAAAAACGGGAAAAGTCCTGAACAAATAGGACTTTCCCCTACATAATGCTTCACATTTCGTTCCTGGTCAGCAATTGCCTCTCAAAGCAGAAACGAATAATATTCTGCCTATCCGTCGTATCGATTTTGCCAAATTGCATGGAGGCGATCCGACGATTTTCCTTTTCCCAGATCCGTACCGCTTTCGCTTCAGTCCTGATGTACTTTATATCGTCATTTACAAAAGGAAGGGCGATTGTCAATCGTACACTTTCCGCCTCTTCTAAGTAATTATCTTGACCGATATTGAGAGCGATTCCACCCGCACTAATGTCTTCAGCAACGAACTGTTGGAAGACGCCTTCAAAATCTACTGCGACATCAATGGCTGTCTCAACCCGTACAAATTCGCGCCTTTGTATTTTGATCAGCTGATCATCACCGGGATAAGTCAATTTCAACATAGGAATCCCTCTATTTATCCTGCCGGTAACTTCGGCACGAAACGCATAGGACATTTTGTTTTCCACGAATGTTATGAGCAACTGTGTTCCATCCATGAAGAACGCTGTCTTTCCCGACTCCATATGGGCGGGATAATCAATCATTACATATCCTTCCCCGAAGTCGACAACTTTACTTTTATACTTATCACCTGTTTCGGTGAAATCCTTATCGATTGTTAACGTTGTGCCAATTGAAAGACGCATTGCAACACACCTACCTTTTATAGATATATCTATTATGTCACGGGTAGGCATAAAATCCAATATTGAATTTCGGTACATTTGAACTACAGTCCGTCATTCAAGCCTTTCTGTTTTAATGACTTCTCCTGTTTCGGTGTCGACAAGTACATTATACGTTCCTGTATGGCCATGTTCATCCCGTGTCACCTTTAAATAATGCGCCAGTCTTTGTTCCATTCTTTCATTCTCGACATAAGCAAGTTCATCTTCCACAACTTGTACGTCTGTATGGAAGAATGCTTTCCAATCCATTTTCTTGATCGACTGTCGATGGAGCTTCTCTTTCTGAATATATTCCGCTGCATTCAAGCCGATGATATCACCATTATCTTTGGCAAGTTTCAAATGGATCACATCTGAGAAAACTTTTGCGCCATAGAATGGTTCTTCCCTGACGAATACGAAATGCCACGCAGTATTATTTTCCCTTGATTCTTCATAGACAAGGTCTTTATATCCTGCTGCCTTAAGAAATTCTTCAGCAGTCCTCTTCAAATCTTCAAATGGAACGGACGACTTGCCAAATGGTCTTTCTGAAAGATAGGAAAGGACATGTCCTCCTTTTTCGGTTATATCAATATAACCGATAGACTCTCTATCAGCAAAACGGATATGATAAAACGGATATGGAGAGCCTGGTTTGCTCATTTCAACGCCGACGACATCATTCGAAACTTGCGGAAATAATGTCTTGAAACGTTCCACAGCTTCGGCTTTCGTCACTTTCGCCTCGTCAATATCTCTCAATTCCCTCTTTTTCATCGCATCCGACTCGCTGGCAGTCAAAGGAAAGTCAGCTTCTGTGTATTGCTTAATGCTCGTTCCCATATTGGACCAATCATAATTGGGATTCGAAGCATTCAGCCTATTCGTCCATTCATCCATAGAATATTGTCCATCGATGAGCCCCGCTGTCGCAACTCTCCAATCATCATGCATGGCGCCTAAGTTTTTCGAAGCCTGCGCCATCACTTTATGATATTCACTAGGATCGCCTAATCGATCGGCCTCTTTTGCATAATTGCCGATTCTTCCTAAGTAGTTCATCCATGATGTCGAAAAAGCCGAATCTAATGGCAATGAAGCAACTGAGCGCCGTATATCCGAGGAAAGTCTCCAAATATCTTCTCTTGCTTTTTTCGAGCCTTCAGATTGGTTGAAGAGGAGCGTTTGTTTTACTGCCGAATCAAGCTCATCCATTTTATCCGAGGCTTCCGCCATTTGCTGGGCATATTGGTTACTTAATAAAATCGCCAGTTTATTACTTTCAGTAGTCTTCGTAAAAGCGAAAACTGAAACTACGACTAATGCATAGGCAAGCACAAAAATCAATTTTTTCATAGTCAATGTAAATAGCCCTTCCTATGAGAGCCATTTGCAATCCACCTTTCACTAAGCCATTAACGGCAAAAGATATGCAAGCCGATTTTCTTAATTTGCGGTCTCGACCAGATCCATTTACTTGTAGCGGTTATCGGATTGAAATAATAAATGGCGTTTTCGGAAGGATCCCAACCATTCAATGCATCAAGAACGGCTTCCTTCGCCCGTTCATTCGGCTCCAGCCAAATCTGTCCGTCAGCTACCGCGGTGAAAGCTAATGGTTGGAAGATGACGCCGCTTACCGTATTAGGGAAATCAGGGTGTTCCACCCGATTTAAAATAACAGCAGCGACTGCAACTTGTCCCTCATAAGGTTCTCCCCTTGCCTCCCCATAGACGGCATTTGCCATGAGCTTCAAATCCTGCTCCGAATATTTTGACGGCAGATGCATATGCTCTTTTCCGCCTCCACCTTTTTTCACCTGGGCAGCTAGAGGGGTGCCTCCATAATAGGTGAACTGATTCCCGTTCCTCAAATTATCCATAACAAATTTTTCATCGTACTTCGAAGCTGCTGTTAACTTCTTTTTCGTTTGGGAGCCGGCAATTCCATCAATCGGCAACCCGTATTTGTCTTGGAAGTTCCGCAAAGCCCAATAGGTTCCGTACCCGAATTTACCATCGATTTTCCCTTTGTAGAAACCGATGTATTGGAGTCTTGCTTGAAGTTCGATTACATCATCTCCCGTCGCCCCTCTTGCAATATCGCGTGAGCTGAACGCATCGATTTCAATAGGGGAAGTTGCATATGCCGTTCCAAGCAATAATGCAACAGCCATTATACGTATCAATAATTTCTTCAAATTCATACCCTCCTTTCTTTCAGTTTGTCCAAACAAATTCTTTTTATTAACTTGACCGCATAAAAAAAGATCTGGCTTCTTTGGCCAGATCATCATCTAAATTTTCTCTTGGGCTCTACTTCTGAATTGCTGCATCGCAAATGTATGGGCAAATTTCACACGCGTCAATCCGAACCACCAAAGATAAAGCATGAATGGAATAATCAAATATAATGAAAGGTCATTCACCCCTAAGATTCCATTGTAGATAAGATGGAGGATAAATGGCGCGAAGAAGGCGAAGAATAGCGTACCTTTACGGTTTGAGACTGTCGTAAACTTCGCCCTCCCCAAGTAATACCCCATTACGACGCCGAATAATGCATGGCTCGAGACGGGGAGAAGGGCTCTAATGAATGCGGTGTCCATTCCGAAAATGAATAAATAAAGGATGTTTTCCACTGTCGCGAATCCAAGTGACACACTCGCCCCATAAAGGATGCCATCATATGCATCTTCGAATTCAACGTGTTTGAAGATGGCAATCAACAATATGAGCCATTTGAAAAACTCTTCGATCCAACTTGTGAAGATCGCATTGCGGAAAAATTCATTCGGGATAATGTTCTCCTCTTCAAAGACGTGTTGAATGAACATGATCGGAAAGGTCATCATTGCTCCATATATAAATGTATGAAACAACGTCCGTGAAGGCTCTTTTGCTATCTGTTTCCGTAAATAGAAATAGCTGAAAAGCGCCAACCCGGGCGCAATCGCTACTGTCAGTAATATGATCAAACCCGTGTTGCCCCCTTCCCCCGCCATCCTTCACACTTTCATCATTTAAGTTCGTTGGAAATAGTTTGAATATGTTCTGCAATCAAACCTCCATGCCAACGACCATTCTCTATTAAAATTTCATTTGAATTATTGCCTGCGGCAATGACTCCTGCTATATATAAACCTTCCACATTGGATTCCATCGTGTTTTCATCAAAGCAAGGCCGGCCGCTATCCTCGTCGACGCGAATCCCCATATCTTTTAGAAATTCATGGTCAGGATGATAACCGACCATCGCAAAAACAGTATCATTTTCAATCGTCCTGTGGACCCCGTCTTTTTCAAACGTTACGGAACTAGGTGTAATATCGGTGACAACCGAATTGAAATGCATTTCGATTTCACCGCTTCGAACTAAGCTGTCAAAACCGGGCAGTATCCAAGGCTTAACGCTTGGTGAATATTCAGATCCTCTGTAAATGACTGTCACAGCAGCTCCAGCACGCGCCAATTCGATCGCAGCATCCACAGCAGAGTTTTTACCGCCAATAACGACGACTTTCCTTCCGAAATATGGATGCGCTTCTTTGAAATAATGGTGAACTTTCGGCAATGAAGCCCCTGGGACGTCTAAAGAATTGGGATTATCATAATAGCCTGTCGCGACGATGACAAACTTCGCCTTGTAACTTGCTAGATCGGTTTGCACCGTGAAGGCTCCATTTTCTTTTTTCACCGACTCGACTTTCTCAAAGCTATTGATGGCAAGGCCTTTCATTTCAGCAACGGTCCTGTAGTAGACGAGTGCGTCATTCCTTTTCGGCTTTTCCTTTGCTGTAATGAAAGGGATGTCTCCTATGGAAAGCTTTATGCTTGAACTGAAAAAGGTCTGGTGAGTCGGATAACGGTAAATCGAGTTAACAATATTTCCTTTTTCAATTACCAATACATCCAAGCCTATGTTTTCCAATTCAATAGCGGCAGAGAGACCACATGGTCCTCCACCGATCACAATTGCATCTTTGTAAATCAATTTCATCAGTCTCCTTACAATCGTACAAAAACCACATATATTCTACTTAGAGTTTATTTCCGTTCCGAGCGGACGCTTTCCGCGGGCACGGCTTCAGCCTCCTCGTCACTGCGTGACTGCGGGGTCTTCAGCTCGCGCTGTTCCCGCTGGAGTCGCCGCTCTGCACTTCAATCAACAAACAAAGTGGATATAATAGGGAATCCAATTTATATACATTAATATTTTATCGTAATGACATGACTTTCGGGGGCCGCCCCAAATCGTAACGGAACTAGGGACGTGCCATAACCATTGCTGATCAATCTTGCTTTTCCACCAGCTTCTTTGAACTCCCCTAACGGATGAAGACCAAATCTGCCAAATCGAA
Organism: Sporosarcina koreensis; assembly: GCF_042655825.1. Taxonomy (NCBI): domain Bacteria; kingdom Bacillati; phylum Bacillota; class Bacilli; order Caryophanales; family Caryophanaceae; genus Sporosarcina; species Sporosarcina koreensis. The sequence goes on along the minus strand of NZ_JBHSNP010000011.1, from coordinate 351,810 downwards.
TCTGTCCTCCGTGCATATGACCTGCAACCATCAGTTCTGGGCTGCAGATCTTTTCCACTTTACGGAATAATGACGGAGTATGGGTAGCGACGATCACATGAGAGTACTTTCCAATGTTTTTTAAAGCAGCTTCGACATCCACTTTTCCACTGGAAGGATCATCAGTCCCGCAAATCCCCCATAGCGGATGGTTCTGGATCATGGCATCTGAATTCTCTAACATTGTACCGCCATGCTTCTCGATAATATTCCGGATCTCCGCTTCACCGACTTCACGGTCATTGTTTCCCCAAATGAAATAGATCGGGGCAAGCTGCGAGAGCCTTTCCACATTCCGGTCTATGGTGGAAAGCGGGACTCCGCCTTCGGCAAGGTCTCCCCCTATAATGATGATGTCAATCGATCCAAGCGTCTTGACCTTTTTCAATAATTGTCCGTCAATGCGTCTTCGGTGAATATCCGAAATAAAAAAAACGGACAGCTCCTTGCCTTCATAAGTATCCTTTCGAACGGAAAACGAATGATGGATTACATTTTTCCGGTTTGCATAAAAAAACATATATGCAAGGATGCCCACGAATAACCCTGAAATGCACGCGAAACTATTCAAAACAATTTTCATTCTACACCTGCCATAATGTGAAACTTTAATTAGTGGGAGTTTACAGCTAATTATGCTGGATAAAGAAAAAGGCAAAGAACCGACTTTGCCTTTTCTTCCATACCTTTGGAGTCAATTACGGAATGATCAACTTTTGTCCCGCCATGATATCATTGGATGAAAGACCGTTTGCTTTTTTAATCTTAGCAATTCCGGCATCAGAGCCGTAATAATTCATTGAAATCCGATAAAGCGTTTCATTTGCAGCGACAATATGCGTTCTCGTTTTCGAGGTGTCGTCGGTCTTGTTTTCAGTTTTCGGCTTTTCTTCCGCTTTCGGTTTTTCTTCTACCTTTGGGGTTTCCGTCTCTTTCGGAGTCTCAGTCTCTTTTTGCAATTCCTGCTTTTCGGCTGTTGGAGGATTAACGTTTACTGGAGGTTTCTTGGATTCCGCTTGCGACTCTGCGGCAATTCCCTTATCAGCATCCCCATTTGATTGTTCCTCATCCTCTTCTTCTTTTTCGGAATCTATGACAACCGAACCGGAACTATCGCCTTTTCCAAGTGAGGTGTTCGTTCCATACTCAACAGGAAACTCAGAATTATCGACCTTAGCGGAACTGCTATCTGACCCAAAGTAGAAATTATAAATGACATAGACAAATATTAAGATCGGAATGAATGTAAAAATGCCCAGGATTACGTTGATCGTCGTATAGCGGGAAGTTTTCTTCTGCTTGCGTCTTCGCTCATGCCGTTCAGCTCGTGACGGCAAGATCGCTTCCTCATTGCGATCAAACCCGATCTCTCTGCGATGTTCTTCAAACTCAACTTTGTAATCATTATTTTTCATCGACATATTCTCCTATTCAGTGGTGCTCTTCTTTATATTATGACGAATATTGTCGTAAAAGTAAACGTACATCGGACCTGTTATCCAAGTAAAATGGTAATTCTTTCATCCCAACTGACTCTTTCTTTAGCACTCTTCCTATTCTCACTTTCCTGAAGCCAGTCACTCGTACCGAGACCACAATTCGAACAGCATTCATCCGGCTTGCTCTGACAAGATTCACCAAAATACGATAAGGCGTTTTGACGGATACACGTCCCGCTTTTGATAAGGTGCATCATCTGTTGAAGTTGTTCGGTCTTTTCATCGGCCAGTCCTTTTAACCGAAGTAATATATCATTTAGTGAATAACGCTCTGTATAGTAATCAATTACCCGCTTGCCCGTCTCTGTCAAACTAGCAAGCTCAGCTGCTTTTTCAGATGGATGCCCTTCTGAAATCATTGTATTGTAATGGCGGATCTCTTCTTCACTCGGCATATCCGATTGGATGATAAAACTCGTCGTATGCTCATCTGCCGGCACATAAAGAAGCGTAGCTGCAGCCTGACGCCCATCCCTGCCTGCCCTTCCAACTTCCTGGATATAGGCGGCAATCGTCGGAGGAAGGTGATCATGGATCACTTGCCGGATATCGTCTTTATGAACCCCCATTCCGAATGCATTCGTTGCACATATCCATTCAAGTTCACCATTTAGGAACTGTTCCTGGATAATGGAGCGGTCTTCCTGATCTTTTCCCGCATGATACGATTGGACAGCTACCCCTTCCAACTGAAGTTCCATGGCCAATTCATCCGCCCTTTTTCTTGAGGATGCGTAAATGATACCTGGGCCAACCGTTGTTGCAACCCGTTCCTTAATCCATGCTGTTTTTTCAAAAGCAGAGTTCACTTCACGGATAGAATAAGAAATATTCGGCCGATCCAATGAATGTCGCTGTATAATCGGCTTCTCCATCCGGAGATATCGTTGTATATCATTGAGCACTTTTTCATCCGCAGTGGCGGTCAGAGCCAATATGGGAGGACGATTCCCTTTTTTCAGGAATTCACCAATCCGTAAATAATCCGGCCGAAAATCAAATCCCCATTGGGAAATACAGTGTGCTTCATCCACGACGACCAACGAAATCAGGAGGCCGTTCAATTTCCGTGCGAATGCCTCCTGGGAAAGCATCTCCGGAGAAATGAAGATGAATTTAAAGTTTTGAAGTTGGCCGATGATTCTTTTCCGCTCGTTAAAAGGCAAGAACGAGTTCAAGGCGATCACCCGCTTTTCACCATTCTGCCGCATTCGCATTGCCTGGTCTTCCATTAACGAAACGAGCGGGGAAACGATAAGGACAGAGCCTTCCATAATAGAGCCTGGCAACTGATAGCAAAGAGATTTCCCCATCCCTGTCGGCAATATGGCAACCGTATCCCGATTGTCTAAAACATGCCGAATCACTTCTTCCTGACCTAAACGAAAGTTTGCATACCCGAAACGTTCCTGCAAAATCTTTTTCAAGTCCATCATTTATCCACCTCCTTACTTGCAGTCAAAATGAGGCGCAGCTCGAAATAGGACAGTGCTTCAAATTCATTTTTCAATAGCTTCAGCCGCTTTGTCCCCATTTCCTCCGATTTTGAAACGACCTTGCGGATCTGTTCCTCTGATACAAACCGGGTGACCGGAAAGCGTATATCATTCATTGCCATTTCAATGATATGGTCTTCGATCGTGCTCATTTTCAATTTTCTTATCGAGGCAATGTCTTCCAGCGAAAGCCCTTTGTCAAAAAGCCTTTTCGTGTGTAACGCTGAATCAGTCAAATAGGAACTTACCTTAATATCGAATGCAATGTTTTTTAGAAATGGGAAGTCATCCGCATCTTCAACAGTAGGCAAAAGTCTATGTAAACTTTCAATAAACAATAGACGAAGTCCATCACTGTCTTCACCAATTTCAGCAGTTAGTTGATCCCATGTCTTTGCCGTTTCAGTTCTGCCAGATAACCTGCATGCAAATATGTATTTTTGAACATCGCTCATTCCACTTTTCAGTAATGCCGTCTTTAACTCTTCCCCTATTCGTTTGGCAAATGCAGGATTGTTGACAGGTTGATCTACGAGTAGCCGCTTAACGAAAAGCTGGATATCGCGATCTCTTTGAATAGGAGTGAAGGAGGTTTCGCCTTCACGTAGATAGGATAGCGCTTGGATGAGCAAAGCGATTCTGCCAAAGAATATCATCTCACGCCCCCTATAGTCCCATCCTTTGAAATGGAATTCAGGCAATTCTTCGACTCTTTTATGCCCTTCTTCAGTCAGTTTAATGAATTTCTCGTCTTGGATAATCAATCCCGAGTCTAGTAACTTGTCGGCAGCTTTGGCATAAGTTGCCTCTTCCAATTTCGGAAGAATGCCGAAAAAAGGTTTGACATTAAAATATTCCACATCTGTTAAAGTTTGTCCCGATTTTTTCCCGCGTAATAGATGGAGACCGGCATTCAATGTACGCTGGCCGTTCATTTGATTGGTGACAAATAATAGAATGGAAGACAAATTCATGGATGGCCCCCCTTGAATTTAATGTTTTATTGTTGAAAACTAATGAAAACAGCTTTAGAATGGTAAGGGAACTAAATAGATAGTGCGGAGAAAAGAGGAGAGAACGTCAATGACTTGCAAAAAATATACCATCGTTGACCAGGACACATGTATTGCATGCGGTGCTTGTGGCGCTGCTGCACCTGACATCTATGATTATGACGATGAGGGGATTGCCTACGTTATTCTTGATGATAACACGGGTGTTACAGAAGTTCCAGAAGAACTATTGGAAGATATGGAAGACGCATTTGACGGCTGTCCAACGGATTCGATCAAAGTCGCGGACGCACCGTTCGACGGCGATCCATTAAAATATGAAGACTGACACAATAGCGGAGGGTGGCGGTTAGCTACGACAGGCATAAGACAGATTCGCGAAACGGCGCTCTTTGCCGTGCAGCGAAGCTGACTTATGACCCGAGTAGCTGCAACCCGTAGCTGGATGATAACACGAAAAAAACCAAGAAGCTGCACGGATTAAAATCCGTTGAGCTTCTTGGTTTTTTCCTATTACCGGATTTCCGCTACAGGCGGACGCTTTCCAATCGAACAGTGAAGGGTTCGATTTGCCGTATTTCTGTGCACTTTGCAGAAATTAAGGAAGCCAGCCACATCCTGCTCTCAACGCTTTCGCAGGAGTCGAGCGCCTCCACTCCAAGCAACAGGTTTCTCTAAATAAAAATGAATATGCCAAATAGACCCTTTATTCTTAATATTAATATTACGCATAACTCCCCCATAAAAACAGATAATATGGTGAGGTGATTAGAATATGTTAAGAACAAGTATTTATTATGTTATTTGTTTTTCAATCATTTTAAGCTTATTTGTTTACAGTCAGTCCAAAATTACAAAATCGATGGAGTTATCTTTCACGCAAATCAATAGTGATAAAAATATACATGAACGAATAAAGGATTTGGAACAACATTTAGATAGCCTCGAACCACCAGATCTAATTAAAGTAAGTTCCCAAGGCATCGCGAATATTGAACTTCTTGATATTGAAAAAAATAAGATAATAACAATCCCAACAAATCCCAAGACACAATTAGAAGCTGAAAAAATAATTAAAGAAATTGATAATGTGGTTATAAAATTCAATCCGTTTCCAGACAAAGGTTATATGCTAAAAATCCCCTTGACGCCATCTCTTCGATTAGAAAACAAATGGATAAATGCTGTGATTGCTGAAGTTATTTTTATTTTTCCAGAAGATGAAGTTCCATATTTACTCTTATTTGACGATGAAAATAAGCCTTATTTTTTTACGTTTAAAACAGAAATTGATCCATTACTTAAAACTTTAGATTTTCCCCTTTAAAAAAGACCACTTATTGGTCTTTTTTATGTACTTCTTCATCTGTTCTTCCTCGTCACTTCCTTTATTTCCTTTTTAATTCATCTAATCTTTGTGAAACCTCATCAATTTTTTGAAGTAGTAATTCATCATTTTGATTTTTCTTTTTCATAAATAAAATTACTGTGATTAAAAAGTAAGCGACGAAAACGATGGCTATAACGTAGACAAGAAAAAAGATCATAGACACAAATGATAGCAATATTTCTTCCTCCTTTAAAACTCATAAGATTAATTTTGGTGAAATGTTACAATTTTTTCTTGGAAAATGGGCAGATGAATCTAATAATACTATTACTCATCTATTTTCCTCACCATTTCCTCTGCTAAAGTTCAAAGCAAGACCGAAAAAAAGCGTCCGTTTGTAGAACACCCGTTAGTCAATAATAGTCACTGGATAAGCCATGGATTCATCATTAACTTGAATCTCTATCGTGTCATGTTCCTGATCCATTGTTAATGAATAAACATATTGTCTTACATCGTTATCTTTCGCATCCACTTCGTCTAGCTTGACAAGTGCTGTCGTATCCACAGTTTCCAAACTGGCTTTAACGTCTTCTTGAGACTGAAAAACAATGTAATATATTTTGCCGCTTCTGTTAATCACTTGAAGTCGCTCGTCAGGATTTATTGCCTCCTTTACTTTTTTCGGAACGTTATCCACTTCGGCAAAGCTAAAATTTTTCTGTGTACAAGCTGACAAGGACAAGGTTGTCAGAACCAAAAACATTACTAAGAATAACCTTTTCACCTATTTCACTCCCTCGTCTAATTCGTGTTGCTGAACGCACGCAAATGCATTCTCGTGAAATTATTTTACGGGGTCAAAGTCGATTGGCCGGTTCGCATTTTTTTATATTGCTTGATATGTTCATAAACAAAGATCATAAGAACAATCCAAAGAAAGGGATTGGACAGCGATATTCCTACTTGAGAGATACCTCCTAACAGTGTAAACACGATGATTAACACTAACAAATACGATGTTAGAATGACTTGACGTATTAAATCTGATTTAGGAGAAGACTCTTTATCGCTACGATTTAAAAAGAATCCGGAAAACAAAATAAGTAAGACGAGGCCAATGAAAATCGGCTTCGATATTCGAATAAATCCGTTTAACTCAGGAAAAAAATCATAGACCATTAGCAAAGTTATAAATAGCAGTGTAAAGCCGGAAAAAATCCATGTTTTATTTTTCATCTTGATAACCCTCCGTAAATTATGTACGAATGATAAGACACTTTAGTTTCACCATATTTAAAATATAAAAACGAGCATGCGAACAATAAGCTGTTCACATACTCGCGAATTTTATATTTATTACATCGTCAACTGACGGTTTTGTTGGTCGATCCATTTGCTCATGCTCTTATACAGCAGCAATGAAATGACCATCAGCATGATGCCTTTTATCAAGTTGAACGGAAGAATTCCTAGTACAATCACGTTGAACATTGCATCGCCAGTGTAGGCAGGCATATTCATGAAGTACACATACATCGGCAGGAATACGAAGTAATTCAATGCACTCATTCCGACTGCCATGGAAACTGTACCGGCAATAATACCAGCTGTCAGTCCTTTTGTGTTTTGCACTTTCTTGAAAATGAAATAGATCGGCATGATGAATAGAATGCCCGTTGCAAAGTTTGCAATCTCTCCTACCGGCACGCCAGTCGGGCTGCCCGATAAAAACCAATGCAGTACGTTTTTCAGCAGTTCTACGGCGATTCCTGCGACCGGTCCCATTGTCATGATTGCTAACACAGCCGGAATTTCACTGAAGTCGATCTTGAGGAATGCAGGCAATGCCGGCAGCGGGAAATTCAACTGCATCAATACCGTCGAAATGCTTCCCAGTATTGCGATGAGAATCATCCTGCGTAATTTCTTGTTGTTCATGTTAACCCTCTCTCCTTTTGCGATTCACTTCAAAAGAGGAAAGATCTGACCGTTTTTTGTTAATGAATTGTCCAATAAAAAATCCCTAAAGCAAATTCGCTTCAGGGAGAGTTTAAAAGGCATCATTAAATAAGGGTTTGCTAAAAGGAATTTATCCCTAAATACGTACCCATACTTAAATAAGCACCCTTTTTGTGGACATCACAAAAAGACGGCTGCACCTTCACCTTCTCCCATCCAGACTATACTGTCGGCTCCGGAATCACACCGGGATCAGCTGTTAAGCTCGCGGGCTAGGAAGTGGACTTCCATTACCGCCGGTCGGGAATTACACCCTGCCCCGAAGATGAATCAATATTATGTTACAAGTCTATTGTACCTAAAAAGAAGCATCTTGTAAACTCAACTGTTTACAAGATGCTTCTTACGTGATTATGGAGTGAACCATATTGGATTACTGCCAAGCGGCATCGGCAACGCTTTTGTAAGATCATACTTGCCGAAGCTCTCTTGAACTACGTTTTCAAGACGAACTTGTTTGTCATACCCTTTAGCAGTCATCATGAATCCTTCAATCATCTGATTTATTGTATTCTGATCAAAGGCGTTGACATCCAATTGTTCTTTGAATGTAATAACGGCAATATTATCTTCTTCCTGTACATCATAGTCCACATTACCGGGGATTAAAGACTCAACAATATTCCCATTCACTTCTTTCATCTCGACAAGCCCTTCAGCTACCGTATCTGTTGTATTCAGCGGATTGTAAGGAGCTAAATAAACCTTTCCGGAAGGCATTGTATATTTGTAATAAGGGAATGGTTGTTTCAATTCGACTGGATCTGATTTTCCGACACTTTCAAAAGAAGTTGGATTCCCTTTTTCGTCTATGAGCTGTAGTTTGCCAAATTCGGAAAAAGTGTCACGCATCGTTTTAAGATAAACTTCATTCGGAGCGGACGACAAGTCATACGCATGGTCATCCGGAATCTGGTGATGAAGAATGCCATTTTCCACAGACAAAGTCCCTTTATACGGATGGTAGTCATCGAACCCAAACTCTTCTTCCGGAATTACGGCTGCATATTTATTATATAGATCAATAACGCCCGGATTCCCTTCCGGAAAATCGGACTGGATAGTCGATTCAGGAATTAATAATGTGATTGGAATGACATTCGCTGATTCCACTAATCCAATTTGGAAAGCTCGAATATCATGCAGCTCGTCAGCGAGCACTACATGGCTTTCAACAGTCGCGAAAGTCATTGCAGCAGATTCCTTCGCTTCAGACGTATCAAATGTATCTGCTTCCTCCATTGTTTCATTTTCAGATGAGGGGTCCATAGACCTTTCGATAGAAAGTGACCGAGGGGCCCCTGCATCCTCCATTGCTCCATCCTTGTTGTTGAGCATTGAGGGGACAAGTAAACTGATGAGCAGCAACGCAGCTGCTGCAACAATGACAGGCATCCACTTCATCGGGTTCATCCGGCGAGGTTTTTTCAGGCGTTGATCCTGCTTAAGACGCTTCAGAATTTGTTCCTTTGAACGGTTATCTTCGATTTTCGGCATTGAATGAAGAAGGTTTTCTAGCTTGTCGTCATCCCATTGATTATTCGTCATTCATTATCCCTCCTCTGCCGAAAGAGCATTCAATTTCTTTTGCAATGATTTGATTGCCCGGTGTTGCGTCGTTTTTACTTTTCCCTCGGTCCAACCGAGGGTATCGGCGGTTTCTGCAATGGAGAGTTCTTGGAAATATCGTAAAACAATCACCATTTTTTGGTCGCCAGTACACGTATCTAAAACCCGTAGCAACTGTCTCATCTCTTCATTCAACGATGCAATTTCTTCAGGAGTGCTATCTATTGAGGGCAATTCGCTCTGCTCCCAGTCAAATTTATCGAAGTGATGTTTTTGCCGCACATTTTTCTTTCTAAAGTGGTCAATCGCGACATTTTTAGCGATGGAAAAGAGCCAGGTCTTTTCCGAGCTCTTTCCTTCAAAACCGGCAAAGGCCTTCAATACCCTGACGTACACTTCATGCATCAGATCCTCAGACGTGTGCCGATCTCCCGTCAAATAGATAAGGAAATTGAAGACATCCTGATGATACTGCTCGTATAGCCTGTGGAAAACGGAGTCATCCACGAAATCCCCCCGTTCATTACATTAGTCGTAATTCAAGATGAAAAGTTTCATCCCGGCGTGCGCTCGTCCAATCTTTTTTACATATTTTCTTCATTGGCAGTTACTTGGCCGATCGGCAATACGCATTTGAAGATAGTTCCTGATGTTTCGCCAAGTTCAGCAGTAATCTTGCCTTCATGTGAGTCGATAATGTTTTTGGCAATTGCTAGACCCAACCCGGTGCCGCCTTTCCCTCTCGTCCTAGCTTTATCCGCTTTATAAAAACGTTCAAAGATGTAAGGCAGATCCTCTTTCGGAATGCCGCTCCCCGTATCAGCGACAATAATTTCAGCCACATCCCCTTTCCTTTCGACACCAACGGTCACTTTTCCTCCATCAGGTGTATGGCGGATCGCATTATCGATCAGGTTAGTAAATACTTGTTCCAGACGGAAATCATCTGCAAAAAGGATAATATCCTTATCATGTTCATCAAAATCCAATGATAGCGATACATTCGAATCACGGGCGATTTGCATGAATTTATTACGCACTCGATCCAAGAATGGAATGAGAGGGAAATTCAATTTGTATAGCCTCATATGGCCGGATTCCATTCGGGCGAGGTCTAGAAGATCTGTGACTAGCCGGCTCATCCGTTTCGATTCATCGTGGATGATTTGCACCATTTCATTGCGTTCCTCTTCACTCGTCACGACATCATCTATGATTGCCTCACTGTATCCTTGCAATAAGGAAATGGGTGTCCTCAGTTCGTGTGACACGTTGGCGATAAAATCAGATCTGAGCTTATCCAGCTTATGCTGGTCAGTCATGTCACGCAACACGGCTACAGCGCCCCGTATACTATTTTCACTGTACAACGGACTAATGGAGATGCCGTAAAACTGGCCGCCGATTTCGAGCTCATCTTCGACTTCTTCTGCGAATGTGATGGCATGTTCCAGCATATGAAAAATTTCCTTCGGTAACACTTTGTCATTTGCACCATTCGCAAAATACCACTTCTGCAAGAGTCGTTCGGCTTGTGGGTTGCTTAAAAGAATCGAATAGTCCCGATTGAATGTGATAACAGCATCCGTCATCGATGTAAGGATGCTTGATAATTGTTCCTTTTCTTGCTTAATCAATTCCATTTGATATTTCAATTGCCTGCCCATCTGGTTAAACGCCGTCGCAAGTTGACCGATTTCGTCATTCTGCATGACCGGAAGACGCGTTTCAAAATTCCCTTTCGACAATTCAAATGCAGCTTGCTTCATTCCCCGTAATGGAGAAGTGATTTTCGTAGAAAGGAAGAAAGCGAAGATTGTCGTTAAAACGAAAGCAATGAATGCGGATAGGAAAACGATATGCGTCGTCCTTTTCGTTGTACGATGAACGGCATCAAGGCTTTGATACATGACGATGGAATGGATGGTTCCATCGACCTCGGCATATGGATACATGAGAACAAGGAATTTCTCCATAGCGTTCTCTTCCGCAAGAGATGGAAGAATGAGTTCTTTCACGACTTTCTCATTGATCTTAACATTTGAAAAAAACTTCGGTTCCGACAAGATTTTCCGCTCTATTTTTTCTTGATTTAGACCCCTATGAAATGAATAATAGACCTTTTTTTCCGAGTCGATGATCATCGCATTCGTTTCGTTATCCAAAATGTCTTGGATAATCAGTTGCATCGCGGAATCGCTTTCATGGTCCAAAACGATTTTCCCGATTGTCGTCGCTTCCCTGCGAAGGGAATCCTCAGCTTGATTTGTATGGAAATTATCAAGGAATTCAAGGAGAAGGACAGTGACGATAAATAGGACAAAGGAAACGAGAAGCAATATGGTTGCCCATAGCTTCCCGACGATTGAATGCCATATTCTATTCATTCGGAACCTCGAATTTATAGCCGACGCCCCAAACTGTAACAATCATTTTAGCGGCACTTTCCGAAACACGGCTAAGTTTTTCCCGCAGCCTCTTCACATGTGTATCGACTGTCCGTAGATCCCCGAAAAATTCGTAATGCCATACTTCCTTCAATAATTGCTCGCGATCGAATACTTTATCCGGCGATTTTGCCAAGAAATAGAGCAATTCGTATTCCTTCGGAGTCAAGTTCACTTCTTTACCTTCAGCCGTCACCCGGTGTGCATCATGATCAATTGTCAATTGCGGGAAGACGACAAGATCCTTTGAACTGTTCGCAGCCGCTGTATCCGGGAAAGTGACTGATCTTCTCAAAATCGCTTTCACACGGAGCACGACCTCGCGAGGACTGAACGGTTTGACGATGTAATCGTCTGCTCCTGTTTCAAAGCCTGCAACCCGGTCCGATTCCTCGCCTTTCGCAGTCAGAAGAATGACTGGTGTCATTTTCTTTTCATCACGAAGCTCCTGCAATACTTCAAGGCCATCTTTTTCAGGCATCATCAAATCAAGTAAAATGCAGTCATAATGATTAGCGAGCGCCTTTTCAATCGCTTCGGCTCCATCTATTGCCTCATCGATTTCGAAGCCTTCGCGGGATAAATACATATTGAGAAGACGGCGGATCCGATCCTCATCGTCCACCACTAATAACCTAACAGTCTCTTCCATAATCAATTTCCCCTTTCAACTACACTTCTGTCCTTATTGTACAAGCAGTCAATAAAAAAAGAAACTGCACAGTTCCTATTCGGCTCTGTGCAGTCCAATCGGTTTAGGCGTATGAATGCAAACCGGCGATGATCAAGTTTACGGCAATCAGATTGAACATGATAATGACAAATCCGATAACCGCAAGCCACGCAGATTTTTTCCCCTCCCAGCCTTTTGAAAGCCGGAGATGTAGGAACGCTGCGTAAAACAGCCACGTAATAAGTGCCCAGACCTCTTTAGGGTCCCAGCCCCAAAATCTTGACCAAGCCTCATGCGCCCAAATCATTGCAAAGATCAAAGCTCCAAGTGTAAATACCGGGAAACCGATAAGTACGGAACGATAGCCAATCTCATCCATAAGCTGTGAATTCGCTTTCTTCGCAAATGGTTGGAATAATGCCGCAATCGGTCTACGGAAAATAAGACGCAAGAGTAGATACAAGACTGTTCCTGTTGCGACTGACCAAACAAACGTCGTCAATGTTTTCGCATTGATGACAGCCGGCATTTCAGCCCACGGCGTCATCACTCCAGGCGTTTGCGCTTCATATTCGTGCATGCCGAATAGCGGCGGGTAATGATACTCGATTTTCGCAGGTGCCTGGTTTTTATCGATATACGTAAAATGGGCTTCATATCCTGTTAACTTGAATGTCGTTGATGATAGAACGAATCCAAGTACAAGGACAACTGTAAACATAACCGCTTCAATCCAAAAACGCTGCCTGGAAGGCTTTGTCATATCAATATTCTTCACGAGGTAAATAAGGCCAGCCACCGCACTGATTGCAAGGATTGATTCACCTAGTGCAGCCGTGATGACATGGATCGTCAGCCAGTAGCTTTGAAGTGCCGGTATTAGCGGTGTAATATCCCGTGGGAACATGCTTGCATATCCGATGATGATAATAGCAATGGGCAATGCGAACAGCCCTAGGGATGGCGTCCGATACAAAAAGAATAGCAAGATGAAAGACCCTACCAGCATCATGCCGAACGCCGTTGTAAATTCAAACATATTACTGACGGGGGCATGTCCTGATGCCATCCATCTTGTAATAAAATATCCGAGATGGGTAATGAAGCCGATGATAGTGATCGTAATCCCTACATTGCCCCATCTATGATTTCTATAGGATGCTTCCGATTTAGCGCCTTTCACTGCACCGCCAAAAAATAGCGTGGCGACCAAATAAGCAATAAAAGAGACTAAAAGCAAATTCGCACTTAACGATGCTAATCCCATACTTATTTTACTCCTTCCTCTTCCTCTGCAGACGATTCATTATCTTGCCTGTCTTCATATTTTGGCAAGCCCGCGAAATCTTTCACGGTGTTCAATTCCTTTTTCAAAGAGAACCAGTTTTTATTCGTATGGGCGGCAACCAATAGCTCATCGCCTTCCCCTTTCTGGATCCAAATACGTCTATGATGCCAATAGGAACCTTGGATGACACCGATCATGAAAATGAGTCCGCCAAGTAAAAGAACATATAATGTCTTGTCCTTTCGAATCGTTAAACCGGAAATATCCCTTGTTTCCGCACTGACGAATTTCACTTTATATGCATTTTCTTGAGTTTCAAGCGTTTGCCTGATTGCAACAAAGCTCTTTTCGCCTTTCGGTTTCTCAGGCGTGATCATATTGAAAATGAAAGCCGGGTTGTTCGGAATCGGTGACTTGGAAACCGGTTCGCCGTTTTCAACCCCATCATAATCAGCATAATAGCCGATCAAATCAACACGGGCTCCGTCATTCAGCTCATAAATCCCTTCTGGATCATCAAGATCAATCGTGAATTGGCCGAAGGATTTCTCAGTTTTCTTTTCAATGAGCTCCATTGTCATCGATTTCAGTTCACCTTGTCTGTAATCCATCTGGAAGATGTTGTAGCCATCGAATTTCAACGGCTTATTGACAATGATCGGATAGTCTTTGACATGCTCCATATCCGTTGAACCCGGCAGACTGTCTTCCTTGTTTTTGTATAACGAGACGTCCGTCTGATAGGATTTCACGATAGAACCGACCCGATCGATCGCCTTGCCGAAAACTTCATCGGCCTCTTCCTTGGAATACATTTCCATACTGAAGCCTTTGTTTTCCAAAAAATAGCCCGGTGCACCCGGGATGGAACGCAATTCCCCTTCACGGATCCACATCGTCTCGTCGACATAGAATCCAGGGATGCCGCGCAATAAGATTCCAAACAGGAAAATAATCAGCCCGGTATGGTTCACATACGGACCCCAACGTGAGAAACGGTTTTTTTCGGCTAAAATAGCCCCATCTTCCGTCTTAACGTTGTATTTCATTCCTTTTAGCTTTTCTTCCGCCTTCGCAAGTGACGCATCGGCATTTTCAGTAGGTCCAATACCATATATACGCTGACGCTTCATGAATGAAGTATGCCGCTTCGTTCTTTGCTTCTTCAATGATTTGTAGAGCGGAATCACCCTGTCGACACTTGCGATGATAATGGATGTGCCGAGCATGCCAATCAGGATTTTGAACCACCAGCTATTATACATATCATAGAAGCCTAATTTGTAATAAAGCGTACCTATAAATCCGTAGAGCCGTTCATAATAGGCTAACATTTCCGCAGGTGAATTTTGATTGACCGGCACATAAAATTTCTGGGGAAAGAGAGTACCGATTGCTGAAGTTGCAAGTACAGCGATGATGATGCTTACTCCAATTTTCACACTAGAGAAGAAATTCCAAATTTTATCGATGATTGATCGTTTGTACGTCTGGGATCTGCGGGCAGATCCCTCGTAACGCATATCGACGACTTCACTGTTTTTTGCTTCCTCGGTCATTGGCCGGCCGCATTTTTCACAAAGGACCGTTCCAAATGGATTATCATGACCGCATTGGCATTTGATTTTACTCATGTGTACGAACTCCTTATCAAGGTTGGATGCTTTCCATATAAGAAATGATTTCATCCTCAGTCATTTCTGTTGTGATGACCTTCTTGATCCGCCCATCTTTGTCAATCAAAAATGTCGTTGGAAGCGGAACGATGTTGAATAGCTCCTTGACATCCTTCTTTTTATCGATGACGATCGGAAACGTCAGATCGTATTGATCGCGGAATGTATCCACCTTTAGGTTGGATTCGGCGATATTGACCGACAATACATGAACTCCTTTTTCCTTGAAAGCTTTGTATTGATTTTCAATGTAAGGCATTTCCCGCTTACAAGGAGGGCACCATGTTCCCCAGAAGTTCAAGAAAACGCCTTCTCCTGCATAGTCGGATAAACGATGCTTGTTCCCTTCAAGATCGACCAGTTCAAAATCCGGGGCTTTGTCACCTACTGCCAGAACTTTGACTTTGTCTTTCGAGAATATGGAAAATAAAATAGCTGCTGCAAGCAAAAGTAAAACAACACCTCGGAAAATGAGGCGCGAACGCTTTTTATTCGCCTTGGACAATTGATAGCCCCCTAACGTAATAAGATTCCGATATTAAGTATAGCAAAACAATTAGTGAAGTAATTGTGAAGTGGTGATAGGTTTGTGAACAATTCAAAAGCGAAAGCCGTTACGAAGAACGGCTTTTGCGAGCACACAGTGGCAATTGCCACCCGGAGTCTAACCGGATTCGTTAACCGATCTTCCCTGTTTCAGCAAGAACTCGCAATTGTTTCACCTCATGGGTCGTCAATTCCCGCGCTTCCCCAGCGTTTAAACCGTGGGTCGTCAACATCGCAAACTGCTCACGTCTCAACTTTTGGACAGGACAGCCGATTGCGTCGAACATTCTGCGGACTTGGCGGTTGCGCCCTTCATGGATTGTAATTTCAACAATCGCAGAGTTTGTCCTTTTATCAAATGACTGCATTTTCACCCGTGCAGGGGCTGTCATGCCATCGTCTAGTTCTATCCCGCGTTCAAGTCTTTTCAGCGCTTCCCGTTCAGGTATCCCTTTCACTTTTGCGACATACCTTTTTTGGATGCCGAACTTTGGATGGGTCATCAGATACGAGAAATCCCCATCGTTTGTCAGTATGATAATGCCTGACGTGTCATAATCAAGCCGTCCTACTGGAAAAATCCTTTCTTCCACCATCGGAAGGAGATCAAGGACCGTCTTCCTCCCTTTTTCATCATTCACAGTCGATATATAACCCCGAGGTTTGTATAGCAAATAATAGACGAATTGCTCCTTGACAAGCTCGACGCCTTCTACTTCCACACGATCTGCGCGACTAACCTTCGTACCTAATTCAGTTACGACCTTTCCGTTCACTTTCACTTTCCCCTCAACGATTAGGGTTTCCGCTTTTCTGCGGGATGCTACGCCCGCTTGAGCCAATACTTTTTGTAATCTTTCCAACTCGTCACCTTCCTTCTACCTCAAAAAATTATGTCATATTTCATTGCAAATGAAAAGAAGACCGACCTGTATACAGTCAGTCTTCCCTAATTGCTTCATGTTCAGATCACGAATGATTTACTTGTGAATCTCAATTTCAGCCGTGATAAGTAAATCGTTATCCAGAGATACGGTCCAAGTTCCATTCACTTTATGCTCTTTCTTTCGCGGTATATAGACGACATGCGATACTTTTTCCACCTCGTCCTCATTCAATAACAGGACAATCGGTTTTTTCAATTCACCATTCACGCCAGGAAGGATCTTGTATTTCCCTTTCTTTGCTACTGTGACATTCTTGTATTTTTTAAATATCTCGTTAGCCAGCTGCTCGTGTGTATTCCAATCGTCCCCATTGTTCAATGTGACGATGATGAGTTTCTTTCCATCTTTTTCGAAATACGTTGCAAGTGTTCTGCCCGCCGCTTTCGTAAATCCCGTCTTTCCAGCAATCGCATAATCATTTGTATGGATAAGTCGGTGTTTGTTCCGCCAGCTTCTTACATAATCCCCTTTTCGATAGACGAAATTTTCCGTAGAAGCGATTTTATAGAACTTATCATTTTTCATTGCAAAATAAAGCATTAACGCTGTCTCGTATGCTGTCGACAAATGCCGGTCATCATGAAGTCCTGACGGGTTCGTGAATGTAGTTCGCTCCAAACCGTACAATTCAGCTTTCTCATTCATTAAGTCGACAAAACCGTCCACAGATCCACCGGCATGCTCCGCAAGTGCGTATGCAGCGTCATTGCCCGAACGCAGCATCAGTCCGTAAAGCAATGCATCCGCATCCATTTTTGTGCCTTGTTCCAAATAAATGGACGAGCCTTCAGCTGAGGCTGCCTCTGGCGATATGACAATTTCACCTTCTGGAGCTCCGCTTTCAATGAATGTCAAAGCTGTCCAAATTTTCGTCAGACTTGCAATCGGCAATTGAAGATTTTCATTGGAGCCGTCCAGCAGACGCCCTGTCTCCGCATCGATTACCGCCCATGAACTTCCTGACGCCGCCTCTTTCGGTACTGCAGTCAATAAAATCGATAAGAATAGAACAATGGCTACCGCCTGCCTCACTCATTGTTTCCTCCTTCTTCTGTGATTTCAAACGCTTCTTGGAATTTTGTCATGAATAGATCGGTATCTCCGAACGACTCCTCATCTTCCCCTTCTGCTAACGGAGGAAGCATGTCAATCGACTCCAACCCAAATCTGTCCAAAAACAAATCTGTCGTCCCATAAAGTATTGGCCGGCCGCTTCCTTCCATACGCCCTTTCTCCATAATAAAACCCTTTGCAACAAGTGTCTGAATCGGGCCGTCCGATTTCACGCCGCGCAAATCATCAATTTCGATACGTGTCACGGGCTGCTTGTACGCAATAATTGCCAACACTTCCATAGAGGCTTGTGTAATTGAATTGCGAGTAGGATTTTCAAGCATCCGAAGAATGTCGTCTGCGTACTCCGCTTTCGTTACAAGGCGATAATGCCCGCCATAAAGTCTTAAGGTAATTCCCGATTCCGGCCTTCCTTCATAATTCAACCGGAGGCCTTCTGCGACTCGAACCGCCAAGTCCGTCTCTGTTTGAAGCAGCGCGGCGATTTGATTCAATGTCAAGCCATCATCACCGGCTATGAACAAAAAGCTTTCCAACATTCCGGTGAGTCGTTCATTGATTGTTTCCATTACTCTTCCCCTCCAACCATCACTGTCATTTTTCCGAAATTGTTTTCCTGCTTAACAATAATGTCAAGCCGTTTCATCAATTCCAATAACGACAGGAATGTTACAACTAAATCTTCTACATCTTCTTTGTCAAATAAACTTTCGAAATCACAACTGCCGCCAAGTCTTTCAAGAGATGTCATGATATCATCCATCTTTTCACTTACCGAGAGCTCGGATTTTGCAATATTTGCGGTCAACGGTGCCCGCAATTTCTTTCGTTCGAGCATTTTCTGGAACGCGCCGATCAAGTCGAAAACGTTCATCTTTTCTTCAGGAACCGTTACGGTTACTTCACCATATTCAGATAAGTCACCTGGCAGTTTCGTGAAATGTTCCGCCCTGTCTTCGGCTGATTCCTTTAAGGATGTTGCGGCTTCTTTGTATTTTTTATATTCAATCAAGCGGGCAACCAACTCATCCCGCGGGTCTTCTTCAATATGAAAATCGGAGTCCTCGTCCAATACTTCTCCTTCATGGACAGGTAACAGCATTTTGCTTTTGATTTCAATCAATGTGGCTGCCAGGACAAGATATTCGCTTAGTTCATCGAGCTCTAATACACGCATTGCATGCAGATGCTCTATGTATTGATTTGTTAGTTCCGCCATGGGAATATCATAGATATCGATTTCAAGTCGGTTGATTAAATGTAATAATAGATCAAGAGGCCCTTCAAAAGCCTCCAATTTAACTTTGTAAGTCAATAGGACTCCTCCATTACGCATTACTGCTTATCTTACGGAAAGGAAAGATTATATGAATCCTTATCATCATCCGCTATTCTTAAATTTTATTGTTTATTTCAATAGGAATCAAGACTACTTCGAATGCCATGAAGTACTTGAAGAGTATTGGAAATCGATACCGGACTATACGAAAGATCATCCACTCACCGCTTATATCCTTTTATCCACAGGGCTCTACCATTGGAGAAGGGGCAATATGGATGGCGCTTACCGAACACTCGTAAAAGCGGAAAGCAGGATGCTTGCCTTCGATAAGTATGGCGACCGCTATAAGGAAGGCATTGATTATGACCAGCTTGTACAGGATTTGAGAAGAACGATCAACGATGTGGAGAATGGTAGAACCTTCGCTTCATTCCCGATTCTTTTGACGTCGGAATCGCTGCAACTGTCTGTCGAAAACGCTGCTTCTCAAATGGAGCTACTTCCTGCTGGAAGTGTTGCTGTCATTCATAAACATATGCTTCGGGATCGTTCCGATATTCTTATGGAACGCGAAAAGAAAAGGCGCAGACCACATTGATCTGCGCCTTTTTCTCATTCATCTTGTTGTACTTCTTCTTTTTGACGGCATTTTTTCATGAACGATTCCGTATCCTCAGTACTCTTACATTCCAAGTCGGGAAAAAGATCACCAAGCTTTGCGATTATCTTGCTGCCGATTCCTTCTCCCCGAAACGACGGATTTACAGAGAGATGCATAACGGTGTATGAATCAGTGTCCAATATGATTCCGACGAGACCGATAAAATCTTCACCTTGCTTTAAAAGAAATAAATGCCAGTCATCTTCGCTTTCGTACTGATGAATCGTTTCCTGCAATTTTTTCACAGACTTTTCTCCGGGCATAAAAGAAAGCAAGCCCATGGCGATTTTCTCATACGCCTTCTTGTATCGTAAAAGCATCATTGAAATCCCTTCTTTTCAAAAAATCCTCAGGCATCGGCAATGTGGTTGTCCCTCCATTCTCAAAAGAGGACCTTTGCCGGATTAATGATAATCGTACATGATAGCCTAGGCTTTTTCAATGATAGAGAAAGTTCATTTATTCGGGCCGGCAAATGGGGCAATAAAGTACCAGTATACTGCCCCCCAAATGATTGCTGCAATGACTATGAACAGGAAAAGGGTCATATTGCGTCTTTTCATGATGAAATTTCCTGTTCTGTCCTCTGTAAAGGAATGTCGAGCCTAATGATATCTTCATACGTTTCCCTACGGACAACTAATTGATGTTGGCCGTTTTCACAAAATACGATCGCTGGCTTCGGAAGGCGGTTATAATTGCTCGCCATGGAGTATGTGTAAGCTCCAGTACAGAAAACAGCGATGATATCTCCTTCCGCAGGTTCCGCAATATATGCATCTTCAATCAATTTGTCACCTGACTCGCAACATTTTCCTGCGATTGTCACTATGTCAGCATGAGGATCCAACATTCTGTTTGCCGTAGCAGCCGTATACTTCGCTTCGTATAAAGCTGGACGGATATTGTCGGACATGCCTCCATCGACAGCCACATAAGTCCTTACACCCGGAACTTCCTTGCTGCTTCCTGTCGTGTACAAGGTCGTACCCGCGTCTCCGACAAGCGATCTGCCTGGCTCTATCCAAATTTCCGGCATTGGATAATTATGCTTACGTGTCATAGAAAGTACGACATCTTCCATTTCCTCCACATAGGCAGATGGATGCAGCGGTTTATCCTCTTCCGTATACCGTATACCGAAACCGCCTCCCAGATTGAGGACAGGGCATATGAATTTGAATTTCTCCCGCCACTCAATCATCTTTTCCATCAGCGCTTCTGCTGCGAAACGGAAAGCGTCAGTTTCGAAGATTTGGGAGCCGATATGACAATGCATGCCGAGCACAGTGATGTAAGGATGATTATAAAGCTTAAGGACGGCATCATCCGCTTGGCCGTTCTTCAAATCGAAACCGAATTTCGAATCCTCTTGGCCTGTTGTAATATAGTCATGGGTTGAAGCTTCGACTCCTGGAGTGACACGCAATAAAACATTCATCTTCTCTTTGCGTGATTCCGAGATTTCCTTAAGCATCTCAATTTCGAGGAAATTGTCGACGACGATGCAACCGATTTTTTCATCAAAAGCAAATTGTAGTTCTGTATAACTTTTATTATTCCCGTGAAAATGGATCTTTTCCCGCGGAAAATCGGCAGCAGCTGCCGTGTAAAGCTCTCCCCCCGATACAACATCCAACGAGAGGCCCATCTCCTTTGCAACCTCGTAAATGGCAATGGAAGAAAACGCTTTACTAGCATAAGCCACTTGCGCTTTGATTCCCGCCTTTGCGAAAGTCTCCTTGAAGGCTGTGGCGCGTTCTTTAAACAGAGCAATATCATATACAAGCAAAGGTGTGCCATACATATGCGTGAGATCTACTGTATCGACTCCGCCTATCGTCAAGTGGCCAAGATTATTCACCGATTGAGTTCCATATAGATGCATATTCATTCCTCCAAGTCATGTTGTTAAAACTTTATCATAACTGGAAGCCGGGAATCAATCCTCTACGAAAGCCTATTCCGATCCGGCGCGTCCGCAATGAATGGTCTTGGAGCATCGATTGTCATAGGCAAACGGATTAAAATCCGTTGCATCGCTTGAGGGAAGAACGGAAGAGCCGGCCATAGATACGGGGTGCCCATCGGTCTTAAGGACGCTAAATAGTAGAACAGGAATACGACTCCTAAAAAGAATCCTGCAGGTCCCAAAATCCCTGTCAAAATCAAAATGAAAATCCTGAATACTTTTGTTGTAATACTCAATTCGAATGAAGGAATTGCAAACGTAAAGATGGCACTTACCGCAACATACAATATGACTTCTCCGGTGAATAGGCCCACATCTATCGCCACTTGACCGATGACAATTGCCGCAACGAGTCCCATGGCCGTCGTCATCGGTGATGGGGTATGAATGGCCGCCATCCGTAACACTTCGATGCCTATATCAGCCATTAATAACTGGACGAAAAGAGGTATGGATCCCGGATCATTCGGTCCAATATAACTTAGCGAAACAGGCAAATATTGTTGGTACGTCGAAAGCAAATACCAAAATGGAAGTATGAATAGGCTAAGCGCAGCCCCTGACAGACGAAGCCATCTGACAAACGTCCCAATGAACGGTGCTTGTCGGTATTCCTCCGCATGTTGCAAATGATCGAAAATCGACATAGGAACCAAAATTACGGAAGGGGATGTATCGACAATAATGGCAATACGTCCCTCCAAAAGATACGCAGCACAAATGTCCGGCCTTTCCGTGAATCGGACAAAAGGCATTGGGTGGAATCTTTGTTTGAATAGGAATTCTTCCAACGACTTATCCGTCATCGTAAGGCCGTCATGTTTGATGTCATCAAGCCTTTTTCGAATATAGTCAAGGTGCTCCTCGCTAGCCGCCCCTTTCATATACGTGATGGCGACATCCGCTTTTCCATTCACAGTCGTCTGGTGCATTTCAAATCGAAGGTCTTCCGTCTTCAGTCTTCTTCTGACAAGGGCTGTATTTACGATGATATTTTCTGTAAATCCATCCCTTGCACCGCGAATAACTTTTTCCGTATCGGGTTCCTCCGGTTGTCTTCCAGGGGAGCTTCGTAAATCAGCTGCAAAAACGAATCCATTCGGCAAAACAAATCCGACAAGCCCGCTTAATATCATCGTTAGAAATTTCTCTTTTTCATCTACATCTTCCAAAGCGTAAAAAGGGAAATATTCGAGAAACCATTCGGGATCATCTTTATGGCCATCATCTTTTTCAAACCCCTCTTGCATCTCGGCCAATAAAGTTGTCAATGTTTGTCCATCGATGAGACCGTTAATATAAAACATGAGAACCGGCATTCCCCATAAATGGACGGTTTTTGCAGTAGCATCAAATGTTTCATTGATACCGAATTTGCTTTGAAACCATTCTTCCCCATCTTTCAAAGATGTGAATAATTTTGCCATATGTTAATCCGTCCTCACTTTATTGTCACTTTCCTCTGGTTGTGCACTCATCCAATTCTTCAACTGCGCCAAAATCTTCTTTTCCAAACGGGAAACTTGCACTTGTGAAATGCCGATACGTTCAGCGATGTCACTTTGTGTGTAATCCAAATAATAACGCATATAAATGATTGTCTGATCCCGTTTATTCAGCTTGGATACAACATCCCGGAGCGGAATATGATCAAAAAACCTTTCCGAACGGTCATCCCTTAACTGATCCATCAACGTCAAACTATCCCCTTCATTTTCGTACAGCTGTTCATGTAGGGATGCCGGATCGCGCAAAGCATCCGATGCAAGAATGACTTCATCGATCGAGACATCCAATACTTCGGCAATTTCCGAAACAGATGGCGATCTCCCGTGGTTTTTAATATAGTCATCCGTCGCATGGCGAATTTTGAAGCTTAGCTCACGAATCGACCTGCTCACTTTCACCATGCCATCGTCCCTAAGGAAGCGCTGGATTTCCCCAACGATCATCGGCACGGCATATGTGGAGAACTTCACTTCATAAGTCAGATCGAATTTATCAATCGATTTCATGAGACCGATGCAGCCGATCTGAAACAGATCCTCCAAGTCAGCTCCCCGTGATGCAAATCGTTGAACAATGGACCAGACGAGCCTTGTATTCCCCTCTACCATCATCCTTCTAGCATCCTTGTCGCCTTCTTGGGATTGTTGGATGAGCAGTCTCATTTTTTCCTGTGATAATAGGGCATCTTGGCGTTCAACTGATGTATCCATCGGTCACCTCATTCTGCTTGCTTCCGTGACCGGAGAAAACGTTTTCTCGAATCGCACTACCGTTCCATTTCCGATGGATGATTCTACTGAGAGGCTGTCCGAAAAGCTTTCCATGATCGTAAATCCCATACCGGATCTTTCCATAAGCGGTTTTGTCGTGTACATCGGCTCCATCGCCTGCTGCACGTCAAAAATCCCTCCGCCTTTGTCTTCCACCGTCATCGTCACTTTGTTTTCGTCGATGACTGCATGAATCGTGACCATGCTTTGTCCATCGCTTTCATAGCCATGGATGATGGCATTCGTCACTGCTTCCGATACGATTGTCTTAAATTCCGAGATTTCTTCAAGGGTCGGATCGAGCGGTGTTATAAAGCACGTCATCGCCATCCTCGCCAACGCTTCATTTTCTTCGATTGCAACGAATGATAATGTCATTTCATTTCTCATGTAATACCCCTCCGATTTCACCAATTACACTGTCGACCGAGCCGTGTCTGATGTTGGAACCTAAGCCGGAAAAATTGAAGATTTTCTCCATTGTCGGGGACGGGTTCAAGATGAGCGTTTCACCGTTGAACGGTGCTAAATCACGCATCCTACCAAGTATAAGTCCGATGCCCGCGCTATCCATGAAGCCGAGGCGGCTCAAATCCCAAATGATTCCTTTCACTTTTCCTGTGAAGATGGAAGATGAGATCGTAGAACGGATCCTGTTCGCTTCAAGATTGTCCAACTCCCCTGCCAATGTTACGACCACAATGCCATCAATTTGATTAATTTCAGCCATGCTGAATCCCTCCTTCTTGCGGAATCATTCAACACCGGACAGGGAAAATCCTTTCACCTGACATAACTAGTCATTAACTTTGTGTTTTTCCTATCTTTCGACAAAGCATTCTACCTGAAAAAGTCTATCCATTTTTAGGACAGTTTACACATGTTAGGAAAAATTAGATTGCGGCTGTATCGGACGCAAGACGGGTCGCTTTGGGCGCGGAAGGGCTTGCTTTGGGCGCAGGACGGGCCGCTTTGGGCGCGGGTCATCATATCTACATAAGTAAAAGGCTGCCGCGGAGAGTCGGTTTTTCGACTTTCCGGGCAGCCCAATAGTAGATGTTGTTAACCTGTAATCATTTCATGGATCAAGGCTGGTTTTTCTTGTACTTGGTTTGAAATGTGGATGTGCTTTTGGATTAATTCTATCGATTTTGTGACATCTTCACGGTTGGCGTGGATGATGGCTAGTGGTTCGCCGGCATTTACTTGGTCGCCGATTTTTTTCTTCAGGACGATGCCGACTGCTAGGTCGATTTGGTCGTCTTTTGTTGCCCGACCGGCCCCTAGAAGCATTGCTGCGACTCCGATTTCATCCGCTACCATTTTAGAAATCGTTCCTGATGATAGGGCTGGGACTTCGATTTGGAATTTCGCCGAAGGGAGCAAGGATGGATCATGGACGATACGAGCATCTCCGCCTTGCGCTTCGATCAATTTTCCAAACAGATTCAATGCTGAACCGTCTTTGATGACTGCCTCTAGCATTGCGCGCGCTTCTTCAACCGTTTCCGCTTTTTCGCCGGCAACGATCATTTTGCTTCCTAGGACGAGACAAAGTTCAGTCAGATCTTCAGGTCCCTGGCCTTTCAATGTATCGATCGCTTCTTTAACTTCAAGCGCGTTTCCAATCGCATAGCCTAATGGTTGGCTCATGTCTGAAATGACGGCCATTGTGTTTCTTCCGACTTGTCGGCCGATTGCGACCATCGAATGTGCAAGCGCTTCGGCGTCTTCCAATGTCTTCATGAATGCACCTTCGCCTGTTTTTACGTCCAACACAATTGCATCTGCTCCTGCAGCGATCTTCTTGCTCATGATGGAGCTTGCAATGAGCGGAATGCTGCTGACGGTTGCCGTTACATCACGTAAGGAATATAGGTTTTTATCCGCGGGCGTCAAATTGCCGCTTTGCCCGATGACGGCAACTTTAAAATCATTCACTTGTTTAACAAACTGCTCTTCAGTAAGCTCGATATGGAATCCTTCTATCGCTTCGAGCTTGTCGAGCGTTCCACCCGTATGACCAAGGCCGCGGCCGCTCATTTTCGCAACCGGAACGCCGCATGCTGCAACTAATGGAGCGAGGATCAATGTCGTCGTATCACCAACACCCCCGGTCGAATGTTTGTCGACCTTCAGCCCTTCAATCGCAGATAGATCAATTTGGTCTCCAGATTCGACCATCGCCATCGTCAGGTGACCCTGCTCTTCTGGCGTCATGCCTTGGAAGTAGATCGCCATTAATAGGGCGCTCGCTTGATAATCCGGAATGGACCCTTCTGTATAGCCATTGATGAAAAAAGTGATTTCCTCCTTGGAAAGCATTTCCCCATCTCTTTTTTTCTCGATGATATCAACCATCCTGAACACAATCATCACACCTTTTCCGTTAATGAACTTAAAAAGCTTTCTCCAAACTCTGGAGCTTTCACGTCGAAGTTATCCGCAATCGTCGCGCCTACATCTGAAAATGTTTTCCGCATCGGCAATTCGCCTCCACCTTTGAAAGCCGGTGAGTAAATTAGCAAAGGAACATATTCTCTCGTATGGTCTGTTCCGCTATGCACAGGATCGTTCCCGTGATCCGCTGTAATGATAAGCAAATCATCCTGTTTCAATGCATCAATGATTTCCGGTAAGCGGGCATCGAATTCCTGCAATGCGTTTCCGTAACCGATCGGATCTCTCCTGTGACCAAATAACGCATCAAAATCGACGAGATTTGTAAAGCTCATACCAGTGAAATCGGAATTCATCACTTCGATCAATTTGTCGACCCCGTCCATATTGCTTACCGTCCGGACTGCTTCCGTCACACCTTCTCCATTGAATATATCGGATATTTTACCGACCGCGATAACCGCTTTGCCAGCGTCCTTCAATTCATTCATGACCGTTCTGCCGAAAGGCTTCAAAGCATAATCATGCCGGTTTGTCGTACGGGTGAAATTACCTGGCTCTCCGACAAACGGTCTTGCGATGACGCGGCCGACAAGGAATTCCGGATCTAATGTAAGTTCACGTGCAATTTCACAAATGCGATATTGCTCTTCAATCGGAATGATTCCTTCATGTGCTGCAATTTGAAGAACGGGATCCGCCGATGTATAAACGATGATTGCACCTGTTTCCATATGCTCCGGACCGAGTTCATCAATGATCCCGGTTCCGCTCGCCGGTTTATTGCCGATCACTTTTCTACCCGTACGTTTCTCCAACTCATCGATAAGTTCCTGCGGGAATCCGTTCGGATATACTTTGAAAGGTTTATCGATATTCAGACCCATCAATTCCCAATGACCCGTCATCGTATCTTTCCCAACGGAAGCTTCCTGCATAAGCCCATAAATAGCAGCAGGGTTTGATTCAACTGCAACACCTTTGATTTCCTTAATATTGGAAAGGCCTAGACGCCCCATGTTCGGCATTTTTAATCCGCCCATCTGTTCTCCGATATGCCCAAGCGTATCCGCCCCTTCGTCTCCGAATAAATGAGCGTCAGGTGATTCGCCGATTCCGACAGAGTCAAGGACGATTAAATGCACGCGATTAAATTTAGTTTCTTCCATATCCATACCTCCAGTATTCATAGTTCCCAAAATGTCCTCCGCGATTTCAAGCGCGAGGGTGGAATTTCACGTATACGTCTTTTAATCTTGCTTTGCTCACATGCGTGTAAATCTGCGTCGTCGATATATCCGCGTGTCCAAGCATTTCCTGGACAGCGCGAATGTCCGCCCCATTCTCAATGAGATGGGTGGCAAAGGAATGACGCAAAATATGAGGGGTCAGTCCTTTTTGTATACCCGCTTCCAGCGCATATCCTTTAATTATTTTCCAACAGCCCTGCCGAGTCAAGCGACTCCCTCTCATATTGACGAAAAGCGCCTCAGTCCCTTTCGTTTTTTCAATGAAAATCGGACGTGCTTCCCGTATGTATGTTGTACACGCTTTCATTGCGCCGCCACCTAATGGCACAATTCTTTCCTTTCCGCCTTTACCGAAGACGCGGACAAACCCCATGGAAATATGGATATCGTCCACATTCAAACCGATCAGTTCACTGACACGCATTCCAGTCCCGTAAAGCAACTCCAGCAACGCAATGTCCCTTTTCCCTTGTGGCTTACTGCTTTCTGGCATGGAAATCAATTTGTCAACTTCCTTTACAGACAGGACCGAGGGCAACTTTTGTTCAAGTTTCGGCATTTCCAAATGGACGGTCGGATCTTGCGTCGTCACTTTTTCACGTAATAGAAATTGATGAAATGAGCGGATTGAAGAAATATGCCTTGCAACCGTCCTAGACGATTTCCCTTGCTCTTTCATTGCATGCAAATATTGCAGAATAGCTGTACGGTCGATGTCATCAATGGACTCGACACCCGCCTTTTCCAGATCGTCAATATAATTAGAAAGGTCCCTTTTATAGGATGCAACCGTATTTTGCGAGAGCTGCCGTTCCACTTTGAGAAAGTGGATATAATCCTCCAGCGCAAACTTACTATCCTTCATACAAACTACCTCCCAATTACAAAAAGGGACAGCATCACGCCATCCCCATTTCACTTTTTACTATCATTTCCAGCAGATTTGCAGTTTTCGCAAATCCCATGGAAGGTCAGCCAATGATCCTTTACACTGAATCCATATCGGCTTTCGACAATTTTCTCGACATCGCCCAAGAGGTCTTCCTGTATTTCAGCAACTTTTCCGCATTCAATACAAATAAGATGATGATGAAAACGCGATGCCCCTTCTTGACGCAAATCATAACGGGAGACGCCATCACCAAAATTAATCTTGTCGACGACCTTCAGCTCCGTCAAAAGTTCCAATGTCCGGTAGACAGTCGCAAGGCCGATTTCCGGCGCTTTCTCTTTGACAAGTAAAAAAACATCTTCAGCGCTTAAATGATCTTCTTCATTCTCAAGAAGGACCAAGACCGTAGCTTCTCGCTGAGGCGTCAACTTATAGCTGGCCCCGTGCAATTGCTTTTTGATCCGTTCAATCCGGCTCTCCATATGACGCCCCCCTCAACACTGAACCCATTATACCAAAGAGGCGTTCTTTGTGACAACAGAAAGGAAATAGTAGACTTCCAATCCAATCAGCGAATGAGGAAATGGAATATCGTAATCTCCAATAAAAAGATGAATAAAGACATTCCCGCCAAAACGGGAACCGCTTGCAGATTCCTAGCTTTCCTCGATACTCTATTGAAATAAGGCGGACTTAACACAACACAATAGATGAGAAATATGAGACAGGAAATGAACTGGAACGGGAACCACCAAATCGCGTATTCC
Organism: Sporosarcina koreensis; assembly: GCF_042655825.1. Classification (NCBI taxonomy): domain Bacteria; kingdom Bacillati; phylum Bacillota; class Bacilli; order Caryophanales; family Caryophanaceae; genus Sporosarcina; species Sporosarcina koreensis. Next base: position 322,688 of record NZ_JBHSNP010000011.1, on the reverse strand, counting down.
CATATTTTCATCCCTGAATATAAGAGAAAAGAGGATGATAATCCAAACAAAACACATTTTACGGCACCGAATAAAAGAATCGCATGTCTCGTTTTGCCGTTTATTGACAAAAGGAAAGTCACAACAAAAAATAGCAGCATCGTTAGAAAAGGTCTCCAAATAGATCCTTCAATCGTTGAAATGACCCTCGGATCGAAAAAGCCGATCCATTTTTCGGATGCAGCTGTCGGAATTTCCCTGAACAACAATGCCCCGCCGATATATCCGACGGCTAGTACGATAAATAGATGGATAAAAGATAAGGAACGGACCATAGGCTTCACCTCCGCATCGTTTCTATAACGTATGCTTGTCCGTTCCGAAATAGCTCAATGTTTCAGAAGTTTTTTCGCGTGGAGGATTGCAAAAGCTGTTTTTGCGTCGTAAATACGTTGATCTTGCACCATCTCTTCTGCTTCTTCAATCGTGCATTCATATAGCTGGATGAACTCATCTTCGTCTCCCGCGGCAGGCTTGTCTATTTTATATAGTCCTTGCGCTACGAATATATGAATGATTTCATTTGCAAATCCTGGTGACGTTGCGAATGACTGTAAGTATTCAAATTTATTTGCACCGTACCCCGTCTCCTCTTCCAATTCACGGAGTGCTGTGATCGCAATGTCCTCTCCAGGCTCGATTTTACCGGCAGGAATTTCAATGATGGACCGGTTCAACGCCTTTCGATATTGCTCGACAAGAACCAGTTTTCCATCATCAGTGATTGCAATGACGGCGACAGCACCTGGATGATCGACGAGTTCCCTTTTCGCGCGCTTTCCGTCCGGCAGTTCGACATCGTCGACACGAAGGGAGATGATTTTCCCTTCAAATATTTTTTCGGATACAACAGTCTTTTCCTCAAAACGATTCATTTTGACAAGCTCCTTTTCATCAACTCAAGCAAGAATACTTCACCTATTATCTTCTACATTGTACAGTGTTAGTAAAGTAGATGAAAACAATTTACGGAGGTGCGCCATTGAAAAAAAGAGAAATTGGAAATAGCGGAATGTATGTATCCGAACTAGGACTTGGGTGCATGTCATTCCCGGACAACTTGGAAGAAGTGAAGAACATTGTAGACGCAGCATTACACGCTGGCATCAATTTCTTCGACACAGCAGACTTATATGCTGCTGGCAAAAATGAATCTCTAGTTGGCGAAGCGTTGAAAGGCCGACGGGATGAAATCATTCTTGCGACAAAGGTTGGCAACCGCATGATTCAAGGAGAGGATGGATGGAGCTGGGATGCTTCGAAGGCATATATCATGGAGGCTGTAAAGGACAGCCTGAGACGCCTTGGCACAGACTATATCGACCTCTATCAATTACATGGCGGTACGATGGAAGATGATGTGACGGAAACAATCGAAGCTTTTGAGGCATTGAAAAAGGAAGGAGTCATCCGGCAGTATGGTATTTCGTCCATTCGACCGAATGTCATCGAACGTTTTTTAACGAACAGCTCTGCAGTTTCCGTCATGATGCAGTACAGTCTACTCGATCGGAGGCCTGAGGAATGGTTCCCTATAATCCATGAAGCTGGGGCATCCGTCATCACTCGGGGAACATTGGCAAAAGGGCTGTTGACGGATGAAGGCCTTACTCGCGTTAAGAATATGGACGGATTTGTTGCGTATGATTCTGCAGGCTTGAAGAAGACAGTCGGCGAGTTACATGAGACTGCCAACGACATGCATGCGCTCGCCCTAGCTTTCAACCTGAAGGAAGATGTAGTAGCTTCCGCATTGATTGGCGCCAGCTCAAAAGATCAGCTACTCGATTCGATTGTTGCATACGAAAAGGAAGTGGATCAATCCGAGCTAGCCTCCATTGTGCCATTGACCGAAGCACATCAGTACGAACAGCACCGACTGTAATTCTGTAATACTTTTGAAACAAATCTGTAATGATTAGGAAACTATTTCAAGGGTATCTAACAAGTAGGCAACAATTAAAGATTACACCTTGGAGGAGATTTCAATGAAACTACTCACAGAAGACAAAAAATGGTTGAAGCTTGGAGCCGCGACGTTCCTATCCGTAGGACTGCTCGCAGCATGTGGAGATGGCGATGACGATACGGATGTAGATGTCAATAATCCACCTGCCGATGTACATGACGGCACAGATACTGATGTGAATCTCGATGTAGATGATGGTACTGATACTGACACGGATACAGGAACTGACGATAGCAGCAAATAAGCGAATGAAAAACGAGACTCTCTTTGCGGGAGTCTCGTTTTTCGTTTTATCCTACACTTCATAAAAGCTCTTGTACATATCCTGTACTAAAAGCCATTATTATTCCTGCAACAACGATACTCTTTGGTCAAAAGTTGGATATAACACGTGGAAAACAGGGAGATTTATATCACCTTGTTTATCATACTCCCATAAGATTTTTATCCACTCCTCAAAGTTGCTTAAAGTTTTAATAATTTTCTTCGTATCTTGGCTTATGAAACCAACCCTATAATCATTATTTTTCACATTATCATCACATATGAATACCCAATGATTATTCGAACTATCACCAGCATCAAACATTGTGAAAGAAATTAATCTACATGAATTAATCAACTCATTAGTTTCTACTGCGAGTATTTGATTTGGCACATCCGGAATAATATCGTGAACGTTACGAATATCGGAGCAAGGGGAGTTTTTGTCAACTCCACCTATTGGTTCACAATCCAATAAGAAGATGCCGTTTGAGAATTGTTTCAAAAACGCTCTAAATGATTGAGGTAAGGGATAGCCAAGAGTTTTCTCATATGCTCTAACCATCTCTTCCGACGCAGGTTTGGACTTGTCAATACTAGGGTATTTTTCATTACATTCCTCAATGAATTCGTATATGAACATTTAATCCCTCTTTCAACTACATTTATTTTGTAAGTATGAATTGACCTACGTCAGCTATGTCTAGTTCCTTATTTCCTATAATTAACAATACCTTAGCATATATGATGCTAGAAAAGAATGAATAAACAAAAACGAGACCCTATGCAGGAGTCTCGTTTCTAACAGTTTTAGTTAAAATTATACTTCTTGCTCCGCTAACTGTAGCTGCGCTGCTTTCTTACGCTTCTTCGAAGGAAGCATATTGAACATGATGTTTAACACAATTGCCGTCAAGCTGCCGGCTACGATGCCGTTGCTTGTTAGCATTTGTAAGCTTGCAGGAAGACTAGCGAAAATGTCAGGAACGACGGAAACGCCAAGGCCAAGGCCAACTGAACAAGCGATGATCATCGCGTTTTCCTGTGACTCCCCTACGACCTTGCTCAACATTTTGATCCCTTGTGAGATAACCATACCGAACATCGCTACCATCGCGCCGCCCAATACCGAAGTCGGAATGACGGTTGCCATCGCCGCGATTTTCGGCATGAAGCCTAATGAGACGAGCATGATGGCTGTAATTAAAATGACTTTACGTGACTTGACGCCAGACATTTGTACTAAACCGACGTTTTGAGAAAAGGTCGTGTACGGGAATGCGTTGAAAATCCCGCCGATCAAAGAAGCCAATCCTTCCGAACGGTAGCCCTTCTCCAAGTCTTTCTCCGTGATTTCCTTCTCGGTAATATCGCTCAATGCGAAATACACTCCCGTGGATTCCACTAATGAAACCATTGCGACCAACGTCATCGTCAAGATCGGAATTAAATGGAACGTCGGTGTTGCTAGATAGAATGGCGTTAATAAATGAAATGTCGAAGCCTCTTTCACTGCGCCGAAATCTACGATGCCAAACATCATTGCCGCCACTGTGCCAGCAGCCATTCCGAGCAGAATCGAAATGGATCGAAGGAAACCGGTTGTAAAACGGTATAGCAGAATGATGCAAAGAAGCGTTCCAAAGGAAAGAAGGATGTTCGTACTTGATCCGAAATCCGGAGCGCCGAATCCCCCACCCATATTATTCAAAGCTACAGGTATTAAAGTGATTCCGATAATTGTTACAACAGAACCCGTCACCACTGGCGGGAAGAACTTGATCAGCTTCCCGAAAAACGTACTGATAAGGACGATGATTAATCCAGAAGCGATTACCGCCCCATAAATCGCTGAAATTCCATAGTTGCCGCCGATGGAAATCATCGGACCGACCGCCGTGAACGTACATCCTAAAACGACCGGCAACCCGATTCCGAAAAACCGGTTGCTCATAATTTGCAGTATCGTTGCGATTCCACACATGAGAATATCGACGGACACGAGGTACGTTAGTTGAGTAGAAGTTAAGCCGATTGCCTGACCTACTATGAGCGGAACGAGAATCGCTCCTGCATACATGGCAAGTAAATGTTGAAAACCTAATACAACTGATTTCATAATGATGTACCTTCTTCCCTGAATTCAACTTTTCCATCTTCGAGTGATTCGAGAATCGCCAATGATTCTACCCGGATTCCTTTTTCCCGGATCATCGTGCCTCCCGGCTGAAAACCTTTTTCGATGACGATGCCGACTCCTACAAGCTCAGCTTCCGCCTGCTCAACAATATCAAGAAGCCCTAGTACTGCTTGTCCATTCGCAAGAAAATCATCTATGACTAAAATTTTGTCCCCTTTTTTCAAGAAATCCTTTGAAACGGAAATTTCATTCGTTTCATTTTTTGTGAAGGAATGAACGTCAGCTGTAAATAAGTGATCGCTCATCGTCAATGATTTGCGTTTCCGAGCGAAAATCGCTGGTACGCCCAATACTAGGCCAGTCATCATTGCGGGTGCGATTCCAGATGATTCGATGGAAAGGATCTTTGTAATACCATCCTCCTTGAACCGTTCAGCGAATTCCTCTCCGACGGCTTTCATAAGCGGAGGATCGATTTGATGATTCAAAAACGAATCCACTTTCAATACTTGATCAGAAAGCACTTTACCTTCCTGCATGATTTTCTCCTGTAGCTGCTTCAACCTGATGCTCCTCCTTTTTTATTCACGATCAGAAGGAATTAAAAAACCCCAAATGACCGTGCATCCATTCATTCATGAGTGGAGCAAGGTCATTCGGGGTTTGAATTAACCGAATGAATAAAAAAGACACATGCATAAAATACCCGCATGAACCTTTTCTACTTTGCTTCTCATAGTCAATCCATTTACGGTGGATCGGTAGAAACTTGCAGGCCATATCCCTGCGATTATATGAGTGGATGTGTTATTTAGGTTTTAATTATAACACGCATATGACAGGTTTCAACGGAATTCCGGCAATAAAATATGTTGAATTTATGAACAGAAAATGCATTAGGACACATTGAAAGGGCTTTCTAGATACAAATTGATTTATCTGGGAATTCAAGTAATAATACAGGACTTTCCCATTACTTATTCATCACAATTATCTCAATGAAATTAATAATATTTCACTTCTATTAATTCCCCCTCATTCCAGTTTATCATCTCTTGTCGGAGGCAATAGATGGACTGTAGGCCACTACAAATATATCAACGAAGAGGAGAGATATTTATTATGGCTAAAAACAACAACAATAACAACAATCGCGGGAAAATGTCTTTGGAGGAAGCTGGCCGTAAAGGCGGAGAAGCTACTGCAAGAAACCATGACAGAGATTTCTATGAAGAAATCGGACGTAAAGGCGGAGAAGCCACTGCACAAAATCATGACAGAGATTTCTACGAGGAAATCGGACGCAAAGGCGGAGAAGCTACTGCGAAAAACCATGATCGAGATTTCTACGAAGAAATCGGACGTAAAGGTGGAGAAGCCCGCGCTCAACAAAATGATAATAATAACAGCAGGCGTTAATGGATGATTAGATCTCCAATAACAGTTTGAATAAAACAGCTGGAAGCGGTAAATTAACCGTTTCCAGCTGTTTTTATGCGAAGTCCATCTCCAAAACGATCGGGCAATGATCGCTTCCCAATACTTCGGCATGAATATCTGCTGCTTTCAAAGACGGCAGCAGACAATCTGATATGAGGAAATAGTCGATTCGCCACCCGATATTCCTCGCCCTGACGTCCCGCATATAGGACCACCATGTGTACGCCCCTTCAACAACCGGGTTTAAATGACGGAAAGAATCAATGAACCCTTCATCTAGTAATGCAGTGAATTCTCCTCTTTCCTCTACCGTGAATCCAGAATTTCCCACATTCGATTTGAAGTTACGTATATCGATATCTTGATGGGCAACATTCAAATCGCCACAAAGAATGACGGATTTTGAGCTTTTCAGTTGGCGTAAATAATCCTTCATCCTGCGTTCCCAATCCAATCGGACAGGAAGACGTGCCAAATCTCTTTGCGCATTCGGCGCATAGACATTCACCAAATAAAATTCAGGAAATTCTAATGTTAAAATCCGTCCTTCGTCTTCTGATTCAGATTCACCTACTCCATATGTCACGGTGAGTGGTTCTTGCTTTGTGAAGACTGCAGTACCCGAATAGCCTTTCTTCAGTGCGTAGTTCCAATATTGATGGTACCCTTCCAGTTCAAGTTCAATCTGACCGCTTTGCAGCTTCGTCTCCTGAATGCAGAAAATATCCGCATCCTGTTCTTTGAAATAGTCCAGAAACCCTTTGCGGACGCAAGCTCTTAATCCATTGACATTCCATGAGATCAGTTTCATGCTAAAAACTCCTTTTATTACACAATACTTTTCATTGTACTAGAAAAGAGAGTATCGTAAAAGAATAGTAGCGCCGGGGCGGTTTACTTTGAGCGCAGGTGCGGCAGTTACGAGCGCGAATCACGATTTATGAGCGCATGGGCCGCAGTTATGAGCGCAGGAGTTATCATTTAAATAAAAAAAGCTGTCCAGAAGACTTTCCTGGACAGCTCCAATGCAATTTTCAATTCTTACGCGTTCAATGCGACCGCGATTTTTGCGCCGACGACAGCGTTGTTTTTCACTAGAGCTATATTCGCTTCGAGGCTGCGGCCTTCCGTAAGGTCTTTCACTTTGCCTAACATGAAAGGTGTAACGTCTTTTCCTGCGATATTTTGCTCTTCTGCTTCTTTAAGTGCATCTTCAATAATTCCGTCGATGAATGACTTGTCCATTGCGTCCGCTTCTGGAATTGGGTTCGCGATGACCGCGCCGCCTTTTAAGCCAAGATCCCATTTCACACGGAGAATGTCCGCGACCGTCTCAGGCTCATCCACGCGGATATTTAGTCCGAAATCACTTTCACGTGTAAAGAACGCTGGAAGGACATCTGTGCCGTAACCGATGACAGGCACACCGTTCGTTTCCAAATATTCGAGCGTCAAGCCAAGGTCGAGGATCGATTTCGCACCCGCGCAAATGACAGCAACATCCGTTTGCGCAAGCTCTTCCAAGTCTGCAGAAATATCCATTGTCTTTTCAGCGCCACGGTGGACACCGCCGATTCCGCCAGTCACGAAGATTTTAATGCCCGCAAGTGATGCAGCAATCATCGTAGTCGCAACAGTTGTTGCTCCTAATTGTTTTGTTGCGATCAAATACGCAAGGTCGCGTCTTGACGCTTTTGCAACGCCTTGGCTATTGCCGAACATTTCAAGCTCTTCGTCTGAAAGGCCGATTTTGATTTTTCCATCGATGAGGGCGATTGTTGCTGGTACTGCACCGTTATCACGGATAATCTGCTCTACTTCGCGAGCCGTTTGAACGTTTTGCGGGTAAGGCATACCGTGGGAAATGATTGTTGATTCCAAAGCGACTACTGGTTTTCCAGTTTCCATTGCTTCTTGTACTTCTTGTGAATATGTTAGATATTGTTTCATTGTAATTCCTCCAATTCTTTTTTAAGAAGATCCCGTGTCAATTCCGGTCTTACCGTATATGAGCATTCCAACGTCTTTGCAGCGTTCAATAAGCCCATGCGGACATTTTCTTCTAAAGACGCGCCGATCAGATGACCATGCAGCAATCCCGATACAAATGCATCCCCTGCTCCAGTTACATCCTCTACATGCACATTCTCAATGGCTGGAAAACGAATCGGTTCGCTACCCGCGGACGCGGCCATGATGCCTCTTGATCCGGATGTAACGACGACATTCTCAGCACCAAACGCAAGCAATTTTTGTACAGCCTTTTTCCAGTCCTCTTCATTGTCGATTGTCAGGCCGGTATAGGTCTCCGCTTCATCCCGATTGCAGACAAACCATGTAACACCATTCAAATCACTCGGCATCCTGTTCATCTTCGGTGAAGAAACAGGAATGATGACGAGTGGGTTCCCTTTTTGGTTTGCCAAGTTTTTAATATAATCGACAGATTCTTTCGGGCAATTCAAATCAATGATAATCATGGATGCGTTTGAAATGATCCTCGACTTTCCTTCTAAATAGTCTGGTGTCAGGAAATCATAAATTTCCATATTCGCCAACGCGATAACTAGTTCACCTGTCGGATCCAAAACAGCCGAGTAAGAGCCGGTCGATTTCCCGATCAATTGGCCCACGTCTGAAACATCCATATACGCTGAGGATTCCCTATCGATCACATCCCAATCGCTATCATTGCCGGCAACTGTTAAAAGCCGCACATGATGGTTGAGTCGACCTAGGTTTTCCCCTATATTCCGGGCAACACCTCCAACAGAAACGGACATCGAAGCCGGATTGGAAGTTCCAAGTTGCGTCTGTTCAATCAAATGGAATTTCCGGTCGATGTTGGCCCCGCCAATGCAGATGATTTCCTTTTCTTCAGGAAGGATATACGCCCTTCCTGAGATCTTTCCTTGTTTGATCAAACCTGAAATGATATTTGCCAAGGAGGGTCTGGACATGCTAAGGGCATCCGCCATTTCTTGTTGTGATAAATAAGGATTGGCTCGGATTAAGTCAAGAACAGCCCTTTCCTTTTCATTCAATTCCATCACCCTTTAAACATTTGTTTTAATTGTAAACTTTTGTTTTATCGATTGCAACAACTAATTAATAATCGTTCCTTCGACTTATTTCACATTGATACCGCATTTTCGACTTTATACAAGGAAAGGTCGATTTCGACATCACACCCAAGCGCAATGTTGGCCAGCTGCTTTCCAAGGAAAGGGCCGACTGTCAATCCAGAAGCACCAAGCCCGTTGGCAAAAAGCAATTCAGGATGTCCCGGGACTTCCCCGATAACCGGTAGAAAACCTGGCGTGAACGGCCGAAAGCCAACCCGTATTTCTTGGAATGCAGCTTCTTCCAGACCGGGTGCTACGTTTAAAGCTTTGGACAGCACTTCATGGATCCCACCTGCAGTCGCATGCAGCGTGAAGCCCGCTTCATCCTCATGTGTCGCGCCAATGACGACCTTCCCCTCATCAGCGGGTAGAATATATTGGTCGGTCGGCGGCATGACGACTGGCCATTTTTCTGTATGATGTCCATCTATATGCAAATGGACGATTTGCGCTTTTTGCCCGGTCACTTGCACATTCAAATTGAGAGGCTCCATCAGTTCCCCTGCCCACGCCCCCGCTGTAATGATAATTCTTGACGCTTTTATTTCTTCTCCGCCTACATTGATGCCGAAAGCCTTACCATTATGAACGACGAGTCGAGCATTCCCATTCATAAAAACTGCTCCATGCTTTTCCGAAGCATTGATCAATGCCGCTCTCATGGCCCTTCCATCAACCCGGGCAGCACCTTCAATATGAACAGATGAAAAGCCTTCGGACAACAGTGGGAAGAGATTGGATGTCTCGCTTTCATTGAGCAGCTTCACTTGTCCGATTTCGGGTGCTTCCTTCTTTCTTTCCAAAGCGCGGGCTTCCATCTTTTCCAGCTTACCCAACTCTCTATGTAAATTGATCGCTCCGACTTTCCGATACCCTGTGTTCGTCTCGCCGTCTTCTTCCAAAAGTCGAATCAATTCCGGATAATAGGATGCTCCCCCTTTTGCCAAAGCATACCAAGCTTTATTCCTCCGCTGAGAAACCCACGGACATATGATCCCAGCTGCAGCATCGGTCGCCTGTCCATTATCCATACGATCGACTACAAGAACGTCCGCACCCCGTTTCGCCAAGTGGTAGGCTGCTGATGCCCCAAGTATTCCCGCCCCGATAATGATGATCCTTTTCATGTTAAACACCTTTTCTTCGTTTTATGTAATATTGTACAAGCGGAAAAACATACATACAAACATAGCTGTATGTGTAAACGTTTTCAAAATTGTAACAACAATATAACAACTCAACTCTTCCATTTTTCAAAAAATGCAGTATACTTATTTTATTCTATACTACATGGTCGTTTTGACTATAAAATGAGGAGATGATCGGAATGAAGAGAACACCCATCCAGATTAAACTAAGCGATTCGAGAAAAGAGAAACCGAATCCCGAGAATCTCATGTTTGGCAGAAGTTTCACTGATCACATGTTTGTGGCTGATTATGAGGAAGGCAAAGGTTGGCATAGCCACCGAATCGTCCCTTATGCTCCTGTCACTTTGGATCCTGCAGCAATCGTCCTGCATTACGGGCAAACAGTATTTGAAGGCATGAAAGCATATCGTTCCGCTGACGATGGAACGGTGCGTTTGTTCCGACCGGAGGAAAACATGAAAAGGTTGAATCTTTCATTAGAAAGGCTTTGCATGCCACGAATCGATGAAGAGGCGGCATTGCATGCATTGACACAGCTCATCCATATCGAAAAGGACTGGATTCCGACAGTCGAAGGCACTTCGCTGTACATACGACCTTTCGTCATTGCAAATGAAGCATTCCTAGGTGTTGCACCAGCAAAGAAATATCAATTTTTCATCATCTTATCTCCTGTAGGATCCTATTACAAGGAAGGCATCCACCCAGTCAAAATTCTTGTTGAAAATGAATTTGTCAGGGCAGTGAAAGGCGGCACGGGCGGTGCAAAGACTGCAGGCAATTATGCGGCCGGCCTTAAAGCGCAGGAGGTTGCAGATCAGCGTGGCTACTCCCAAGTACTCTGGTTGGACGGTGTCGAACGGAAATATGTCGAAGAAGTGGGAAGCATGAATATCTTCTTTAAAATTGATGGCGAAGTCATTACACCCGCCATCAACGGAAGCATTTTGGAAGGGATCACCCGAAAATCGATTCTGCAATTGCTACGTCACTGGGGAGTCCCTGTTTCGGAACGGAAAATATCGATGGATGAAATTCGGGCAGCCTATGACGAAGGGAAGCTGGAAGAAGTATTTGGAACCGGAACAGCAGCTGTCATCTCCCCTGTCGGTGAATTGAATTGGGATGGCTATAAAATGGTTGTCAATAATTGTAAAACCGGACCGTTGGCTAAGTCGCTATTCGACACACTTTCCAATATCCAGACTGGAAAAGAAATAGATCCTTTCAAGTGGGTGACCGAGTTGAAGAGCGAGTTTGCAAAATTAGCCTAAATGGAAAAGACATACCTGCAATGGGTATGTCTTTTCTTTACGCTATATTTTGATAACGATTCAATAAAGAATCCAATTCTTGGCTGCATGCTACAACTGCTGGGTGTGTAAATCCTCGGTCTTTTGCAATTTTGACCATTTTGGACCTTTTCATATGGATTTTAAAAGATAAAAGCTGTTTGCCAATCAATCTCATCGCATTTCCTCCGTCAAATTTTTTACCCTTGCCTATCATAATGTAGACCAGTTGAAAAAAATGTCGAATTGTGTGTGGTTATCATAAAATTAACGATTTGTCATAATTCCGTCACAAATGAAAGGAAGAGGTATGCATATATACCCCTTCCCTCTTTCCAATAAACCCCAAAATGGAATTGTTGATTATTTTGCTTCTGGGAACATCCGATGGATGCTTGTCGTGAATTCTTCAAAGAATCCTTCTACAGGTTTTCCGGCACGGATTTGATTTCCATACTCAGTAAAACGTGTGACGACATCCGGATTGAACGATACGTAGACATTATTGAATTCGGTATGGACTCTTCGAACTTCATCAGCGATTTTCTTCTTCAATGCTTCGCTTTCCTTAACGTTTTTCTTCAATTCGACACCAACATACGCATTTCTATCCGTTACAAGAACGTTTGCCCTTTCGACTTCTTTCAATGCTGCAATTTTATCTGCTGCATCGTCGGCAACTTCAACTTTCCTTTCAGTATTGCCGGTTGTGTTAGTACCATTGTGATCATTCATTGTGTTTCGATCGTTGGTCAGACCATTCGTTCCGTGGGCTGATTCTCCGACGCCTGTGGTGTTAACACCAGTCCTGTTGTGGTCGTTCGCTGCATTTCCGTTCGTAGTGTTTGTACCACCTGTACCCCTGTTGGTTGTACACCCAACTAAAGCAAGTATGAGTAGCAACGAAAGTGGAAAAATCGCTAATTTTTTCATCCTTTTTTCACTCCTTGTCAAATGATGTTCATCGATAGAGTGTGTAGGATTTCCTCTTCTATTCATCGCTTTTCGTTTTTTGTTCAAAAAAACCGGATGGAAAATTCCACCCGGTTGTTTCAATATTTCGAGTCGCTGTCGCCGTATTCATCCAGCAATTCTGCAAAGCTTTTGTTTTTCTCGCGTTCAATGCGTTCTTTTCGGAGCTTTTCTTGGCGCTCCGCTTCATCCGCCTCGATTTTTGCTGTCATTTCCTTCTTGGCTGCTTTCAATTTTAATAAAACATCATTATCAAGTGCTTCAGAAAGTGTCGCTTTTTCATCTTCCCGCTTTTTAGGAGTTGCTGTCCTTGATTTTTTCCTCGCCATTCAATCCACCTTCTTTCATTAAGGCCGCTGAACGATTGTGGCGACACCTTGTCCGCCGCCGATGCATAATGTAGCTAGACCCGTCTTGGCATCACGCCGTTTCATTTCATGCAATAACGTGACAAGTATTCTGGCCCCGCTTGCACCGATTGGATGACCTAAAGCGATCGCGCCGCCGTTGACGTTCAATTTATCTTTATCGAAATTCAGCTCACGGTCTACAGCGAGTGATTGCGCCGCGAATGCCTCATTTGCTTCAATGAGATCCATATCCGCAAGTTCCATCCCTGCTTTCTCCAGCACATTTTTCACTGCTTGAACAGGTCCGATTCCCATGACAGCCGGATCGACGCCTGCATTTGCGTTTGCTGTCAATATTGCCAATGGTTCAATGCCTAGTTCTTCCGCTTTTGCTCGTGACATGATGACAAATGCAGCGGCCCCGTCGTTAATGCCGGAAGCATTTCCTGCGGTTACACTTCCGTCCTTCTTAAATGCCGGACGTAATTTCCCCAATTTCTCAGTAGTTGTCCCCGCTTTTACATACTCATCCGTGTCAAACACTACGGAATCACCTTTGCGTTGAGGAATTTCTACTGGTACGATTTCATCTTTGAATTTTCCATTTTCAATTGCAGCAGCAGCCTTCTCTTGGGAAGCAGCCGAAAATGCGTCTTGTTCTTCCCTTGTGATCGAATACCGATCGCAAAGATTTTCCGCAGTTATCCCCATATGATAATCATTAAATGCACACCAAAGTCCGTCGGAAATCATGCTGTCAACAAGTTTCTGATCACCCATCTTGAACCCTTCCCGTGCATTGCGAAGTAAAAATGGAGCCTGGCTCATATTTTCCATTCCGCCTGCGACTACGATGTCCGCATCCCCCGCAAGGATTGCCTGTCTTGCCAAGTGGACGGCTTTTAGTCCTGATCCGCATACTTTATTGATTGTCATGGATGGGACAGTTTCTGGAAGTCCGGCTTTAATAGCTGCTTGACGGGCCGGATTTTGACCAAGTCCCGCCTGTAATACGTTCCCCATGATCACTTCATCTATATCTTCCGCTTTCACTCCGGAACGCGAAAGTGCTTCCTTGATAACGATTCCACCTAATTCCGTTGCGGAAACATCCTTTAATGATCCTAAAAATGACCCGATGGCCGTGCGCACTGCGCTGACGATGACTACTTCGTTTGACATACTGATTCCCCCTATCTTTTGTTTGCGCTTTCATAATTTCAGAGATTTCTTTATTCTGCGTTGCCCTTTAACGCATCCCTTCAGTACAATATATACAGGAGGGATGATATGTTCATTTTACCAAAGAACGTCACAATTATCGAGGTCGGGCCGAGAGATGGCCTTCAAAATGAAAAAAATCATGTAGATGAAAAAGCAAAACTGGAGTTCATCCGTTCATTGCAAACAGCGGGCATCAAGGAGATGGAGCTTACTTCATTCGTTTCACCGAAATGGGTGCCGCAAATGGCGGATGCAAAAAACATCGTTGAAAAAGCAGAGAAAATTGGCCGCCAAATCGTGTTGGCACCAAACGAAAAAGGGGCAGATCTTGCGATAGAGGCAGGCGCGGAAAGCATAGCCGTCTTTGTAGGTGTCAGCAATACATTCAATAAAAAGAACATTAATAGATCAACAGTCGAGAGCATGGATGCACTTGAACCTGTCATTGCCAAATTGAAAAATGATGGCATTTTCGTAAGGGCATGTATTTCAACTGCGTTTTATTGTCCGTATGAAGGGAAGATAGAGAAAGAGGAAGTTATTGACTTATGCAACCGCTTCGTTTCCATGGGAGTGGATGAGCTGAGTGTGGCGGATACGATTGGTATGGCAAATCCAGTTGAAAGCTATGAGCTGTTCAAATTATTAAAAGAGCGGTTTTCTGAAGTGTTACTGACAGCCCATTTCCACGATACACGTAAAATGGCGATTGCCAATATTTTTGCGGCGCTGCAAGTTGGCATCGACCGTTTCGATACGTCTGCTGGCGGACTGGGCGGTTGTCCATTTGCCCCTGGCGCAACTGGGAATGTCGCGACGGAGGATGTCGTTCATATGCTTGCTTCCTTAGGAATTGAAACGGGAATCGATGTCGAAAAGATTTGCGAAGCGGTTGGAATGATAGCGCCTCATGTTTCGCATCCTATCGAAACAGGAATGTACAAATTGTACAATAATCGCAGCTGCTGAAGGAGTTGAAGTTGATTGAAACGGCGCTTCCTCTATATTACAGGCATAATTGGAAGCATTTATACCGCCATTCTGACAGTCCTCGGTTTTTACGCGGCTAATCGTTTGATGTTCATGAAGCTGAAAGACCATGATCTGATTGTAAAGCGGGAAATCATTGCGAAACGATTCGATGAGCACTGGTATGAAACTGTGCGGAAAGAGGATTTTTGGGTCGATTCTCCGAATGGCTATCCGTTGCGCGCGGTTTTTTTACAACCGCTAGAGACGACAAGAACAGTAATCATCTGCCATGGCGTAACCGAGAACAAAATCAACTCGATCAAATACGCGAGATTATTTGAACGACTGGGATTCAACTCCGTCATTTACGATCACCGGCGCCATGGGGATTCAGGCGGGAAAACGACTAGCTTCGGTTTTTACGAAAAGATCGACTTGAATGCTTTGGTGTCCGCTGTACGCGACCGAATCGGCAGCCGGGCATTGCTTGGCATCCACGGTGAATCGATGGGGGCGGCAACAACGATCCTTTATGCGGGAGAATATGAAGATGAAGCCGATTTTTATATTGTCGATTGTCCATTTTCCGATTTCACCGAGCAGATCCTTCATATTTTACGTACGAATACGCCTCTCCGCTCTTCGATGACATTGCGTGCTGCCAATTTGTTCCTGAAAATCAGGGATGGTTATACGACAGGTCTCATCTCGCCAAGGGAAGCGATCGGGAATATAAAAAAACCAATGCTGTTTATCCATAGTATGGAAGATGATTTCATTTTGCCTCAGATGACAAAGGAATTGTATGAGTTGAAGGAAGACAAGAAGATGATGAAGCTATTCGATAAGGGTGCCCATGCAAAGTCATTCAATGAAAATCCGGAGGAATATGAATTGGAAGTATTGCACTTCCTACATACATTCGGCTTCACGGCTTCGTGAAAATTAATAGACCCTCTGTTCCAAAGTTAAGAACAGAGGATCTTTTTATTCCCCTTCCTAAGCACTGAAAAATCATTTTGATAAAGCAATTTTTATATGCGCCAAGTGGTGGTTTTCGTGCCAAGATAATTTCTTCAGCTTCGTAGCTACTGTAATTTCGCCGTTTTTCTCGTGAGTAAAAGTTCGATCCAATTGCTCTTCAGTTAAACTATTCCCTAATGCTACGATGCGCTCATTTATGCCCTGTAGCATTTTAATGGAACTTTCCACTGGAAGCTGCGTATCCGGTTGAATGGCCCATTTCTCTTCATCGAAAGCCGGTACTGTTGGATTTTCATCCGTTAACGCCAGCTTCAAACGTTGATACATGTTCAACTGGGAATCCGCAATGTGGTGAACAAGTTGACGCACTGACCAAGCACTGTCACGATATGTTTTCCTTAATTCCTCATCAGTTAATGAATCAACAACTTCTCGTAATCGAACCGTGTACATCTCGATGTCCTTTAGCCACTCTTGAACATTTTCCAAAGTTGCGTTTTCAGGGACTTGCAATTCCCCAATTGGAAATCTTATGTCCATTTTTCTTTCCCCTTTCACTATTATTAATTTGTAGCTCCCTTTACATGAATGTTCTACAAATAATTGAAAACACCTTCTGATTTATCTTGAAACATCTATCTCAAGAGGCGGCACTACTATTTATGCGATATAACAATTTCTGCATTCATTATTGGTTTTACAATGTCCATGTAATGTTTTTCACCTAACCAATATCTTCTTTCATACTTATCAAGCCGTTCTTCATACTCTCCGATATACAAATCACGATTTAATACTCGCTCAACTCTCAGTTCGCGAGGGCAATCCAGGTAAAAGACAATATCGTAAAACCTTCTCCATTCATGTCTTTGTAAAAATACACCTTCAATGAGAACAATACTGTCGGATGTTACCAAAGTTTGTTTGGTTAAAGTTGAATCAGTAAATTTATCATAAAAAGCAAGTGAAATATTGTTATATCCCCTTTGCAGCGGTTCAAATAAATTGGCGGTCAAGTTATTAACATCCCATTGTAAATAATAATATTCATACCACTCTTCATGTCCTGTTTGGTATCGTTTTTCCCTTTCAACAATGTGATCATCTAGATGAAAAGTGACAGCTTGGCAGTTTTGATTAATTAATTCTTGTTCGATTTCTTTTGCTAATGTAGTTTTTCCAGAGCCACCTAAACCATCGATTCCGATTATTAATGGACAACCTATATTGGGACGTATTGAGAATTGAAAGATGATCTTTTCTACCATCTCTTTAATAGACATATCCATCACCCGACCAAACCGCTCAGAAACGCTGCAAATCATCCTTCCGCAATCTTGCTTTCTCGTAACATGTCCATCGCATACAAAAGATCCACATCTTCATCTATATGCTTAGGTGTCCAAGGGATATAATGATCAGGTCGGGTCCCTTTTCCGTGCAACGGGTCGTTCGACGTCTTTTGGATACGACGAGACAACGGGTAGTAGAGTGCGTACATGCCATCCCATTCTTTGATGAGCAAATCGCTGTAGTCATTGATGCCCATAGTGGCGCGTCCGATTACGGTGGTTTTGGAGGACTCCATGCAGATTTCCACAAAGTATTCGGCGGCACTTGCGCAATAGACATCCGTCATTACGATCACGTTCTTAGGGGAATCAGTACCTTCAAACTTTAAGGCTTCCGCCTCCAATTCATCCGAAAAGTCCATTGTCACAAAACCTTGACCGCGATATTTTTCACAATCTCCTTCAATCGAGTCAAAGAATTTCAGTGTCTCTTCGTCAGTGATGTCTTTTCTTAGCTGCTGGCAGAGCTGGATAAGCAGCTCCGAGTTTCGATCGGTATAATTGAACTCCTTCAACTCACCGTCCGTGCACGGGTGTTCATCTGGTGGGAAAATGTACGGCAATAAGTTTGAAAAAGATTTTCCGTTTCCTCCATGATTGTTTCGTACGTCGATGATCAGATTTGTACATGCCTTCAGCTTTTCTTTATGGTTCTTCACAAAGTCCATAGTCCCATCAACGTTGACGAAGCTTGGTAAAGTGATCCGTAACGTCTCCTCATCAACTTCCTCCATCGAGGGTGCTAACTTTTTGGAGGCGGGTTCGTAGTCCTTCAATTCGAACGTTAACAGTTCTCCGTTCTTATCCTCTATTTCAATGGAGTATGATTTATTGAGAAGATGTGTCCAATCCTCGCGTTCTGCACTTGTCTCCCGCAAGAAGCTTCGATCCGAAGTGATGATCGTTTCAATTTTCTGTCGATCAATTGAAACGATCTTGGAGCCGTCTGGAAACCTGTCCTCCTCGCAAGTCTCCACGACATAGAGCGCATCCTCATATCTTCTTGTCCGGAAACCGCGAGTGCTCGCCTTTACGTCATCCGACCCTTTCAGATTGAAATACATATGCCGATCTTGAAAAGCCATGAGATATTCGCTGACGAGATCCGTAAAAGCCTGCGGTGTGATTTGCTGGCCGGATGCCAATCTCTCAATTTCTTCAAGATAATGGGCAGGGTCATCCCACCCCCGTTTTTCATCATATCCTGCGTAGTCATGGTGTACGATATCGACAATTTCTTTAAATATTTCCATATAGCGAGTCATTGACGTTCACCTTTTCCTTTCTATGGCCCGATTCTAGAAATTAGGCGCAGTCCTTTATTCAAGAAATGCGCCCGTTTGTTGAAATGTCAGTACGAATTTCCCAAAATATATTCCCTAGCAAGCTGCAGCATCTTTTCTTGCATTTCTTCATCATTTTTTTCATGATCAATTAAATAACCAATATGATAAATGTAACCATTGTAATAAGCGTAACATTCATCCGCAGCTGTTCCAACAATCGCTATCTTTTTATCTACTTCATCATAATAGTAGTACCTATATAGCAGCGCACCATTTGTTGTGCGCACTTGCTGGTAAATCGGCAAGTCTTCCGTTAAGTGTCCTTTTATTAATTTGTTTCCAACCAAATCCATTTCGTCAGAGATAACATGCCCTTCCAGAGGATTTCGATCGCTCTCCGTCACCGAAATAATAAAAAACTCATCCGTATTCCCGTAGTCATTCTTACCAAGGAAACTGACTTGGACTTGGCTTATCTCTTTTCCTTCTTCGTTAGTAGAAGTGACGAAGTAGACTTTTTCCTCTTTTACCTGAAAAGGTAAGCTATCCAAATCAACTGAATGTATAACTTTTTTCATTTCATCAGGCAATGAAGACAACTGCACCTCATCCAGCGCAAGCGGTTTGTAGAAATTACTGTTTTTCCTTTCTTTCAGCCCATCATATGTATTAAAATACTCACTAAATGTGAGATTATCACCTTTTACTTTTTCGAGGTTTGTTTGATTAGCAGAGCAACCAAACAAAAGAAACACCCCAAATATAATAGGCAATGCTTTCTTAATAGTTTTCATAAGCAAATCTCCCCCAACTGCTTAACATTCTGTACAATAATAAGTTCCTTTTAATGAAGAGGTGCAAATACTCGTTCTAGAATTGCGCCCGTTTAATGCTCAATCTATAAGTATTATCTCGTGACTAAGATAATTATTTTTTATAGTATTCTCGACCCAAAATGAATAATCCCACCAGCGTTAATACAACACCCACGATCAGGGGCAAGCCCAAAAATAAAGAATCTGCAACCTCACCTTGTGTGTCTCCACCCAAAATCACGAACCAAAACTTTGACCTACCAGTCCACCACGAAGTCGAATCAGGTACATATATAGCACCTGCTAAAATTATGATCGCAGCGATGAATAAACCGCCTATCATTACAAACCCACCAATTAAAACGTTTTTCAAATTACGTTCACTCCTATGCTTTGCGGTTTCTTCACAATATGGCTTGTTTGTTGAACAAGACGACTTTTTATATCTCTATTTTAGCACAAAATCACTTGTTCCCTTCAATGTTTTCAGTTATTTCTAAAAATGTTTTTCAACCTCAATTCTATTAACAGTGCAGTTAGGAGGCACATAAGTCTATGCGCTGTTGTTAATTGGTTTACCAATTGTATTGTTATTTTCTACTGATAATTGTTTTAAACTTTGAAATAACAGCAAAAATGGGGATACCAATTCAAGTGTGAATTGGTACCCCCATTTGCTATGCTTTTTAACGTTTTCTCCCCGTGTACTTGAACCCGTTAGGATTAGACCGTACTCTTTTTATTTGATTAAATCATTAATTGAATTCTCTATTGATGATAGTGTGCTTGCATACGAGAAGATAATCAATATAGCTATAACAACATATAATGAGACTGTTATAATAACAGCTTTTTTTAACATTAATCTTTGAAAAGTGATTGTTCCGAATAAACACGTTGCTGTAAATAATAATCCTACATACCAAAGAGTTTTAATGTATGTTATTTCACTTTCTAAAGAAGCCGCTTTCAGATCATTCAGCAGCACATCATTATTTACTACAACACGTTTAATGTCTGAGCCTTTTCCAATCAACACCTCGCCACTCTGTTTTTCAATAGAATATCCGCCTGGGTATATAGATAAAAAGTGAGTGAGGAGAAAAATTGATGTTAAGACTACCAGTGTAATTATTACTATCCACCGTTCTTTTTTGTTATCATTTCGAGTTTTCGTTACTGTTTCAATTTTAACCACCCTTTCTTCTGAAGAAATATACACTTCAAGCATTCTCCAAGTATCTCCTAGATTTAAAGAATAGGTAGGCTTGCACGATTGCACACTTAACTAATCACAGGCAAGCTTCTCTCTTCGGCCCATTGAAGTATAAACTGTTTCTGACGCGGGTTTAGGTTATCAGGTAATTCCTTTTTGCTGAAAAACCGATGCTCTTTACTTTCAACTCCTTGCTGTTTCAGTTCACCGCTATATGCAGATGTCGTAAAGATGATTTGAACACTGTACACTTGATCGTTATTTGGATATTGAACAAAGCAGCTCTCCCCGGAATACATCCCGAATAACTTCAACTCACTAACGTTTAAACCTGTTTCCTCGTATGTTTCTCTCTTGGCTGTTTGCTCAAACGTTTCCCCGATCTCCATCACTCCGCCAGGTATACACCAATTATCTTCGTCAGTACGATGCTGCAGTAATATGCATCCTTCGTTTTCGATAATTACCCCACAGCCAACTGTGAAGAGGGTTTCGTGACCAATCAGCTTTCTCATATCTTTAATATAGTTCATACAACTCCTCCTGATATCTCAATCCATCTCTTTCTTTTTAACCCCGTATCCTAAGAGAACTCCAAACAATATTGCAATCAAGAAAGTACCAACAAAGTCTTTTGTCAATAAACTGACAGCTACCCAACCAACAAGTATTCCCGCTAGTAACAAAATCATGGTTTTAGACATATACGATTACTCCTTTTTCAGATAGAAAGTAATGAATTTCACCTATCAGACTTATGTATTTTTATCAAGAATTTCTCTTTACCAATATTGTATCAAAGTATTACAACAATTGTTATCATTGATTAAACACACTAGTCTCGACAGAAAAAGGCGTTAATCCTCTCGGATCAACGCCCCGATAACTGCAAAATCAATATTTTCATTCTTCTGTTGGAGCAACTTTCAATGAAGGAAGGGTTGTTGGTGAATTTCGTACAATAGCTTGGACTCACCACTTACTTCTAACTCCCTGTCAGCCCCGTCCCTGTATCCATTGATAATAAGTATTATTACAATAAGCATGAAGTATGGCCATACAACTTTCCATTTCCTCACAAATATCCCCTCTCTCTATGAGTTGTTTTCATGCACGTCATAAACAGTTACATAGTTATGTGATTTTATTTGATAAATGTTTTGTGCAGTTGTATAAGTGGCAATCCCATTGGCGATTGGAATTGTGCAAGATTGTCAGTGAGGATTTATCTATATATGTCGATTGGAACATAGTGGGGAGTAATCGTTGTAAGGTTAAACCGATTAATGCCCCGTGACTTACGATTACAATTCGCTTGCCATTATATGTATGGACCATTTCTTCAAGGAATTCTATTCCCCTTTTCCCCACCTGCTCAAAACTTTCCATCCCAAGGTCTTTTTCACGCCAATTGCTTCCCCACTTTTCCTGTCGGGTCTCCTCTGTAGTACCTTCAATTTCGCCACAATCTATCTCCCTGATTCTGTTGTCATAATGACTAATGGATAAGTTTAATTTACCCCCGATGATTTGTGCAGTTTCTATAGCTCTCGTTAAGTCACTGGAAATGATAATATCCCATTTGCCTTCATTTAGAAGCCTATCGCCAACATTATCGGCTTGTTTTCTACCCAATTTGTTTAACGGAATGTCAGATATGCCTTGTGCTTTTCCAAGATCATTCCACTCAGTAATCCCATGTCTAATGAGCGCTATCGTAGTCAATCTACTTATCTCCCTTTATTCTTACTTAATCCCCTACTACCTAGGGGCTTTTTCCCCCTCATGGCTATAGTACCATGAAAAGCAGCATCGAATTCTCACAATTCATTTAAATATCGTTATTTGTTTTCATTATGTACTCACATAAAAATCGTTCTACACCTGGGTATTTCTCTCCTAAACTTGATACCTTAAACCCATAATTCCGATAAAACTCTACTGCATCCAAATCTGTTTCAGCAATGATTCTGTGTAGTGAATGCCTATCACAAACAAAATCAATCATCTCACTACCCATCCCACTTCCTCGTTCTGATGGAAAGACGGCGATATGTTTGATTTCATACGCGGTGTATTCAATAATTTCAACTCCAATACAACCAACTATTATCCCATTACGTTCGGCTACATAAAGCTTTCTATTTGGTAATTGGATATATTTACTATACTCATCTGCAATTCGTTTTTCCGATGTAACATAGGATAAGAGATTCTTTAGTAATGGATGAATGGTTTCGGAGCGAACTTCCTTAATAATGACCGCCACCCCTTTCACTTTGCAATTTCAAAACTTTCATACCCTACGCCAAAAAAACTATTCTTGATAACAAGTTACATATTCACCCTTCATTAACCAACTTCGACACGCCAATCCCCTATCATGATAAATCTCATGCTCCACATCTAATTTGATACTGTTGTTATAAGGTCCTGCGTTGGTAATGAATAACGTTTTTTTATCTGCCCAATCCAAAAGAACGTTGTCATTTGCGTCACTATAATAGATGATTTTATTGTTATCATGATCATGATGCATCGTTATTTCTACCCACATATTAACCCCGCCTGCTGCACCACCATATGGTTCAAAATAAGCATTAGCTGTATATGCCCCAGTGGGTGATAGAACAGGGCCGGGGCCATTTTGCATGAATTTTTTATCAATATTATTAAATGTGAAGAAATATACCTCGTATACATAGATTGAGGATACCAATACAATCCCAAACAGCATTACAAACAATAGTCTTTTCGGAAATGGTTTCTTTTTAATCAACGAAATTATTATCTTGACCGATAAAATCAAGAAGATTATCAACGTCGTAAAAGAAATCAATAAACCAATCAAAATTAAAATGATACTCCCCCGCTTTCTATTTTCCGATTATTATTAATACGTTTTATTTCTTTTAAGGTTGCGGCAGATGAATTACCTATATAGATGAAAATATTGGAAAAATTATGTACTTTTAGGATGAACTATTGTAAGATTGTGAAGAGTTGATCAAAGGGAGTTGGAGAATTGAAACAAGGCATTCACATCAAGATTCAAGACCGTTCGGGATTAAGTGAACGGGAGAAAAACATTCTGCACACGGGTATTCTGAACACGATTGCATTCGCCGGCTTCGTGGAAGTCGTCAGCAAAGGGGAAGGTGGTGAAGGGACGGCCTTTAATCCGATCGAGGATTGCTTTATCGGATTCACGATGATTTATCAAAAGCCGATTCCTGATGAAATGGCGGAGGCATTGGTTGAATCCATTACTAGAAGACTGACCAACTTCTTTGCTATGAGTGAAATTGAAATGGATCTAAAGGTGGAGTTGGCATATTATAAAATGCGGGTGGACCATCCATCTAAAAGGCATAACTAGCAAATTAAAAACGCGCAGACTTTGAAGTGCACCCACAAAGTTAGAGTCGAAAAACTTACTTTTGGGGTGCACTTCATTATTTGGTAGTTGCCACTAGAAATTCCTCTCCATTTGGCAAATGAAGGCCGTCGGTTCGACCGGTGAAGTAGCGCTTGTTAAGTTCGGTTGATGATATATGCCGGACTTCTTGAAAGCCAGCCTTGCGGGCCATACCTAGCATTTCAAATGGCGTGAAAAAGCTGATAAAAGGCGTGCCGCTTGCCTGTGCCCCTTCCTTCGCCACGTCAACTTCAGGATGATCCTCGGATTTAATTGACTCAAACGGCAATAAAAATGTCATGGCTAACGTAGAGCCAGGAGCGAGTTTAGAAACCTGACGTAGTGTCGCATTGATCGCATCCTTGGTAAGATATTGTGTAACACCGGTTGAAACAACCACAGTCGGTTGACTCGTGTCAAAACCGGAGGCCTTCAGTTGCTCAAACCATGACCAGCCTGCCTCAAAGTCGACTGGAACAAAGTGTAGCCACTCGGGGATGTCAAAGCCAAGATCAACTAGGCGTCTCCTCTTCCAGGTCTGTGTTTCGGGTTGATCAACTTCGAATACCTTGATTCGAGAGGCAATATCCGGTCGTCGCTGAGCAAAGGTATCAAGACCAGCGCCAAGAATCACGTACTGGGTAACATTGTTATGGGATTGTTCGGTGATCAGATCCTCGATGAAACGAGCACGGGCCACAATGGAAGCACGAAAACCTTGGGAAAAATCCGGGTCCATGTCAGGTCGTTGGCGCCACTTATCGTCCGGATCAACCAATTGTAACCCGACCTCATCTTTAAGCACATACGGTGGCGAATCGACTTGTACATGTAAAGCACGCCACAGTGCCACCCGAACCGCCGTATGATCAGGTTCTATAAGTTGATCATTCATATTGTGATTTCCCCTCTCGATTGTTAGTATCCTTAATCACAGTATTTCTTATCTTAAAGCCATTCATTTTGGCGATATGTGCTATGGAGTATACACGAAAACAGAGCAAAGTATAATTCGCTCTCTTTTTCTGTAGTCTTTAACTACACACAGAAGTTACGGTCTAATAAAATGGATTATTACTGGAAGTGAAATTATGACAAACACACTTTGGAAAAATGTAAATACGATATCTTTTTTCCAACTGTTGCTTTTTGGGTAACGATAACCAATCCTTTGAAATAGAAGCAAAGCTACCCACCAAAATAAGAATGCAAATACAGCTGAACTAAAACTACCATAAAAATTATTGAACATTTTAAATATACCTCCTACTATTTCGACTGGTGGAGTTCATATAGAATATACTTTGATGAGCAATTTTTAATAATTTCATCTCCCTTTTAGCTCGATTCAAATAAAATATTCATAATAGTAAACAACAGTCAAACATAAACTTAAAACCATAAATAAGACTAAGCCTAGGATGATTGGTGAAAAACGAAATTCAAACAGCTTTACTCTCCCTGTGTCCTGCCCCGTCATTCCTCTTACACTTGCGTTAAATTGATTTTGGTTGTGAGTGGAAAAATATATAAACAGCCATGGTATGGCGAAGATTACTAATCCACCCAAGAAAATAATCTCCATAAAGTCCCATCCAATAAATTTAGATACGCTCCACAACAAACCCGCTTCTATCATCATCGTCAGTATTACTACGGAAACCTTTTTCAAATGATTCCCCCCTTTGCCTCCTTTTTACGAGATAGGGATAAAAAGGTTTCAACTTAGTATGATTTTAGCCCTTTTTTTTCTGCTAATTTACATTAAGTACTATTTTTCACTAAAAGGTGTGGCGTCACGAAATCGTGTTTACACGTTAGGGATTCTCAATATTAAAAAACCCAATTCCCCATTAATTAAATTGGGAAATTGGACTTTTATTATTACTTCGAAATAGCGTCTATTAAAGAAATTAGCATCGCTATGAGATACAGTAGAGTATCCCTCGAGCGCATATTTAAAATGATAATTATTAAGGAGTGTTATTGGTTTCACTAAACGACAGGCTTTCTAAACGATCGATCAATTGCCGCAGGCTTGTTTCGTCTGTGGCATAATGCCTGACATCCTCTCCGAATAGTTTGTCTGCCTGTTCTCTTGTAAACGTAAAGGTATTAACTATACCATCGTTTTGCTCTGGGCTGTCAACAATCGAATAGGTTATACTATCGACATTGTCAATCAGACTTAATAGGAGAATGGAATTACGATAATAAATTTCGCTATTTATTTCCGCTTCATGTATCCCGGGAACAGAATCATCCATTATATAATTGGCAGTTACACCATAAGGCTGAGCCGTTGTTTGAAGTGCCATCCCGTTCCATTTAAGACCTGTTGGTACGGGCATTCCGCCGAGGAGACCGCCTACCTTACTAGCGTTACCTACATAAAGAGTTTTGTTCTCCATTAGCTTTTCTATATTATATCCAGAATATAATGACTGCAAAGGTTCCTGCTGCAGCGCTTGTTGCAGAGGCTTGGGATTGGCTGTACATCCTACAACTAAAGTTGCAATAACAAGCATAAAAGCTGCACTCATCCTTTTAGAAGGTTGGCGGTACGTAAGAATATTTTTAATCCTCGCCTTCACATTGCTCTCTCCAAAAGCAAGTGGACTACCGGTTAGCAAGCCTTTCTTGCTGACAGAAAGCGTAAGTAATGAGGTCGAATAGCTTCCTTTAATCCGATGCCCCATTTTGTTAACGACACTTTCATCGCAGGACATCTCCATGTCTTTACTCATAAGCGCATAAGATAACCACATTAGCGGATTAAACCAATGAATGATAAGGAGCATAAATGCAAAAGGTTTTATAAGATGATCAAGTCTCATAATATGAATTTTCTCATGTAGTAAAATGTAAGACAGCTCATGTTCACGCATGCCGATTGGTATATATATTTTTGGATTCAGAAAACCGCAAACAAAGGGTGTGTCAATATGCTCGGTTTCATAGATATTATCTTTAACAAGTGTTGCTGTTCGGACCTTAACTACTATTTTCAAATACGACAGAATGCTAAAAAGCAAAAGAATAACCACACCTGTTATCCAAATTATACTTCCAATCCATATAATGATTTGCATAGGGTTTACGCTAGCCCACGGGGTAGCCACTGGAAGGGAGGAGTTTATAAAATGGCTTATTTCCTTAATTCCAAGATCCACGACTGGATTTTTCTGCATTCCAATTTCTTGAGGTACAAATTCCATGAAACCTGTGTCAGTTTTGTTCTGGAACTTTACAAAACCTAACATACTTAAGCTTGAGGTAAAACTAACAGGGGTGATCAATCGGATGGCTACGGCTGCCCATAGAAGATAAGAGAATATTTTAGGAGCTTTTCTCAAAAGAAATCTCACCATGATAACCGCAAGTGCAACAAAGCTTGCAGTAATGCTCATATTAAGGATTACAAGAAACAAGTTCATGATTTAGTTGCCTCCTCGATAATCCGTTTCAACTCTTCGGCTTCCTCTTTTGAAATCCCCTTTCCACCTAGAAAAGCAGTTAAAAACTGCGGTAAGGATCCATCGAAGGACTTTTTAACAACCATCTGACTTTCGTATTTCTGTGCTTCCTCTTTCTTAACAATGGATGTGACCGTTGCTTCCTCGTTTCTAAGAATCCCCCGTTTACACAACTTTCTTAAAACGGTATAAGTTGTAGACTTTTTCCAGCCAAGAACTGCTTGGCTAATTTTTACAAGCTCAGTCGAATTAATAGGTTCGTTATCCCAAATCAGACATGTAAATTTGTATTCGGCATCGAACAATTTATACGGCTCCATTCTGACCACCCTTCTATTCGGTTTATTAAGATAAACCTCTTGTTGATAAGTTTATTGCAATAAACCCATCTTGTCAATATTCTGAAACCATTAACTTTAATGCTTTTTGGGGAATTTTATAGGCATCCAAAGTAAAGATTTTTACGCTTCCTAATCAAAATATATAGTTTTATTCATGAGGCGCCTTCAATTCTTCCCACGGATAATCAAGCTGTTGCAATCCATAACGTATCTCCCATGAAATCCTCATCATAAACAATGATATCAACCGTATTAAATACTTTTTTATAAAAATCCAAAATCCCCGCCATCCTAACCTACACAATTTGTTTAGTCAGGGTGGGGTAAAAAGTCGTTATTATCCTTATGTATCTAATAAAACAGGCGCTGTTCCTTATGAGGGAAAAGCGCCTGATTGTTTGACTTGATAAAATCAATACCGTCATGATAATCAATGTTCAATCTAACATAATTGTCTTTGCTGTCAAAACAAGTTTAAATGACCAAGTAGGTGATCAAAATCAATCCAAAGTTCCATACAATATTTATTTCATTTTCTCCGCCAACTCCAAAATAATTCCCTCTGGTCCTCGGACGAAACATAATTTATAAGCATTTTCGTAGTTTTGTATCTCACCAAAAAGTTCCGCGCCTTTCTTTTTCAGTTTGGCGACAATGGCTTCAATATCTTCAACGGCAAATGCAATATGCGTGGCACTCAAGGTATTTGCAAACGGTTGCTGAATACCTTTTGCGTCTGACGGAGTATGGTATTTGACCAGCTCCAAAGCTGCCTGGCCGTCCGACATCCCTAACCATACAATCGTCTTTCGAACATCATGAAGCCCAATAATCCGTTCTACCCACTCCCCTTGCACTTCTGTTTCCCCTAGCACCTTAAGTCCAAGGTCAATAAAAAAAGTTTTAGCAGTGGGAAGATCATTTACTACTACACCCACATGATCTATTCTATGGATTTTCATATCTAACACCTCTTTTCTTTCGGGGATTGGTTAAAGCATTTCCCCTCAAAATCCCCTTACAACTAACGTTTTTTAATTCGATGAGAAGGAACTAATACATGATCAACAAAGATTTTACAGTGGATACTAAAAAAACCGCCAATTGTCACCTTTATGTTCTTAGATTCATTACTATCAATCCTTAATTTTCCAGTCAACGTCGCTCTTAATGCCAGGCCAATATTTTCATCCTGCAATTCTCCATTTACATATAACTTTTCACCAGCAAACCATCTATTCTCCACTTGTATTTGATGACCATCATATGTAGCCTCAAATATTTTCAATATATCATCACCCCCCTACACAAACTTGAATGCGCTTTAATTTCGATTGAGCGCCCTAACTCACTATTCATCTGTGAAAATTCCTTCATCAAACGAAATGTCTTTACTTTGGGTAATACCAAACTTTTTGTAAGTTATTTCAAGCTCACTAATATCATTTTCTATACTATTCCCATGAAATTCTACTCTGAGAACTAAACGAAACTTCCCATCCACCTGAAAATCCTCGAATGGAAGTAAATTGTTAATAAACCCCTCATTCATAACCGTTTTTTCATCCAACACCCCAATTGTGTTACCGTCCGAAGAAATTTCTATAAACGGTTGTATTAGAAAATCATCTTCTGGTGTTATTGGCGTTCCATCTTTCTTTATAAAATCAATCTGTTTCAGCGTTGGTCGGCCTATCCCTTCCCACGACAGGTCATAACCAAAATATAAAGCATCCCTACTTATAAAATATTCCGCCCCTATGGATGTATGGTCTCGTTTTTTAAAGTTACCAGAACGAACAATCGTAGTAGATATCCAGCTAACAAGTACGAGTGTAATCAGAGAAAACGTCAAGAGCATAAACTTCTTTTTCAAAAAATCACTCCCATACCAAAATTGGATGGCACCTTATTCCGTTAAATGTCCCGATTCTTGAAGATTAGATATTAGTTTTCTCTTTACGTTTTAATTCGTCATACTCTCCCCATGCAATATATAAAATCCCCACAAGTAAAGACAATAGACTAAAAATGTTTAAAGTATTACCGACATAGGAAAGCATCGCATTAAATAACCCCTCATCCCAACTTGCAACCCCAGAACCAAATATTGCAGCACTTATATATTTTACTGATAGTAATAAAGCAGATATAGCAATGAATGCAATTCCAGCACCCCTTTTTGCCATCTTAATTACCCCCTATCCACTAATCTGACCCTTTGCAAAACCGGCGTCCACTTGTGGTATTACTGTCCAAGTTGATCCTGTATAAATTCTAAATCCTCAGGATAGGCGTGATGGAGTGATTTAATTTCAGATCAAGACTTCCAATCGCTCTAATGTAGCTAACTATACCGTCTTTCTAGGGCATAATCATTTCCGCTGTCAAAAAAATACCCCCCTTATTAGTTTTCCAACTATTAGTAATACGTTTCATTCCATGAAAAGTTGCAAGTAATATTCTAACAACTCTATCAAATACTTATATAAGCACAGACCGATGGTGTGGCCGAAAAAATTTGCGCTGTTAGGAATTGATTTACTTTTCAAAACAAGTTATTCTATAAATAGCTTATCGATAAGCAAGTTCCTGACACGAAGGGAGATGTTTTTAAATGGCAACTACTTATATGGTGGTTTGGTTTTAAAACAGAATAGTAGGCATACGTGAATATAGCGGGAAAACGCCCGTATTATTTGGCATGCCTTCCAAAGTAACCTTTCGTGAATATTGCTGTTTGCAAGATACGATGAAGGTCGTATCTTTTTTGCGTCCTGATGCCGCGCGACAGCAGCTTCTTTAGAGGCTGCTTGTCCGTGGCATTTTTGCGTCCAAAAAAACAACATTAAAAGGAGCTAAAACAGGAAATGGAAAAAATGATTATTAATTTAGAAACGCTGATCTATGCCTTAAGCCGAAAGTTTAACAAGGATATCATCTATGCCGACTGCCAAACTACGCAGTTACAAGGCGGGACTGTGGGAAATGTGTACTTAATAACGGGAATCGCTGAAACCGCGGAAAGTGAAAAATCGCCGTACAATATCGTGCTGAAAATCCAGAAGAAATGGGAGCGTTACGGAGATCCAGGTTCATGGCGCCGGGAATATGATCTATATACGTCCGATTTGGGAGCGACGTTCTCGGATGCCTTCCGCTGGCCGGCTTGTTTATACGCCGAGATGAATGCCGATGAAAATGAATTCCGGCTGTGGCTGGAATATATCGATGGAGTAACCGGCTTAGACTTAACCGGGGACATGTATGAACAGGCCGCACTAGAGTTAGGACGCTACCAAGGCATACTGTATACGGAGCAGCCCGCTGTATTGCAGAGCCTGAACAACCTGAGCCATGCGGATTGCATGAAGAATACGTATCTGCATTACCGGTCATGGCCGGTCGTCTACAATTATATACGCTCGGAAGACTGCGAATTGCCACATCACGTGCGGCAAATGCTCATCGACACCGATAAGCACGCAGACGAAATACTCACTCGTATCGAAAGACTGCCCCTCGTGCTATGCCACCGGGACTTCTGGGTAACCAACCTGATCTATGCCGACGGGAAATTCGTGCTCATCGATTGGGATACATCTGGATGGGGTTACTTGGGAGAAGACCTCGCAAGCCTGATTGCGGATGAATCGGATATCAATCACATGCTAGAATACTACCAGCGATGTGTCCCCGCGTATTATAAAGGCTTTTCGGAGTATGTGGATGTATCCCATATCGCTGATCATTGCGTCTATGAGATGATCCTTCTCGCATTCGGATACAGGCTAGTGGAGTCGTACCTCTTTACAGAAGACGAGGACCAGAAGACAAAGCAAGTCCTTACGCTTCAACAAATCTATGAAATGAAGACCATCCCTGTGCAGGTGAGCTTCTAATAAAGAAACTCCAAAAACCCTAGTGGGTTTTTGGAGTTTTTAATGTTTACGTTTACGATTCACTGGCAAATCATGTTCCAGATTTGAGGACGTAGTTTATCTGCCTCACTTATTACTTTTTTCATTTTCAAGCATCTCTATTAACTTATCTAATTTCTGTTCTAGTCTCTTATTGCTTAGAATTTTTTTATGCTGGTTGCTCAATATCGAACTAAACATTAATGCAAGAAAACAGACGAATAAAATAAACAATAGCAACTCCATAATTAGTATTACTCCTTTAGGTGAAACGGTAATATTTAATCCAAACGCTTGCTTGCTAAAACCTTTTTACTTATTAGCTAACTCTTCTATTGCAACTGGCGTGGCCCCTTCCTGCTCCATAGAATGTTTCGATTGTGAGTTTACAAAGTTCTGTATCGGTTTATTTGTATAAAAAAATAGTCCCATAATTAATGCGCTAAATACCCAGTCTGCTATTTGTCTATATATCAACATCTGATCGTAGCCGTCCACGCCAAATCTTTTCAGCAAATAAACCTTTAAGCCCGCCATAAAAAGACCACGGACAATAAATACCAACTGGATAATCTGGAACCATTTAAAGATTCCTTTTTCATAAAACAATTTCGTGCTGCTTTTCCGTTCATGTCCTTGCAAATAAGCGAAATCCACCGCAAAGTATAAAGCAAATGGCCGTCTTACCGCTAAAGCAATGAAATGAATGATCACAAAAAAAAGACCAAGATATACCCCATTCCATAGCATTTTTTCCGCTGATCCAGATAACAAATCCACTATAGTCCCCAAAAAAAGTGATACAATCACAAACAATCCCGTAATATTAAGTTGTTTTTCTTTCACAAAGCGATAAACAGTATAAATAAATCCTGGAATCGTAGAAATCAGCATTGCAGGATAATCCCCCAAAGGATTCCTGCCGAACTTCCAAAGCACATAAGGAATCAGTGCGTAGAAAAACAAATCCAATATAATAAATTTACTACCGGGCTTTGTCTGTTTCTTCTCCATTTCTAATAACCCCTCTTTGCGCTTTCTGAAAATAAGTGTTTGCCTTCACTAATTTGGATTGCCATCCTGGTTTCCGCTTATAGTAAGTTGATTATATCATGAATATGTATATGAATTATGAATTTTTATCCAAATTAAAAATGAATTTTAGTAAAATGTTGATTGCATCGTATCACAATGAAACAGCCGCAACACAATGAAAACGGCATGCAACGCAAGTAAACAGATTCGCTTTACAATCAACTTGATTCGCAACGAAAAAAATGCTGCTCGCATGACAACCAACTCAGTTTTAGGACTAAAAACCATTCATTTACCTATTCAAACAGCATGCGAATACAAAAAAACCACTTTCCTGATCTACTACATCAGTTAAAAGTGGTTTTTGTCGATTAAATCGATATTTAGACAGCTTGTACAAAAAATCAAACGAAGATAAGTTAACTTATTTTTTCTTGCCCGCATTGTCACTTACTTTGTTCATTTGTGCCATCATTTGATTGATCTTCTTCTGTGAAGGTTTTTGTCCCATCTGCATCAAACGTTGATATGACGGGATTTCCACCAACTATACCAACCTCTTTTTCTAGTAAGGAAAATATACCACTATTCTATTGATAAGTCGAGTTTTTATAAAGTCAATTTTATTAAGTGGTTAGTCATCCACGAACCTCTAAAGATTTCGACTATGTTAAGTGTAAACAACGATTCCATCACTATAATATAGGGAATTTTTATGAACCTGATTCGAAAAACATTATATATTTAATTATGTAACAGTACTAATTAGACTCTTTTCTTTTACTACCAACCTAAATTTTCAATGATTATAGATTCATCCAAGGATATTTTTTTATCGAAGCATTCAGAAGATACACTTATTTCTATCAGCTTACTCGACTCTTTAAAATGTTGCTCATCTTCATTTTTTACCAAAATAGAGTTTAAACTAATAAATTGGCTACCTTTTCCTAGTTCAACCAAAAAACTACAAGTATTGTTTGCCTGTCCTTGAAGTTTCTTGATACCCTTACCTAAATTAAACTTCATTTTTATTTGTGAAGGATATTGTAATTTAACAATCGCATTAGGATTTTCTTCTACTTTTTCCGGTGTACAAACTGAAGACACGACTATAAATAGGTCAGATTTTGAGATAAAATCTCCAGTAGGCGATAGCTCTAACTCAAGACTTGACTGAAATACATCTAATTTCACTGTATTCATTTGACCTATTACCAAATTAGTATTTTGTAATACTTTAGAATTAGTGTTTAGTAAAAATAATAATAGTAAAATGACTGCACAGATTAAGGTTAAAAGTACCCAAATAAAGAATTTATCATTTGTTATTGACAAAACGAGAGAAACTAGCGAAGATAAACCTGCTATTAATGTAAATATAGGATGACTAGAAATAGAATCCCATACAGTTTTCACTATTTTAGTCCCCTTTCCTTATATAGGTTAATATATTCACTAACCTTTCTACAAAAATTGCTATAGTTTTTATATCAGGCTCACCATATAATGCCACTCTTCCTAATCTAGAAACTCTAAATTTGATATTCAAAGAGTGCAAAATCACCTCTAATTCTGTAATAACATTCTCCGAAGTGAAATTACTACTTTCATTAATTAATCCTTCTATAGAAAATTCTTGGTCTATATTCAATGATTTAAATGTAGTTTGGACAACTTTTGAATCATTCAACTCTATAATTTCATTAAAAAACACCTTATTAAAATCTAAACGTTTTAGTTTATAACCAAACGATTCTTCAATTAAATTTTTAACCATTAAATTACTAATACCTCTACTAAACACAATAATATATGGAGTATTATTAAATTCCCAAACTGCAACCCTTGCGACTTTATTCACAATTTTATATTCATATTCAGTATCTCCATATTCAGTTAGTGTTTCCGATAGAATTTCACGTTCATATTCCTTTAATATTTCATATTCATCAATGTAGTCTAAATTCAAATCTTGAATTTTATTTATTTGAACTGTCTTATCTTTTCGAAACAACTCTAACTGACCAATTTGGGTATCTAACTTTTCAAAAACTATAAAAGTCTTTAATCCTTTATTACCTAACATAGCCACTACCCCTTACATTTTTAATTATTACATTAATATATATTTTAACACTTTATTCAGCTATTACTACTCGTTAAAAAACAAATACAGATTTTTATTACGCATTTTTAAATAAGTTGTTTATTGTTAAATATTGTTATCTGTTTTTCCGTTTGGTGTGCGTGTAGAAGGTAGCTTCAATTTTTCATTCACAAACATCAAAATATCGGAAAGCACCCCCTCCCTGTGACACTCCTGCGACCTCATGAATGGCTCTGTCTCTCTCTTAACCACTTACTCACCTACAATATCAACTCTAGGTAAAATGAAGATTTTACAATTCAATTGTAGTAAATATATAGGTAATAACCCCTTATAAATCAATCCTTTAGAGCAATAGAGCATTAGGGAAATGAAATGCTGATTAATGATTTCTTCATGACTCCGATATAGCGTGGTGTTATTAATAAAGAAGGCTAAATGAATAAAGACAAGGTCAATTCACAGATGGAACTGACCTCTTCATCAATACTTTATATCTTTATCTAATCCCTTAAAGCTTATTGAGATAGGTCTAGTAATATCCTTATCTATGAAGTGTATTAGATATTGGTTCTCTTTTGTGTTAATTTCTTTGACAGTACCTTTTCCGAATACTGGATGACTAATAGAATCATTTAATTGAAATATAGAAGTGGATTTAATTTCATTTTTTTGTTCAGTATCCTTAAAAGATTCCATGGCTTCCTCTATGAGTTCTTGTTCTAAAACTCCAACACGAGTAAACAGAGTCTGTTTTATTTCAAAAATAAAACGTGAAGGGACTTTTCGTTTGCCGTAATTTGTAAACCCCTCTGATTCTGTCATATAGAAACCCTTCATAGCTCTTGTAATAGCTACATAGGCTAATCTTCGTTCTTCTTCTAAGCCAATTTTATTTCCTTTATCAAGCGAACGGTAAGAAGGGAGAATCCCATCATTAAAAGATACTAAGAATACATAAGGAAATTCTAATCCTTTAGCTGTATGAATAGTCATAAGTTTCACAGAGTTTTTGTTTGCTTCTCTATCATTATCGCTAAAAAGAGCAATTTGTTGCAAGTAATCATCTAATTCGAGTTTTTCGCCATACTCTTCTTCCATATTTACAATAGAGGATAATAGTTCACTCACATTGTCTATACGTTCTTGGTCTCCGCTTAAACAAAGTTCCTCATCATAGCCAGACTTATCTAGAAGTTCTCTAAGTAATTCAGAGATTGTAAGAGTTTTATAAGTCTTTTTGTACTTGTCGATGGTATCAATGAATTGTTTGACTTTAGTTTTGGTGAAACTTACTTCTTCTTGATATTTCAGTAACGTTTCATAATAAGATAAACTTTCCGCCTCGGATTTTTCTTTTAAGAATTTTAACTTAGTCTTTCCGAAGCTACGTTTAGGATTATTAATAGTTCTCAGTAATGACAAATCATCTGCGTATACTATCATTTTTAAATAGGCTATACAATCCTTAATTTCTGCTCTTTGAAAGAATTTGAAACCGCTGTACATAGTGTAAGGGATATTAGCTTTCATAAAACCCTGTTCTACAGAACGTGAATTATAATTAGCTCTGTATAATATTGCGAAGTCATTATATTTTGCTTTGCCAATTTCAACTTGTGAATTAATTGTTTCGGAAATATATTTGATTTCATCGAATTCGTTTTTACCATGATAATGTACAACATCTACACCATTACGCGATTTTTAGTGAATAAATCTTTATCAATTCGAACTTTATTATTTTTAATTATAGTGTTCCCAAGATTTAATATCTCGGGTGTTGAACGATAGTTTTCATTCATTATGATAGTCTCGCAAGGTTCATGAGTTTTATCGAAGTTAACCAAATACTCGGGTCTTGCACCTCGCCATGTGTATATAGCTTGGTCTGGGTCACCAACAACAAATAAATTTTGATGTTTTTCACTGAGCATATTAATTAGACCGATTTGTCCTGAACTGCTATCTTGAAATTCATCTACTTGTATATAGTGTAAACGTTCTTGCCATTTAGCTTGAACAGCAGGATTTTGTTTGTATAAATAAAGCACAAAGTT
The DNA here is from genome assembly GCF_042655825.1 of Sporosarcina koreensis. Classification (NCBI taxonomy): domain Bacteria; kingdom Bacillati; phylum Bacillota; class Bacilli; order Caryophanales; family Caryophanaceae; genus Sporosarcina; species Sporosarcina koreensis. Next base: position 285,737 of record NZ_JBHSNP010000011.1, on the reverse strand, counting down.
TAGTAAATCTTGGAAATCTAAAGCGAAATACTTACGCTGTTTTTTCAAATATAGATTCATTACTTTAATAAGAGTATCATCTTCAAGATTAATATCTATAGCTGACGAGGGGTTTGTTAAAGCTGCGACATATTCTGGATTTAGTTTATAAGTACCAATTTTTTTGAGAACATCATCAAATTTCATAAACTTAATTGTTAATCCTAATTCTTCGTACACTTCCTTTAAAATATCTTTTTGGTCATCTTCATCAAGAATCATGAAATTTTTGGGATAGTTGATATGGTGAATATCTTCCCGTAAAACTTTTACGCAAAATCCATGATAGGTACATATTAAAGAGCCGTCATTGCTATTGCCTAAAAGGCTTTTAACTCTTTTCCGCATTTCAGCAGCAGCTTTATTTGTAAAAGTAACGCATAAAATATTTTTAGGTGATATACCTAGAGCTTCGACTAAATAAACATAGCGATTTACTAATGTTTTAGTTTTTCCAGAACCAGCACCTGCGATAACCCTTACATAACCTTCAGTAGTTGTAACTGCATGTTGCTGTTTTTCGTTTAGCCCATTTAATAATTTTTCTAACAATACATATACACCTCTTCAATATAGTAGTTTAGTAATATTATATCATCTAGAAAGTTTCCGATGTGACTAAAGTAATAATTTATTTTTGAGATAGTAAAAGTATTTGACTATATAAACTACCGATGATGAAGTTTGTATTAAAATATATTACCCAAAAGGCAAGTTCTACTTACGTTTGATACCTTCACGTTCTAATAGTCTATAAATTGTTCCAGTGCCTACTCTGTACGTTTTTCTGATGTCTGCGATGGAAGTGCCACTTTGATACGCTTCGAGGATTGCATTGCGCCTAACTTCTTCCTCCCCGCCTTCAACCAACTTCGTTTTACGACCCTTGAATTTTCCCTTTGCCTTAGCGATTGCTATTCCTTCCGCCTGTCGTTGCTTAATGTCCTCACGCTCTTTCTGTGCAAAAGCCGATAATAGAGAAAGAATAACGTCTGCTAGTGCCACCTGTACAATATCGTCAACCTTCTCTTTCGGTGTATTTAAGATTGGCTCTTGAACGAACTCTAGGAACACTCCACGCTTTATGAAGAACTCATATTCATCTTTAATATCGTAATAGTTGCGGGACAATCGAGTGATACTGTCAAAAATAATTATATCGCCTTCCTGTACCGCTTCCTTTAGCAATTGATACTTTGGGCGGTCTGTATTCTTTCCACTCGCCTTATCAATGTACATATGCTCCTTTAAAACACCCTTATCTTTCATCGTCTTAACTTGTCGTTCTTCATTTTGGTCTACTGACGAAACACGTATGTAAGCATAAAAAGTCATGTGCTTGTTCCTCCCTTACCGAATTGTTACACTAATCGTACCATAATTACGGTAACAGTCAAACGGTAATAGGAAAACACTGTTATAGAGCCATTCCTAGACGGTCATTTTCGTTACCGATAGAGTGTACTTAAACGGTATTGCCATTTTAGCGTTTACGACTTAGATTTTAATACCTATTCGTAAATTACTTTTAAATTGTTATCAAAAGGTATATTGTGCAAGTAAATATCGTTTAATCAAATACAAGATATGCAAACGTTGTCGATTTGTTAAAATTCCACAAAACGATTCAAATGTGAATAGTATTACAATTACATTTCTAGTACAATAGAATACAATGGTAATATACACCAAAAAAAGGAGGGACATAATTGACTTCATCTGTTATTACAATTGAAAAAAATATCGATTATTCTCAAATTGAACATACCTATTCGAAGAAAATTAGTTTGTTCAAACAACTAAAAGAAGAAGGGGAATACATATTATCATCCTGTCTAGGAGAAACAGGAATAAAAATTCATACGATTTCTTCTCGTGTTAAGCAAAAAGATTCATTCCTAAAAAAAGTTGAACTGAAACAAACAGAAAAGCCATTCGAAGATATTACTGACATTGTAGGTTTACGAGTTGTTTGCCTAAAATTCAAAGAGCTTATTTTCACGAATTTCGAAGTCATTTCCGAGGATGATAAGATTAATCGAATTAGCGAATATTCAATAGGTCTATTTGATAAAAACACCTAATAATTAATGAGATAACCTATCTTATTTAAAACATTAATACTTAGGTGTTTTTTATTTTAATATTTACAAGACAGAAAATAACTCCCACGGCTATGCTACATATTGGGTTTCTCTCAATTGTCACAGAAGGTTGTTCTACCTCCGTACAAACTGTACACACTCCCCACAATCGAACTATGACGCAGATTCAACACTTAGGGGTTATCAATGCTACTAGGTCACTGTAGCTATCGCAAGTGGTCACTTGATATTGTGGCAATTTTGTCACTTAGGATTCATACAAGTAGCAATCTAAATCGTCACGTCGCGCCTTCAGCTTACTTCCAAGTATTGTTTAATGTTTGCAACCGTTATCGTTCAGACCTAAGTTCCTGCGTGAAAATATCCGTCCATAATTACACGGTTCAAGTGATGATACATTTTGACTTATGTATCGCTGCTAGACGTCCATCCGATCGGGTGGCGAAATCTATACAGATTTCGGGTGTGTTTCATCATGTCTTATCAATGACTACATTTCTCCGCCACTAGACCTTATCGTATCGTCTGCGGTAACGGTGATTGATTTCCGCTACTGGTACACATAAAAAAAACGAGTAGCAAAATACTCTACTCGTTAAAAAGGCACATGTTGCTCTTCAAGCTCATTAGTCATCATTGCTTCGATTCTTTTTCTTAATCTCTCTTCCAGTATCCATTCATTCTCCCATCTGATTGTATTTATTTGCTTAACGTCAAAATGGCTATTCCCAAAATCATCAGCCCGACAAGTGAATATCACTTGTTTGTTAAGTCCTTTAGCAAAACCTGCTTCATAATATACACCATTTCTATGTCCTGTTAAATCTGCTATTACAAATTCGGCCCTGTTTATTTCCTCAAAAATTTGAGGTACAATCTGTTCGTTATGTTCTTTTTCATCTATAACTATCGCTTTGTACCCTTTATCTTCTATTGCTCTCATTATCGCTTCTCTCGGTTTGTCCATTTCACTAGCAAATGACATTGCAATAAACACGGTTTTTCTAAGTTCCCTAATAGATATTCTGTTTCTAAGCAATTCATCTTTGACTGCCTGTTGTAATTTTAATAATATTTTATTTGTGGTACTTGTTTGAGAGAGATAAACCATTACTCCGTAAAAATATTCATCATCACGCCTTTGAATGAAACTCCATACATCTTCAATCGAATAATAATAAAAATACTCTTCCATAAAATCAATGTATTCCTTTTTCAGTTTGATTTCATCAATGCTATATCCTATTTCATTAAAGAGATTAATCACAAACTTTGTTTCTAGGCGGAGATAACTTGTATTATCGAAGAAAACTTCATCCTCGTCATTCAATTCTCTTTCATCTAAAATCTCTCTATAAAAACTATTATATGTGTTAGTAATACCCATTCTAAATTTCATTAGTACATACTCGTTAGGTCTATCGCTCATATAGTTATCGAATAAATAACCCACAAAATCATCCCTTTTTAGATTATATTACCATAAACTTCTCTCACGACAACAGGAAATCATATACATGTATCTGAGAACTGATATAAGAGCAATCTAGGTAACAAATTGTACGACTAACTGATACTCGAATTGTCTAAGTGCTGTTAAGTGGCGGTAGGTAAAAGAAAAAGCACTCCACGGAATTTGTGATGTGCTTATTGGTAACTTTATTTAGTTTCTTTATATCTCTCAACCAAAAACACAATATTAGTAGCACACAGATTCAACGTATAACGTACAATTGAATCATCAACCTCTATTATTACATCACCCTGCCCATGCCCACCATTCTTATTTCTCAACACATGAGCACTATTCTCAAGCGCTTGTTTTAACCCTTGAATATGGTTTTGCATATATGATGGAATTAGCTCATTATCAAAAAGATGCCTTATTAATGTATTCGCTGTATCTCTTTGCGCATCATAGTTATATCCATTCTTCGAACAAATTGTCTTCATCGTACTTTCAAACGCTTTTCCTGCATTTACAACAGCGTCCTTATAATCACCATCTTTATAATGTTCATGCGCTTTAAGAAACTCATCTGAAACAGATGTAAATGATTCTTCAACCAACAAATTAATTGCTCTTATTACTACTTCTGAGTGGATAAATTGATTATCAATACGTACTAATTGATTAGTTACTATTTCATATCCTAGCGAATTATGTTTAAATTTCTTATTAATTTTATCAAATACAACTGAACAATCTTTCTGATATTCTTGGTGTTTAACAGCATAAGCGTAATGATAATGAATCAACAAATCAATAATATCAATTGCTTGTCTATCATCACACTCTAAGAAATATGCCATTACACAATGGACATCATGCGGTAGACCACTCAATCCATCATTAAATCGTGTGTAATTCAACAATCCCATTTCAATTTTTATTTCATCTGCTACTTCTTTCCAAAAAGCACTACTTTTAGTGATTGTTCTATATTCAAAATTTGAGAAGACCTTTGTAATGATATTAATAAACTGATTCCTAAAATCAATTGGTATCTTATCATAATTATAGGTATCAGATGGTATTACAATCCCATGTCTTCTTGAATAAACTTCAAACTCTGCCAAAACAAAACACCCCTTTTATACAAGCATACCAACTTAATGATGCGTTATCAAACAGACATATGCTATTAAATGACTATTCACCAATGTAAAAATACCCCTCAAGATATGCTTTGACTTTACTTCAGCATACCAACTTTCAGGATTTCTCTTTTAGTGAAAATTGTTGCACCACGTTTAGAGATTTTATATATGGACATGTTGTCCTCATAAACCATTTCTTTAATTTCTCTATGTGGCATTACTCTAACACCGTTGCTTTCTAGTTCCCCACGATTACGTAGAATCAATTAGTTTACCATTTGATAGTCAACACCATAGAACTCAGCAACTTGTTTCGTTGTAGCAAGCTCAGTGTTAGGTAGCAGTAATAAGCCACCTACCCTATCAAGAACCTCAGTAGGACTCATGTATTTCCCCGTAGTTCAGGGTTTGTGATTGAGATTGAACAAAAGAAAAGCACACCAACTTAATGATGTGCTAGTAAAAATACATTTGATAAAGCTCTTTCACTCAATTTGTATTACTATCAAAGTTCTTGGGGACGCTGCGGTTTTTGAATTGATTTATCTTCCGCTTCGCTCCCGATAAATCCAATTCGAAAAACACGCTTTCGTCCGTCCCCAAACCCCTGGACGAGGTAATATATTCTACCATTACACCTTTAAGACAAAATAGACACACTCCCTTATATAGAGTATAGCTCATTTTGTCTCAATCCCTATTAAGGTGTAAATTCTAGTCTGCTTCTTTCCATTCGAATCTGTTACATAAGCTTTATTATTTATAAATTCAAATGGATATCCTTCATCTGATAATATTCTGTTGGCAACCGCAAAGTCTTTCACAACTTTTTTAGTACTAGGATTCTTCAACTTCAACTCTTTTAATACTACTTTTGCTTCGGAAGATGAATAAAAATCAACATCAACATATTTCTCCAAAATTGATAACTTTTCTTTTCTATCCTGTAGAAAATCAAGGATATATACCTTATTCGGATAGTTCAATAGGCTAGCAATTTCATTTATAAAACCTTGCGGTTGTTGGACATAGCGTCTGTATCTTCTTAAATTAATTGCTGATTTTATATACTTCATATTGTTTACTTTAACTTCCCCAGAAGCGTCCATATAGAATATGCCGCTCATTCTTCTTCGCCTTTTAACTTTATAATCAGATTCAATAGAAGCTCCATAAAACAGTTTACCTGTTTCCACCCGTTCAGCTTCCACACTAATATAGCCGTTGATTTGTTGATTGGTATAATTTTTGAACAACAGATTAATCTTCTCTTCAATAACACGAGATAACCTTTTTCTACCCAAACACTGGATAAATGTATCTGTATCTAACATATCAATTATAATGTGATTAATTCCATCGTCTTTGATATCGACACCTACATCTAACACTGAAGTAGCGATTAAAAATAGGGAATCAAATGTTGAGCTATTAATAATAGTATCCACTTTGCATTTATCAACAAACTTATGGTATTCACTCTGCTCTCCACAAACAAACGTTGCATACTGTTCATACTTCCTAAATAACTCATACGCCTTCTTAGCACTTTGAATAAATACCAATGACTTATGATTGTTTTTTAGCAACCAATCCATTGCCTCAAATAAATATTCATCAGATTGATATGCTGATATTTTTTGAATATAGCTATAATCATGCTCTACGCTATATCTAATTATCTTTCTTTCTTTATAGAACTTTTCAATATAACTTAAAATTGTTTCACCAGTTGCACTTAAAAGTAACGTAATAGTATTAGTAGCTGATAAAACATGTGTCAATGACATATCAGTATAGTCATTGAATTGAGAATCACCTAAAAAGTAGTGCGACTCATCACATACTACATATTTGTAAGCGCTTAGCCATTCATTGTTATCCCCATGTGATTTGCAAATACCCTCAATACTTTGATACATCTTCACAGTTATATTGGTGATTTCTTCCTCAACTAGAATCGCTTCAATTTGTTCTTTAAGTTTCACTCTGGGAACTAGATATAGAATGAGTTCATTATGTTTTTTAGCATAAGCCGCCAATACATTTCGAACAAAATAACTTTTCCCGCTCCCTGTACCACCCGAAATACTTACAATATCGCCCTTTTCCCATCGTTGATAGCAATCACCAATTTCATCAGATACTGTATGTTTATTAAGGTTGTTTAGCATAATTAAGCTCCTTTTTTCTTTGAATTAGAAAAGAGTGCAAGCATTAGCTCACACTCAAATTAACTTTTCAGGGAGCAATAGTTTAAAAATTTGTTGGTAGTCAATTTGTTCATTCTTGAAGTTCTTATTTTCAGTTTTATGAGCCATATTTGTAACCAAATCTTGTATCAAATCATTGTAGTCGGCTTCAAAGTAGGACTCTTTTACTTTAGCCAAATCCCTCAATATTTTTCCTTCTGCTTTATTCACATCATTGATTCGTTCGTCCATTGAAGCTAATGCATACTTTCTAAACTCATCCAACCATTGGTGCATTTCCGCACTTTTAAGGACTAAATATCCTAATTGCTCATTCAAGTGACGCTCTCTTCTCTCTCCTTCTTCAATTCCTTTTTCAACTAGCTTTATGAGTTCGTTTCTCTCTTCTTGATTTAGCATATTTATCCACCTCTAATTGCAATTCTTCGCTACAGTAATTTCATTATATATTAAATTTACCATTTACACAACAATAATATAGGACTTTATTCACTTAGTACTGACAACACTAATCATCTTTTATAGGTAAAAATGATTAGTGAGGACAATACTAATTAATTATTCATTAGCTATTAACCTCAATTAAATTAAGGTAACGAGCGTTGAATTTTGCTAAAAAACTGTCTACATCTTAGAAACAAACTGAATATAAGACATAGACAGCTATTAAAAATTATAGATACTCTCTCAAATCCTTTGCTACTTCCTCTACATCTAAATCTAAATATTGCGTAGTCACAGCTAAATCCGAGTGTCCGAGTGCCTTACTGATAAGTGCAACACTCGCTCCCTTGTCATGTAAATTCTTTGCGTATCCTCTATATAATGCAAGCGTTAAAGTTCTTAATAGTGGTTTTAAATAAGCCCTTCCTACCGTAATTTAATCTAATATTACTACTACATAAGAGCATTACCTCTTCCATAATTCATAAGTGGACTCGATGATATTGCTTTTTCTAATAGCTGTGTATCCGTCATAGAGGTTAGATATCGCTGCGTTGTAGCAATATCAGAGTGTCCCAGAATGCGTGATAATGAATATACATCCATCTGACCTTCACTAAGGGTTTGAACTGCGTAGAAGTGTCTGAACGTGTGTGGTGATATCCTCTTCCCCTCAATGTCAGCTCTATATCCAGCCTCTTTAATTACATTATAGAGTGCCACATGGCTTAACTCTGTTCCTAAGTACGTTAAAAAGTATCTATCCGAGTTAATATTCTTTTCCTTAATAAATTGATTTTTTATGCGTTCATATCGAATTAATATCTTCTTCAATACTGGGCTTATGAACACTGTTCTTTCTTTATTTCCTTTTCCATTTATTAAGATGGTAGTTTCTTTAACATTCTTCGATAGTAATCCTCTAATTTCCATTGCCCTTAACCCACAATCAGCCAGCATCGCAATAAGCGCTTTATTTCTTGCCTCTATATAGTTTTTATAGGTAAATGAATTAATCATTTTATTGACATCTTCAGGAGTAAACCCCTTGAGTACTTTCTTCGGGACTTTTGGCTTCTCTACTTTATTCATAGGATTTTCAATTAAATACTCTTCTGATACACACCAATTAAAGAAGGCAGAAATTAGCTTAATCATCGCAACAATACTTTGTGGCTGTAATCCGGCTATTTGCTTCTGTCTGATATAAGCCCTCATATCATGGACGGTAACGCTCTCTATATCTCTTATAGCCCTCTTTTCCATAAGATATGTTTTCATTTGGGTCAACTCTTGACGCTTATTTCTCATCGTTTTTTCTGTGAATCCTTTTGCTAAGCAGTGATAGCGATATTCCTCTAATACATCTTCTAATTCCAACAAAAAAACCACCTCTCCGGTTTATCTTTCACCAGAAAAAGTGGTTAGTTTGTATACATAAAGAAAGATTAAGCACAAAATGTGATTTTCGGAAGAATGATTAACCTGTACAACATTGTGACAGGCAATAATTTATAAGAACAATTAGCGAGCATTTGTTGAAACGCTCACAAACTGCGCCATCTCAACATTATTGCTTACTTGTCCACTTATTTTTTCTTACCCGCATTGTCACTTACTTTGTTCATTTGTGCCATCATTTGATTAATCTTCTTCTGTGAAGGTTTTTGTCCCATTTGCATCATCATCATACGTAACATTTGTTCATTGATCGGCGGGTTTTCCTTCAAATATTTCATCATATATTGACGTGCAATGAAAAATCCGAGGGCCACACCTGCGATTAACGCGACGACGGCAATGAGGATTACCCAAATCGTGCTTACCATCCGCTATACCTCCTTCACTACCGTGATTCGAGAATACTCTACCATCATGGATTATACAACAAAGGGATGGCGGTTAGCAATGACTGGGAGTAAATAATTCAACGAACATGTCGAATTGCATTAGAATAAAAAAGTCCGTTCATTTCCAAGGTGATTTTCCTGTTTGACAGGCTTTAGCCATCCCCACTCACCATGCTCGTCCATCACTGCAAAAAAACGATCATCTGATCCGGACAATGCGACGAACAGATCCAGATCGAGCATGCGCGAGCCATCGCAATAAGCTTGAAGAGAATAAGGCGTTAGCGAAATATGAATGGACCCTTTCATCGGATGTGACAATTTATATTCACCATCATCACTTTCGACTGTCGTAAAGCTTTTTCCCAAATTGCTGAGGATTGCTTGGTCAATCGCAGTTTCTTCGATTTCATCACATAAATACTTAACTTCCTGCAAAGGTTCTTCCTGTGCATGATCCTTCAACAAGTCATAGAGAAGCCCTTCCCTGCCAAGGATGAATGATTGGTATCTCTTCTTCACTTTATAAATATCATAAGTTCTCATGACCATACCTCCTTTTACATAGTCTATCCCAACCAAAGTAAAAAGTTTGTCAAAACACGGTAAAGAAAGGCACTATTGTTGTCGAAAGTTTTCTAATAGTGAGTTATTCACTTAGAGAAAAAAGCCGCTTCGGAATAAAAAGTCTTATGACATTCCGAAGCGGCAAACATTAGTTACGATCGAGGATCGCTTTCATTTTACGAACTACGTTCTCTTCTGTAAAGCCATATTCCGCAATGACCTTTTCCCCTGGAGCGCTTGCCCCAAACGTGTCGATTGCCATGACTCCGCCTTCATCCCCGACATACTTATGCCAGCCGAGGGAAGCACCCATTTCAATGGATAGGCGTTTTTTAACTGCTTTTGGCAGTACGCTTTCTTTGTATTGCTCATCTTGCTGCTCGAACAAGTCCCATGAAGGCATCGAAACGACTGCAACATCGATTCCTTCTTCCTGAAGTTTCGTTTGAGCTGCAACCGCTAGATTCACTTCAGAGCCTGTTGCAATTAGGATTCCGTCTGCCCCTTCTTTATTGGCAGGAGAAATTACATAAGCTCCACGTTTCACGCCATCCATAGCAAGTTCGCCGGATTTCGGCAACACTTCCAAGTTTTGACGGGACAAAACGAGAACTGTCGGTCTGTCTTTCGACGCAACAGCAATATTCCATGCCGTAGACGTTTCATTGCCATCTGCTGGGCGGATGACAGTCAATCCCGGCATTGAACGTAGAGATGATAAATGTTCGATTGGCTCATGCGTTGGACCATCTTCACCGACTGCTACGCTGTCATGTGTAAATACGTATGTGACAGGCATTCCCATTAGAGCGGATAGTCTGATTGCAGGTCTTATATAGTCGCTGAACACGAAGAATGTTCCGCCGAACACATGCAAACCGCCATGAAGCGCCATTCCGTTCAAGGCAGTACCCATCGCAAATTCACGGACACCGAACCAGATATTACGTCCGCTGTAATCGCCTGGCAAGAAGTCTCCTGCACCTTTGATCGTCGTCTTATTGGAGCCTGCAAGGTCGGCACTTCCTCCGAAGAATGAAGGCAAAATGTTTGCAATGGCATTGATCGCGTCACCGGAAGCGGAACGGGTTGCGTGTGAAGAACCGGCTTCATAAGTCGGAAGCGCTTCTTGGAGTCCTTCAGGCATTTCGCCTTTGATTGCGGCTTTTAATTGGCGAGCCAAATCTGCATGTTCGCTTTCGTATTGATCAAACAGCTTATTCCACTGCTCCTCTTTTTTGGCGCCTAATTCATCTGTCGCTTCTTTGAATGTCTCATAAACGCCTTCAGGAACACAGAAATCTTCTTCGTACGTCCATTTGTAGTACTCTTTCGTAAGTTTCATTTCATCTTCGCCTAGAGGTGCACCATGGACGTCGGCTTTTCCGGATTTATTCGGCGCGCCGTATCCGATGACCGTCTTCACTTCGATGATTGTCGGACCGCCTGAATTGCCTTTCGCCTCTTCAATCGCTTTCGAGATAAGCCCTATATTATTGCCGTCTTCTACACGGATATAGTTCCAGCCGTAAGATTCGAAACGTTTTCGGATGTTTTCCGTGAATGACATATCGAGTTCTCCATCAAGGGAGATATCATTGCTGTCATAAAGGACAATAAGCTTCTCCAATTGGAGATGGCCTGCAAGGGAAATCGCTTCCGCCGCTACGCCTTCCATAAGGTCGCCGTCGCCGCATAGTGCGAACGTATGGTGGTCGACAACGTCGAAGCCTGGACGGTTATAAGTTGCTGCCAAATGCTTTTCAGCCATTGCCATTCCAACTGCCATCCCAATTCCCTGTCCGAGCGGACCTGTTGTCGCTTCAACGCCAACCGTATAGCCGTATTCCGGATGACCAGGTGTTTTCGATCCCCACTGTCTGAAGTTTTTAATTTCCTCCATCGGCAAATCGTATCCGCTTAGGTGAAGCAGGCTATATAACAGCATGGAACCGTGGCCTGCAGATAAGACAAATCGATCGCGGTTGAACCATTCAGGGTTCGAAGGGTTATGGTGCATATGCTTTGTCCAAAGTGTGTAAGCCATCGGAGCAGCACCCATCGGTAATCCCGGGTGGCCGGAATTCGCCTTTTCGATTGCATCGATGGAGAGCGTTCTAATCGTATTTATTGCTAATTGGTCAATCTTTTCGGTCATTCAGAACATCCTTTCCCACGCTTTATCTTGTAGTTGCAATAGTTTTACCATCTATAGTGTAGTCAATCTATAGATGAAATACAATCCATTCTATGAACGGAAGCTCAGTTGAGGTACTTCTTATTGCGAGCGTCTTTCACTTTGCCGGGTGTGACATCGTTGCCTTCAGGGTCGATCACTTTTACGTGTTCGATTGTGTCGCGCATGGATGAGCGAAATGATTCGAGGTATTCTTTGCGCAGTTGTGTTTGTTCTTTTGCTTCTTCGATAGACAGGCCGATTGTTTTCGACTTTTTCGATAGTTCGTTGATTCGTTTAATTTTATCTGGTGATAACATCGAATTCCTCCAATAGTGTTGTGTCCACAATCAATTATACCGGATTTCCGCTGCAGGCGGACGCTTTCCGCTACAATCCTTTTTATGCCTATTAATTACAACATTATTGCTAACAATTGAAGTGGATTTCATTTAAAAACTATACTTTGAAGGTATACAAAAAGAGCAGGAAGTGCAACCAATCAGCCTTCCTGCTCTTGTTCATATTCTTTATAACGGCGGTGGACCGTTGCTTTGCTTATGTTGTGGCCAAGGCCTTTCAGGACTCCTGAAATTTCTTCGAATGTGAGCCCTTTTTGACGCAAGGACACGATTTCACTTATCGGGACTTCGATGCGTTCGCGTCCTTCGAGATTTCCTTTGTTTTTCAAGTTTCGCTCTGGCCTATAACCGTCACGGACTGCCCGTTTCATGCCTCTGCGGATTTTGGCGTTGTGTAATTTGCGTTGATATTCTTCGACGATCGCCAATATTTCCAGCAGCATCGTATCCATCTCATTCAATTTCAGCGCGCCGTTGTCGTGGTTCGTAATGACAGCGGTATTTGTCTTGGCGAGCAGATGCAGGATGGCCACCCTGGCATTTCCTCTCCCAAGTCTTGTTTCATCTTGTACAAGTACCGCATCAATCTTTTCATCACGGATGCAGTCCAATAAATTGAGCAATTCTTCGCGATCCATGTCGTAGCCGCTATGCTTTTCTTTGAATATATGTACAGGCTTCAGTCCAAGTTCATCGGCAAGCCTTTTCAGTTCCTCTTCCTGCCTTGATAAAGAGGCTTCCTGGGAATCCTTTTCAGTGCTGACACGGCAATAGAGGACGCATGTCTTCATTTTCCCTTTCATCAATCTTCCCCTGCCAATTCAGTCATCATCGGGTCAGGCATGACTGATTCAATTTCCGGCAATTTCAATGTTTCTCCTGTTCTAATCGTCGTAGACTGCATGTCATTCAGCTCCATTACTTTTGCAATCCATTTCGTCGGCTGATCCTTTCCAGAATAGTCCTGTGCCAATCCCCAAAGTGTGTCCCCCTCGGCAATCGTTAATTCAACGAATGAAGTTGAAGCCGTCTTGGCTTCCTTCATGACAGCTGCCAACGTAAAGGCTGTGCAAAGGAATACAATCAAAAGGATAAAGCCATATTTTTGAATGAAAGTCATAAAAAACCCCTCCAAGAATGTTTGTTCGGAATACTTGTTCCCATTATAGGACACGTTTTTTAAGAAGTCAACAAAACTTTCGAACCTTTGTTTGCCAATTGGCCGAACACCTGTTATACTCTTTTTAAGAAACAATTGAGGTTACGGACCTTTGTTCGCACAATTGCTAAATTATGATTCTATTAATTGGAGGGGTGGAAAAATGAAGAAAATCTCAAAGAGACAGCAGGATATCCTATCATTCATTAAAGATGAAGTGAAACTCAAAGGTTATCCGCCTTCCGTGCGTGAAATCGGGGAAGCTGTCGGACTGGCATCAAGCTCAACCGTGCATGGCCACCTAGCCAGGTTGGAAAGCAAAGGGTACATCCGCAGGGACCCAACAAAGCCAAGAGCGATCGAAGTGCTGGATCCGGAAGGTCTGACAGCACTGAAAGCAGGTGTCGTCCATGTTCCGCTTGTCGGGAAGGTTACAGCAGGCTTGCCGATCACCGCAATTGAAAACATTGAGGAATACTTCCCGTTGCCGGATACATACGGCACGTCCGACGATAAGCTGTTCATGCTAGAAATTGTCGGTGATAGTATGATAGAGGCAGGTATTTTAAATGGAGATTATGTCGTCGTCAAGCAGACGCACACTGCCCATAACGGAGAAATTGTCGTCGCTATGACGGAAGAGGACGAGGCGACAGTGAAGCGCTTCTTCAAAGAAAAGGATTATTTCCGCTTGCAGCCGGAAAATGAATCGATGGAGCCTATTATCGTCAATAACGTTTCCATCCTTGGGAAAGTTGTCGGCGTTTATCGTCAGATTCATTAAACAAAAATCATTAATTAAAAATAGAGGATGACCTTGTCGATTTGTATCGACATGGATCATCCTCTTTTCATTTCAATCTTATATCATTTTCTCTTTTAACAGCTTATCCGTGGAAGACATGACTGCAGCCTTCACATGTTCATACGTCAATCCACCTTGTACATACGCCGTATATGGCGGACGTATCGGTCCGTCAGCCGTAAGCTCGATGCTGGATCCTTGAATGAACGTACCTGCTGCCATGATGACATCATCTGCATAGCCGGGCATATACGATGGTTCTGGTGCATAATGCGCATTTATCGGTGAATTCTCCTGAATCGTCCGGCAGAAAGCGATCATTTGGTCGGCATTGCCAAAATTCACGGATTGTATTAAATCAGTCCGCGGGGCCGAATAATGTGGTGTTGTATCGAATCCGAAACTTTCAAGGAATCCCGCTGTAAAGAGGGCGCCTTTTACGGATTGACTGACGACATGTGGCGCAATGAAAAAGCCTTGGTACATTTCCAGCAACGTATCTAGAGAGGCCCCTGCTTCTGCACCGATTCCAGGCGACGTCATACGGTATGCACATTTTTTCACAAGATCAGCACGTCCTGCTATATATCCACCCGTCCTTGCAAGTCCACCGCCAGGGTTTTTTATGAGTGATCCCGCCATGAGATCCGCACCTACTTCGATCGGTTCTTTCCTTTCAACGAATTCGCCATAGCAATTATCGACAAATACGATGATGTTTGGATTGATCGATTTGATGTATCGGACCATTTCACCGATTTCTTCCACAAGAAAAGATGGGCGGTCCGAATACCCTTTCGAACGCTGGATGCCGACCACTTTCGTCTTTCTATGGATATTCTTCTTCACTTCATCAAAATCGACAGAGCCGTCTTCGACCAAATCGATGTGCTTATATGTAATGCCGTAATCAATGAGCGACCCTGTGTCCTCCCCATTTCCGGAGACAATCGAATCAAGCGTATCATACGGCTTACCAGTTATATAAAGAAGTTCATCACCTGGCCGAAGCACTCCGAAAAGGCTCAGTGAGATTGCATGCGTGCCTGAGATGATCTGGTTGCGTACGAGACAGGCTTCCGCCCCAAATGTATCCGCATATACTTGCTCAAGCACATCCCGACCGCTATCGTCATATCCGTACCCTGTCGAGCCGGTTAAGTGAAAATCACTCACCATGTTTTTACGAAATGCCGCCAACACTTTCCGCTGATTATAAAAGGCGATCTTTTCAACTTCTTTAAAGTAAGGGGCAAGTTTTTCTTCAGTAGCTTCCGCTTTCGTTTCGATTTCGGAAGCAAATTCATGTATCATCATTTCAATTTCCTCATTCCTACAATTAGTCACTATAATATCTTATCAGTCTCATGGAATAGGTCAATGGAAAACGACCGGTATTGGCGGAGTCTCTATTTTGATATACAATATGAGATGTTTGAAGTGAGGAGGAACTTTGATTGGCTTGGGAAGTTTTCAGTTTTATCGGTACGGCGGCTTTTGCCATATCGGGAGCGCTAATTGCAATGGAAGAGAAGTATGATATTTTCGGAGTCTATATATTGGGGATGGTGACGGCATTCGGCGGAGGGGCAGTCCGAAATGTTTTACTTGGTCTGCCGGCATCCGTTTTATGGAGCCAGAATTTCCTCTTTATCGTCGCGTCGATTTTAATCACGTTCATATTCTTTTTTTCAAAAACAATCATTAATCATTGGAATCGGTGGGGCACGTATTTTGACGCCATCGGACTTGCGGCGTTCGCGATTCAAGGGGCAATGCTTGCGGTCAATATGAATATGTCGCTATTTGCTGTGATGGTTGCAGCAGTATTGACTGGTGCTGGCGGAGGGGTGATCCGGGATCTGCTCGCTGGCAGGCGCCCTCTCGTCTTTAAAAGGGATATTTATGCCGTTTGGGCAGCTGGCGCCGGATTTTTTGTCGGCATCGGACTTCATGGGAATGATTGGGCATTATACGGACTGCTCGTAGTTGTCGCGACTTTACGAATCCTTTCCTACCATTATCACTGGGAATTGCCTCGCAGTGATTCATAATAACCCCATTGGAAAAAGGAACAGGCTAGTTGACCTGTTCCTCCAATGGGACATATGTTTTTATTCCTCGTCCTTTAACACGACCGGTTTTGCAGGCACATACGTCGAGATCGCATGCTTGTAAATCAATTGCTGTTTGCCGTCCGATTCCAATAAAACCGTGTAATTATCATATGATTTGATAAGACCTTTCAACTGAAAACCATTCAATAGGAATACAGTGACGAACGTGTTATTTTTCCGTAATGAGTTCAAAAAAGTTTCTTGCATATTACCTTGTGACATACACCCCAGCCTCCAATTGCTTCTATATTTCTCTTGCCTTTTTACTTATTCGATTCCGTTCCTTCAAAACCCTTCAAAATCGTTAAAATTTCATCGATAATCTTTTCTTTATCCGAAGTTGCATCGAACCAGGAGATTTTCACTTTGTTGCGGAAATAGGTCATTTGCCGTTTCGCATAATGGCGAGTATGTTTTTTGATCAAGTCTACGGCTTCATCCAACGATAGTTGACCTTCGAAATGCTGATAAAGTTCCTTATATCCGATGGCTTGGACTGATTGGACATTGCGGACACCCCGTTCCCACAAACTTCTAGCCTCTTCAAGCAAGCCATCTTCCATCATTTGATCCACCCGTAAATTGATTCGCTCATATAGCAATTCCCGGTCGAGGTCAAGGCCAACAATCAGATGGTCATATAACGGCAGGTCACCCGCACCTTGTTCGTGCTCATTTTTCGTCTTACCCGTCACTTCGATGATTTCAAGTGCCCGTATCAAACGGCGATGGTTGTTTGGATGGATCTTTTCCGCACTTGAAGGATCAAGAGCTTGCAGACGTTTGTACAGACGTTCTGCGCCGCCTTCTGCTTCCAGTTCGTGCTCCAAATCCACCCTGACCTTTTCATCCCCTGCTTCTTCCGTGAATCTGAAATCAAACAGGACCGACTGGATGTACAAACCAGTGCCGCCGACGATGATCGGCTGCTTTCCTCTACTTCGGATGTCATCGATACAGTTTCTCACTGCCGACTGATATTCTGCTACAGAAAACGACTCTGTCGGTTCATTTATATCAAATAGATAATGAGGAATGCCTTCTTTTTCATCTTCTGTTATTTTCGCGGTGCCGATATTTAATTCTTTATAGACCTGCATCGCATCCCCATTGATGATTTCCCCATCGAGTTTTTTAGCAAGCTCGATGCTCAATGATGTTTTGCCTGATGCTGTCGGTCCGACAATTGCGATCACTCTTTCCGATTGTTTCATTCTTCTTTTATCCAATCCTTTATGAAATTAAATACTTGTTCCCGATTCACTTCATTCAACATCTCATGGCGGCCGCCTTCATATAACATGACGGTTATATTCTTGATGCCCGCATCTGTAAATTGCCGCGCAGCCTGCCAGATGCCATTTCCTTTTTTGCCAACAGGATCGTCCAACCCGGAAAGAAGGAGGATCGGCAATCCGCTAGGGACTTTTTTAATATTGTCCGGATCATTGATTTTCGCTAGGCCTTTGAACAAGTCGATGAAAAAACGGGTGGTCGGCACGAATCCGCATAACGGATCGTTAATATATTTCTCAACTACACTCTCGTCTGACGTTAGCCAGTCTAAAGATGTTTTCGGTTGATCCACCACTTTATTGAACCCTCCGAACACCAGTTTATTAATCAAGTAATCCGGCTCATCGAATTTCGTTGCCTTGCCTTTTATATACGCTAGAGCCTTCCCGCCAATACCACTTACACCCGGGTCGCCGCCTGTTCCTAAACAAATAAGTTTGTTAATATCTTTTCCGAACCTTTGAACGTATCTTCTTGCAATAAATGAACCCATACTGTGGCCGAAAAGGATCACTTTGGGAGCATTGAATTTATTCTTATAATAGCTGATGATTTCATGCGCGTCATCGACAATCCGGTCAAAGCCGGCAGAATCGCCGAAATGACCTAATTTCCCATTAAACGCCGCTGTCTGGCCATGACCGCGATGATCTTGCCCAGATACGGCAAATCCTTCGTTTGTGAGGTATGTGATGAACTCTTCGTAACGGCCGATATGCTCTGCCATACCATGCAGAAGATGGATATGCGCAATCGGTCTATCTGTGGGTTGTGCGTAAACCGTATAGATGGAAAAACCGTCGGACATCGTTATCATTTGTTCATTCACATACGTTCACCGGCCTTTCCTTCTGCCTCTTTTATATGTTGTTCCAATTGAGATAAGTGGTGCTCTCTAGTTTCTTCCGTATAGGAAAGAATGGCGCCCATATAATCCGTAACCGCCTCTTTGTATAGTTTGGCAAATGCAATGTTGAAGTATAGGTCACCTTTTCTCCGGATGAAAAAGTCCGATGGCGTCATGGCCATTTCATAATGGATTGCATATAGGATTTCTGCTTTCCATATAGCTGGCAGCACAGTGTTCTCCGTTGACACGGCACTGACGTAGTTGAAGACCTGATCGACATTCGTCCCATATAAGGAAGCGAGCGAATGGCCTTCTTCCTTGCTGAGCCCGTATAATTCGGCTTCATTCGATTTGCTTTCAAGGAAGTTCGCAAACTGCTCTTCACTTTCAAAGTCCCCGCCGGATAATGGGAGGTGTTCCGTGATGCATGGACCGAAAGATGTTGTTGGAATACGCTTTACGACGTGATCGACGACGGTTTCTGCCATTTTACGATAGCCGGTCAGTTTTCCGCCTGCAATTGTGATCAATCCCGTTCCCGCTTCCCAAATTTCATCTTTTCTTGAAATCTCAGAGGCGTCTTTTCCTTCCTCGTAAATAAGCGGCCGTACGCCTGCCCAAGTCGATTCGATATCGTTCCGACCTGCTTTTACAGAAGGGAACATATAATGGAGTGCATCAAGGAGATAGGAAATGTCCTCCTCGCTCGCAACCGGATGGGCCCGATCGCCATCGAAAAATGTATCCGTCGTCCCGATATAAGCTTTATTGCCTCTCGGGATGGCAAAGATCATCCTGCCGTCAGGAGAGTCAAAATAGATCGCTTGACGTAAAGGGAAAACCGCCTTGTCAATCACAATATGCGTTCCTTTCGTCAATCGTAGACGTTTGTCATTTGACACTTCGTCCTTTTCCCGCATTTCATCCACCCAGGGGCCTGTCGCATTGACAACGACAGAAGCACTTATATCAATTGCATCACCGGAAAGCATGTCCCATGCAGTGACACCTGACACTTTCCCATCTTTATATTGAAACTGCTCAGCTTTCATGTAATTCAGGCAAAGCGCGCCTTTCTGAGCGGCTTTTTTCAATACTTCGATTGTCAGCCGTGCATCGTCTGTCCGATATTCGACGTAATGCCCCCCGCCAAGCAAGCCTTCTTCCCTGACCAATGGCTCCATTGCGAGCGCCTCTTCGGCAGACAGCATTTCACGGCGCTCTTCTTTTTTCACACCAGCCAATTTATCATAGACGAATAATCCGGCGGAAGTTGTCAACTTTCCGAAAGAGCCGCCTTTATGGAACGGAAGAAGCATCCGTTCGGGCTCTGTCACATGAAGGGCATTCCGATAGACGATATCCCTTTCCCTGCCGGTTTCCGAAACGATTTTCAATTCCATCTGCTTCAAATACCGCAAACCTCCGTGGATGAGTTTCGTCGATCGGCTGGAAGTGCCTGCCGCAAAATCCTGCATGTCAAGTAAGGCAACGGATAAACCCCTCGTCACCGCATCCAGCGCAATGCCGGCACCGGTAATTCCCCCTCCAATGACAAGCAGGTCAAACTGATAGTCGCGCATGAATTGTTTCACTTTCGGTCTTGTGATCGATGATAACATCCTTTGCTCTCCTCCAGTCAAAGTTTGAAAGCCCTCGCCGCCGTGACGGCCTTTTTCCATCCGCTGTATAGGGCATCACGCTCTTCCACATCCATAGTAGGTGAATACGTCCGCTCCTTTGCCCATAACGCTTCAACAGATTCGCAAGATTCAAAGAAGCCGGTCGCAAGCCCTGCAAGATATGCCGCACCGAGTGCCGTCGTCTCCAAATAGGCCGACTGCTCCACCTCGATCTGCAATAAGTCACATTGGAATTGCATGAGGAATGTATTGGCGACAGCACCTCCGTCGACACGCAAAATACCGATATCGATACCTGCGTCCTTTTCCATTGTCAGGAGTACATCCTTTGATTGATACGCCAGCGATTCGACTGCCGCCCGGATGAAATGTTCTTTTTCCGTCCCGCGCGTCAATCCGAATACCGCCCCTCTCGTATCCGAATCCCAATACGGGGTACCAAGTCCGACGAAAGCGGGTACGACATAAACACCATCCGTCGAAGCAACCCGTGTCGAGTAGTTTTCCGAATCGGACGCCTTCTGAATCATTCGCAATCCGTCCCTCAGCCACTGGATGGCGGAGCCCGCTACGAACACACTGCCTTCTAGTGCGTATGTAATCTTGCCATCAAGACCCCAGGCAATCGTTGTCAGAAGCCCATTGTCGGAAGTGACCGGCTGCTCGCCTGTATTCAATAACATGAAGCAACCTGTACCATACGTATTTTTAGCCATCCCTTCGTGAAAACAAGCTTGCCCGAACAAAGCGCATTGTTGGTCACCCGCAGCACCGGCTATTGGAACCGAAGCTCCGAAAAAGACGGAAGGGGCTGTATGGGCATAGATTTCGGAAGACATCCTCACCTCCGGCAGCATCGCCATCGGGATGTCCAACATACCGCAAAGTTCCTTATCCCACTCGAGTTCATGTATATTGAACAGCATCGTCCTCGAAGCATTGGAATAGTCGGTTACATGGACTGCACCATCCGATAGCTTCCAGATAAGGAACGAATCGATTGTTCCAAAAAGCAGTTCCCCTTTTTCCGCCCGCTCGCGTGCCCCTTCCACTTCATCAAGAATCCATTTCACCTTCGAACCTGAAAAATAGGGATCGAGCTGCAAGCCCGTTTTTTGACGGATGCTCTCTTCCTTCCCAGCTTTCCGCAATTCATCGATGATCGGCTGCGTCTGTCGTGATTGCCAAACAATCGCGTTATAAATAGGTTGTCCGGTCTGCTTGTCCCAAACAACTGTCGTCTCACGCTGGTTTGTAATGCCGATTCCATCAATATCTTCCGGTTGATGTCCGCTTTCGGTCAGAACTGAAGCAATGACGGATAGGACGGAACCCCATATTTCACTGGCATTGTGCTCCACCCAACCAGGCTTGGGAAAAATTTGCCTGAATTCCCTTTGAGCGGTATGGACAATCTCGCCTTTCCGATTGAAAAGAATCGCCCTTGTGCTAGTCGTGCCTTGGTCGATCGTTAATATGAACTCCCCCATTGTCATATCCTCTCCCTTGTTGAACTATAGATCACATTACCCTCTTAAACATCTTTTCAATTTCATATGTTGAAAAATGAATAAGAACCGGACGTCCATGCGGGCACGTATACGGATTCTCTGCCAGCGATAGATCATTTAGCAGCCTTTCCATATCTGCAATCGTTAAATAATGGTTCGCTTTGATGGATCGTTTACAGCTCATCATGATCGCCGTCTCTTCCCGCAGCTTCCCGATATCCGTTTTCCTTGTCGTCAGAACTTGCTCTATCAATTCTTCGATAAGGGCCGACGCTTCTCCTGCCGGAAACCAGGCTGGATATTCCTTGACTGTGTAAGAGGATGGTCCAAAATCCTCAAGGAAGACCCCTACTTCATGCAACGCTTCCTTATTCTCCTCGATTTTCACCATATCGTCCCCCGAGTAATGGAAAATGAGCGGCATCAGCAACAACTGCCTTTCATCCTCTTCCACTCTACTCAGTTTATCCCTGAAGAATTCATATTTGATCCGCTCTTGGGCAGCATGCTGATCAATCATGTAAAATCCATCTTCATTTTGAGCGACAATGTAGGTGCCATGGACTTGGCCGACTGGAACGAGTGATGGAAATCTTTTTTCCTTCGATTCAGCCGTTTCTGTTGTGTCTAGTGGTTCTGTCAGTTCAGAGGCAGCGGTTTTATTGGTTTCCTCAATTTCCTCGATTGCCTGGACTTCCATTACTTTCTCTGGCTGAACCGTTTGCACAGGTTCTTGCATGACAGGTTCATAAAGTGTTTGGAGCGATTTCTTCTCAACTAAATTCGTATCAAACGTCGGCTCTTCTTGCTTCTTTTGTTCAACTTCCGTTTCCTTCCGAACGCTTGCTGGCTGGAATTCATTCCAGATCGTTACTTGCTCGGAAGGAATTCTTTTGACAGGTTCCCGCTTCACAGCATCCGGAACGATAATTGACCGCTTCACCGCATCACGAACAGATGATTTGATTAAGTCAAAGAGCTCTCCCTCTTTACTTAGACGAATATGCTGTTTAGAAGGGTGTACGTTTACATCCGTTAAAAACGGGTCCGTTTCAACGTTGATGACTGCAATCGGAAAGCGTCCAATCGGTAAATAGGTGTGAAGACCATCGAGCACGGCTTGGTTTGCGGCATAGCTTTTTACCCATCTTCCATTAACGATGAGTGTCATATAGTTTCTGGATGCCCTTGTCATTTCGGGCAGAGTGACATATCCATCCACTTTGAAATCGGCGTTCTCTCCTGTAAAGGGCACCATTTTCCGCGCGACCGCCATTCCGTAAATATCAGTGAGCACCTTCCGTCGATCCCCGCTGCCGGATGTATGAAGTATCGTTTGGCTATGATGGGACAGCTTGAAGGCGATATGGGGATGGCTAAGCGCAATCCGGTTGACGAGATCGATCGTATGACCAAGCTCTGTCTGGATCGTCTTCATATATTTCAGCCTCGCAGGCGTGTTATAAAAAAGGTGGGAAACCGTCATATCGGTGCCCTTTCGGAATGCCGCGGTGGATTGCTTCACAACAACCCCACCGTCCAACTGCACTTCCGTCCCTTCTGTTTCCCCGTCTGAAGTGAAGAGGCTGACCTTGGATACCGAAGCGATACTGGCGAGCGCCTCCCCCCTGAATCCGAGCGTTCTGATTCGGAACAAGTCATGTTCGTTCGATATTTTGCTTGTTGCGTGGCGTTCAAATGAAAGGACAGCATCGCGACGTGACATTCCTTTTCCATTATCGGTCACCCGAATCGAAGTGAGCCCGGCTTCTTCTAGCGCTATTTCAATCGATGTGCTATCCGCGTCAATCGAGTTCTCGACTAGTTCTTTCACAATCGAAGCCGGTCGCTCAACGACTTCCCCCGCAGCAATTTTATTGGATAATGAATCATCCATGACTGAAATAATATCCATCGGATCCCTCCTTATCTCCTTTGATCATTCTAAAATAGTTTCAGTCCGTTCCTTACTTTGAGCCAAGTTGTTTTTGCCAATCAAGGATCAAGTTCATCGCCTGCATCGGCGTCAAGTTCAATAAATCCGTCTGTTTCATCTGATCTAAAACGGCTTTGTCCGATTCCGATACCGGATCTGGCTCTTCCTGTAGGTCGAAGAACGTCATTTGCTCGGATGCCGCCGTCGCCACCGCTGCCTGTTCTCCGCTCTCAAAAGCGTCGAGCAGCTCCTTGGCGCGGACGACGATCGTATCCGGGAGACCTGCCAGTTGGGCAACATGGATGCCGTAACTTTTATCCGCAGGTCCCGCCATCACTTTATGGAGGAAGACGACTCTACCTTCCTGCTCCATCGCGGCGACATGGACATTCACGAGCCTCTCCAATTCCAAATCAAGCTTTGTCAGTTCATGATAATGTGTCGAAAACAACGTATTTGCGCCTATTTCATCATGGATGAATTCCATCATCGCCTGGGCAAGCGACATTCCGTCATACGTCGACGTTCCTCTGCCGATTTCATCGAATAGAAGTAAACTGTTCCCAGTTGCATTTGCGATTGCATATTTTGACTCCATCATTTCCATCATGAATGTGCTTTGACCTGATGCAAGATCATCCGCTGCACCAATCCTTGTGAAAATTTGATCCGTTACAGGAAGCAATGCGGAATCGCAAGGTACATAGCAGCCGATTTGAGCCATGATCACCGTCAAGGCGACTTGTCGCATGAATGTACTTTTACCGGACATATTCGGACCTGTGATCAGCTGCATATTCGCGTCTTCTGTTAATTTACAGCTATTCGGCACATACAATGAATGATCCATCATCTTCTCTACGACGGGATGTCTTCCATTTTTAATTTCCAATGCCCGTCCATCATGGAATTGCGGTCTGACGAAACGTTGCTTTTCAGAGACTTCCGCGAATGAAAGAAGCACGTCAAGTTCTGATAGAACGCTAGCCAATCGTTGAACTCTACGGATATGGTTTTTCATTTCATCACGTACAGTGCAGAAAAGGGTGTATTCCAGCTCCTGACCTTCCGCTTCGGCGTTCAGGATCAAATCTTCCTTCTCTTTCAACTCAGATGTGATATAGCGCTCCGCATTTGCAAGCGTCTGTTTGCGCTCATAGCGGCTCAGATCCGCCAAATGGATATTGGATTTGGTAATTTCAATAAAATAGCCGAAAATGCGGTTGTAACCGATCTTCAAATTTTTAATTCCCGTACGTTCCCGTTCCTCGCGCTCGAGACCTGCCAGCCATTCCTTGCCATTTCTTGAAGCATCTCTATACTGGTCCAGCTTTTCGTGATAGCCGTCTTTGATGATGCCGCCTTCCTTGACAGAAAGCGGGGGATTTTCCGCAATCGAAGCCTCCAACAGATCGAGGACTTCGGAACAAGGATCAATCTGTTCTGAAAACCGTTGCAAACGCTCGTGGCCGGACTGCTGAAGGGCATTTTTCAAATGGGGCACCCGTCGAAGTGAATTTCGCAGCTGGGCTAGATCCCTTCCGCTCGCACTCCCCATGGAAATTCTTCCCGACAAACGCTCAAGGTCATATACTTCCTTCAAGGATGTTTTCAAATCATCACGAAGAAAGTAATCTTCAAGCAAGTCGGACACGATTGTAAGTCTATCCTCAATCGCCGCCCTGTCGGCAAGGGGCTGATGGATCCAAATCCTCAATTTCCTTGCACCCATCGCAGTCGACGTCTCATCTAACAGCCAGAAAAGTGTACCTTCTTTGCTTCCATTCCGAATCGATTGAACAAGCTCAAGATTACGCATCGAATTGGCATCTATCGATAGCTTGCTGGATTTCTGTATGTATTCGAAGGGACGCAAGTGTTCCAATGAGGACTTTTGAGTGCGTTTCAAATAGGAAACAAGAATATCGCATGCCTCGTGCAACTCATTCGGAATATTTGATTGAACGTTCAAGGAATTGTTGTCCTCTTCTCCATTTTCCATTGAGAGGACAATATCCCTTTTTGCCATCCATTCATTCAACGTGATATGCAACCGTTCACGGACAACAATCTCTTTCATTCCAAGCGCTTCGATTTCGCCAATTAATGTACGTTCATCGCCTGTTATGATTTCAGCCTTCCCTTCACCTGTCGCTAGGTCGACATAGGCTAGAGCATAAAGCTTTTCATCCAACTGGTCAGCAGCCCCGATGAAATGATTGGAATTGGCATCAAGAGATTTACCCTCCGTGATTGTTCCCGGCGTGACCACCTTGACGACTTCCCGTTTTACGATCCCTTTTGCCTCCCTCGGGTCCTCCGTTTGTTCACAGATCGCCACCTTATGGCCTTTCCGGACTAATGTCTCTATATAGCCTTCGGCGGAATGAAAAGGCACTCCGCACATCGGAATTTTGTCCGTACTCCCCCCATCCCTGCTCGTCAATGTAATTTCAAGGATATTGGATGCTTCTATCGCGTCATTGAAAAACAGTTCATAAAAGTCCCCTAAACGGAAAAAGAGGAACGCATCCTCATGTTCCGCTTTCACTTGTAAGTATTGTTGAATCATCGGTGTATATGTAGTCATTCCAGAACCTCGCTCATCTTGCATTTTCTTTTATTATATCAAATCATACAGCTCCACAGTATTAAAGTGGAATATGCGGAGTTATCACAATAAAAAAAAGCCGGATGCTCCTTCCGGCTTAAAACGGACGTGAATCTTTTCCTCTTTCATCATGACGCTTTTCATCTTCTGCTTTATGATGGTCATGCTCATGATGGGAAGAGGACTCATCCTTGAATGACCATTCTTCCTCAAATTGATGGGGATGTACAGTAATGCAAACTTTTGTTTCACCCACGACTTCAGCGACCAATTCTCTTTCTACTTTAATGATGAATTTTTCCCCGCATTCCGAGATGAGCGCCTCGGTGCAATTTGGATGCTGGACAACGTTGACGATGATTTCTTCCTGACCGGATACCGGCTCATCCCGATAATGGAGCCTGATCTTATCCTTGTACGGCACCGATTCCGAATAGACGGATGTCTTTGAGTGGTCATGGTGTGAATACCAGACATTCACATCAAATTTCCCGGTCACTTCAATGTATCGTCCCACTTTTTTCGCATGATGCGTGTGGTTGATCACCCAACAGCCCAATATGCTCGATGGATTATTCGGCGGCTTCAGAGAGACATTCGATTCTGTCCGCAGTTTCCCCTTTGCAATGACTGCCTTCGTCACAATTTGCCGTAGATTCTTCAGTTCGTTTCCTCCTTCGTTGACGTCTATTTATCCTATGCACCAGAAGCCCAGAAAGTGAAAAAACCGACGAGGAAATTATTATCCTCGTCGGTTTGCATTATTGTAACGGCTTATGTTGTGTATTTCTGACGTATGAACCAGTTTCCCCGCGTTGTACGTCCCCGCCCGTCGATTCAATGATCTCGTCAGTTACACAGTTGGCAATTGTGTTTGAGACCAACTGAAGAAGTTGGTTCACATCGATCTGTGATTGCTTGAATTCCTGTACAATCGGAACTTCGTCGATTTCCGCCTGAATTGTCTCGATTTTCCCTTCGATGATTGCAAGGGCTCTTTCTTTTTCATACATTTGGAAATTGACCGCTTGTGTTTGCAATGATTTCAAGCTTGCAATCTTTTCACGAATCTTTTGGTTTTCATTAATTTGTGCTTCTGCGCGCTTGAAGAATTCGACTTGCTCGGTATTTGCGATCATATGCGCAATTTCCCGTGCTTTTTTGATTATCTCTTCTTTTGTATAAAGTTTTTCCATTATGACATCACCTTTTCCTCTTTTACAACGCCGATAAATTCGCCGTCGAGCGACCATGTTTTGGCCTCAGTTATTTTTACATTGACAATTTCGCCGATCACCGAACGTGGCGCCTTGAAATTGACAAGTTTATTCTTCTCCGTGTAACCCGCAAGTACATCCGGATTCCTTTTACTTTCACCTTCAACTAGCACTTTGACGACTTTTCCTTTATAAGGCTTCATCGCTTCCGCCGACATATCGTTGACGAGCTTGTTAAGTCGTTGGAGACGTTCCTTCTTCACTTCCATCGGAATATTGTCCACCATTTTGGCAGCTGGCGTCCCTTCACGCGGAGAATAGATATACGTGTAAGCCATTTCAAATCCGACTTCCTTATATAAAGAAAGTGTTTCTTCGAATTGCTCGTCCGTTTCATTCGGGAAGCCCACAATGATATCAGTTGTCAATGTGACATTCGGGATGGCAGCTTTAATCTTAGCGACAAGCTCCAAAAACTGTTCCCTTGAATATTTCCTTGCCATGATCTTCAAAATATCACTCGAACCCGACTGGACAGGCAAGTGGATATGATCAAGCAAGTTACCGCCTTTTGCAAGCACTTCAATGAGGTGATCGTCGAAATCCCGTGGGTGGCTCGTTGTAAAGCGGATACGCGGAATATCGATCTGGCGAAGGTCATCCATCAAATCACCTAGGCGGTAGTCGATATCATCGAAATCTTTTCCATAGGCATTAACGTTTTGGCCGAGAAGCATAATTTCTTTGTATCCATGTGCAGCAAGTTGCCTCACTTCTTGGATGATGTCTTGCGGGCGTCTGCTGCGCTCTTTTCCTCGTGTATACGGAACGATGCAATAGGTGCAGAATTTATCGCAGCC
Organism: Sporosarcina koreensis; assembly: GCF_042655825.1. NCBI lineage: Bacteria > Bacillati > Bacillota > Bacilli > Caryophanales > Caryophanaceae > Sporosarcina > Sporosarcina koreensis. The sequence continues at coordinate 257,375 of NZ_JBHSNP010000011.1, read as the reverse complement.
GTACATAATGTTTACCCACGCTTTGATATTGCCGTGACGGACTTTGGGAAGGTTTTCAATGATGTCCCCTTCCTTCGACCAAACTTCGATGACCATTTCTTTTGACATATAAGCTTCATGAAGGATATTCGGCAATCTATGGATGTTATGCGTCCCGAAAATCATATCGACTTGATCGTATGTTTGCAGGATTTTGTTGACGACCGATTCTTCCTGCGACATGCAGCCGCATACTCCGATGAGTAAATCCGGTCTTTCGAGTTTCAACGGCTTTAGATGTCCTAGTTCACCGAACACCTTGTTTTCCGCATTTTCCCGTATTGCACATGTATTCAAAAGAATGACGTCCGCATCGTCCACTGTGTCGGTCGCTTCGTATCCTAATCCTGTGAAGATGCCCGCCATCACTTCGGTGTCGTGTTCATTCATTTGACAGCCGTATGTACGGATATAAAATTTACGTCCAGCACCCATGCCTAAAAAGCGTTCTTCGATTTTGAAATCGTCATGGTAGGCAATTTCCTCTTTGCCGCGCTTCTTCGCTTCTTTCAAGGATGGAGGTGTATAGACAGTCTCAAAATATTTACTATAGTCCTTTTCCGGTGCAGATGCAGTTTTCACTGTATCCGGTTTGACAAGCCCGGCTTCCAGGCGTTGTTCTTCATTCATGCAAAAACTTCCCCTTTCTTCAAACCTTGTGGGAATTGAACAGATTCGATTTCATTATACATGAACATCTTACCACTTTGAAGTGGTGAGATTTCATGACTTATGAAATAACGTTTGTTTGAGTCAACTGTGTGACAGTTTAGATAAAGGATATACTATTAACTTTGATTTCCGCTTCAGGTGGACGCTTTCCGCGGGCACGGCTTCAGCCGCTTCCCTCGCTTTGCTCAGTCCAGGGTCTTCAGCTCGCGCTGTTCCCGCCGGAGTCGCCACCTTCCGCTCCAATCAACAGAACTCGAAAGGTGCATGCATTTATGAGTAATCACTGTTGTTCTGATAATTGGTTTATAAGAGTCAAAAGAAAAACAAGTGAAGGAATGCTGTTTCGCCACCTTCACTCGTTATATTAATTTAGGTAAGTAGGAGAATCTAGAAAATCGCCAGAAAAGGCGAGACTCCTGCGGGAAAAGCGTTAGCCGAAGACCCCGCAGGCGCAAGCGCCGAGGAGGCTAAGGCAACGCCCGCGGAAAGCGAGCCGTTCTGGCGATTTTCGGTCTTTCAAGTATCCACATTTTTGACTTTTACGTTTCTTTCTTAATTTCTCTTTCTTTTTTCAACTAACAGCTTCAATGCTGTCCTGCCTTCGCCGTTAATTTCAATATCGGTAAATGCCGGGGCGCATACGAGGTCGCTTCCGCTTGGGGCGACGAAGCCGCGTGCTATTGCGACTGCTTTGATGGCCTGGTTCAATGCGCCGGCACCGACCGCCTGCATTTCCGCATACCCTTGATCCCTGATTACCGCTACGAGTGCTCCTGCGACGGAATTCGGATTAGAGCGGGATGATACCTTCAATGGACTCACCATGTTTCCTCCTTGTTTTCACGATGTCTATGGAATATATTTATCCATACGTCATCTTATGAAAAGTAGGAGATGATTAGACTCACTTCATGCTTCGAATCGATGATCGTCATTGATCATAATACGCTCGATTGCGACTGCTTTCCCCGTTTGGTCATTCAACTCGACGAACACGCCACTCAATTGGGCGCGCCCTCTTTTCGGCACTTCGAAACGGACAGGCAAATTCGTGCGGAAACGGTAGATGACATCCTCTTTCTTCATTCCTAATATTTCATCATAAGGACCTGTCATTCCAGCGTCTGTCAAATAGGCTGTACCGCCTGGTAAAATACGGTCATCGGCTGTTTGGACATGTGTATGCGTCCCGACAACGACGGATGCCTTGCCGTCCAGATGCCATCCCATGGCAATCTTTTCACTCGTCGCTTCGGCATGGAAATCGACGAAGATGAGCGGGGAAATCTTGCTGGCCTCTTCGATCAATTCTTCTGCCTTTGCAAAAGGATCGCCGTGTGGAGGGAGGAATGTGCGGCCATGCAAATTGATGACCGATAATGTGACCCCATTTTTCGTGATCGTCGTCATCCCTTTACCAGGGGCTTCGTCCGAAAAATTGGCCGGACGGATCAAATAGTCGGTCTCATCGATGAAATCGTATATTTCTTTTTGATCCCACGTATGGTTGCCCATCGTCACGACATCGACTCCCGAACGGAGAAGATCGTCAAAAATAGCCTTTGTGATCCCTCTTCCGGAAGCGGCATTTTCGCCGTTGGCAATGACTACATCCGCTCCATATTTCCGTTTCAATCGAGCAATATGATCAAATACCATATCCCTTCCGATTGATCCTACGATATCACCTATAAAAATAACCTTCATAATTGTAACCTCTTTCTAGTTATACGAACTTCATTGGAAACGATAAAAAAAAGACTCCTGAACCATGGCTGGACAGGAGTCATTTTATCATTTTGCATATTCGACTGCACGCGTTTCGCGAATGACCGTCACTTTGATGTGACCTGGGTAATCGAGTTCTTCCTCGATCCGTTTTCGAATATCCCTGGCCAGACGATGTGCTGTAATGTCATCAATCTGGTCCGGACGGACGATGATCCGAACTTCGCGGCCCGCTTGGATGGCGAATGATTTTTCCACGCCTTCGTACGACTCAGAAATCTCTTCGAGTTTTTGCAGCCTACGAATGTAGTTTTCAAGCGTTTCACTTCGTGCACCTGGTCGCGCCGCTGATAACGCATCTGCTGCAGCTACCAATACTGCAATGACCGACGTCGCTTCCTCATCACCATGGTGGGAAGCGATACTGTTGATGACAACAGGGTGCTCCTTGTACTTCGTTGCAAGCTCAACTCCGATTTGGACATGGCTTCCTTCGACTTCATGGTCGATAGCCTTTCCGATATCATGGAGAAGTCCTGCGCGTCTTGCAAGGGTGACATCTTCGCCAACCTCGGCTGCCAACAGTCCTGCAAGATAAGCGACTTCAACAGAATGCTTCAGGACATTTTGGCCGTAGCTTGTGCGGAAATGCAATCTTCCAAGGATTTTGATCAGATCCGGATGCAGATTATGAACACCTACATCAAATGTAGTTTGTTCTCCTTTTTCACGGATCAGCTCATCCACTTCTCTGCGTGCCTTATCCACCATCTCTTCAATCCGAGCTGGGTGTATCCTGCCATCTTGCACGAGCTTTTCAAGTGCGAGACGCGCAGTTTCACGACGTACGGGATCGAAGCCTGATAGGATGACCGCTTCCGGAGTATCGTCGATGATCAAATCGATACCAGTCAATGTTTCCAATGTCCTGATATTTCGACCTTCCCTTCCGATGATTCGGCCTTTCATTTCATCGTTAGGCAAATTCACGACAGATACGGTCGTTTCTGCAACATGGTCTGCTGCGAAACGTTGCAATGCAAGGGAAAGGATTTCACGGGCTTTCTTTTCGGATTCCTCTTTTGCACGCTGCTCCGATTCTTTCGTCATTACGGCGATATCTGTGGAAAGTTCTTTCTCGACATCATCCAGGATGATCCGTTTAGCTTCATCCCGCGTAAGAGCCGAGATTCTTTCAAGTTCCGTCTGTTGCGTGGCAACAAGATCTTCCGCCTTGCGTTCCATTTGTTCAATATGCTGTTGTCTACTGGAAAGCGCTTCGTCTTTACGCTCCAGCCCTGCTTCTCTTTTATTGAGAGCATCATCCTTGCGGTCAAGATTTTCTTCCCGTTGCAAAAGGCGGTTTTCCTGTTTTTGCAGTTCCGCTCTTCGTTCACGGACTTCTGATTCCGCTTCAATTCTCAGTTTGTGATTTTCATCTTTCGCTTCTAAGAGTGCCTCTTTTTTCATAGCCTCCGCTTCACGTTTCGCGTCTTCGACGATTTGTTCGGCTGAGTTTTTGGCACCCGTCACTTTTGAATCATTCACCTTTTTGATAACTAAATAGATAACAACTGCACCGACGAACAGACCGAGCAAAGCGGAGATGATGTTTACGATGATTTCTGGCATCCAGGTCACCTCCTCCTGCTATTCTTTTCGTTTTCAGTCGGCTCGTATATTAACATTCAACATACTGCCATAATGATTTCATTGGTGTGAAATTATACAATTCTAATTGTATCTATGAAAAATTGACATGTCAAGGATTGTAAACAAAAGCGAATCGAACTGCGAAGGGTTCGATTTGCCGTATTTCTGCGTTTTTTGCAGAAATTAAGGCAGGATCTTGCCATCCGTAGACGTAAACAAAAGCGGAGGCATAGGCTCTAGTAAAAAACGGACTGCCACAATAAAAGGCAGTCCGCTAGTCGATCAATTATTTTTCATCATCAAGAAGCAATAGTTCCAGTTCTTCTTCGTCTTCCTCGTCGTGGCCGGCGATGACGTAGTTTGCGGCAGCCATTCCATAGGAGTCGCGGATTTTGTTTGCGATTTCAGCGCGGATATCCGGGTTTTCCTTCAGGAATTGCTTCGCATTTTCACGACCTTGGCCGAGACGCTCTCCTTCATAGGAGTACCATGCGCCGCTCTTTTGGACAACTTCCAGCTCTGCTCCAAGGTCGACGATTTCACCTTCTCTGGAAATCCCTTCACCGTACATGATATCCACTTCCGCAGTACGGAATGGAGGAGCAACCTTGTTTTTCACGACACGGATGCGTGTTTTGTTACCCATGATGTCGTTGCCTTGTTTGATCGCTTCACCGCGACGCACTTCCAAACGGACCGAAGAATAGAATTTCAAAGCACGGCCGCCCGGTGTAACTTCAGGGTTCCCGAACATGACGCCGACTTTTTCACGGATTTGGTTGATGAAGACAGCGATGGTCTTCGATTTATTGATAGCACCGGACAGTTTACGAAGCGCTTGGGACATGAGACGGGCTTGCAAACCGACGTGCGAGTCGCCCATTTCCCCTTCGATTTCCGCTTTCGGCACTAATGCTGCAACGGAGTCAATGACAACGATGTCAATCGCACCGCTTCTTACGAGTGCCTCGGCAATTTCAAGCGCCTGTTCTCCCGTATCAGGCTGAGATAAAAGCAATTCGTCAATATTGACGCCCAGCTTCTGTGCGTATACTGGATCCAATGCGTGCTCTGCGTCAATGAAAGCGGCTTGTCCGCCTCCCGCCTGCACTTCCGCAATTGCATGCAATGCCACTGTCGTCTTACCGGAGCTTTCCGGTCCGTAGATTTCAATGACACGCCCTCTTGGATATCCGCCGACTCCTAATGCCGCATCCAATGCCAGCGAGCCGGTAGAAGACGTTGCAATCTCCCGGTCGGTCTTTTCCCCCAATTTCATGACGGATCCTTTACCGAATTGTTTTTCAATTTGTTTTAAAGCTTGGTCCAAAGCTGCTTTACGATCGCTCAAAAACGATTCCTCCCTTAAAAGGCGTTATTCTTTTCTTCCTGTCTCTACTATACTCCTTTTATGAGAAATACTCAAACAAAAAACGAACGCTTATTCGATTTATTTTCTCGAAATCTATTTTTAAATGAGAATAGGGATGAAAAATCAATTTTAAATGAGAATATAAGGCGAAAATTAATTTTCAGCTAGTTGCCCCTTCATTTCTTTAATTAAATAGTAGAGAGCGAATCTCGCCGCACGTTTCCGATTGGCATTCCTGGAGCCTGAAAGATCGAGTTTAAACGTCTTTACTTCCTCATCCTGAAAAGCAATGCCGATCCATACCGTTCCAACCGGCTTCCCGTCATGTGGATCCGGGCCTGCAGCACCTGTAAGTCCGACTCCGATGTCCGAACCGAATTTCCGTTTCACATTACGTGCCAGCGCCGTTGCGCATTCCGAGCTGACAACGCCATACTCGTCCAGCAAAGTGCCCGGAATATCCAGCTGTCGCATCTTTGCGTCCTCATCATAGACGACTACCCCGCCTTTCAGGGAAGAGCTGATGCCCGGCACATCCGCCAATTCCGCCATGAATAGGCCTGCCGTCAAGCTTTCAGCTGCTGAGATGGTGAGCTTATTGCCCACCAAAAGCTCTGCCGCTTTCGAGGACAATGTATCATCGTCTGTGCCATAGATGAATTGACCGACCAGGGAACGGATTTCCAGTTCCACTGGTGCAATCAATTTTTGTGCCGCCTCATTCGTATCAGCTTTTGCAGTCAACCGCAAAATGACCGAATCGGGTGAGGCAAGAGGGGCGACGGTTGGATTTGTCTGCTTCTCCAAAATCGACTGAACCCGATATTCAAGTTCGGCTTCACCGATTCCGTAAAATTTCAACACACGGGAAACGATCACTTCACGTTTGCCTGAAGTCCCCAATAAGTAGGGAATCGCTTCCGTTTCAAACATCGGTTCCATTTCGTGAGGCGGGCCGGGCAATAAAATATAGCACTTTCCATTCTTTTCGAGTGCCATGCCAGGCGCCATCCCAAAATTGTTCGTCAAAACTGTCGAACCAGCGAGGACAAGCGCCTGCTTCTTATTGTTTTCAGTCATGGTTCTGCCAGTCCGTTTGAAATAGGCTTCAATCGCTAGTAACGCTGCATGGTCGCTTTCAAGTTCAGTGCCAAGCATCTTTGCAATCGTTTCTTTCGTCAAATCATCCTTTGTCGGTCCCAATCCTCCCGAAAAGATGATCAGATCAGCACGTTTTTGCGCAATGGTTATCGCATCTTCGAGTCTATTCGGATTGTCTCCGACGACTGTATGATAATACACATCGATGCCGACTTCAGCAAGACGAGCTGAAATGAAGGCTGCATTCGTATTTGTGATTTGTCCTAATAGAAGCTCGGACCCTACCGCAATAATTTCCGCTTTCATGATGCCATCCCCTTACATGGAGTCGAGCAAGACTCTTCGGTTTTTATAAAAATAATCCGCGCCCGACCAGATTGTAAAGAACAGGGCGATATAGAGCATGATCGTTCCGAATGGGAAGTTGAATGCTTCAAAGAAGATATTGTTCAAGAGCAAGGAGGCGATTGCAACCAACTGGGTAGCCGTTTTAATCTTCCCTAATTGGTTTGCAGCGACGACTTCGCCGCCACCCGCTAGCACAAGCCTTAATCCGGTAACAGCAAACTCCCTGCTTATGATGATAATGACGATCCATGAAGCAGCGGAACCCATTTCCACTAAAATGATCAGTGCAGCTGATACAAGAAGCTTATCAGCGAGCGGATCCAGGAATTTCCCCATGTTTGTAACCAGATTATATTTTCTCGCCAAATGACCATCAAACCAGTCTGTCGCTGCAGCAATGATGAACAGCAACGCACCGATCAGATGCTCCACGGAGAGAATGGTGCCCCCGATTGCAAAAGAACCTAACCCGAAATCGACAACCATTAAGATAATGAATATCGGTATAAGAAAAATGCGGGATACTGTAATTTTATTTGGTAGATTCATTAGTCTCACTTATCCTTCCGGAATGAAAAAAGTCATCTTTGTAGATGACTATTTTTCATTTCTCGTATTCTATAAAAATGTTTTGCGTCGACTTGTCTGATGTATACTGCAGTTTTTCACCATTTACATAGATATCCGTATATGAAGTCACGGCAACACGGATACGGACAAATTCAACATCCGATACATCCAGCTCGATTGTTTCGCCTTTTTTCATGACTCTGGCAGCCGGCGTAAGTTCTTCTTTGTTCTCATTCTGTACGCCAATCCACGTATCTCCGAATGTATCGATCTTCAGCTTGAATTGATCAGCGTCCTTCAATGTGTAAGTAGAATCTTCTCCGCTTGTATTGACGTACGTAAGAGACTGTTCCTTCACCACTTCTTCCGGTTCAGGATCCGGCTCAGTCGTCTCTTCCTTGTTTGATTCGTCATCCGCCGGATCGCCGCCCACATTGCCCGCTGGCGGCTGTTTGCTATCCATCGTTATTGTCGGATCCGTCTCAACGTCAACTCCTGCATTATTGGAAGCACCTTTCTGGAAGAAAAAGAATGTCCATATAACAACAATAATGACAATAATGAATAACGCCACAATGATTTTTGGGATCATTTCATTCAGACGGCTGTTGCCAATTCCGCGGCTCCTCGTCATGGGAGGAGTGATTTGCGCATTTTCTTCTTCGAGTTTTTCATGCATGGCTGATTCTTTATATAAAGATAACATTTCGTCGGAATCCAATCCGACAGCTTCCGAATACTGTTTAATGAACGCGCGTACATAGAATGCGCCGGGCATCATACTGTAATCTTCGTTTTCAATACCGGAAAGGTACCGTTTTTGAATTTTAGTTATCGATTGTAAATCATCCAGTGAATATCCCTTAGCTGTTCTCGCCTCTTTAAGACGATCACCTAATCCGGTCAATTTTATCACCTGCCTGTTTAAAAGTTGAACGTTCCAAATCCGCCCATCGGTCCAGTATCGGACATCATATGGTTCTTCTCCATCATTTCATATGTAATTTCCTGGTCGGGATCTGTCCGTAATTCGATAATATAATCAAAATCCTCCATGTCGTATTCAGAATGCTGAACGAACATGTCCGGGTGCTCGACCACTTTGACAGAAGGCATGCTCATCATTTCGCGGACAAGCTGCATATGCCTTTCATCACCGGATTTGCGCGTAACAATACCGTCGAGGATGAATATATTGTCCTTCGAAAATTCATCGCCCGCTAGCGTATTTCGTACGGTTTGTTTGATCATCGTGGAAGAAAGGAAAATCCATTTCTTATTTGCACACACGCTTGCGGCGACGACTGATTCCGTTTTGCCGACCCGTGGCATCCCCCGGATCCCGATCAATTTATGGCCTTCCGTCTTGAATAGCTCCGCCATGAAATCGACCAGGACGCCCAATTCGCTGCGAATGAATCTGAATGTCTTTCGGTCATCGACATCACGTTGGATATACCGTCCATGTCTGACCGCCAAGATATCTCGCAATTTTGGCTCACGGATCTTTTTCACCTGAATAGTTTCCATGGTGGATGCAATCAATTCAAAACGCTTGATTTGATCGTCATTTTCGGTTCGGACAAGCATCCCGCGATGTCCGCCGTCCACACCGTTGATGGTTACGATATTGACGCGCAACATCCCGAGCAGCGAAGCAATGTCTCCGAGCAGGCCTGGCCGATTCACCTGTATCTCATATTCGACATACCATTCACCCATTCGACACACCCTTTCGAACCATTTTCACCCATAGTGATTTTGATTATACGGCCCCTTTTAGAAGCACTTCGATTAGTAGGACGCATAAGCCGCAACTTAGTTCTATAATAGCGGATTCATCGGCTGAAGAAAAGGAAAAAAGAAAAAGGGGAAAATTGGCTCCCCAATCTCTGGTTATATATACCATCCGCCATTCAGCTTTAAAATTTCGCCTGTCATATAATCCGCTTTTCCACTTAGCAGAAAACTTGCAAGATCTGCCACTTGCTCAGGCTGGCCTGTCGTTTGCAAGGGAATTTGATCAATGACAACCAGCTTATCATCTTCCGATAATTCCCCGTTCATTTCCGTTTCAATCCACCCAGGGGCAATGGCGTTCACTCGCGTTCCGGTATAAGCCGCCTCTTTTGCATACGCTTTGACGAATGCATGCTGGGCTCCTTTGACAGCGGAATACATCACTTCCCCTGCAGCACCTGTATTGCCCCAAATCGAGCCGATGAAAACAATATATGAAATAGGGTGGCTCCGCAGCTGCGCTGAAGCGAGGCTAATGAACATTGCAGGGTTTTGCATATGTACACGCCATAATGCATCCATGTCGCTTCTAGTCGTATCCGTCAATAATCTCAACATCGATTGTCCGGATGCGACGACAATCGCTTGGACATGCCCGACTTGCTCCGCCAACTTCACAGCACCATCCGGCTCCGACAAATCCGACTGAACAGAGTGGAAGTCCGCTTCAGGATATGTTTCTGTCAATGACCTTTTCAGTTCTGAAGCCCGTTCTGCGTTTTTATTGTAATGAAGATACAACGACCATCCATCGGCGGCCAGTTTACGGCTGACCGCTTCCCCGATTCCTCCCGATGATCCAAGTATCACTGCATAGCGCTTCATTCTCAGCCTTCTTTTGTGCCGGGAACAATCGTCATGACAGTATGGCTAGCTTCATTGGAAATCGTCTTAAACGCTTCTTGCAAATGCCCCATTTCAATCTTTTCAAGAGTCGGCACGACATCAAATAAATTCATATCATTGAAGTTGTATTGTGTAAACTGATTGGAAATGAATTCGATGGAGTTCAATGAACGCATGAATTGCCCGATTCTCCGCTTTCTTGCACGATTCAGATCATCATCCGATATTGTCCAATTTTCAGCAAGCGACTTCAATGCAGAGCGGACTGCAGCTTCCAACTCAACTGGCTTCTCCGTATCCGATTCGACCATTGCGAATCCGTAATCTTTTTCGGAAATGAATTCATAGTGGTATGTTTCATCAATCAAATGATCATTATACGCTTTCGTATAAAATTCGGATGTGCGGCCGAACAAAATGTCAAGAAGAAGATTGACCGCCAAGTCCTGCCGGAGCATTTCATCTCCCGCCACCGACGCGCGATTGCACTTCATGCCGTAATTGAATTTAGGCCGGAGTACATCCATTTCAAGAACTGTTTTCTTCCTGTTCGCTTCTTCCGGTTCTTCAGGATATTTACGCTTGATCTCTTCCGGCTCGGAAAATTCCTTGCTGTTTTGATCTTTGCGGATAAAGTTCATCATTTCCTCTGGATCGACAGCTCCAATGACGAAGACGGTCATATTTGAAGGGTGATAAAATGTTTCGTAACATTCGTAAAGATGCTCCGCCGTAATTTCTTGGATCGTGTCCACCGTACCCGCAATATCGATATTGATGGGATACTCTTTATACAAGCTTTGAATTGTACCGAAATAATTGCGCCAATCCGGATTATCATCATACATCGTGATTTCCTGTGCGATGATGCCTTTTTCCTTCTCCACTTTTTCCTCTGTGAAATAAGGCTCTTGTACGAAATCAAGCAGTACTTTCGTGTTTTCATATAAGTTCTCGGTCGTTGAAAACAGGTAGGACGTACGCGTAAACGAAGTGAATGCGTTCGCAGAAGCGCCTAGGACACCAAACTTCTGGAAAACGTCCCCTTCCTTCTTATCGAACATTTTATGCTCAAGGAAATGGGCGATTCCGTCAGGCACCGTAACAAACTCATTTTTCCCCCTTGGAATGAACGTCCTGTCTATTGAACCATACTTCGTCGTAAACGTCACATACGTCTTTGAAAAGCCGCGCTTAGGCAAAATATACACGTTCAGCCCATTGTCGAGCTTTTCGTGGAATAATGTTTCCTGTAAATTATCAAAAGTGATTTTTTCCATTATTACGCCTCTCTTCCCGACAACAAGTAGACGAGTTCCAGGTGGATCTGGGATGCCATCTGTTTAACATCTTCGATTGAGACCGCCTCCCAATTGGCTATCCATTTATCTGCTGTGAAATCCTCATCCAATTGTTTATATTGATCGTATACTTCGATTTGGCCCCTTGCCGAATCGAATGCGCTGCGAATACTATTCGTCAGCAAGGCAACTGTCTGGTCAAGCTCCAAATCGGATATGTTTCCGTTTTGCATTTCATCAATCTGCTCACCGATCAGCTTGACGGCTTTCTCTTCAAGTTCCGCATCAATCCCTGCCATGACGTACAGAATGCCGTAATATGCCGCATAGGCGCTATTGACAGTGTATGCCATACTTTCTTTTTCCCGGACGTTCATGAACAGCTTGCTATGTGCAAAACCACCCAACACACCATTCGTCACTTGCATTTTTGGATAGTCGGGATGGAAGAAGGAAACTGGAGTGCTATAGCCAACTTGCAGCTTCCCTTGCTTCATGTCCTGTCTTTCAAATACTTGACGGGCCTCTTTGACTTCTTTATCGGGTTGTTCATATTGTTTTTTCGTGACGGCTCTTGTTGCAAACCCGAACATCGACTTAATTTTTTCTATGAGTTCGTCCTCTTGGATATCTCCGACAACATAAATGTCGATTTCATCTTCATCCAACATGCTCTTGTATGTATCAAGGAGCGTTGCATTCGTAATACTTTCAACATCCGCTTCGGTACCGCTTGCCGACATCGACGCAGGATCATTCGGACGCATCAGTTCAAGCATGCGCTTATGTGCGTATCTTCCTTTGTCGTCATAAATGGATCGGATCCTTTCGATTACTGTCCGTTTTTCCCGGTTCACGATTGTACTATCGAATGATCCGTCCTTTAAATTCGGATTAAAGATGACGGAGTGGACCATTTTCAACGCTTCATCAAAGACACCGGACGTAGACAGGTATTCATCGTTCACACATTCCATATTTAATGAAACGATATGGGAATTGCCCCGCTTTCCTGCATCCATGAAAAAGACGGTGCCATATAATTCATCCAATGCTTTACGCAAATCGCTCTGCTTTGGATAATCAGCGTTCGAATCTTGGAGTACATTTGATAAAACCGCCCGGTATGCTGCCTGTTTTTCATCCAGTTCAGCCAACCATTTGATGGACATCGTTATCGTTTTAAATTGGTCCGTTTTACGGATGTATAAATTGACTCCTTTTTGAAGCTCAACCTTTGTAAACATACGAACACCTCGTTTTTCCTTTATTATACGAATACCCTTCTACAATATACATTTCATCCTATATGCAAGGCAAAATAAACGCTTTTCAAAACAAAAGCGGAGGGTGCCTGCTTAGAAGCGACAGGCATAAGTCAAAGATGCGAAGGGGCGCACTTTGCCACACAGCAACTTTGACTTATGACCCGAGCTTTTGGCGCCCGGAGCTAGACGCGAACGAACAAAAACGCCTGGACTCCATTCGTTGGAAATCCAGGCGGTTGATAGATTTATTATCTGCTGCCTTTGATGTAAGGTACACCGTTCGCTTTCGGCGCATTTGCCTTACCGATAAACCCTGCCAATGCAAGGATTGTCAAGACGTAAGGTAAGATGTAGAAATAGACTGTCGGAACATTTTCAATGAAACTGATGGATCCGGCACTGATTGCAAGCGCTTGGGCAAACCCGAAGAAAAGGGCCGCCCCCATCGCACCAATCGGATGCCACTTACCAAAAATCATCGCTGCCAATGCCATGAAGCCTTGGCCATTAATCGTTGCATGTCCGAAATCCCCAGTCATCGTTTGTGAGTAGATTGCTCCACCGATACCTGCAAGACCACCAGAAATGATGACTGCGGTATACCTGATTTTCGTCACATTGATCCCCATCGTGTCCGCCGCCATCGGGTGCTCCCCTACTGAACGCAAACGGAGTCCGAATGGCGTCTTATAGATGACGAACCAAGCAATTATTGCAACAAGTATCGCCAACACAGAAGTTCCGTAAACCGATTTGAAAAACATCGGTCCAATCACAGGGATATCTTGCAAAATCGGTATATTGACACGCGGTATTTTCTTTTGGATGAAATCCGTCTGTCCTTTTCCGAACATCATTTTTACAGAGAATAAGGCAATCGCAATACCGAGCATATTGATTGCCACCCCGGAAACGACCTGATCTGCCCGGAAAGAAACCGAAGCAACAGCATGCATAACCGAAAAGAGGGCGGAAACAAACATGGCGACCAATAGCGCGATCCATGGCGTCCAGCCGCCGAACACATCGGCATATGCCAAGTTGAACACGATTCCTATGAACGCACCCATGACCATGAGGCCTTCAAGTCCAATATTGACTACGCCGGAACGTTCAGAGAAAACGCCGCCGATAGCAGTTAAAATGAGAGGGGCTGCATAAGCGATTGTAGTCGGCACGATAAAATACAGCGCTTCTAAAAAGCTCATGTCATTTCGCCTCCTTTTTCTTATTCAATCGTTGCAGTCCAACCCGGATGATGTACCCGCAGGCAACAAAGAAGATGATAAGTGCAATGACGATTGATACGATTTCAAGTGGAATTCCTGCAGCATTCGGCATATTGTTCGCTCCATATTTCAACGATCCGAACAATGATGCACCGAAGATAATTCCAAGTGGGGCGTTTGCACCGAGCAATGCGACGGCGATTCCGTCAAATCCAATGCCGGTAAAGCCGCCTTGGTTCGTCATACTACCGAACGTCCCAAGACCTTCCATCGCTCCCCCGAGACCCGCGAATGCTCCCGAAATGAGCATCGATAAAATGATGTTTTTCTTGACGCTCATCCCTGCATATTGGGAAGCGTTCTCGTTGAAACCTACAGATTTCAATTCAAAACCGGTTTTCGTCTTTTCAAGGATGAACCACATGACAACGACCATCGCAAGTGCTACGAATATTCCATAGTGAAGAGTGGAATAATCGGTTAAATTCGAAAGGAATTCCGAACGCAAGGAAGCGGTCGGCTGTATCCTTTCCGTCTTATAACTTCCACCTGACACTGTCTTGATCAATGCGTTAACGACATGAAGTGCTATATAGTTCATCATGATCGTCACAATAACCTCATGGACACGAAGCGTTGCTTTCAAGATCCCCGGGATCAAGCCCCACAACGCCCCTGCCGCAGCTGCAGCCAAAAGGGCAAAAGGCAAATGGATGTACATCGGCAATGTAAACGCCGAGCCGACGTAAGCCGATGCAAACCAGCCGACCATGAGCTGTCCTTCTACTCCGATGTTGAAAAGCCCAGTCCGGAAGGCGAATGCGACCGCTAGTCCGGCAAGGATGTAAGGGCTGATCTGACGAATCGTTTCGCCGATCGCATAACTATCTCCGAAAATACCATTCCATAATGCTATATAACCAGCTATAGGATCATAGCCGCTGAAAAGCATGACGATGGCTCCTACGAGTAAACCAAGGATGATCGAAATGGCTGGCACTAAAATTTTGATCAATCTATTAGACATCTCGATCCGCACCTTCTTTCATTACTTGCTGCTCTCTCTCTTCCCTGGAATGACCTGCCATTAAAAGGCCGAGTTCCTGTTCGTCCGTTTCAGACGGAATGACCGTATCGACAATCTGGCCGTCATGAATGACCGCAATGCGGTCTGAAACGTTCATGACTTCATCCAATTCGAACGAAATGAGGAATACAGCTTTTCCTTTATCACGCTGTTCAATGAGCCTTTTGTGGATGAACTCAATCGCTCCGACATCCAGCCCCCTCGTTGGCAATGCCGCAATGAGCAGATCGGGATCACGTGAAACTTCACGTCCGATAATTAGCTTTTGCTGATTCCCACCGGATAAGGCGCGGGAAAGTTCGTGTACACCTTGCGTTCTGACATCATATTCCTCAATGATCTTCGCAGCTTTTTCTGAAATGACATCATAATCCATGAGGCCATTTTTTGAATACGGAGCATGGTAATACTCTTGCAATGCAGCATTGTAACCGACAGAGAAATCGAGGACAAGACCATGTTTATGACGGTCTTGAGGAATATGTCCCAAGCCCGCTTCCGTAATTTTTCTCGGCTTCAATCCCGTTATATCTGTTGTATTGATCGTGATTTTTCCGCTTTTAACTTTTCTCAAGCCCGCAATCGCTTCAATCAATTCGGATTGACCATTTCCGTCAATTCCAGCCAAGCCGACAATCTCGCCTTTTCGGACGGAAAGATTCAAGCCCTTCACTTTTTCGACGCCCCGATAGTCCACGACTACAAGATTCTCGATGTGCAAAACTTCTTCGGTCGGATTAGAGGGCCCTTTTTCTGTTTTGAATGTAACTTGTCTACCAACCATAAGCGTGGCCAGTTCTTCAGGGTTCGTTTCGGAAGTGATCACCGTCCCAATCCCTTGACCTTTCCGGATGACGGTTACCCGATCAGAGACATCCATAATTTCCTGCAATTTATGAGTGATGAGAATGATTGATTTACCTTCGGTGATGAGTTTCTTCATAATTCCAATCAATTCTTGTATTTCCTGTGGTGTCAAGGAAGCAGTCGGCTCGTCAAAGATTAGTATATTCGCACCGCGATAAAGCGTTTTCAAGATTTCCACACGTTGTTGCATCCCGACCGAAATATCCTCGATCTTTGCATAAGGGTCAACATTCAAGCCATACGTATTTGAAATCTCAGCCACTTTTTTTGCCGCATCTTTAATATTGACGACACCCATCTTTTTCGGTTCATTGCCCAAAATGATATTTTCTGTGACCGTCAAATTCTCGACAAGCATGAAATGTTGGTGGACCATTCCAATTCCTAGATCGTTCGCGACATTTGGACTTGTCACGTTCACCTTTTTCCCGTTGACGCGAATTTCTCCCTTTTCGGGTTGATAGAGTCCGAACAACACATTCATCAATGTTGTTTTTCCAGCACCGTTCTCACCTAGCAGCGCATGGATTTCCCCTTTTCTCAACTGCAGGGTGATGTTGTCATTCGCCCGAAAATTACCGAATTGCTTTGTAATGTTCAACATCTCAATGACATGCTCCAATGGATTCACTTCCTTGTATAATGATTTCTCTTTAGTATTTGGTAATAAAATGAACACAATAAAAGGTTCTTTCGTAGAAAAAACCTTTTAGTCTATCATTTTACCAGGGCTTTTCTCACAACAAAGGCCGGAATGAACCGGCCATTGTCATTGTGATTATTTGTTATTATTATTTTGCGAACTCAGGTACTTTGATTTCACCATCAGCGATCTTTTTAGCATATTCTTCAACTTGCTTCATAACATCGTCAGGAATTGCACCACGTGAATCTGCTAGTTTTACGCCATTGTCTTGAAGACCATAAACTTTTGTTTCACCGCCAGGGAATTTGCCTTCCTTAGCGAGCTTCGCAATATCTTGTACCGCTACGTCAACACGTTTAAGCATTGAAGTCATTGTGATGTTGTCGTCACCGACTTGACCTTCATCGTATTGGTCGGAGTCAACGCCGATTACCCATACGTATGCGTCTTTGTCAGCAGCTTTACGCTCTTTCGCTTCCGTGAAGACACCGTTTCCTGTACCACCAGCTGCGTGGAAGATGATATCTACGCCAGAAGAATACATACGGCCAGCTTCTGCTTTACCAAGCTCAGCTTTGTCAAATGCACCAGTGTATTTAACGTCAACTTTGATATCCGGATTTACAGCTGCTACACCCGCAACAAATCCAGCTTCAAAGCGTTCAATAACCGGGATTTCCATACCGCCGACAAAACCGATTTTATTGGATTTTGTCATCAATGCTGCAGCAACACCTGCAAGGTATGCACCTTCTTGCTCTTTAAAAAGGATGCTTGCTACGTTAGGCTGTTCGACAACACCATCGATGATTGCGTAATTCGTTTCCGGCTTTTGTTCAGCGATTGTATTGATCGCTTCTTCCATCAAGAATCCTACACCGAAGACAAGATCGAAGTTACGACGAGTAAGCGCATTCAAGTTGGATGTATAATCCGCTTCGCCTTTCGATTGAAGATATGCGTAGCCCCCGTCCCCTTCACTCAAACCATTATCTTTACCGAAATCTTGGATTCCTTTCCAAGCAGATTGGTTGAACGATTTGTCATCAATTCCGCCGACATCCGTGACCATTGCTAGTGAAAACTCGGATTCGTTTCCACCTTTTGAAGTTGTTTTCTCTTTGTCTGTACCGCATGCGCCGAGTAATGTTCCGGCTGCTAGAACCAATGATAATGCAAGACCGTATTTACGTTTGCTCACCGATTGGACCTCCCTGTTTTTTATTTTGGTATGATATATGACGTATTTAACGTCTTAATTGCACAATAAAATGTGCATTATACCCTTTTACGGACTACATGGAAGCTGAACTTATCAGCCCTGAAATAGTTTTTGGAGTAAAGGACCATTTCGCCTTCCTCGCTGTAATGATGCTGCAGTAAAACAAGAAGAGGAATGTCAACTCCACATCTAAGTATAGAAGAGGCTTCATCGTCATAACCGACCGGTTCGATGTTCGCCACGGCTTGGACAATCCTGATTTCGCCTGATTTCTCAATCAAATCGAAAATGGATTCATTCAAAATGAGGTCCGATCCGACGCCAAGATTTTTTGATAGTACATGATCGATGCAATAGACAACGGGTTCCCCGTCTGCAGTCCTGACTCTTTTAATCGTAACAAGACTATCATTTGCCTCGCAATTGAACTTCTCAATCATCTCATCATTCGGTAGATTCTCTTGCACGTCCATAAAAATTGTGCCAGGAACCATGCCGGCGTCACAGATCATGGAGGAGACGCTTGATAGCTGTTCAATTCCGGATGAAAATAATGGCCGCGGATTAACGAAAGTGCCGACACCGTGTTTGCGGACGATGACTTTATCCTCTTCAAGTACCCTTAATGCTTCGCGAAGTGTCGCCCGGCTGACGCCAAGCGTTCTGGCAAGCTCGAATTCAGATGGGAACTTTTCATTTTCCTTGAAAACACCGGAGTCGATATCCTCTTTCAGCCGCTCGATCACTTGCACATATAAATGCCTTTGATCTGTTTTCACCACCATTTTAATCCCCCCTCCCCGTGAGGTTAGACCTCAGATGTGTTACCTCATTTCTCAATCATCCATACTATATCATTTTCATACTCCAAAATAAACATCTGTTTTTCAAAAAAAGTAGAAACTATGAGAAACCCTTGTAAAATGTACTTCTTTTGTCATGTTTTTCATGCGTGATAATCTGCATCTGCGGTTGACGTGAGGACTTGTCTCGGCTTACTACCCTCCGGAGGACCTACTACGCCCCTCATTTCCATTTGATCAACGATTCTTGCAGCTCTTGAATAGCCTATCCGGAATCGGCGTTGCAGCATGGAAACCGAAGCCGTCTGCATTTCGATGACAAGTTGTACCGCATCATCATACAATTCATCCGTCTCTTCATACGGTTGGATCTCTTCCACTTCCGTCGGGATCATCTCTTCCTGGTATTGCGCTTTTTGCTGCTCAATAACGAAATCGACGACAGCCTCGACTTCCTGATCGGAAACGAATGCCCCTTGGACCCTGACCGGCTTGGATGCTCCGGCCGGCAAAAATAACATATCTCCGCGTCCGAGCAGCTTTTCAGCGCCGGCTCCGTCCAGAATTGTCCTCGAATCGACGGCCGAAGAAACTGCAAATGCGATTCGTGACGGGATATTCGCTTTTATTATACCTGTAATAACATCCACACTTGGCCGTTGGGTTGCAATAATTAAATGGATTCCTGCTGCACGGGCCATTTGGGCAAGTCGCGTGATGGAATCTTCCACATCACTTGAAGCGACCATCATCAAATCTGCTAGCTCATCGACGATGACGACGATGTACGGCATACGTGGATGCTTTTCGTCGTTTTCCTCATTCCACTGTTCGATATGTTCGTTGTATCCTTCAATATTCCGGGTGCCTGTATGTGAAAACAGCTCGTATCTTCTTTCCATTTCTGAAACGACCTTTTTCAATGCCTGGGAGGCTTTCCGCGGATCGGTCACGACTGGCGCCAACAGATGAGGGACGCCATTGTAGACATTCAGTTCCACCATTTTCGGATCGATCATCATCATCTTCACTTCATGCGGCTTCGCGCGCATTAAAATACTAATGATGATTCCATTGATACAAACACTTTTCCCGCTTCCCGTCGATCCCGCGACAAGGACATGCGGCATTTTATTCAATTCGGCCATCATTGCCTGACCTGTCACGTCTCTTCCAAGAACAATGCTCAGCTTCGAATCCGGGCGATTATTCTCTTTTGAATCAATCACTTCCCGCAAGCTGACGATGGCTACAGCTTTGTTCGGCACTTCAATACCGACTGCCGACTTTCCTGGAATTGGCGCTTCGATCCTTATATCACTTGCTGCCAAGGCAAGGGCAATATCGTCAGCTAAGCTGACGATTCTGCTCACTTTTACTCCCGTATCAGGCAGAACTTCGTATTTCGTTACAGCAGGACCTAAATGGACTTGGGTTACTTTCGCTTTCACGCCGAAGCTCAAAAACGTCCTTTCAAGCTTTTGTGCATTTGCATGGATGGAATCGTATTCCGCAGATTGGTCATTTAACGGCGTCTGCCGAAGCAATGATGAAGGAGGCAAAACATATGAAACATTTTCCTCTTCGCCGGATACACCCGAATAAGTTGGAACTTCACTGTCATCCTGTTCAATTGCCTGAGGGGCCA
This sequence comes from Sporosarcina koreensis, assembly GCF_042655825.1. Classification (NCBI taxonomy): domain Bacteria; kingdom Bacillati; phylum Bacillota; class Bacilli; order Caryophanales; family Caryophanaceae; genus Sporosarcina; species Sporosarcina koreensis. The sequence continues at coordinate 237,175 of NZ_JBHSNP010000011.1, read as the reverse complement.
CTACTTCCTTCTCAATGACTGCTGCATGCTCATCATTGGTCGAAACCGGCTCAATACGTTCATTGAATGCCGATATGATCGGTTTTGATATGACCTCTTCCTGTTCCTCGATTGTTGCCGCTGGAATATCCTGCATACCTTCAATAGGAGGGGACTTTTTCGAACGCGTCGACCTGGTTTGCGCTTGCTGATTTCCTTTTTTAGGAACTTTCTTTTCTCTTCGCTCTGTTTTGGATTTCAACGAGTCGATCACTTTCGGGTAAAGATCCGCAATATAGGGGACGAGCGCCTTACCAGTGAGCAGAATGATCCCAATCAATAGTAAAAGAACACCTGCCACGGTGGCACCTGCGGAATCAAATAAAGAATGGAAGAGTGCGAATAGCATAGCCCCCGCTAGTCCTCCCCCAAGAGCCCCGCTTCTTGATGCGATTCCTTCGTTCGTGACGAGCACTTTCCAAGTTTCTTTAAAAGCTGAATTGGACATAAGCACTTTACTTTCATAAAGCTCTTTAAATAAATAAATATGGCTGAATAATAGCAGACTTGCCAATATGAATAAACTACCGCCGACAATGCGGTTTTTCCAACCGATCGCCTTCCGTTTCACCATGAACAGAAGTGCCTGGACGATCAACAGCAGCGGAACAGCCCCATGCCAATTCCCGAATAGCAGTCTTGCAAAAGACGATAGACCTCTTCCAACAATGCCAAATTCAAAAATGATGATAATAGCGAACCCGATCATCGTCAAGCCGCCCACTTCGTACAATAACGGATGGAGGCCTTCATTCTTCTTTTTTGATGCGGCCGCCCTTTTCTTTTTCTTCGATTTTTTAGACATGTCACGCCTCCTTTTGAAAAAAGGATTTCCCGCCGTTCGGTCGGCATGGAAATCCTTTTCTCAAGTTCTGTCGTTGTTCCGTGTAACCTCTTTTTTCTTCCGTGTTAATGGATTAATACTCCATGATGATCGGGATGATCATCGGTCTTCTCTTTGTCTGTTGGAATAAATAAGAGCTTAATGTATCACGGATCTCTTGCTTTATGTTTGTCCATTCGAACGTATCTTTATTCACATACTTTTCCACGATTTTCCGTACGAGGTTTCTCGACTCATCAAGAAGCTCTTCGGATTCCCTTACATAAACGAAACCGCGGGAAACGATTTCCGGACCGGCAGCAATCCTTTTCTGTCTGCGGCTTAACGTAATGACGACAGTGAAAATGCCATCTTGTGACAGCAGCTTACGATCACGCAATACGATATTGCCGACATCGCCGACGCCGATTCCGTCGATGAGGATATTTCCGGCTTGTACACGACCGCTCATCCTCATCTTATCATTTTTATATTCGACAATATCCCCTTTGTCCGCAATGAAGATTTGGGATTTTTGCAATCCGACCTGCTGTGCAAGTTTTGAATGCGCGATAAGCATTTTATATTCCCCTTGGATCGGGATGAAATACTTCGGCTGCATCAAATTCAACATAAGCTTCAAGTCTTCCTGGCTGCCATGTCCAGATACATGGACATTCTTCGAAGCAGTGATGACGTTTGCTCCGGCTTTCGATAGCTCATTCGCCATCTGGTACATGGAAACTTCCATTGTAGGCGATGGAGTGAATGTAATAAGGACTGTGTCCGTATCTTTGATTTTAATATCTTTATGGTGTTTGCGGACGATCTTTTCTAAAGCGTCGAGCGGTTCACCTTGGTTACCCGTAACGATAATGACGATTTGATCATCGGAATATTTGCCGATGTCTTTTACGGAAATAACGATTTCCTCGTCGATTTGCAAGTACCCTAATCGGACGCCGACTTCAAAATAGCTTTCAAGGCTCTTACCGACAACCGCGACCTTCTTGCCCGTTTCCAGCGCTTTATCGAAAACCTGCTGGATCCGGATGAAATTGGAAGCGTACAAGGCAACTAGAATGCGGCCGTCCACGCTATGGAATGTAGTAGATAACCGGTCCTCGATGACGGATTCGGATGTCGTATACCCCGGACGTTCGGCTTCGTTTGAATCGGACATTAGGATGAAGACACCCTCTTCACCCAATGCCGCCATTTTTGCGATGTCCGGACGATATTTCCCTTTTGCGGATTGGTCAAACTTGAACTCGCCTGTATGGACGATTGCACCTTCGCTCGTATGGAACACGATGCCAAGGGAATCTGGGATGCTATGTGTCGTATGGAAAAAAGTCACATACGTATTTTTGAAGTTCATCCGGCTTTTATTCGTCACTTCAAAGAATTTCACGCCTGCAGGAGCAGGCATCTCTTTCAGATGCTCCTTCGCCAAGGCAAGCGTCAGTTTGGAACCGTAAACGGGAGCTTGTACTTTTTGCAACAAGTACGCGATGGATCCGATTGCATCTTCGTGACCATGGGTTAGGAAGATCCCTTTCACCCGATCTTTATTTTCCTCGATGTATGTCAGGTCAGGAATGACGATGTCAATGCCGAGCATTTCGCCTTCCGGGAACATAAGCCCCGCGTCAACGATGAAAAGCTCGTCGTCAATTTCAACGACGTACATCGCTTTTCCGATCTCCCCGACACCTCCTAGCGGTATCACTTTTATTATTTCATTTTTTGTTTTTGCCACATTTTTTCCTCCTATACTTTGTTTGAAAAAGACTGGTGTTGGACTTTGAACCGTCTATGTATGCGAGACTTGCGTTTATGTTTCCGCCAAAACTATCTTATTGAATTCCAACTGTCCATTTTCATTTGATTATGTTGTTGTTTGTTATTTGAATACCCGTCCACAACGACTAAGTTTCATTATACGTGAGAATGCCCCTACTACACAAACAAAAAAAGCCGGTGATTGCTACCGGCTTTGTTTTAATGAAAAACATGCTCATTTTCTTTGAATTTATCCCATACTTTGTCGAATGCGGAAGCCCCTTCACCGAGACCTGCAACCAACGGCATCCTTACCCCTCCGGTATCGATTCCCATCTTAGCGAGTGCATACTTCACCGGGACAGGGTTCGGAGCTGAAAAGACTGCGTTGAACAAAGGCAGCAATGTCCTATGCATCAACGCGGCATTCGCCGTATCGCCAGATCTGTAGGCTGTGATCATTCGCTGCATTTCAGACCCGGCAATATGGGAAGCGACCGAGATGACCCCGTCTCCACCGATGGATAGGACCGGCAGCGTCAACGCATCATCTCCGCTGTACACTTTGAACCCATTGTCCGTGCCTGAAATGATTTCAGACATTTGATCGAGGCTGCCGCTTGCTTCCTTGACAGCCCGGATATTCTTGATTTTCGATAATTCGATGACGGTTCCCGCCTCCATATTGACTGCTGCCCTACCGGGTATGTTATACAGCATGATCGGCAGTTCCGTCTCTTTCGCAATATGTGCGAAATGCGTGACAATCCCTTTTTGGTCCGGCTTGTTGTAATAGGGGGTCACGAGCATGATTCCGTCTGCACCCAGCTCATCTGCCTGTTTTGTCAGTTTGATGGATTCTGCTGTATTGAAGGTTCCCGTCCCTGCAATGACGGGAATCCTTTTATTAACGATTTCAATTGCATATTTGAATAAATCCGATTTCTCTTGATGGTTTAACGTAGGTGATTCCCCCGTAGTCCCACAGACGATCAATGAATCCGTCCCCGTAGCAATCAAATGCTCAATCAGCTTTTCGGTCAAGTCAAAATCGATGTCTCCGGCATATGAAAAAGGAGTGACCATCGCTGTGCCAATTTGTCCAAGTTCCATTCTGACCAGTCCTTTTCATGGCTTTTATGTTGAAACGATTCTCCTCATTTTCCGGCTGAAACGGCATTTCACAACCGTTTCAAATTTATTTAATCAATTCCTCTGCAATTTGGACCGAATTCAGCGCTGCGCCTTTCAGCAAGTTATCTGAAACGATCCACATATGAAAGCCTCCAGGATGCTTCGGATCTTTCCGGATGCGCCCAACAAAGACTTCATCTTTCCCCTCGGCGAATAACGGCATCGGATACAATTGTGCGGATGGATCGTCCTGGACGACAACTCCCGGCGCGTTTTCCATCGCAGCACGGATGTCGGCGACAGTCGCATTTTCATCGCCCGTTTCGATATAGACGGATTCCGAATGGCCTGTCACGACAGGAAGACGGACGCAAGTGGCAGTAACAGCCATTTCTTGGTCGCCGAAAATCTTTTTCGTTTCATTCATCATTTTCAATTCCTCTAAAGTGTACCCCGATTCATCGAAAAGATCGATTTGTGGGATAGCGTTGAACGCAATTGGATAATGACGTTCGGCTGAAGCGCTTGGAAGCAGTTCCGCTTTGATATGCGCGCGTTCCGAGAATTGGGTGCTTTGCTGATCAAGTTCATCAATCGCTTCAGCACCCGCTCCTGAAACTGCTTGATAGGTTGATACGATGATCCGCTTGATGCCGAATTTTTCCTTGATCGGCTGAAGCGCGGCAACCATTTGGATTGTGGAACAATTCGGGTTCGCGATGATTCCGGAATGTTGTTCCAACGTTTGCGGATTCACTTCTGGAACAACAAGCGGTATGTTTTCATCCATCCTGAACGCGCTCGTGTTATCAATAACGACAGTTCCGCGTTTCACCGCTTCGTGCGCAAACTTCTGGGAAATGGATCCTCCCGCGCTGAAGAATGCGATGTCGACGCCTTCAAATGATTCAGGCACCGTTTCTTCGACTATATATGTTTGACCGCCTGCAGAGATTTCAAGACCGGCAGAGCGCTTCGAAGCCAGCAATTTTATTGAGTTTGCAGGAAATTTTCTTTCCAATAGTTTTTCAAGGATTTTTGTTCCCACTGCACCGGTTGCGCCAACAATTGCTACATTCAGATTTTCTTTATTCATCTCTATCTCCCTTTCATTTGTAAGGACAGTCGGATATATATACGTATTTTTGTTTATTGATGCACATGAATGAAATTCATATTTATGCAAAAACAAAACTTCATCCTAGGTCCCATATGTGTTCATTGGAGAAAGTATATCATATCCGAAAGTTTTCTGCGTTGTATCTTTTATTTTATTTATGAATAATTAAAAGTGGTTGTAATTGTCGGTGTTCGAGGGCCGCAGCCGCAGCAGGAACCATTAATGTAAAATCGGAGATCAATGAGTTCGGTTTTTTGAAAGGATCGTCTTGACCGAACGGGATGAAATATACATTTTTCATGTTCAATAACTTCATGATGTTCGGGCCATTCAATCCCAATGCGTCATTTGTTGAAATGCCAAGCAACACCGGGCTGCCGTTCCGCAAAGTGGCCTTTGCCGCCATCAATACTGGCGAATCTGTCGCGGCATTAGCGAGTTTGCTAATGGAATTTCCAGTCATCGGTGCAATGATCATACAGTCGACCGGGGAACTTGGACCGAACGGCTCAGCCCCTACGATTGTAGAAATGACTTTTTCACCTGTCGCTTCTTCAATTCTTGCAATCCATTCCTCTCCTGTCCCGAATCGGGTTGCAGCGGTAAGGACGGAGTGTGTAATAACTGGAACTACCGTCGCCCCGTTTTCCTGCAAATCGCTGATAACGGGCAGTATTTGGTCATACGTACAATGGGATGCCGTAATACCAAGGCCAATTCTTTTCCCTTGTAGCATCTTTTTCCCCTTTCATCTACTATTCATCCTCAGCAACGCTTCGGACAAAGCCTTAGCGGCATCTGCCGGAAAATGTTTTCCCGGCAATCCGAGGTGTATTGTATAGTATTCATCAGGGGCATTGTCCCTTAGGCAACCGGGCGCAGATGCCAAATCATAAATCCGCAATGTGGAGTCCGTTCCGACATTCAGCCATTTCGCGGGTATCGTATTAACGAGAATCCCTTGTAAGTCGACTGTTCCGGTCGGCAACGGCATCGTTTGATAACCGAATGCGGATGCTTCCCCAAGCTGATCTGCGGAACGCGCCAATATCGTTACAGAGCCACCAAGAGATGAAAGGGCAGCAGCTGTCGTTTTACCGACTTTTCCGAACCCGGCAATGTGAAAATGTTCACCGGATACCCGCCGTTTTGCTGAGGAGTAGTATTCCAGCAGAAATCCTTCTGCTGTCAAAACAGCATTTTCCCAGACAAACTCCACTTCCTTCAAGTAGGGGCGGATAGGGATGCCGGCTTCATTGAAAGGCGAAAGCCATTCTTTTGTAGCTACTCCAGGATAAAGAATTGTTGATGGATTAATTTTTTCTACAGGAATGGCACCTTCCATTTGCAGAATCGGAAAAACGATATGAGCCGGAGAGAATTCGTCAAGGATGTCGGCCAGCTCATCGGTATAATCGTTTCCGTCATAATGGAGCACTTCGAAGCCATGATTCTCGATAATCCGGCTGCATTCCGATAATCGGCGGTCCGTTCCGATGAACAGCCATTTTCCATCAATTGTCGTCAATATCAAACTCCCCCAAACTATGTGTTTTTCCAAAAAGAATCCGGTGCTCCCCAATCAATACGATCTCGCTCCAAGGTATGAACTCCGAGGTCTCCTGTTCCCTATTTCGGAATGGAAATCTTCCGAATTTCTTTTTCACTTCGAAGCCGATGATCGCTCCTGTTTTTCGATTGAAAATCAAATCCGTATCTGCAAGAAAGCCATAGCGGATTCCTTCCTCCACTTGGATAAGTTCTTTTTGTGCCATTTCAGATAGCAGCATGTCTTTGCCCCCTTTTAAATGTCCTGACTCATCATATGATTCAGAGGAGGCAAAGCTGACACGTTTCTAAAACCGGATTCTTTTCACCGCTTTTTTCGGGGCGATGACGGAAATCGCTCGCTCCCTGGCAAACGTCTCGCGCGCGATCGAATTGACATTGTCCATTTCCACTTTATCGATCAGGTCAACTACTTCGTCGATCGTCTTATGCTCTAAAAGAATCAGCTCATTCTTGCCGTTGCGATGCATTCTCGATTCAGAACTTTCAAGGCCGAGCAGGAAGCTGCCTTTCAATTGCTCCTTCGCATTGTGCAACTCCTTCTCTGTCACTCCATCCGCCATAATGTCGCGGATGATGCTATCCATCGTATTCACCATCTCTTCCAAATGTTCAGGTCCGCTTCCCCCATAAATGACGAATGAGCCTGTTGACATATACGATGAATAATAGGAAAACACGGAATAAGCAAGCCCTTTCTCCTCTCGGATTTTTTGGAACATCCGGGAAGACATCGTTCCTCCTACGATGCTATCGAGCAGAATCAAATCATGCAGACGGTCATCGGTTAGTGTGAGACCCGGATAACCGATGCAAATATGCGCTTGTTCGATATCCTTGGATTTCGATATTCTGCCGTTGTGGAAGACAGGGCGAGTTGCCTCAATCGAATCAGATGATCCTTTCCGGATGAATGAGTTGAATAGGTTTTCGATGAATCCAATCAATTCATCGTCATAATTTCCTGCTATCGAGATGACGGTATTTTCAACAGTGTAGTGCTTCGATATGTACTTCTCGATCATTTCCTTATCGAATGAATCAATTGTTTCTTTAATCCCGCCAATCGACCTTCCAATCGTATGCTGCGGGTACATGACTGACCAAAGCCGTTCATCAACGTCATCATCAGGCGTATCTTCCACTGACGCGATTTCATCCAAAATAACGGATTTCTCTTTTTGAATATCAGCTCCGTTAAAACTGGAATTGAAAAACATGTCCGCTAATATTGTTAACGCTTCTTCCGCATGATGATCGAGCACCGTCGCATAATAGCAAGTCATCTCTTTGGAAGTGTACGCATTAATATCCCCGCCTATCCGGTCGAATTGTTCTGCGATCATTTTTGCGCTTCGTGTCGCCGTACCTTTGAAAAGCATATGTTCAATGAAGTGGGAAAGCCCCCATTCCTTTTCTGTCTCATCTATGGAACCGGCCTTCACAAATAGGCCGATTGCCAATGAGCGGACATATGGCATCTTTTCATGGATAATTCTGACGCCGTTTTGGCATATCTTTTTTTGTATCAATTCTTTTCCCCCCGCTAATTGAAATAACAAAAAGCCACCATCTTCACACCATCGTAAAGTGGGGCTTTCCATTATTATATGCAAATCGTTTATTCGTTTTTCCCTTTTTCCGCCGCTTCTTTTTCTTCTTTCAAAACGACTTTGCGGGAAAGATTCACGCGACCTTGATTGTCAATTTCAATGACTTTGACAAGAAGTTCATCGCCCATTTTCAATACATCCTCAACAGCTTTCGTACGCTCTTCCTGGATTTCAGAAATATGGAGAAGCCCGTCTTTGCCTGGGAATATTTCTAGGAATGCACCGAATTTCTCAATCCGTTTCACTTTACCTAGGTAATATTCTCCGACTTTTGCTTCTCGTACGATGTTTTCAATCATCGTTTTCGCTTTTTCGTTCATGTCCGAGTTAGGGGAAGAAATGTAGATTGTGCCATCTTGTTCCGTATCGATTTTAACATTCGTTTCTTCAATGATCTTATTGATAACTTTACCGCCAGGCCCGATGACATCACGAATCTTGTCAGGATTGATCCGGATCATGATGATCTTCGGCGCATATTGTGAAAGTTCTTCGCGTGGCGCGGAAATGGTCGCCATCATATGATCAAGGATATGCATCCGTCCGATTTTCGCTTGAGTTAAAGACTCTTCCAAAATTTGACGGGATAGTCCCTCGATTTTAATATCCATTTGCAAAGCGGTAATCCCTTTTTCAGTTCCGGCAACTTTAAAGTCCATATCTCCAAGATGGTCTTCCATCCCTTGGATATCTGAAAGAACGGAATAATTGTCCCCTTTTTTCACAAGTCCCATTGCGATTCCCGCAACTGGCGCCTTGATCGGGATTCCTGCGTCCATCATCGCCATTGTAGAGGCACAGATTGACGCTTGGGAGGACGAGCCGTTGGACTCCAATACTTCCGCTACGAGACGGATTGTATATGGAAAATCTTTCTCATCCGGGATGATCGCTTCAAGTGCTCGTTCCCCAAGGGCACCGTGACCGATTTCACGACGGCCCGGTCCACGGATAGGACCTGTTTCCCCTACGCTGAAGTTCGGGAAGTTATAGTGATGCATAAAACGTTTTGATTCTTCAAGTCCAAGTCCATCGATGATCTGAACTTCACCTAAAGCCCCTAATGTACATACGCTGAGCGCCTGGGTTTGTCCACGTGTGAACAAGCCTGAACCATGCGTGCGCTGCAAAATGCCTACTTCCGATGCTAACGGACGGATTTCATCCAATCCACGGCCATCAGGACGGACTTTTTCATCCGTGATGAGTCGGCGGACTTCTTCCTTAACAAGGTGATCCAGAATGTTCTTCACTTGCTTTATCGTATCTTCATCCGACTCTTCATTTGTGTAGTGCTCCATCACTTCGTCTTTTACAGCGTTGATCGCTTCTTCACGTGCATGCTTCTCTTCAGTTTGGATGGCGCTGATAAGATCGGCTTCACATTTATTTTTCACTTCAGCAAGCAATGCTTCGTCAAGTTCGAATAATGTAATTTCCATTTTTTCTTTGCCGACTTCTGCAATGATCTTTTCTTGGAATTCGATCAATTGGATGATCTGCTCATGACCGAACATGATTGCTTCGAGAATGATATCCTCCGCAACTTCCTTCGCTCCTGCTTCAACCATATTGATGGCATCCTTTGTTCCTGCAACGACGAGGTCAAGCTCGCTCACTTCCAATTGCTCCGGCGTCGGGTTCACAATGAATTCGCCATCGATGCGTCCGACTTGTACGCCGGCAATCGGCCCTTCGAAAGGAATGTCGGAAATGGACAATGCGAGCGATGAGCCGAGCATTGCTGCCATTTCAGATGAACAGTTCTGATCGACAGACATGACAAGTGAAATGACTTGCACGTCATTACGGAATCCATCCGCAAACAACGGACGGATCGGACGGTCGATGAGGCGGCTCGTTAAAACGGCCTTCTCCGATGGGCGTCCTTCACGTTTGATGAAACCGCCTGGAATTTTCCCTACGGCGTATAATCTTTCTTCATAGTTGACTGTCAACGGAAAGAAATCAAGTGCTTTCGGATTTTTCGAAGCGGTTGCTGTAGATAGCACGGTCGTGTCTCCGTACCTTACAAGTACAGCGCCGTTCGCTTGTTTCGCAAGCTGGCCCGTTTCAATCGTTAACGGTCTTCCAGCCCAATCAAATGAATAAACTTTTTTCTGTTCTGTCATTATGGTACCCCTCTCTAATTTCAAACATGGACATCATACGAAGTATGTATTACGTAGTAGTGTATCAAAAAAGAAGGACATATGCGAAAAATTAATCGTTCAATAAAAAAAAGCGGGCAAGGCCCGCTTTTCGTATACATCTTATTAACGGCGAAGGCCGAGTTTGGCAATAAGATCACGGTAACGTTGAACATCAGTTTCACGTAGGTACTTAAGTAGTCTACGACGAGTACCGACCATTTTATAAAGACCACGACGAGAATGGTGATCCTTCTTGTGTGTACGTAAATGGTTGTTCAAGTTGTTGATCTCTTCAGTAAGGATAGCGATCTGTACTTCAGCAGATCCAGTATCGTTTTCATGAGTTTTGAATTCGTTGATCAATTCATGTTTACGCTCTTGTGTAATAGCCATCCTTTTCACCTCCTAATCATTAAATATCCCCAAATCCCGAGCAAACGTTGGTGATTCGATAGCCAAGGAAAGGTTTGTGCTCTAGCACTGATTTATCATAACATGTGTGGTTTGAGGATGCAACAAAGAAGTCGAAATGAGCGGATATCAACGCCCTGACAGCAACTGCTTGGCTGTTTCTTTGTCTTTGCCGATTTGCTGAATAAGTTCATCAACCGATCCAAATTTCTTTTCTGCACGGATTCTTGCTATCCAATCGACGGTGACTTTTTTTCCGTATAGATCGGAGTTGAAATCGAGGACGTGGACTTCTACGCTCGGTTTCATCTTATCAGGATCGTGGAAGGTAGGTTTCACTCCTACGTTGCAGACGCCCTTATAAAATTGACCGTCAACGGAGAATAGGACAGCGTAGACACCGTTTGCTGGCAGGATTGTCTCTTCGTCGATAGATACGTTAGCTGTAGGGAAGCCGAGCAGCCTGCCTCTCTTCTCGCCGTCTATGACGGTACCGACCGTTCTGAACGGTCTTCCGAGCAATGAGGCGGTCTTTTCGACGTCTCCTTCGGAAAGAAGTTTGCGAATCCGGGTCGATGAAATCTTTTCAACGGAATCGGTCACTTTTTCAATGATTGTCGTACCGTATTCACCTGCAGAAAGCGCGGCCATCTGTTCCATAGTGCCCGCTCCTTTTGAACCGAACGTGAAGTCGAAGCCGGCGGTCACATGCTTGATGCCCAAGCCTTTAATAAAAATTTCAATGAAACGCTCCGGGGAAAGGGAAGCAAGTTCCCAATCGAACGTTACGATGAAAAGCGTATCGACACCCATTTCTTCTAGAAGCCGGGACTTTTCCGGATATTTTGTAATGTAGCCGACCTTTTCTCTTCCCTTGCCAAACAGGTGCGACGGATGAGGATCGAATGTCATAACAGCTGTACGGATCCCTAATTGCTCCGCTTTTGTTATCGCTTCATTGATTACTGTCTGATGTCCTTTATGCAGCCCGTCGAAAAAACCGATGGCTAGCGAAAAAGGGCCTTTGTCATCGACAGCTGTGTGAGATGGATAGTGCAAATGGTAAATTTCCATGAGATTCTCCCCTACTGATTGAATGGAAACATCTTTTCAGGTTTCATCAATCCCTCTTTTGTCGGATGGTTGCAATAGATGGCAATCGCCTTTTGTGATTTCGTAAAAGCAATTGCCTCATTGTCCGCCAGTGCAGGATGCTGTGGTAATACTTGTCCGTTTATTATCTTACCATACAAATCATCGTCGATTTCGACGAATTCAAATTCGGCAAGCGCCTCTTCAAGCGGTCGGATAAATTGTTGGAGAGTGTTTTTCTTCTTGTGCTCTTCCACTTCTGCAAGCGTCAAACAATCATTCTGCCGGAAGTTTCCTGATGCCGTACGGACCAAAGTTGCCATATGGGCTGGATACCCAAGTTTTTCGCCAATTTGCACGGATAGCGTCCGGATATATGTGCCTTTTCCGCACGCTATCCGGATCATGAACTTGATTTCTTCCCCTTCGAACGTCTCGCGATCATCAAGCAATTCGATTTCATAAATATGTACAGTCCGTTCGGGTCTTTCAACTTCGATTCCTTTTCTGGCGTATTCATATAGCCTTTTGCCATTCACTTTTACTGCGGAATACATCGGTGGAATTTGCACAATCTCTCCGGTGAGCTGTTCAAGTGCATTAAGAATCTCCAAACGGCTGATTTTTTTATTGGAATTATCTGTCGAGACAGGTGCCCCTTCCGCATCTTCCGTTTCAGTTGATGTGCCAATCGAGACTGTGGCAATATACTCTTTTCCTGCGTCTGTCACGTATTCCGCAACTTTTGTAGCTTGTCCAAGGCATATTGGGAGGACGCCTTCCACGTTGGGGTCTAGTGTCCCTGTATGCCCCACTTTTTTCATGCCTACTATTTTCCTGAGTTTGAATACGCAATCATGCGAAGTCATCCCTTTTTGCTTCCACAAAGGAAGAATCCCATCCATATTCATCCTCCTCACTTTAGCTTTAGTAACAAAAAGAAGGAAGCCGGAAAGTCCATTCGGACGCCGACTTCCTCCAATCGTTCATTCTTCTTCACTATTCACTTGACGAAGCAGCGATTCGATACGATTTCCGTATTCGACAGAATCATCAAATGCAAATTCGATTTCAGGTGTCTTCCTGAGTCTGATCCGTTGCCCGATTTCAGTGCGGATAAAACCTTTCGCCTTCGTCAGACCGGCAAGAGTCGCCTCTTTTTCAGATTCATTTCCTAATACCGAAATGAATATGGTCGCCTGTTGAAGATCACCTGTCACTTCGACGTCCGTCACAGTAACGAAGCCGATGCGAGGATCTTTCAATTTTTGGCTGATGATTCCACCTAATTCTTTCTTCATCTGTTCAGCAACACGATTTGCACGCATAGACATAGATGGTCACCCCGATTCCGTATCAATAGTAGTCAAGTATCATTTCTGTCATTTCCCATTCCGGATTTGATTCCAGAAAACGGATGGCTCTCCTCGTTTCCCCTTCCGCGGCATCTTTTGACGCGGCAACTGAAACAAGTGCGATTGTCGTCCTTTGCCATAAGTCTTGGTGATCGATCTCGGCGATGGAAACGTTGAATTCATTTTTTACACGATCTGTCATTCTTTTCAAAACGGATCGTTTGCCTTTCAATGAATGGACGTCAGGTATGAAGAATGTGCATTCCGCATAGACGATCATGTCCGTTTAATTTCCTCCATGATGAAGGCTTCAAAAATGTCGCCTTCCTTAATGTCATTGAAGTTTTTAACTGTAATTCCGCATTCATAGCCTCTTGCGACTTCTTTTACGTCGTCCTTGAATCTCTTCAATGTGTCAAGCTCGCCTTCGAAGATGACGATATTATCACGTAGGACACGTACGCCCGCATCACGGGTAATCTTACCTTCTGTCACATAGCTTCCGGCGATCGTTCCGATTTTCGAAACTTTGAACGTTTCACGGACTTCGGCTTGGCCGATCACTTTTTCTTCGTATTCAGGATCCAATAGCCCTTTCATCGCCGATTCGATTTCCTCAATCACTTTATAGATGACGCGGTGCAATCGGATATCGACGCCTTCCTCTTCGGCTGCACGTTTAGCATTGACATCGGGACGCACGTTGAAACCGATGACGATTGCATTGGATGCTGCAGCTAGGGAGATGTCCGATTCGTTGATGGCGCCTGCTCCAGTATGGATGATCCGGACGTTTACGCCTTCGACTTCGATTTTCATAAGGGAAGCGGCCATCGCTTCGACGGTTCCTTGAACGTCGGCTTTGACGATAAGGTTCAATTCCTTCATATCCCCTTGTTTCATCTGGTCGAAAAGGTTATCAAGCGTGACACGTGTTTTTTCGCCACGTTGTTCCTGCAATGCATCTCCTGCTCTTGATTCGGCAATTTGACGGGCTGTCTTTTCGTCTTCGAAGACGACAAAACGGTCACCCGCTTGCGGTACATCGCTAAGACCTGTAATTTCCACCGGCGTGGATGGACCTGCTTCCTTTACGCGGCGGCCAAGGTCGTTGATCATCGCACGTACTTTCCCGAATGTGTTTCCAACGACGATCGGGTCACCTACACGAAGCGTTCCATCTTGTACAAGAAGCGTTGCGACCGATCCACGGCCGCGGTCCAATTGAGCTTCGATGACAGTCCCTTTTGCGCGAATGTTTTTGCTAGCCTTCAATTCAGCGACTTCCGCCACCAATAAAACCATTTCAAGCAGCTGATCGATCCCTTCGCCTTTTAATGCGGAAATCGGTACGAAGATCGTATCTCCACCCCACGCTTCGGCTAGTAGGCCATGCTCCGTCAACTCCTGCATGACTCGGTCCGGATTTGCAGTCGGCTTATCCATTTTATTCACCGCGACGATGATCGGAACTTCAGCGGCTTTCGCATGATTGATCGCCTCAATCGTTTGAGGCATGACACCGTCATCCGCTGCAACGACTAGGATTGTAATATCCGTCACTTTCGCACCACGTGCACGCATTGTTGTAAACGCCGCGTGTCCAGGCGTATCCAGGAACGTGATTTTCTTGCCTTCCGCTTCGATTTGATAAGCACCGATATGCTGAGTGATGCCCCCCGCTTCGCCTTGTGTCACTTTCGTGTCACGGATCGAATCGAGTAGCGTCGTTTTTCCATGGTCAACGTGTCCCATGATTGTAACGACTGGCGGACGTTCTGTCAGTTCACCTTCAGGCTCTTCGGATTCCTCAAAATAAATTTCGAGATCAGTGACGTCAATGCGGATTTCTTCTTCCACTTCCACGTCGTATTCCGCACAGATCAGCTCGATTGCATCTTTATCCAACTCTTGGTTGATTGTTGCCATGACGCCAAGCATGAATAGCTTTTTGATGATTTCAGACGGTTCTCTGCCCAGTTTGTTTGCAAGTTCACCGACTGTCAATGATTCATAGAACGTGATTTTTTCCGGCAACGGCTTCTCCACTTTTGGCATTGGAGCCGGACGATGTCTTCTGCGCCCTTGGTTAATGCCACGTGCTGGTGGTCTTCCGCCACGTCCAGCCGGGCGATTGCCGCCGCCTTGTGCCGGACGGTTGCCGCCTTGGGTCCCTTGACCTTGACGTTGGCCGCCTTGTGCCGGTCGGTTGCCGCCTTGTGCTCCTTGTCCTTGACGCTGGCCGCCTTGTGCCGGTCGGTTGCCGCCTTGTGCTCCTTGTCCTTGACGCTGGCCGCCTTGTGCCGGTCGGTTGCCGCCTTGTGCTCCTTGTCCTTGACGCTGACCGCCTTGAGCTGGTCGGTTGCCGCCTTGTGCTCCTTGTCCTTGACGCTGACCGCCTTGTGCCGGTCGGTTGCCACCTTGTGCATTTTGGCCTTGGCGCTGACCGCTTTGTGCCGGTCGGTTGCCACCTTGTGTACTTTGCCCTTGACGTTGGCCGCCCTGTCTCTTGTTGTCCTGCGCATTGCCCGAAGGACGAGCCGCCCCTGAAGCAGGATTCCGGTCATTTTGTCCGCTTCTAGGCTTATCAGACGGCGTAGAACCGCCTTTACCAAAACGTTGATCCAATTTTGATGTCGCCTCTCTATCAAGCATCGACATATGGTTCGTTACATTCACATTTATTTTCCCAAGCTCTTCGATGACTTCTTTACTCGTCCGATTCACTTGTTTCGCGTATTCGTGTACACGTATCTTCGTCATTAGCCCACCCCCGGTTATATTCGTTGAGGAGCCCGGATACTTTTTTGGCAAAGCCGGCATCCGTTAACGCGAGTACGACCCGCGACTCTTTTCCGATTGCATGGCCGAGAGCTTCCCGGCTCCCGAATACATGCTTCTCAACGTTGTAGAAATTACATTTATCATTTACTTTTTTATGTGTATTTTGTGAAGCATCTTCAGAAACGATGACTAAACGTGCATTACCCGAACGCACTTCTTTGACGACCAGTTCTTCACCGGTGATCAGTTTACGGGCTCTTGCGGCCATCCCTAACAATTGGAAGATTGCAGTAGGATTCATTTCAACGCCTCACGACGGATTGCATGCAGAAGATCTTCATAGACTTCCTCAGGCACCGATGTTCCAAGCTGGCTTTCAATCGATCGATTGCGTCTCGCTGTTTCAACAGCTTCTTCAGTTTTCGATACATATGTACCACGTCCTGATTTTTTGCCTGTCAGATCGACTGAAACTTCACCTTCCTTTGTGCGGACAATGCGGATCATTTCCTTCTTTGGCAGCATCTCGCCCGTCGCCGCACATTTACGCAAAGGGATTTTCTTTTTGCTTGTCATGGGCAGTCATCCTTTCAACTCAATTGTCCTCGTCTGTTTCCGAATATAAATCGATCGTTTCCAGATCGGATTCTTCTTCCGGCTCATCATCGAAATATGGATCCTCATCATATTCATCGTTTCCATTTTCGGTAACAGCATATACATCATCTTCAAATAGTCGTTCTCCGCCAGTTTGATCGAAGGAAGGCGGATAGATCCCTAATTCGCGGGCATCCGTTTCACTTTTAATATCGATTTTCCATCCAGTAAGCTTGGCGGCCAACCGTGCGTTCTGTCCACGTTTCCCAATTGCCAAAGATAGCTGGTAGTCCGGCACGACTACCGTTGTCGATCTGTCCTCTTCATTCACTTGCACATCAAGCACTTTGGAAGGGCTCAATGCATTCGCTACGAAGACGACCGGATCTTCGGACCATTCCACGATATCGACTTTTTCGCCGTTCAATTCGTTTGAAATGGATTGGACGCGCGCTCCGCGGGAACCAACGCAAGAACCGACCGGATCGACTTCCTCATTATTTGTATGGACTGAAATTTTCGAACGGTCCCCCGCTTCACGGGCAATCGATTTGATTTCTACCGTACCGTCATAAATTTCTGGAACTTCCATTTCAAACAACCGGCGCAAAAGGCCGGGATGTGTACGGGAAACAAAAACTTGGGGCCCTCTTGAAGTACGCTCGACCTTAGTAATGTAAACTTTGATACGATCATGAGGCTGGTAGGATTCTGTAGTGATCTGTTCGCTAGCAGGCAGTACTGCCTCCACTTTTCCAAGTCCAACATAAAGATTCCTTGCGTCCAAACGCTCGACGATCCCGTTGACGATATCATCTTCCCGGTCTACATATTCATCGTAGATTAGACCCCGTTCAGCTTCACGGACACGCTGTGTGACGACTTGCTTGGCCGTCTGCGCTGCAATCCGTCCAAAATCACGCGGAGTCACTTCTTCTTCGACGATATCTCCGAGTTCATATGCAGGATTGATGGCCAAAGCGTCTTCAAGTGCGATTTGAAGTCTTTCATCTTCCACATCTTCCACGACATCTTTGCGGGAATAGACTTTCATCGTCCCTTTTTCCAGATTCAAATCGACACGGACGTTTTGCGCCTGGTTGAAGTTTCTTTTATATGCGGTAACAAGGGCCGCTTCAATCGCTTCCACAATTACATCCCTCGAAATTCCTTTCTGCTTTTCAAGGGCTGTCAATGCATCGAGTAGATCACTACTCATAATTAATCACTCCTATATTCAATTATGCGGAAAAATCAATTGCTAGTCGTGCAAATGCGATTTTTTCCTTTTCGATGACGACTTGCAATTTCCGGGTCTTGATGCGGATTTCAACTTCTGCGGCATCAGGACCATAAGAAAGCAAGTATCCTTCAAACTCTTTCATGCCGTTGATCGGTTCATACGTTTTAATGAATACATACTGACCGACTGCTTTTTTGAAGTCCTCTTCTTTTTTAAGCGGACGTTCAGCGCCGGGTGAGGAAACCTCAAGAAAATAGTTCTGAGGGATTGGATCTGTACGGTCCAGCTCTTCACTAAGCCTTTCACTCACAAGTGCGCACTGTTCAATATCGATATTCCCTTCCGGCGTATCGATATAAACCCGTAAAAACCAGTCCCTGCCTTCTTTAACGAATTCAATATCAACCAATTCCAACTCGAGGTCATTCACTATCGGACTGACGAGCTTTTCAACTTCTTCTGTAATTTTACTCATCATAACCCTCCCGAAATTTGATTCAAACTTGTCTTATACGAATAGACAACAGAAAAGAGCGGGAAACCCCACTCTTTTCGCAAGACGTATAGCAAAAGTTGCACCAATTATACCATCTGCTGGGTATCAATGCAAATGATGTGCAAAAGCGTAGGGTGGCGGTTAACCGCGACAGGCATAAGACAGATCGGCGAAACGGCGAACTTTGCCGTACAGCAGAGCTGACTTATGACCCGAGCGAATCGAACAGTGCAGGGTTCGATTTGCCGTATTTCTGCGGTCTTTGCAGAAATTAAGGCAGTCTTTTTGCCACCCGGAGTCTAGACGATGCAAATTCATCCATTCAGAAAAGGGATAGTTGGTTTGAATCGGGCATTCCTTCCAAGCAGCCCAAGTTATCCATATATTCAATAACCGTTTTCGATACTCTCCCTCGTTGTTGCAAATCTTCCTTCGATAGGAAAATGCCATCCTCGCGGGCTTCGACAATCGCTTTGGCGACGTTCGTGCCTAGGGAAGGAATCGCATCGAATGGCGGTATCAATTGATTTCCATCGATAATAAATTCAGAGGCGGAGGATTTATAGAGATCCGGTTTAGCGAATGAAAAGCCACGTTCGTACATTTCCAAAGAAATCTCTAGAACTGTAAGCAAGTTCTTTTCTTTCGGCGATGCTTCCAAACCTTTATCATTGATCTCTTTGATTTTTGCTCGGATGGAGGCATTCCCTTTCGTCATTGTTGCCAGATCATAATCAGTCGCTCGGACAGTGAAGTACGCAGCGTAATACATGATCGGATGGTGGACTTTGAAATAAGCAATCCGCAGCGCCATGAGTACATAAGCGGCGGCGTGCGCTTTCGGGAACATATACTTTATCTTTTTACATGAATCGATATACCATCCTGGCACTTGGTTCGCCTTCATCGCCTCTTCGAATTCCGGCGTCAGCCCTTTCCCTTTCCGCACCGATTCCATGATCTTGAATGCCATCGCAGGTTCAAGCCCTTGGTAAATCAAGTAGACCATAATATCGTCACGGCACCCGATCACATCGGACAATTGGCAGATTTTATTCTGGATCAGTTCTTGGGCATTGCCAAGCCATACGTCTGTCCCGTGGGAAAGACCGGAAATCTGGATTAATTCCGAGAATGTGGATGGCTTCGTTTCCTCAAGCATCTGCCTTACGAAGCGCGTTCCGAATTCCGGTACACCCAAAGTTCCCGTTTTGCAATCGATCTGCTCTTCGGTAACACCTAATGACGAAGTCCCGCTGAATAGTGCCATGACCCCTTCATCATCCGGCGGAATTGTTTTCGGATCTATTCCCGAAAGGTCTTCAAGCATTTTAATCATCGTCGGATCATCATGCCCCAATATGTCCAGCTTTAGAAGGTTATTATCAATCGAATGGAAGTCGAAATGCGTCGTCCGCCAACTTGAAGCCGTGTCATCCGCCGGGAACTGGATCGGCGTGAAATCAAAAATCTCCATATTGTCCGGGACGACGATGATCCCTCCTGGGTGCTGCCCTGTATTCCGTTTGACGCCTGTGCAGCCTTGCACGAGCCGGTCAATTTCTGCGCCACGCAAATGCAGGTTATTGTCATTCATATAGCCCCTGACATAGCCGTATGCCGTCTTTTCGGCAACCGTTCCGATCGTCCCTGCACGGTACACGAAGTCCTCACCAAAAAGCTCTTTCGTGTAATTATGCGCATGTGCTTGGTATTCTCCACTGAAGTTCAAGTCGATATCCGGAACTTTATCCCCGTTAAAGCCTAGGAATGTTTCAAACGGGATATCTTGTCCATCTTTTTTGAACATCGTACCGCACGACGTACACGCTTTGTCCGGCAAGTCGAACCCGGAGCCGACTGACCCGTCGTCAAAGAACTCGGACGTCTTACATGATGGGCAAACATAATGCGGAGGCATCGGGTTTACTTCCGTAATTTCCATCATCGTTGCGACGAGGGAAGAACCAACCGATCCACGGGAACCGACAAGATATCCATCATCCAATGATTTTTTCACAAGCTTATGTGAAATGAGGTAGATGACCGCAAATCCGTTGTCGATGATCGATTTCAATTCTTTCTCGATCCGTGCTTCGATTATTTCAGGCAGCTGCTCACCGTAAATGCTGCGTGCCATTGAATAGGTGAGATCCCTAACCTCATCATCTGCGCCGATAATCGTTGGCGTATACAGATCATCTTTGATTACTTTAACTTCTCCGACACGGTCCGCCACTGCCCGTGGATTGTCGATGACGATTTGTTCAGCAACTTCTTGGCCTAAAAATGAGAAGTGCTCGAGCATTTCGTCTGTCGTCCGGAAATGGACTTCAGGCAAGGAGTGTCGATTCATCGGATTTGCCCCGCCTTGGGAACGGACAAGGACTTGACGGTACATAGCATCCGTCTCGTCTATATAGTGGACATTCCCTGTAGCACATACGGGAAGTCCGACCTTTTTCCCGAGCTTGATCATCTTCCGCATTATATCTTCCAGGTTCCATTCGTCCCTGATCAATTCCAATTCAATCAAATGGGAATAGGCAGGTTTCGGATGCAATTCAAGATAATCATAGAAGCCTGCGATTTCTTCAACCTCTTCCATAGACTTCTGCATGAGGCCTTCGAAGACTTCGCCTTTATCGCAACCCGAGCCGACTAGGAGGCCTTTCCGGTATTTCATCAATAAAGAACGAGGGATGCGTGGAACTCTGTAAAAGTAATTCATATGGGAAATGGAGACGAGTTTGAATAGATTTTTCAAACCTTCATCATCCGTCGCAAGTAATGTGCAATGGGATGGCCTTGAACGTTTATAGGCATCCCCTTCTCCGATGTTTTTATTGAAATCATCCAAGTATACGATTCCTTTTTCCGTAGCCGCTTCCTTCATGAGGCGGATGAACAGATAGGCTGTCGCTTCTGTATCGTAGATCGCACGGTGATGCTGTGTCAGTTCAATATCGAACTTTTTGGCTAACGTATTCAATCTGTGATTCCGCATTTCCGGGTAAAGGAAACGTGCCAACTCCAGCGTATCGATCACCGGGTAATTTTTGTCATGCACACCGGCTTTTTTACTTGCCTCGTAAAAGAAGCCCATATCGAATGAGGCGTTATGTGCGACGAGGATTGCATCTCCAATGAATTCCTTGAAGTCCTTTATAACTTCCGACACTTCAGGTGCGTCCTTCACCATGTCATCCGTAATGCCCGTCAGCTCCGTTGTTGTCGAAGACAGTGGATGATGTGGATTGGCAAACCGTTCAAACCTTTCCTTCAGTTCACCATTGACAACTTTGACCGCCGCCAACTCGATGATAGTGTCGTACACGGCGGACAGGCCGGTCGTCTCCACGTCAAATACAACGAATGTGTCGTTTTCGAGCTCTCGGTGCTGCTCGTCATAGACAATCGGGACGCCGTCGTCCACCAAATTCGCTTCCAAGCCGAACAGAACCTTTATGCCATGTTTCTTGCCAGCGGAATAGGCTTCCGGAAACGATTGGACGTTCGCATGGTCGGTAATTGCAACTGCAGGATGGCCCCATTTTGCCGCTTGTGCGACTAATGCGGATGCCGAAGTCACCGCATCCATCTGACTCATCGTCGTATGTGCATGCAATTCGATCCGTTTGCGATCCTCAGGAGCAGTATCTTTTCTAATTATCGCAGGGACCTCCATGATGTCCTGAGCCATCATAATGAGATCACGGACGAATGTATCGTTCTGGATGCTGCCCCTAGCACGCACCCAAGCCCCTTTTTTCAATGTTTTCATGAGCTCGGCATCCTCGTTATCCCTGGAGAACATTTTCACAAGAATCGAATCGGTGTAATCGGTCACCTTAATCGTTAGCAAGGAACGTCCGCTTCTTAATTCCCTTACTTCCGCATCGAAAACATAGCCTTCTATCGTCACGCGTCTTTCCTCGTCTTGTATTGTCTGAATGTCGATGATCGGTTCATCCGGCTTGATCGGGACCCCTAAAACGAATGGCCTGTTCCCTGCATCCCCGTTCTCCTTCTTCATCGCTTCCATTTTTTGCAGGTTGGCTAAGGCATTCTTCGCATACTCTTCTTCTTCCGCCTTTTTTTGCGCCATGAATGCAAGCATTTCCGCTTCGTTGTCGTCAGACTCCTCTGAGATTGTAAATTCGACGGCCATCGAGGGAAAGCCGAATGATTCATAGACCTCGGCGATGAGCGGCCCATATTTATTTTTCATTGTTTGCTGTTCAAAGTCATTCGCGCAAGTCAATGTCATTTTCCCGCCAACGAGGACAGGCTTTTGCCCGATGAGCCTTTCGCGTATCGGAGGAGACATATCTCTCATTTCTTCAATAACATGCGGCCAATAACCGACAATCAGTTCAGGATCCCCTTCTGTAGTTCGCACTTTCAATTGAAGGCGTACTGAAGCTATGGACGTAAAGGACTCCGACATCCTTTGTTGGAATAACTGAAAGACTTGTACAGGCAAAGTTTTTTCAAGTTCCACATTAAATTGCCATACTCTCGATTTGCGATGAATATCAACTCGTTCCAATGTTCCATGTTCGAAATGGGCAATTGTTTGATCGTCCGTCATACCGATCTGCTGTAGCAATGTCAGCAGTTTCACTTTTGCATCCATATGTATACCTCCCCCTTTTCGTACAGTGAAAAGAAGGGAAGTGCCGGAACATTCGGCCTCCCCCTCTCTCTTACCCTTAACCGAAAAAGGCTTGCAGCTTTTCGGTCACTTCTTCTTTTTGCCACTCAACTGTTTCGCCGGTTGCTCTGAATCTCACCTCAACGATCCCTTCACTCGCCCTCTTGCCGATTGTCAAACGAATCGGCAATCCAATAAGATCGGCATCCGTGAATTTCACGCCCGGTCTTTCATCACGGTCGTCATGTAAAATGTCATACCGGTATGATTTTAGAAGATGATAGAGCTCTTCGGACAGTTTTGTTTGCGCTTCGTCCTTCATATTGATCGTTACAAGATGTATATCATACGGAGAAAGCTGTTTCGGCAATCTCAATCCATTTGCATCATTATGCTGTTCCGCCACAGCGGCCAAAATCCTAGAAACACCAATACCATAGCATCCCATAATATACGGTTGGGCCTTGCCGTATTCATCAAGGTATGTCGCTTTCATCGGACCGCTATACGTCGTTCCTAATTTAAAGACATGGCCAAGTTCGATTCCTTTGGCAAATCTTATCGTCCCGTTTCCGTCCGGCGAAGGATCGCCTTCGTTAATGAACCGCAAATCCACATATTGATCAATTGCGAAATCGCGCTCCGGATTAACATTCACCAAATGGCAGTCATCCTCGTTCGCCCCGCATACACCGTTGACGATAGATTCGACACCGTGATCGGCATAAACCTTCAAATCAAGCGGCAGTTTGACAGGCCCGATGGAACCAGCTTTGCAAGAAAGCATTTCTTTGATTTCGTCTTCAGTCGCCAGATTAATTTCATCTGCCTGCAATGCCTTTTTCAGCTTGATTTCGTTGATGTCATGATCGCCCCGAGCCAGTACGACAACCAACTTCTCGTCCGCTTTGAAAATAAGCGTCTTGATCACTTTCGAAGGGTCGACGTTCAGGAAGTCCGCCACTTCCGCAATCGTCCTTTTTCCCGGAGTATCGACTTTTACAATCTCTTTCAATGTTTCCTTGGACTTTGCATACTCAACTTTCACTTCTGCCATCTCGATGTTGGCAGCAAATGAGGAAGCGTCACTATAAGCGATCGTATCTTCCCCGATATCGGACAGCGCCATGAACTCATGGCTCCCTTCGCCGCCGATCGTTCCGCCGTCAGCGATGACTGCACGGAAATCCAAGCCGAGCCTCGAAAAGATATTCGAGTACGCCTGCATCATTTCATTATATTTATCTTCCAGACTCTCTACAGTTGAATGGAATGAATAGGCATCCTTCATGATAAATTCCCTGCCGCGAAGTAATCCGAACCGTGGCCGTTTCTCATCCCTGAATTTCGTCTGGATTTGATAGACCGTAAGCGGCAGTTTCTTATAGGATTTCACTTCATCCCGAATGAGCGATGTAACCACTTCTTCATGAGTAGGCCCTAATACCATTTGACGTTCATGGCGATCCTTAAGCCTGAAAAGTTCGGCACCGTATGAATCCCATCTGCCCGTCTCTTTCCAAAGGCTTGACGGCTGCAATGTCGGCATGAACATTTCAACGGCTTCTATTGCATCCATCTCTTCACGGATGATGTTTTCGATTTTCCGAATTACTTTTTTTGCAAGTGGAAGGAAGGAATAGACGCCGCTCATATGTTGTCGGATGTATCCTGCCCGGAGTAGAAGTTGATGGGAAAGGATATCGGCATCCGTCGGGATTTCTCGCATTGTCGGGATGAATGTCCGTGATTGTTTCATGAAGATTTCACCTCGAATTCTTATAAATTAACCTGTTGTATCAAAAGAAAAATCGTTGGATGTCGTTCCAGGTGACGATGAGCATTAGGACCATCAGCAGCATGATGCCGACGAAATGGACCATGCCTTCCTTCTGTTTGTCGACGGGTTTGCCGCGCACTCCTTCGAATGCGAAGAAAAGCAATCGTCCGCCATCCAATGCCGGCAACGGCAAAAGGTTCATGATTCCTAGATTGATGCTCAATACGGCAGCCCAGTTCATCAGGGAGAACACACCCCATTGCGCAACTTCCTCTGTCGCTTTATAGATGCCGACAGGTCCGCTTAATGCGTCAATTGTAAACTTGCCTGTAACGAGCATGCCGAGAAGTTCGAATATCCTCTTCATCCAGCTATATGTCTGCTCCGCTCCGAACGCAAATGCTTTTAACGCATTCTTTTCCAATGGGCTTTCATACATGACGCCGATTTGTCCATATTCCCTGCCAGCCTCGACCATTTTCTCAGGTACGACCGCGAGCGTCACCATTTCTCCGTTCCTTTCCACCTTCATCTGAAGACGGTTTTCGGGATTTGCCTGTATCGTTTCGGTGAACTCTTGCCAAGTTTCCATTGGCTTTCCATCGACTTCCTTGACGAAGTCCCCTGCCTCCATTCCCGCAGCATAAGCAGGACTGTCACTGATGACTTCCTTAATAATAGGCTCGTTTGTAGGGATGCCATGCAATAGGCCGATCGCCAAGAAGATGAAGAATGCGAGGATGAAGTTGAATAATGGACCGGCAAAAATCGCCATTGCCCGACTTCCCAACGACTTGGAATCGAATTGTCGATCGTAAGGCGCAATCAACGTCTCCTGTCCTTTTTCATAAATGACAGCATTACGGGAAACATTATATCTCACGAGATTCCCATCTTCGTCATATCCTTCGATGAACAGGTCTTTGCTTAAATCGGCGGATTCCGTTTCCAAAAATAAAACATTCGGATTGGAAACATCACGGTTCAAATAGATCTTTTCGATTTCGTCGTTGTTATTCAGTATGACACCGACGCGATATCCGGGTTGTAATTCAACGGTATCGAAATCCTCGCCAGCCATCCTGACATAGCCGCCAATCGGAAGGATTCGGATTGTGTAAAGTGTCTCCTTTTTACGAAGTGCTAGTATTTTCGGTCCCATTCCGATTGCGAATTCGCGCACCATAATTCCGGCCTTTTTAGCAAATAGGAAATGTCCTAATTCATGAAAAAAGACGAGAGAGCCAAAAATTATTATAAACGCAATAACGGTTTCCATAAAAAACCACCTTAACTGGCCCAATCGGCCGATTTATGAATTACTCATTTCACCATATCATACACCATTTTACGGGTGATTGAATCGGTTTCTAAAATCGTTTCTAAATCTGGTGAAGAGATCGACTGATGATTGTCCATCATCCGTTCAACAATTTCTTCGATTTGAAGGAAAGGTATTCTGCCTTTCATGAACAATTGGACCGCGACTTCGTTCGCAGCATTCATCACTGTCGGCATCGTACCGCCTTGCCTGCCTGCCTCATAAGCGAGGGCAAGTGCTTTGAACCGTTCAAAATCCATCTTTTCGAAGTTGAGCATTCCAATTTCCTCAAGTCGCAGCGGCTTGGCGTTTTGCATTGGAATCCGATCCGGATATGTCATTGCATACTGGATCGGAACCCGCATATCCGGAGATCCCAATTGCGCCATTACACTTGTGTCTTCAAATTCCACCATTGAATGAATGATGCTTTCTTTGTGCAATAAGCAATCGATCTTGTCATATGGCATATCGAATAAATGATGCGCCTCGATCACTTCAAGCCCTTTGTTCATCATTGTGGCGGAATCGATCGTCAGTTTATTTCCCATGGACCAGTTCGGATGAGCTAACGCCTGTTCAACAGTCACGCCCTGCAGTTGATCCCTTGACAAATCCCTGAAACTGCCTCCGGAAGCCGTCAGAACAAGCCGGGAGATCCGTTTCGGATTTTCCCCATTCAACGATTGGAAGAGCGCCGAATGCTCACTGTCGACTGGCAGAAGCGCAACATTCCTCTTTCTTGCTTCCTCCATGACGATATCTCCTGCAGCTACGAGCGTCTCTTTGTTTGCAATGGCTATCGTGATGCCTTCCCGGATCGCTTCCATTGTCGGTTCAAGTCCGACACTGCCGATGACCGCGTTGACAAGCATGTCTGCACGCGCATGGGCCGCCACTTCAATGAGGCCTTCGTTGCCATACACGAATCGTGTTCCCGGAAATTCAGCTTGCAAAGCATCCGCATCTTCTTTCTGCATGACAGATACGATTTCCGGGCCGAATTGTGCAGTGATTTCCTTCACTTTCGGTATATTCATCCCAGCTGAAAAAGATACTAGCTTGAATTGCTCTTTGTTTGATTGAATAATATCGAGAGTCTGTGTGCCGATTGATCCCGTGGCACCGAGCAGACTTATTTTCTTCGTCATAATATGATTAACTTCCTTTCCATTAACCGACTAGGTGTAAAAAATGAATGAGCGGCAACACGAAAAGGAGACTATCGAATCGATCAAGAATTCCTCCATGTCCCGGCAAAAGATTCCCGGAATCTTTCACCCCGAAATGCCTCTTCAACGCCGACTCGACCAAATCCCCCAACTGTCCGACAATCGAGGCGATGATCGTAACAATGACCAACATCAAATAAGAAGGCGCTATCGGGTAAAAGATTTGGAACACACATGCAAACAAGACGGCAAAGACGATTCCACCGACGAATCCTTCCACTGTCTTATTCGGGGATATGTCCGGCCAAAGCTTCCGATTACCAATCTTTCTTCCCACGAAATATGCACCCGAGTCCGTCGTCCAAATGACTAAAAGTGCATAAAAAACGTATTCAAACCCATAAAAACGAGTTTCAATCAAATAATAAAATCCGATGCCGACGTATAATGCACTGAATGCAGTGAACGCCGCATGGTCAAATGTAAAACGGTTTTTAGAGATGACGGTATAAATCAGTAAGATAAGAATAAGTGCAAATATCATTTCAATTTTCGTATAGCCAACCCACTGTTGGACTTCCACAGTCCATCTTGACGGCATTAATAAAATGGCCAGTGCAATCCAGACGAGAATGCCTTCGAAAGAAATTATCCGAATATCCTTCATGCGCAGCAATTCATACAACCCCACTGAAGCTATGATATAAATCGCGATTGTAAATGGGAGCCCGCCGATAATGACTAGCGGGAAAAATATAGCCAATGCAGCGATCGCTGTTAGTATTCTCTGTTTCAAACTTCTTTATCTCCTTCCACACTTCCAAATCTTCGGTTGCGCATTTGGAATTCCTCGATAGCACTTAACATGCATGATTCATCGAAGTCCGGCCAGAGAACTTCTGTAAAGGAAAACTCCGAATAAGCTAGCTGCCAAAGCATGAAATTCGACAATCGCACTTCCCCACTCGTCCGGATTAGCAGATCGGGTTCAGGTAAATGGGATGTCATGAGACGAGATTCGATTAATGATTCGTCAATCTCATCAATTGCTATTTGATTGTCGACGGCCAATTTTGCGATTTCTTTCACTGCCTTCACCATTTCAAGACGGCTGCCATAGTTCATTGCAAAATTCAGGACGAGCCCGTCGTTGTTCGATGTCGCCTCAATCGCTTTCACAATCGCTTCTTTCGTATGCAGCGGCAACGCATCGAAATTGCCGATCATTTCAACTCTGACGTTTTGCTCGATCAATTCGGGCAAGTACGTCGTGAGAAATTCTCCAGGCAGTTTCATAAGGAATTCAATTTCCATTTTGGGCCGTTTCCAGTTTTCTGTTGAAAATGCGTATAATGTCAGTACTTTGATGCCAATGTCATTTGCAATCCGGGTGATTTTCCGGACGGTTTTCATCCCTTCATGATGTCCGGCAATCCGCGGTAAGTTGCGTCGTCTTGCCCATCTGCCGTTCCCATCCATGATGATGGCGACGTGTGAAGGTATAGTTCTACTTTTGACTTTTGTAAGCCTGTCGGAAATTGATGGTTGGTTCTCTACAGTTTTTTTCCGTAACAGTTTATCTAGCATTTCGTTTCCTCCACTCGCCTGCTTTTTGAGCAAGTTCCTAGTCTATCGTAACAAATCAGCCGATAAATTTCATTTAAAACAGTTAAAAATTACAGGTAAGGCTCTTTTAGATTATGCTAACCTTGTGGTGAAATATTTATCATTCGGGGGAACGAATGAAATACGGTCAGAAAAAAAGGCGTCCTGAAAGTAGGACGCCCCAGTGTATAGAAAGTTCTTCGATCAGATTTCCATGATTTCGTTTTCTTTTTCTTTGGCAATCTCATCGATTTTGACGATATAGGAATCAGTCAGTTTTTGGATTTCCTCACCTTCACGGCGGAGTTCATCCTCTGTGATATCCCCGTTCTTTTCAAGCTTCTTCAACTCGTCATTCGCATCCCGGCGTACGTTGCGGATTGCAATTTTGGAGTCTTCCGCTTCTTTTTTGACTTCTTTCACCAATTCCTTGCGTCGTTCTTCCGTTAAAGCAGGGACTGCCAAACGGATGACCGATCCATCGTTGGAAGGAGTGATACCGATATCCGATTTCAATATCGCCTTTTCAATATCACCCAAAGTCGTTTTATCATATGGCTGGATGACCATTAGTCTCGCCTCTGGCACAGAAATGCCTGCCATTTGGTTTAACGGCGTCGGAGCTCCGTAATAAAGTACTGAAATCCGATCCAACAATGAAGCGTTCGCACGTCCTGCACGGATGGAAGCCAGCTGTCTTGTGAAAGACCCGATCGCTTTTTCCATTCTGTCTTTCGTTTGATCCATTACCGCTTTCGGCATTTACCCATTCCTCCTCACAACCGTACCGATTGGTTCACCAAGCACGGCCTTTTTAATATTTCCATTATCCATAATTGAGAATACTACGAGAGGGATATCGTTGTCCATACATAGGGTTGAAGCAGTGGAATCCATGACTTCGAGTCCTTGGCTGATTACCTCCAAGTATGTCAATTCCGTATATTTCACTGCATTCTCATCTTTTAATGGATCTGCTGAATAGACACCGTCAACATTATTTTTAGCCATTAAGATGACATCTGCTTCGATTTCCGCGGCTCTAAGTGCAGCTGTCGTATCTGTTGAGAAATAAGGGTTCCCTGTGCCAGCAGCAAAGATGACGACACGCTTTTTCTCCAGATGGCGGATCGCTTTCCGGCGGATATACGGTTCAGCCACTTGCCTCATATCAATCGATGATGATACACGTGTTTCGACGTCTAGTTTTTCCAGAGCGTCCTGAAGAGCCAATGAATTCATGACTGTGGCGAGCATGCCCATATAATCGGCGGTTGTTCTGTCCATGCCCATCTCGCTTCCGACTTTACCTCGCCAAATGTTTCCTCCACCAACTACGACCGCAACTTCCACACCAAGGTCGACAACTTCTTTCACTTGTTCTGCGACAGTTTTGATGATTGCCGGTGATAGACCGTAGCCTTTTTCACCCGCAAGTGCCTCGCCGCTAAGCTTCAAGACAATTCTTTTATATTTTGGGACGCCCATATGTACCCTCCGTCTACTGTGTTTTCTCGAAAAATAGGGAACACAAAGTTGTGTCCCCTAATTGATCTTTATATCTGCTCAGTTGCCTTTAACTTGGCTCATGACTTCATCAGCAAAGTTGTCTTCGCGTTTTTCGATTCCTTCACCAACTGCAAAGCGAACAAATTCTTTCAACGTTCCACCAGTCGATTTAACGAAATCGCGGACTTTTTGATCGGAGTTTTTAACGAATGCTTGGTCAAGAACACAAATTTCTTCGAAGTATTTTCCAAGACGGCCTTCAACCATCTTCGCAACGATGTTTTCAGGCTTGCCTTCGTTCAACGCTTGCTCAGTAAGGACTTTACGCTCGCGCTCTACTTCTTCCTCGGACACTTCATCACGTGAAATGTATTTCGGGTTCATAGCAGCAATGTGCATCGCTACATCTTTCGCAGCATCGGAGTCAGTAGAACCTTCCAAGATAGTCAACACCGCAATGCGGCCGCCCATGTGAAGGTAAGGTCCGAATGCATCGTTGTCTGTTTTTGTTTTGATTTCAAAGCGGCGGAGAGTGATCTTCTCACCGATTTTAGCGACTGCATTCGAGATATGGTCAGCGACTGTTAGGCCGTTTTCCATTTTTGATTCAGTTGCTTCTTCGATTGTTGCCGGTTTTGTTGCTAGAAGGTGCTCACCAAGCTCTTTAACAAGCGCTTGGAACGCTTCATTTTTCGCAACGAAGTCCGTTTCAGCGTTCACTTCGAAGATGACAGCGTCGTTACCGTTTACGATAATGTCCGTTGTACCTTCAGCAGCGATGCGGTCAGCTTTTTTAGCTGCGCTTGATAGACCTTTTTCACGAAGGAAGTCTACCGCTGCATCCATATCACCATTTACTTCAGTAAGTGCTTTTTTGCAGTCCATCATACCTGCGCCAGTTTTTTCACGCAGTTCTTTTACCATTTGTGCTGTAATTGCCATTGTAAGTTCCTCCTGTTTAGGTGATTTGAGACGACAATCTGTAAAAAAGACGATAAGGGGGTTGGCCGCTTATCGTCTGTTCTATCACTAATATTACTCTGCAGCCGCCGTTTCAGTCGCTTCTTCAGATACTTCTTCATCAGCGCCTTGTCTTGATTCGATCAATGCATCTGCCATTTTGCTAGTAAGTAGACGAACCGCACGGATTGCATCGTCATTCGCTGGGATGACATAGTCGATTTCATCCGGATCACAGTTCGTATCAACAATACCGACAAGTGGAATGTTCAATTTGATTGCCTCAGCCACAGCGATGCGCTCTTTACGTGGGTCAACAACGAAGATGACGTCAGGCAATGATTTCATATCACGGATACCGCCAAGGAATTTCACAAGACGATCGTGTTCTTTTCTTAGTTCAGAAACTTCTTTCTTAGGAAGTACGTCAAATGTACCGTCCTCTTCCATCGTTTCGATCTTTTTCATACGTGCAACACGTTTTTGGATCGTACCGAAGTTTGTAAGTGTACCACCAAGCCAACGTTGGTTGATGTAGTACATTCCTGCGCGCTCAGCTTCTTCTTTGATAGCGTCTTGTGCTTGTTTCTTCGTACCGACGAAAAGAACTTTTCCGCCGTCTGCACCTACTTGACGCATGAAGTCATAAGCTTCTTCTAGTTTTTTCACCGTCTTTTGAAGATCGATGATGTAGATTCCGTTACGTTCAACGAAAATATACTTTTTCATTTTCGGGTTCCAACGACGAGTTTGGTGTCCGAAATGTACCCCTGCTTCAAGCAGTTGTTTCATTGAGATTACTGACATTTGTTTTTCCTCCAATTTGGTTATATTCCTCCGTATGTTTCATGCGACGGAACGACCTTGCGGCACCTTTTCCCATCCTCCACATACGTGTGTAGTAACACCATTTGCTAATATACCATACCGACAATCCGATTGCAACTCACTTCATCTGAATTTAAGCAGCAATTCCACTTCCGTTTTCCCTTTGCCTAGCCTTTTTGCGATTTCTTCGATCGGCTTTCCGTCATCATGCATCCGGATGGCGAGAGTCCGATCATCCAATTCGGATGCATTCGTTTCCGGTTCGATCATGTTGCTCTTTTTCAGAGCGGGGGCCGTCTGGTAGGATTTCATCGCGGCTTTCACTGGATAGCTTGGTGGTTTGATGGAAAACGTCTTCGTCTCTGACTGCCGTTCAGGTTCTGCATATCGACGGGCTTCAGGTGAGTGTTTCTCAAGAAGGTCATTTTTCTCCCGTTTTTCGATGATGCTGATGAGCCGTTCGTTTTCCTCCTTCAATTCGGATAAGTATGCGCCAATTGCATCATCCATTTCCGCCATCAGTCTCTGCTGCTTCTTCTCCAGATTGTTGAATTTGGAAACTTTCATATAAAGCAACGCCATGAAATAAAACCCGACCACTTGTAAAATGAATAAAAATAATAAAAATGCCATTTGCATGCTAATCATCCTGTAAAGTCGACAAACGACCCCTTGTAAGGGTGCTTCGTCTTCTTTTCCTCTTCGTTATGTTGGCGTTCCTTTTCGTTCCGTTCATTGTCCTGACTTTTCCCTTTTGAATCTTTATCCGTTTTGGCATATTTCTCGGAATGCCGGACGCTTTCCCTGTTTTTCAATGCCTCTTTTTCATTTTGCAGCTGTGCCTGATCCTGATTAAGCTGCGATTGCTGTTGTTTTTGTTCTGCCATCTTTCCTGCTTCGAACGTTTTAGGGATGGCAATTTGGAGTTCGATTCCTTTCAGGCTCATAAAATCCCTCCGTCGACAATTTCGGGCAACAATAACTTTCGCAGTTTGAATAACGCCTTCGAATGGATCTGTGAAATTCTGGACGTCGATAAGTTCAGGATTTCCCCTATTTCCGTCAATGTCATTTCATCTGTGTAGAATAGATTCAAAACCAATTGTTCATTATGATTCAGTTCTTTGATTTTCATGGCCAAATCACCAACAAGCTCTCCCATGACAATCTGCTGTTCAGGCGTGCGCTCATGGTCGTCCTTTATTATAAAAGACTTCTGCCCTTCCTCCTCATCATCGTTCATACGCTCATCCATGGAGAGCACATTTGAGAAGTAGTGTTCATGCACTGTCTGATAGACCTCTTCAACCGAAATGCCAAGATGGTCCGCTATTTCTTCAGGGGCGGCATGGCGCAGCAGTTTCTGCTCCAACTTTGAAATCTCTTCTTCAAGCCTTTTCGATCTTTCACGGGACGAACGGGGCAACCAGTCTTCCTTTCGCAGTCCGTCGATAATCGATCCGCGGATCCTGAAGGAAGCATATGTATCAAATTTCAAGTCCCTTCCCGGATCGAATTTCGTCAAAGCATCAAAAAGTCCTTGAAGTCCAAGGCTCATGATTTCATCCCTCGAAACATTCCGCGGCAGGCCTGAGCCAATTCGCTGCACATGGTAATTGACGAGAGGAGTATACTTCCGGACAAGTCTATCGCCGGCATCGGGATCCCGATCATTCAACCATAGTTTCCAACTTGCATCTTCTTCCGTCAGATCCTCTTTGGACATCGAATCCCTCACCTTCCATGATGTTTCCGATAAAAAAATTGATTATTTGAATTCTATTATAGCAAATTTCGACAAAAAATAGCGACTGAACCGTTCAGTCGCTCTGGTACGTCTATTCCATTGGAAACCGCCTCAAATTTCCTTCGTTCCTAAATTGACCGTCCGGATGCTCAAAGTGCTAGTCATAGGGTCGAACTCGATCGTCCGCCCACTGGAACCACCAGTATCTTCCGCTATGATCGGAATTGATAGTCGAGCAAGCTCATTTTTGACAGCTTCGACATTTCGGGGGCCAATACGGATGGAATCGCTGGATCCAAATTGAAACATTTGGGATCCCCCAGCGATTTTGGCTTTTAATGATAAAGGGCGAACCCCTTGCGCCTTCAGCATTTCCATCAGCGAATAGATGCCGGTGTCTGCAAATTTTGCAGCATTCAAATTGTCAGATCTTCCAAGACTCGAATCAGGAAGCATGACATGAAGCAGTCCCGCAATCTTCTTCGTCTCGTCATATAACACGACTCCGACGCATGACCCTAAACCTGATGTCCGGATGGAATCCGGCGCATGGACGATATTCATGTCGGCGATGCCGACTCTGACAACAGTCTTTATCGTACTCATTTACAGCACACCTAACGACCGGAAAATCGTGATATATGATTCGGGATCAGGAAGCAGAAAGAAATGACCGTCGACACTTGAATTCCCGTCTTCGCCTTCTTCCTCGATACGCGTATCAATGACGATGACTTCATCGCTATAATGTGACACTTCTATGAGGCCGAAACTGACTATCGCCCCTACCATATCAACACTTAGCGATGGAACGGTCGGATGGACTTTCAATCCGGTGAAATCAGACAAAGCGGACAAATAAGAACCTGACAAAATATTGCCGAGTTCCTGCATTGCTGAAATGCCCATCTCCGGAATTGGAACTGCATAGAAGTCGAACATTTCATCACCGATCAATCTTCTTATGAATTCATTTGCGGAATCGATTGGCAAGACAAAGAACATGCTTCCGGACAGATCCCCTTGGATCCTTAAGTATATACCCGCCACAATCCGCTCTGCTCCCCCTGCCAATTCAAACATTTCATCGAAGGACACAAGCGAAACTTTCGGGACGAGCATATCGATCTTCCTACCCAGCAATTGTGAAAGGGAAGTTGCCGCATGGGCAGCCCCGATATTGCCGATCTCTTTCAGAACATCCAAATGCATATCGGTAATCTGGTGATCAGACCTCATCTGTCGTCACCCTTTTCACGGGCTGGAGCACTTTTTCAAGATTCAACATGACCAATAGCCGTTTACCGACCTTGGCAACCCCCGAAATGAATTCAGATTCGATGGATCCGACAACTTCCGGCTGCGGCTCGATCGATCCGACCGGAATATCGATCACATCATTCGCTGAATCGACGATTAGTCCCACTTCAAATTCCTCCAACGAAACGATGATGATTCTGCTGCTGTCATCGAGAGGTTTCAATTCCATACCGAAACGCTCACGTAGATCGACAATCGGAGTGACGACTCCCCTTAAATTAATGACGCCTTTTATATAGGAAGGTGTTTTCGGAACTCTCGTAATCGATATGAGTTTTTCAATCGACTCGACGACGTCGACACCAACCGCATATTCCTTCTCCATCAACTGGAATACGATCACTTTCATTTCTTTACTGCTTTCAATTACCTCAGCCATTGATTTCCCCTCCCGCCTATTTGATCAATGCATTGCAATCCACGATAAGCGCAACTTGGCCGTTCCCTAAAATTGTAGCGCCTGAAATGGCAAATACGCTTTGTAGATAATTACCAAGTGATTTCAAAACGATCTCTTGTTGCCCGATGAAGGAATCCACTACAAGGCCAGCCATCTTATCACCTTTACGGACGATGACAACAGATTGGAATTCCTCCCTCTCCTGTGCATCCTCCATCTCGAAAATTCCTTTTAAGTTCACAAGCGGAACGATGCTTCCTCGGAAATCAATCACTTGTTGGTTATGCGCATTCAAAATATCGGAAGTTTGAATGATTGCTGTTTCGATGATCGAAGAAAGCGGGATTGCATAGATATCCTTATCCAAATTGACGAGCATTACCGAGATAATGGATAATGTCAGCGGCAACTGAACTTGGAAAAGGGATCCCTGCCCTTCCTTGGAGTCGATAGTAATATATCCGCCAAGCGATTCGATTGTACTTTTCACGACATCCAGGCCAACCCCGCGTCCGGATACATCTGTAATCTTTTCGGCGGTGGAAAATCCAGATGCCAAAATGAGCTCCGCAATTTGCCGATCCGTTAACGTGGCCGCAATCTCTTCTGTGACGACGCCTCTTTCAAGTGCCTTCTGTAATACACGGTCCTTATTGATGCCCGCCCCGTCGTCTTCCAGCTCAATGAATACGTGATTGCCTGAATGGTATGCCCTCAACGTGACAGTGCCTTCTTCAGGCTTCCCTTTCGCAAGTCTTTCTGACGGACTTTCAATGCCGTGATCCAATGCATTCCGTATCAAGTGTACGAGCGGATCCCCGATTTCATCGATAACCGTCCTGTCCAATTCAGTTTCGGCTCCAATGATTTCCAGATTTATCTTCTTATCGAGATCACGTGCAAGCTGGCGCACCATTTTAGGGAAGCGGTTGAATACAGTCTCCACTGGAATCATGCGCATATTCAAGATGATGTTTTGAAGATCTCCTGAAACCCGAGTCATCCGTTCGACTGTTTCATTCAGGTCGGGATTATGTAATTCACTTGCTATCGATTGCAAACGTCCCCTGTCAATGACCAATTCTTCGAAAAGATTCATGAGTATGTCCAATCGGTCGATATTGACACGAATTGTTTTGTTTGCATTATGTGCATTCACTGCACGTCGCCCTTTTTGAAGGGGTTCATCCTTCTTGGTTTCTGTCGGTGTTTTCTCAACTGAATCTGCCTCAATCTCTATTGGCTGCTGTCCTTTCGGCTGAGACACATCTGAAACGTGATGGATATCAACCCGTTCCACCTCAGAAACCTTCATCACTTTTGCTTCAAGCGAGCTTGCTTCTTCTTTAGTGATCAGTACGATGGTAAACACTTCATCGAAATCTTCATTTTCCAACAGTTCAACGGATGGTTTTGTTTTGACGATTTCACCTGATTTCTCAAGAATCTCGAAAACCATGAAAACCCTTGCCGCTTTAAGCAGACAATCGTCTCTAAGTGTGACGGAAATTTCAAATGCATGGAACCCTTGTTCCTGCGATTGACCGATAACCGTCATTTCATAATCATCATAGCTGAGCGCCAATGTGTTTTGTGTCTTTTGCTCAATTGCCATTATAGAAGCGGCCGTTTCCATTTCAGGTGAATCAATGGCTGGTTGCCCAGTCTCTATCCGATTCAATGCTGAAACAAGTTCTTGTACATCCTTTTTACCTGTGCCGCCCGCTTCGATATCCATTACCATTTCTTCTAAATAATCGATAGCTTTAAAGACGATATCAAGGATTTCTGTCGTAACGCTTATTTTTGAATTCCGGATCGCATCCAGTACGTTTTCCATTTTATGCGTCAAATCGGCGATGTCTTCGTATCCCATCGTTGCGGACATCCCTTTCAACGTATGTGCAGAACGGAAAACTTCGTTGACGATAGCCAGATCTTCCGGATTTTTTTCCAGTTCCAACAAATGTTCATTGCACGCTTGAAGATGTTCCTTACTTTCTTCAAGAAACATTTCAAGGTATTGATTCGTATCCATCATGACGCCCCCTCAAGAATGTAAGATTTCCTTAATTGCGGCCGCAATGCATTGTACATCAACGACCTGGTCGGCGAGGCCGGCTTCAGTGATCGCTTTCGGCATGCCATAGACGATTGATGTCTTTTCAGACTCAGCAATTGTAATCGTTTTACACGAGACTTTCAGTTGTTGCATGCCTTCCCTGCCATCATGCCCCATCCCTGTCATGATGGCCGTTACATATTGAAGATCCCGCTTTTCCGCAGCCGACTCCAACAGTACATCTACTGACGGGCGATGGCCCATCCGAGGCGGTTCCGTCTCGTCGAGCCGCACGCGAAAACCTGCTGGGCATTTTTCGAACTTCAAATGTTTGCCGCCAGGAGCTATATAGGCTACGCCTTTTAGAAGAGTTTCTCCATCCTCGGCTTCCTTCACCCGAATATCGCTTAAGCCGTCCAATCGTTGAGCCAATGATTTCGTAAATCCTGCCGGCATATGTTGGACGACTAAAATTGGGGCATTTATATCAGAAGGCAGTCGTGTGAGCACTTCTTGCAGTGCCCGAGGACCCCCTGTCGATGTACCTATTATAACAAAAGTTTCTCGTGCTTTGGAAATCTTTTTCTCTTGCAATGAATCTATTTTATTCGCAAATGCGAATAATGGCTTTGTCGCCGTTTCCTGCAATGCGGTTCCAGGCTCCACTAATGTTATTGGTTGTTTAATGAGATTTGAAATTCTTACTTTTGATGCGGCTACAACTTTCCCGACAATCTCCTGTTCCACTTGATGCAGATTAAGTGAAATGGCTCCTCCCGGCTTGGCGACAAAATCCACAGCGCCATAGTCCATGGCAATCATCGTGTTTTCAGCCCCGATTTCGGTAGTGCTAGAGAGCATAACGACTGGGGTCGGCTGTTGCTCCATAATTTGTTTCAATGCTTCAAGTCCATTCATAAGCGGCATCTCAATATCCATTGTGATGACATCTGGTCGCAGTTCAATGACTTTTGCAAGAGCATCTTGTCCGTTGCGTGCAATCCCAATCACTTCTAGTAAAGGATGTTTTGAAAGCATCTCCGATATCAGTTTCCTCATAAATGCGGAATCATCAACAACAAGCACTTTTTTTACAGTGCCGAATCCCAATTCATTCACGCCCTTTCAAGAAAATCCCCTTCAACTTTTGAAGGAAGCCGGTTTCTTGTTTTCCCTCCATCTGATCCGCTTTGACAAATTCGCCTGCAATTGCAGCCATCCGCTTTGAGATGAGAGCGTTTGGATAGAGTAATATAAACGGTTTTTGGGCGACAACCGCCTTATGGACAGCAGCGTCTTCCGGTAAAAATCCTAATATGGACGTCTCTTTATCAAGGAATTTACGCATTGCATATTGCAATCGTGTCACTGCGTCATTTCCGTCATCAAGTCTTGACACCCGATTACTGACGATGTTGAATTTCTTATCAGGATCCTTAAGACAGATGAATTTCATCATTGAATAAGCATCCGTTATTGATGTTGGCTCTGTCGTCGAGATGACGATCACTTCATCCACAGCAATGATGAGTTCAATCGAGCGCTGCGTGGCACCTGCCCCCATATCAAAAAGGATGAAATCGTACTCCTTTTGCAATTGCTCGAAAGCAGTCAGCAATCTATCGAACATTTCCTCAGACCAATCAAGTACGGTGTCCAGACCCGATCCGCCTGAAATGAATGTAAGGCCATCCTCATCAGTATTAATGACAGATTCCAATCCTTTTTGGCCGCTCAAGTAATCTTTCAAACTATATTGGGGAGCTACGCCAAGTAGAATATGGATGTTGCCCATTCCGATATCCATATCTACGACGATGACTTTCTTTCCTTTCAAGCGTAAGGAGTGGGCGAAGTTCGTCGAGAAATTCGATTTGCCAACTCCCCCTTTCCCACTTACAATCGCAATGGATTTGGCCAAACCACCTTGAGCTTTCAGCATTTTCATCCGAAGTGCTTCCGCTTGATCACGCATGTTCAGCACCCGCCAATAACAGTTTGAGCATTTTTTCAAGATCCGCGTCGGTTATATCTTCAGGCACTTCCTGGCCATCCGTGTAATAGGCGGTACCGATGCCGTATTGTTTCATCAAGTTGAACATTGGACCGATCGATCCCGTTTCATCGACTTTCGTAAAGATAAATTTTTCAATTGGAAAAGAAGTGAACCTATCGATGATCGTCTTCATATCCTCTTCTTTTGACGTGACCGATAAGACGAGGAATGATTCCATATCCAATGAAAAGTCGATTAAACGCTTCAAATCATCCACGAATTTCATTTCTTTATAATTTCGGCCAGCTGTATCGATGAAAATCAAGTCGCGATCTTTCATTTTCAAAATGGCTTCTTCGAAGTCCTTGCTGTTATAGGCGATTTCAACAGGTGCCTGCAATAGATTCGCATATGTGCGCAACTGTTCGATTGCGGCAATCCGGTACGTGTCGGTTGTTATAAAGCCGATTTTCTTTTTATCTTCCAATAGAGCCCTTGCGGCGATTTTAGCGATTGTCGTCGTCTTTCCGACTCCAGTCGGGCCGAGGACATTAATATATTTTTTGGAATTTGAAATTCCTCCAAATGGCAATTCCGAGAATTCTTTCATTAAGAAAGTCTTCGCAATTTCCACTTGCTCCGCTCCTGAAAAATCCTTCTTTTCCTCTTTCATTTGTGAAAAGATTTCATTACCGATTTGAAGGATCAGTTCTTCGGATAATTCCTGGCCTTCCAAAAAAGTGAGCAATGGCTTCAGCTCGTCAGGGAAATTGGTAAATGATGCGGACTGCTTCATTTCCTGGAGCAACTGTTTCATCTCATTCATTTCTTTTCTTATTTCGTTGTCTTGCTTAGACTCCGCAAACCCATGAGCCTGTTTCGGAACGAAGGACGGTTCCGCTTGCGAAAGTAACGGTTCATCGAAACCTGCTACGACTTCAACAGACTTTTTACGAAAGAAACCGAGGAATCCTTTGGATGTGATGACATTTGAGCTGAGGATGACAGCATCGTCTCCGAAATCGGCTCTCACTTTCTTCATCGCCTCCACCATCGTATCAGCTGTATACTTTTTCATTTTCATCAGATATCTACCACCCCGACACTCTGGACTTCAATTAAAGCTTCGAGCTCATTGTAGGATAAAACAGGAATTTGTGGGAAGTAACGCTCCGTAATTTGCCGTAAATACATCCGGATAGCAGGCGAGCAAAGTATGACAGGCGACTGGTCCATCAACGCCACCCTTTCAACTTCCCTAGCAATCGACTCCAATATTTCCTGGGAGTGTGAAGGGTCGATTGACAAATAATTGCCTTGCTCGGTTTGCTGAATATGATCTGCAATCAACTTTTCGACTTTTCCTGACACAGTTAACACTTTTAGTGCATCGACCCCTGATGAATACTGTGCCGTAATTTGTCTTGCCAGCGATTGTCGAACATATTCCGTCAGCAAATCGATATCTGACGTATACTTCGAATAATCGGCAAGCGTTTCAAAAATAATCGGTAAGTTCCGGATCGAGACACTTTCATTCAATAATTTCGCCAACACTTTTTGGATTTCCCCTATGGAAAGAGGGGTCGGCGTCAGTTCATCGACCAAGATCGGATAGGTCTCACGTACATGATCAACGAGCTGTTTCGTTTCTTGGCGTCCAATCAGATCTGCTGCATTCGCTCGGATCACTTCTGTTAGATGGGTCGATACGACGCTTGGAGGATCGACGACGGTGTAGCCCATAATCTCAGCATCCTCTTTGACATCTTCCGTAATCCATTTCGCAGGAAGGCCGAATGAAGGTTCGATCGTGTCGATTCCGACGATTGAATCGTCACCGCCTGGACTCATCGCGAGATAATGGTCTAGTAGGAGTTCGCCCCTTGCCAGCTCATTTCC
Organism: Sporosarcina koreensis; assembly: GCF_042655825.1. Lineage (NCBI taxonomy): Bacteria > Bacillati > Bacillota > Bacilli > Caryophanales > Caryophanaceae > Sporosarcina > Sporosarcina koreensis. The sequence continues at coordinate 195,702 of NZ_JBHSNP010000011.1, read as the reverse complement.
CTTAATTTTGATCCGATATTCATTCGGTTGCAATTGTATATTGTCGCGGATGCGGACGACTGGAATAACGAGACCCAATTCAAGCGCAAGCTGCCTTCTGATCATGACGACCCTGTCCAGTAAATCCCCGCCTTGCTGGGCGTCGACTAACGGAATAAGACCATAGCCGAACTCGAACTCGATCGGATCGACATTTAACAAGTTGACAACATTTTCAGGGCTTTTCAACCCTTCCGTCTCAACCTCTTCTTCCATCTCAAGCAATTCATCCGGATCTTCCTCCGGTTGTCTTGACATGATGAATGCTCCCAAGACGAGAAGTGCCGCGATTGGAATTGTTAGAATGTCATTAATTGGAGTAAAGAGCCCCAATAAGAAGACCGTTGCCGCTGCAACATAGAGCAGTTTTGGCTGACCCAATAGCTGTTTAGTAATATCCGACCCGAGATTCCCTTCGGAAGCAGCTCTTGTTACGACGATTCCTGTCGCAGTTGAGATGAGCAAAGCCGGTATTTGAGAAACGATTCCATCACCGACAGTTAATGTGGAGAATTTGGTCGCAGCCTCGGCAAATGGCAAACCCATTTGCGCAACACCGATAATCATACCAACTAGAAGATTGATGATGACGATGATGATTCCAGCAATGGCATCCCCTTTTACAAATTTCGTCGCCCCGTCCATCGCGCCATAGAAGTCGGCTTCATTGCTCACCTTTTCACGGCGGACCCTTGCCTCAGATTCGGAAATCATGCCAGCGTTCAAGTCGGCATCGATACTCATCTGCTTACCCGGCATCGCATCGAGCGTAAAACGGGCAGCCACTTCGGAAACCCGCTCCGACCCTTTCGTGATGACGATGAATTGGATAATGATCAATATTACAAAGACGACAAGTCCGACGACAATATTTCCGCCGGTTACAAATGTCCCGAATGTATCGACAACGCCGCCTGCGTCCCCTTGTGAAAGAATTGCACGGGTTGTTGAAACGTTCAATCCAAGCCGGAAAAGCGTCAGCAATAAAAGGAGCGAAGGAAAAATTGAAAATTGCAATGCTTCCTGCATATTCATTGAAGTCAAGAGGACCATTAATGCAAGTGTGATATTAATGATGATCAGAAAGCTCAGAAGCCAAGGCGGTAATGGGATGACGAGCATGGCAACAATCATAATGACCGCTGCTAACACTCCTATATCTTTAAATTGCATGCCATCCCTACTTTCTAAAAATGTACTCAGATTTTCCGTTGTATGCGATACACATATGCTAAAATTTCAGCGACCGTCTTGAAAAACTCATCTGGAATGCGATCGCCGATTTCCACATCATCATAGAGCGCCCTTGCCAGCGGACGATTTTCCACCATGACAATATTATGTTCTTTCGCAATCAGCTTGATCTTTTGGGCGATGAAGTCAGCACCCTTTGCTATAACTACGGGTGCATCCATTTTTTCATCGTCATATTTCAGGGCGATTGCAAAGTGCGTCGGATTCGTGATGACCACATCCGCCTGAGGCACTTCCTGCATCATCCTACGCATCGCCATTTCCCTTTGGCGTTGTTTAATGCGCGACTTGATGATCGGATCCCCTTCAGTATTTTTATATTCGTCTTTAATATCTTGTTTCGACATTCTCAAGTTTTTCTCATAGTCGAATTTTTGATAAAAATAATCCAAAACTGAAATAAATAATAGGACGAACGATGCTACAATGCCCATCAGTGCGACCAGTTGCCCGACTGTCACCAACGTGTCATGCGGCGTCTTGAATGCAAGACCTAACACTTTTTCGATGTTCATCATGAGAAGAAATGTCGTCACCGAACCGATAAAAGATATTTTCAACAAAGACTTTAATAATTCGACGAGCGCCCGTATGGAGAATATCCGTTTCAATCCTTTGATCGGATCGATTTTTTTCAAATCAAATTTCAAAGGCTCTGCTGTAAAAAGTAAGCCGAATTGCATCAAGTTTCCCGCGATGCCGGCGATGACCGCAACTGCCATAACCGGCAAAAGTATGTACGCCATTTGGATAATCATATCTGTATAAAGGATCATCGTTTGATCGATATCCAACGTTGTCCCGATGGAGATGGATTCTGTAAAAGTATGCGTAAAGAAAACAAAAAATCGGTCCCTCATGAAGCCTGCAGCAAAAAAAAGGAACAGGAATACAAAGAGAAGGACAATCGCAGTCGTTACATCCTGGCTCTTTAATACCTGCCCTTTCTTTCGGGAATCGAGTCGTTTCTTTGGTGTGGCTTTTTCCGTCTTTTCGCCTGCAAAGAACTGTAAGTCCAAACGGATCATTCGTCAGCCACCTCCTAAGATGATCATCAAATCCCGCATCGCAGACATCATCACTTCGAATAATTTACGCATCATCGCAATCATGACCGTGAACATCGTTACAAGAACGAGGAAACTGACACCGATTTTAATAGGAAATCCGACAACGAATATATTCAGTTGCGGAACTGTTCTCGCTGTAATCCCCAATGCCAAATCGACGAGGAATAGGGTAGCGACAATCGGAACAGCCATTTGGAAAGCGATGGCGAACGTCATGGTAAAAGTTCTTATAACGAATTCGATTAGCCGTTCATCGCCGAACGCCGGCCAAAGCATGTCAATCGGTATGAAGCGGTAACTGTAAAAAATGCCATCGAGCAACATATGATGTCCATTCAACGTCAACAAAAGTAAAATCGCCAATGAATTGAAAAATTGGCCAAGCAACGGCGATTGGGCGCCTGTTTGCGGATCAATGACGTTTGCAATGGCAAAGCCCATTTGGAAGTCTATAAAGCCCCCGGCAATTTGGATTGCCGACATGACAATATAGGCGATGATACCAATAAACAGGCCAGTAGTAGCCTCCTTGAGGACAAGGAGTATGTATGTGCCATCAATTTCAAGTTCGGGTGCTTCGATCGTATATACCATCATCCAAGACAATAGTGCAGCAAAGATGATTCTTTGCGTTGTCGGTATTGCCCGGTAGGAAAACAACGGGACGGTTACGATAAATGCTGTAACCCGTGTCAGAATGAGCAAGAAAACGGCTAAAGAAGGAATCAGCTCTTCCATTCGATCACCCGATATACCGAACTAGATTATCGAAAATATCTGTAGCGAACGCAGTAACCCTCGCCAACATCCAAGGTCCGAAAAATACAAGTGCAACAAGGACAGCGATGATTTTCGGCACAAATGCCAACGTCTGTTCCTGAATCTGGGTCGTTGCCTGGAATATGCTGACGACCAAACCGGACACCAATGCGACAATCAACAGCGGACCACAAGTTAATAAAATGACCCAAACCGCACGTTCAGCTATCGCTATGACTAATTCGCCTGTCATTACTAACCACTCCTAAACTGTAAAATTGCCGATTTTCCGAAAGGGATATGACAGGTGATTGCTGTTAAATCTAAAAGCTTTGCAATAATGACTTGACGATGAGATACCATCCATCGACAAGGACAAATAACAAAATTTTAAATGGCAATGAAATCATGACCGGTGGCAACATCATCATCCCCATGGACATGAGTACACTTGCAACAATCATGTCGATGACGAGAAACGGAATGAAAATCATGAAGCCCATTTGGAATGCGGTCTTTATTTCACTTAGTGCAAAAGCTGGAACTAACATCGTCAGAGGAATGTCTTCCAATGTTTCGGGGCGTTCCGCTTGATTGTATCGCAAAAATAACTCCAAATCCTTCTGACGTGTATGTTTGCTCATGAACTCCTTGAACGGCAAACTGGCCCGTTCATATGCTTCATCTAATGTGATTTCTTCTGCAAATAATGGCGACAGAGCTGTTTCATTCACCTGCTGGAAAGTAGGCGCCATGACAAAGAACGTTAAAAACAATGCGAGCCCGACAATGACTTGGTTTGGCGGCATTTGCTGCGTTGCCAAAGCCGTTCTTACAAAAGATAACACAATGACAATTCGCGCAAACGACGTCATAAGGATGAGGATTGCCGGCGCGAGCGATAAGACAGTAAGAAGGAGAAGCATTTTGATGGATGTCGATACGTTAGTCGGGTTGCTGTCCGAGAAAAACTGGACGAAATCATTCATCTTTTCTGCTCTCCTTTTCTGCCAGTCGGTTCAAATGCTTTTTCCGCTCCGCTCTCAACTCATCAAGCCTGGAAGTGAACATTTTCTTAAAATCAGCGGATTGTTCGTTTTCTTCCGTTGCGTCCCCTTTTCCAATCGGAAGCATCGTGACCAACTTATTTACGAGGCCCTGTGGTGATTGAATTTCATCCTCAACCAAATAACTTTCCAATGCCTCAATCTCTTCGGGCTCGGTGATCTCTTTCAAAAGCCTAACTTCGTCACCTACGCCAATTAGGTAATAAGAATCGCCGATGACAACCAATTGAATCGATTTCTGCTGACCTAAAGAAATTCCCCCGACATTTTTCATCAATCGATGCTGATCAAACATTCGGTTCTTCCGATTAATGAATTTCAAAAGAGCGAAAAGAAGACCGACTACGAAAATTAGCGCTAAAAATGTCTTCGTATAATCCCACCATGACAAGCCGACAGCTGCCCCGTCTTGCGTGCGGTCGGCAGCTGGCTGTTTTTTTTCATTTACAATCTTTGAATCTTGTCCGCAATCATTGTCTTTGCCTAAGCAATCAGATACCGACTTGTTCGGATCGACTTCGGCGTGCACAATCCCGATTGGCAACAATGCGATGAATAGTACTAGAAGGAATCGTAATAAACATTTCAAACCAAATGATAAACTCATCGTTTAACCTATTGCTTTTTGGATCGCTTCTACAACGCGGTCAGCTTGGAACGGCTTGACAATGAAGTCCTTTGCTCCTGCTTGAATTGCATCGATGACCATCGCTTGCTGACCCATTGCGGAGCACATGATGATCGTCGCTGAAGGGTCCTTTTCTTTAATGGATTTCAACGCTGCAATGCCATCCATTTCAGGCATTGTAATATCCATCGTGACAAGATCGGGCTTCAACTCCATATATTTTTCAACGGCTTGCGCACCATCGGCGGCCTCTCCGACTACTTCAAAATTATTCTTAGTCAAAATATCCTTGATCATCATGCGCATGAAAGCCGCATCATCTACTATTAAAATACGTTTACCCATTCTCTTAACCTCCCGGATACTATCTTAAATTATTTAAACGCTCTGTCTGACTCAAAATATCTGTTATCCGCACGCCGAAGTTCTCATCGATCACGACGACTTCCCCTTTGGCGATATGGCGATTATTCACTAAAATATCAACCGGTTCCCCAGCCAACTTATCCAATTCTATGATGGATCCACTAGACATTTCAAGGATTTCTTTAACCGATCGTTTTGTTCTTCCAAGTTCAACAGTCACTTGCAAAGGAATATCCAGCAACATATTCAAATTGTTCGTTTCAACTTGGTTCAATGAAGGCCCTTCAAAGCTTGCAAAACGGGCTTGTTGTACATGTACAGGTGGCTGTTGCTGCCTTTGTGGCATCTGTTGTTGAACTGGCTGTTCGTAATAAGGCTGTTCATAGGTTGGATATCCGATTGATTGGGAATCACTTTGCCCATTATCAGAACCGGAAAGATCCTCTTGCAGAAACTCCTGCCTTTTAGGTTGTTGTTCACTTGGCGGAGCCGGCCTGGCCGGCGCTTCCAATGTAACAGCGGCCTCCTCTTCAGCCCCCATCCCCATAAGCGATGCAACAAGGTTTTTCCCAAATTGAAGCGGGAAAAGCTGCATAATATTAGAATCTATCAAATTTCCGACTTTCAGCTCGAAGGAGACTTTGATCATCATTTCATCCTTCGGAATTTTTCCGGTGCCTTCCTCGTTTTGCATATTCATCAATTCGATGGATGGCGGGGATATATCGACTTTCTTATTGAAGACGGTAGACATCGACGTTGCCGCCGACCCCATCATTTGATTCATCGCTTCCTGTACAGCACTAAGATGGATTTCATTGAGTTCTTCATTCGGCGCTACTCCGTCTCCGCCCAGCATGAGATCAGCGATGATTGCAGCATCACTTTGTTTAATAACTAATAGGTTTGCGCCATTCAAACCTTCCGTATATTCCACTTGGACCGCAACATATGGATGGATGAATTCCGTTTCTAGCATGCTGCGATCCACAACAGAGATTGCGGGAGTGGTGATTTCCACTTTTTGTCCAAGCAATGAGGAGAGTGCTGTTGCGGAGCTGCCGAAGGAAATGTTCCCGACTTCTCCTAAGGCATCTTTCTCCATTTCACTTAATTGGTCTTCAAATTCCTGATGTTCAGAGGACGATGTTGCTGTTTCTTCCGCGCGGATCGGTTCTCCGCGCAGCAACGCTTCGATTTCTTCCTGAGAAAGTACATTATCACTCATCATCTTCATCCCCTCCGTTCAATATATCAATTATTTGTACAGCCATCCTGTTTCGAAGATGTCCAGGCTGCGCTGTGAATTTTGGTATGTCTCCCACTTTGACAATCAAGGGGTCTTCAATTTTCCGATCAAGGGAAATGACATCCCCGACTTGAAGATATAAGAATTCCTCAACTGACATAGCCCCTTTTCCTAATTCTGTAGTTAGCGGCAATCTTGCTTGTTTCAGTTTCTTTTCCAAAATGATACTTTGTTCAGGCGTCGGTTCTTTTTTATTTGTCTGCATCCAATACCGGACTGATAAGTTCGGGACAATTGGTTCGAGGACAACATGCGGAATACATATGTTGATCATGCCGCTGGACTCTCCGATGACGATATTGAATGAAATGACAACAACCGTTTCATTCGGGGAAATCATTTGAAGGAATTGTGGATTCACTTCCATTTCAGATAAAAACGGATCCATTTCAATGATTCCCGACCATGCTTCCCGTAAGTTATCGAATGACCGTTCGAAAAGGTTTGTTAAGATCTTCGTTTCGATTTCAGTCATATTGTCCACTTTTCCGGGGCCTTCCCCTACGCCGCCCATCAATCGGTCAAGCATTGAATAGGCAACGTTCGGATTGACTTCCATGATGATATTCCCTTCAAGCGGCGGCACTTCGAAAATATTGAGCAATGTCATGTTCGGGATGGATCGGATGAACTCCTCAAAGGGAATTTGATCGACCGAAGCGACATTGATTTGGATATACGTCCGCAATTGCGCGGAAAAATAAGTCGTCAATAATCTTGCGAAGTTTTCATGGATCCGCGTCAAGCTGCGGATCTGGTCTTTCGAGAAGCGGAGGGCACGTTTGAAATCATATACTTTGACCTTCCGGGTCTCCTCTTCCTTCTTCATTTCTTCCGCCGACATTTCACCTGTCGATAATGCCGATAATAAGGCATCAATTTCATTTTGGGATAAAATATCTCCCGGCATAAGGCCACCTCCCGGCATAGTATATGTCCATCATTTTTGTTATTGGATGATGTAGGAAACGATGTACACTTTTTCGATTTCCCCTTCTTGCATGAGCGGATTCAATTGTGATTTGATGGAATCCTCGAATGCTTGCTTCCCTGTTTTACCGTCAAAGTCTTTCGATGTCATTTCTGAGAGTTCTTGAATGACGATGTTTTGAACTTGGAAGTCCCGCTTCGCCAGTTCAGCAGCGGCTTTTTTATCGGTTGTTTGGATTTTTAATGAAATCCGGATAAATTGACGGCCGGATAAGTTCGTCATGATTTCTGGTACGTCCACGGATGCTTCAAGAATGTCATCGATTGTCGGCTCTTTACTAGCAGAATCGCCTTTTAGTTGCAAGGTGAGGATCAGGCCGATGATCCCGACAAGCGTTAAGGTAATTACGATGATTAGTACGATTGTCAATGCTTTATTTTTCATTTTCTTCACCTCGGATATGCGGATTCGATAGTAGTTGGACCGATTGATAAAATTCTTTGATGCGGCGATTGACTTCGTCGATCGGGTCCAGGACGACGTATTTGGTGCCGGTCGTCAGTGTAATGGTCGTATCGGGAAATGATTCGACTGTTTCTATGTATAGGGCGTTCAACATGAACGCTTTGCCGTTGAGGCGTGTGACCTTGATCATATGTAAGGGGCCGGGCACAGGGCCGGCCCGACCCTCCTTTGCTTTTATAAACGCATATTCCAATATACCGGATTTTCGCTGCAGGCGGACGCTTTCCGCGGGCACGGCTTCAGCCGCTTCCCTCGCTTCGCTCAGTCCAGGGTCTTCAGCTCGTGCTGTTCCCGCAGGAGTCGCCGCCTTTCGCTACAATCCTGGTGATACTATACTATTGATAGATTCTTAAACTTATCGTTTCAAGTTAACTAGTTCTTGAAGGATCTCATCTGATGTTGTGATAATACGTGTGTTTGCTTGGAAACCACGTTGTGCGACGATCATTTCTGTGAATTCTTCGGCAAGGTCGACGTTGGACATTTCTAGGAAACCTGATTCCACTGATCCTGTTCCACCTTCAGTTGCAAAACTCCTAACTGGGGAACCTGAGTTTGCAGACTCTTGGAAATAGTTCCCTCCAACTTTATTTAGTCCACTTGGATTTGGAAATTTAGCCATTGCAAGTTTACCCGCAAATTTCAAAACCCCGTTTTCGTCAACAAATGTTACGGTTCCGTCTTGGCCAATACTCATGCTTTGAGCCGTAGTAGGAATCACGATACGAGAATATTCTGTTGCATCTGCAGGATCTAAATTAGTTGGAATACCAGCAGAAGTATCATTTTCATCAATCGGATTCACATTAGTAAATGCTGTTTCGTCATATGCAGCTCTTGGATTATATCCAGTAACATCAGTTACACCAATTAAATACTTTCCTTCGGAGTTAACTAAATACCCGGTATTATCCATATAAAAATTTCCTGCTCTTGTATATTGGATGTTTGAAATTTCACTATTGGCAGTCGCGTCTGTATTGTATTCACCAAGTTGGAAGAATCCATCTCCCGATATAGCTAAGTCCAGCGTATTGCCCGTGAACTGTGTAGAACCTCCAGCGTGAATCGTATCGATTGCAGACATTTGTGCCCCTAGTCCTACTTGCTTGGGGTTTACGCCTCCACGAGTTGCTGTTGCACCAGAAGCACCTGCAACAGTTTGCGAAATCAAGTCTTTAAAGATCGTACGTCCCTTTTTAAACCCATAGGTATTAACGTTCGAGATGTTATTTCCAATGACGTCCAATTTTGTTTGGAAGTTCCGTAGGCCTGAGATTCCTGAGTACATTGATCGTAACATTTATTTTTTCCCCTCTCGGATAGTAAAAGTATGACTGCCTCTGTCGGTCGGCAGTGTGTCGGCATCCTCTTTCTGAGGTCCTGCCGGTTTTAGCTGAGCACGATTGTGCCGTCGATATTTGTGAATAATTGGTCTTTTGCTTCCTTGCGATCCATCGCTGTAATGACGGTTGAATTTTTTGCGCTGACGATCAGTGCTGCTTGATCCATTAGTACAAGCGATTCTTTGATTCCCTTCACTTTTGCTTCATTCACCTTGTCTGTGATGTGCGCCCATTCTGTTTCTGAGATATGAATGTTCCGCTCTTTCAGCCTGTCGTTTGCGTGTTTGCTGATTTTCAATTCTTGCGGCTGGATTGCTTTGTTTAGCTGTTCGATAAATGACTGTTTTGGCTGGGGCGGCGTTTTCAATGGTTGTCCATGGCGTATGAGCGGCTGCGATGGAACGTGGTGGATGTTCAGCTTGTCCATACACTCGCTCCTTTTTATTGGCTGATGGAAGTGAATGATTTTCCTTCCAACCTGGTCCCGTCGTCTAAAATATATTGGAGTTTCCCTTCTTTATTGGAAACGGAGATGACTTTGCCTGATTTTTCTTCTTCTCCATCCATATAGCCTACTGTTTTCCCAATCAAAAGACTGGCTTCTACTAAACTATTTGTATTGCCGGAACCTGCTAGCACTTCTGAAATATTTCCAGGTGTGAGTTCCTTCCCGTCTGCCATCGTGAAGACGACGGATCCGTTTACAAATTTTGCGGATTGGATGATCCCTGTTCCTTCATTGATAATTGGCTTACCTGCTTCGTCCTTTTGAGTCGTCAATTCATGCCAACGGACATTTTTTCCGACGAATTGATTGTATTGGATCAATTGGGATTGGTTTTGCGCTTCTGCAAACTTTTCAAATGCGTTTGCCAAGTTCATTGTTTGTTCCAAAGATGAAAACTGTGCCATCTGTGCGATGAATTCGTTATCTTTCATCGGGTTTGTCGGATCCTGGTTTTGCAGCTGAGCTATGAGGATTTTCATGAATGCGTCCTTGCCCATCGTATCCGGTCCGGTTTTCCGTTGATCACGTTGTTTATTAATGAGAAACATCGATTCCGTAATCGGTTTTTGTCCATCTACCAAGCTTTACACCTCCAATTCAATCATATATTCTTCGAAAGAAATTTCTTCTTCGGATGATTTATTCTGCTTGTTGTCATCCGTTTGTTGCTCGCGTTTGAATTGTTCGTTAAAGGTTTGTTCACGTTCGTTTCTTTGCGACTCTTGGAGAGTTTGCGAAATATCAATGCGGTCGACTTGCAAGTTTTGCTGATTGAACGCATGTTTCAGTTGATGCAACTGACTATCTAGCAGTCCTTTTGCAAATGCGGTAGATGCAAGGATTCTCGCTGTCATAATCCCATTTGTTTCAAGCAGTTCGATACGTATTTGTCCTAAATGTTCCGGATACAACTTAATAAGCATCCGATTGGTACCGCCAACTTGTCCGAAATTGGATCGGTTCATTAATGCTTGCATTTCCCTCAGGAATGTTTCGCTTCGATTTGTTGAATTCGCTTCGGTCTGTAGCGGCATTTCCGTCCTGACGATTGTTGTCGTTGCATGTACTGAACCTGAATTGGTAGTATCGGAATGATTCTGACCAGATCCTTCTGCATTCGTTGAAGTAGCACAACTCGTTTCAAGAACAATCTTGAAGTCCGTTTTTTGGTTGATGAACGGAAGTTGCTCTTGTGTCCCTAATGCAATCGTCCGCTGTTCAAATTGTCCAGCTGCGGTTGTCATCATATGGCGGTAACTGTCGACCTTCTGCTCCATCGATACGACCAAATCATTTTTTGGCGCAATCAATTCCATTGTTTTGATAAGTGATAGAAGTTGTGCAGCTTCATTCCTAGTTGCCTGTTTTACAAGATCTTCATTCAGATTTTCGAAAAACCGGATTCCCGCTTCGTCGATCAAGGTCATTAATGTCCACATATCACTAGCAATCGTCAGTTCTTCAGTCTCATCTTTTGTCATTCCGGCTTTCTCCAAGAGCTGTCGAAGCTTTTCGAGCATACCTTCCGGATTGATCGATAACACATTTGCTAACTCTTCTAAACTACCGTTTTGGCCAATTGCTTCGAGATTACTAGATAGCGTGATGTTTTCACTTCCAGGTATAGCTTGCAGTGCATTCTCCAGGTCTTCAATTGTTGATGCATTGAACAAGTTTGGAATCAATTCAATTGAAAGCGATCCTTCAGACGGATTTTCCATTTCTGGAGCATTTGATGACAGACATGCGAATATCGCTCCGAATTTGGAAGTGGCCGGGCCGCCTTTTTGCATGTTGCCTATTGAATTGGTCGAAATTTGGTTCATGCCTATCATGGATTGCAGTGTTCCGATGTTCACTCTTTGTTCACCTCCCTTCATTGAATCACCTTTAGCTACTGCCTATTTCGTCATAAGACTTGTATACTTTGCGGCATCTTCAGGTGACATCTTTTCTAATATCGGTGCGAGAACTTCAGGTTTTAGGTTGCTAAGTATGTTAATGGCCTCTGCATCGCTCATTTTTGTAATGACGGGTGCTGCTGATTTTGCGGACATTTTCTCGAATGTAGAAATGACTTCTTTCATGTCGCGTTTATAATCATCTTTCTCGATCTTCAATGCTTCAATTTGAGCTAACAGGCTCTTTTGTTCCTTTAGCAATGCATTTTTTTCGTCCGCAGATTTCGCCAGATCTTCTTGTAGTTTGAACAATTGTGCTTCCTTTTCTTGAATTTCCGCCTGCAATTCAACGACACGTTCTTCGATGATCAAGTCGCTTCCCTTTTCGTCGTCAGCTTGCTTATTTTCGACAAACGGAAGGGAGCGGGTCCATTCCTTCGCTTTGTCAAAGACGTTTACATCAGCGACATAAGCGATGATCAATAGCACCATCGTTGTGAACAGCAGTGGAATGAGGGTCCAAAGCAACACTTCTTGGAAGACGTGGGTGCCAGTCTTCTTTTCAACGATTTTCTCGTCTGTTTGCAGTTTTGAGTTCCTTGCCAAGTTACCACCCTGTTTCTCTTCTATGGAACTTCAATGTTGATAATTCATCCAACAAACTTGCTTCAGCTTGTTCCATTTCAGTACGATAATGTTCTTTATCTTTTTCCTTCATCTTTTCGAACTTCTTCACTTCAATCGTCTTCTCCAGCAATTTCTCTTCGAACCAATTCATTTTGGAACGGGCTTTCATGACAGATTGCTGCAAAGCTTCAATCCGTTTCTCAAGGCTATCTAGGAATCGTGCATAGTGATGGATTTCATTGATTGAAAAACCTTTTTTCATTTTCTCCTGGTGTTCGGCAATGATGTCTTCCTTCCGTTTCAACAGTTCATATAATTCGGTTGCGACCGTTTCGAAGGATTCGACTGATTTCTTGAATTCTATTTCGGTCTCCGTTTTCTCCTGTTCCCGGTAGGTGAGCACCTTTTCAAATCGGTATTCATAAGGTTTCATTGTGTGCCTCCTCCTGGTGCAAGTGATATCAGCTCTTCAATGGAGTCTTCCATCATCACATTCTCTTTATAGCTCTGCTTCAAGAAGTTCGTAATGTGAGGTTCATATTCGATCGCTTCGTCGATTTCTCTTGACGTGCCCCGTTTATACGCGCCGATGTTGATGAGATCTTCCGACTTGTCGTAGGTGTAATACAATTCGCGGAGCTTTTCAGCCGCCTTCACATGTTCGGGGCTGGCGATATGATTCATCAGACGGCTTACACTTTTCAAGACGTTTATAGCTGGGTATTGCCCTTTGTTGGCCAGTGTCCTGTCCAATACGATATGGCCGTCAAGTATCCCCCGGACTGCATCCGCAATCGGTTCGTTCATGTCATCGCCATCGACGAGCACGGTGTAAAATGCCGTAATCGCACCGACATCATTCGTCCCTGTCCGTTCGAGGAGCTTCGGTAGGATCGAGAATACGGATGGCGTGTAGCCGCGTGTGGCTGGTGGCTCTCCGACCGCAAGACCGATTTCCCTTTGAGCCATCGCGACACGTGTGACGGAATCCATCATGAGCATGACGTTCATCCCTTTGTCACGGAAGTATTCAGCGATCGCTGTAGCCGTAAAAGCCCCTTTAATCCGCATTAAGGCAGGTTGGTCTGATGTGGCAGCAACGACGATTGTCTTGCTCAATCCTTCCGGTCCCAAATCACGTTCGATGAACTCCCTAACTTCGCGGCCGCGTTCGCCAATAAGACCGATGACGTTCAAATCAGCTGTCGTGTTTCTCGCAATCATGCCAAGCAATGTACTTTTCCCAACACCAGATCCTGCAAAGATCCCGACCCTTTGGCCATTTCCAACTGTTAGCATCCCGTCGATCGCCTTCACGCCGACAGCAAGCTTTTCACTGATCGGCATTCTTGTCATGACAATTGGAGGGTTCTGTTCTGTCCTTACTGTCGATAATCCCTTAGGAAGCGGACTGTCATCAATCGGATTCCCCATCGAATCAAGCACTTTTCCGATCAGGTTCATTCCGACCTTCACCTCAAGCGGCTTCCCGGTACATTCCACCAGACATCCGCTCGATATATCGGTGATGTTCGAGTAAGGCATCAGGATGACAATTTCCTCTCTGAATCCAACAACTTCCGCCAAAATGACCGAGTCCTTATTTCCCGCGTTATTCAAGTGGATACGACACACATCTCCGACAGAGCTTTCAGGCCCTTGTGATTCGATCATAAGACCGACAACCCGGACAACACGACCGAATTTCGGAAAGGAATTCATTTTCGGAATTACTTCTAACAGTTCTTTCGCTTTCTTCATCGTCAGTCACCACTTTCCAACATTTCAACGAGCTGTTCTTTCAGCTCATTCAATTGTTCATCCACACTGACAACTACCCGGCCTTGGTTTGTTTCAATAATGCAATCGTCCATATCGAAATCTTCATTCGCAAAGATAAGGAAAGGAATATCCGGCGGGAAAATAGATGCAAGTTCTGCTCGGTTCGAGGAGATAAGTTCATAATGGGAAACTGGAACATATAGTTTGACTTCCTTCATCTCCCTTGCTTCCTTCAACCCTCTTTTGACGATTGATAAGAAAGCTTCCTCATCCTCTTCAAGCGTTTTACCAAGAATCCGTTCCGCCGTCTTCATTGCGATTTCCAATATGACTCTTTCTTGTTCATCCAAGTATTTCAGGGCATTCCCCTTTGATTGGATAGTGATTTCGTTCGCAGCTTTCACGGATTCGCTCATATCGGATATCGACTTATTCCTTCCTTCTTCATAACCGACTTGGAACCCCTCTTCATACGCCTGTTGCTGAAGCGTCGTTTTCTCCTGCTCCCAGGCGGCTTGCATAGCGGCGACATCTTCCTGCGCCATCTGCCTCATTTGTTCCAATTCCGCCTTTTCCATCTCTATCTGCCGCCTTGCGTCCTTCAGCATCCGATCGCGCTCCAGAAAAAGTGCTTCTTTTGAGATCACTTCCTCTTTCCCGTCAATCGTCGGCATATTCAAATTCCGGATTGTGATTTCCTTGACGCTGCCTTCCTCGGATACTGTTCGGGAAGAACGAAAAATGTTAGACAATGATGTCATCCCCTCCACCGCGGGCTATGATGATCTCGCCTGAATCTTCGAGTCTTCTGATTATGGAAACGATACGTGCCTGCGCCTCTTCGACATCCCGCAATCGTACAGGGCCCATGACTTCCATCTCTTCTTGAAAAGATTCGGCCATCCGTTGAGACATGTTTTTAAAGAGGATTTCCCTTACTTCTTCACTGGAAACCTTCATGGACAAAATGAGGTCCTCATTTTCACACTCACGCACAATGCGCTGAATGGAACGATTGTCCAATGTGACAATGTCCTCGAAAACGAACATTCTTTTTCGGATCTCTTCCGCAAGCTCCGGATCCTGGATTTCGAGTGCATCCAAAATCGTCTTTTCGGTAGCTCTGTCGACTCCATTCAAAACTTGTACAACAGCATCGACCCCGCCTGTTTCCGTGAAATCCTGAGTGACTGTGGAGGATAATTTCCTTTCCAAAACAGCTTCGATTTCGCTGATGACTTCGGGGGAAGTGGAGTCCATCGTCGCAATCCTTTTTGCAATATCCGCCTGCATTTCCTGTGGCAGGGATGACAGAATCATCCCCGCCTGCTCCGCTTCAAGATATGACAGGATGAGAGCAATTGTCTGTGGATGCTCGTTCTGGATGAAATTAAGTATTTGACTCGGTTCAGCTCTTCTTGCAAAATCAAATGGCCTCACTTGTAAAGAAGATGTCAACCGATTGATGATTGCTTGGGCATGCTCTTTCCCTAACGCTTTTTCCAACACTGTCTTCGCATAGCCGATTCCGCCTTGGGAGATATAATCTTGGGCAAGTGCGATATTATGAAACTCCTCGATAATCTCTTCTTTTACGGAGGAATCGACTTTCTTGACACCGGAAATTTCAAGCGTCAATCGTTCAATCTCTTCTTCAGTAAGATGCTTATAGACGGCTGCCGAAACTTCCGGACCGAGCGATATGAGCAGGAGTGCCGCTTTTTGCTTACCAGTCATTCCTTTATCTTTCTTTACCACTGTTCATCCCTCCGTCATTCCTCGGCAATCCACGTTCTTAACAATTTAGCAAACTCTTCTGGCTTATCCTTTGCCATTTTTTCAAGTTGCTTCTTGCGAAGTGTTGCTTCTGTTTCGAGCTCCATATTGATATCTTCCACATGTAATGCTTCACGCTGTTCTTCGAGTATCATCGCTTCTTCCAATTCGTTTTCCTGTCTGCGTTTGCGGAAGTAAGCAACGATTAGGATAGCAATGACAACGAGTAAAGCTGCACCGATTGCATATACCCACCATGGAATCCCGATTGGAGGCGCTTGCTGTTCAAATGCCGTCATCCCTTTGAAGTCATGTGTGGAAATAGCAATTTTATTTTGCCAATATTCGTTTGTCGCATCTGCAGGCACATAGCTTTTATCGATCGAAGTGCTGATGATCGTCTCAAGAATATTTCTGATCGGGCCTTCAACATCATTTCCTTCCGATGTTTCCATCATCACTTGAATGCCAATATCACGGATTTTATATGGACTTTCAACAATATCCTTCCTGATCCGGTTCACTTCGTTGTTAATCGTTTCTTCAAGTCTTTCGTAGTCCCCGTTGGCGTTATTCCCCTCTACAAAGTTCGTACGGTTGTCCGTCGGATCTTCGGCTTCGGGAACCCCCCCTGCAAGAGCACCATTCCCTGTGAAGGACTCCGTAATTCTTTGTACGCTGATTGCCAGGCTGTCAAGGTCCTCATCAACACGGTCGACAAGATTCTCTTGTCTATTCTCTTGTTTGAAGTCGATGTCAGTCGTTACGGAAACGATGACTTTATCCATTCCTAACATTGTGCCAAGCATCATTTGCACTTTTCGCTGAAGATCGCGTTCAATCGTCTTTTTCAAGTCCATTTGATTGGCAACATTCATGCCGATGGACTGATCGGATGATTTCAAATCGAAGTACTCGGAATACTGGTTCATGATTACGATATCGTCTGTAGATAAATTCGGTATACTTTTTGACACTAAATTATATAAGGCAGTAATTTGAGATTCCGTAAACTGATAACCAGGTTCCGTCTTCAACATGATTGCAGCGCTTGCACTTTGGACGGCTTCATTTAAAAAGACACTTTTCGTCGGCAATGTGATCATTACATTTGCATCTTTAACGCCTTGGATCCCTTTGATTAAATTTGCCAGCTCGTTTTGCGTCGCTTTTAGTTGGGTCATATTGAATTCATTATCCGTTGTGCCGAAACCGGCGTTTTGTGAGAAGAACGAATAATCGATCGTTCCCGAATTCGGATATCCCTCTGCCGCAAGGGTGACAAGAAGGTCGTCCACACGTTCTTTCGGAACGAGGATGGAAGTACCCCCGGGTGCAATTTGGCTCGGTACACCTTGGACATCCAGCTCTTCTTTAATACGGCCTATTTCCGCTCGAGAAACATCACTATAGAGAGGGACAAATTCCGTCCTCGATAGGAAATACGTCAAAAATGCAGCAAAAATAATGACAGCAGCCGCGGACCCGATATATGTTGTTTTTTGTCGTTTCGTGCGACTCGACCAGAACTGTTTCAAGTCAGTCCCAATTTTCGTCAATCTTTCTTTCATTCTGATCCCCCGGTCTGCTTACATAGTTAAAAAACCAAATGCATTGTGAATTAAACTGGCATTCTTATTATTTCCTGGTACGCTTCAATCACCTTGTTGCGTACTTCCATTGTCGCATTCAATGCGATTGAGGCTTTTTGTGCTGTGATCATGACGTTATGCAAATCGACATCTTCTCCTAAAATGAGCTTCTCGGTCATTTTATCTGATTCGATCTGTTTTACGTTCACTTCCTGAATGGCATCCTTCAAATAAGAGCCGAAGCTTTTTTGAGACTCATATGGTGTCGGCTGAATACCCTGATTAATCTTAATGAACCCGGGCACATTGCCTGCGCCTTGTATAGAATTTATAGGCATACTTTATTCTCTTCCTTCCCGGTCCTTATTTTCCTATCTCAAGTGCCTTCATTAACATCGCCTTGTTGGCGTTCAGCACTGTGACATTCGCTTCATAAGATCTTGTCGCAGACATGAGGTCAATCATTTCACGCAGCGGATCCACATTTGGCATTTGGACATACCCTTCCTCATTCGCATCAGGATGGCTCGGATCATATACAAGCTTGAACGGAGTCTCCGTATCTTCCTGTATTCGGGATACTGTAACTCCGTAACCGGCCGCTCCTCTGTCCCGAGTTCCCATTGCAGCTTGCAACATTGAAGAGAATCGCCCTTCCATCGGTTGGAAGCTGACTGCCTTGCGGCGATAAGGCTGCCACTCGCCATTCACCATTTTCCCACGCGTCGTTTCAATATTTGCCATATTGGAGGAGATGACATCCATCCTTAGCCGCTGGGCAGTCAGGGCCGAGGCGGAAGTATTAAGACTATGGAAAATCGACATGATTAACGTCCTCCTTTAATGACATTTTGAAGTGAATTGAATTTACCGTTCAAGCGGTCGACCAATGCATTATAGTAAATCTGGTTTGCTGCGAGATCCGCTTGCTCCTTATCCATATCCACTCCATTGCCATCCTGCCTATAGTTGAAATCGGCATATTTGGCTATTCCCGCCTTTGAAACTTTGGAAGAGAAATCAAAATGCAGTTCATTCGTCCGATAGGCATTGATAGGTCTGCTTTGGGCTTCATGCATCATTTGTTTAAAGCTGACATGTTTCGCCTTATAATTCGGCGTGTCGACATTTGCTATATTTTGCGAAATTACTTTCCCCTTCGCAGAAGAAAAATCCAAACCCCGTTCCAACAGTGAAATCGTTGATCCATAAATGTTCATTAATCTATTTCACCTCTGGTTTTTTACTAGTTTACTATGCAAGATAATCTTTTCTATTAAACTTTCAATTAAAACACATATCTTATTGTATCGGATTTTGACGAACTTTGTCCATCATATTAATTAAAATTGATTAGTACAAAACAACCCTTTTAAAACACTATAAACCTATCATTTATAGTTCTTAGGACTATTATCATAACTTGGCAGATTAGTGTTACTTCCTTATTATTCCAACACAAATTTCTTCACATAAAAATAACACTTCGGCTTATTAAGCCGAAGTGTCATATGATTAGTTCTTTTGGTTTTCAAGTTCCTCTAGGAATTTGCTGTTCAATACTTTAATGTATGTGCCTTTCATACCAAGTGAACGGGATTCGATCACACCCGCACTTTCAAGTTTACGCAATGCGTTAACGATAACTGAACGTGTGATACCTACGCGGTCTGCAATTTTAGAAGCTACAAGTAGGCCTTCGTTACCGTCAAGTTCTTTGAAGATATGCTCAATCGCTTCGTGTTCACTGTAGGACAATGAATTGATGGCCATTTGAACGACAGCTTTGCTGCGTGCTTCCATTTCGATTTCCTCTGATTTTTCGCGTAGGATTTCCATGCCGACTACAGTTGCGCCGTATTCAGCAAGGATGAGATCGTCTTCAGTGAATTTCTCTTTTAGACGGGCAAGGATTAGTGTTCCAAGACGCTCGCCGCCGCCGATGATCGGAACGACAGTCGTCAAACCGTCTTTGAACAATTCGCGCTCTTCTTCAGGGAATACCGAGTAGTCGCTGTACACATCAATGTTTGAAGAAGTTTCATTCACTTCGAAAAGCTTTTGTGTATACTCTTCAGGGAATTTACGTTCTTGGAACATTTGCTTCATGCGTTCGTTGTCGATTTGATGGTGGATTTCAAGACCTAGCAATTTTCCTTTTCTGCTGACGATAAAAGCATTACATTCGATAACCATGCTAAGTTTTTCAGCCATTTCTTTGAAGTTAACAGGCTTTCCTGCTGTTTCTTGTAACATTGCATTAATTTTTCTTGTTTTTGCTAATAAAGACATAAATATTTCCTCCTAATAGGTCCTTTTGTATTTAAGAATATTCTAAAGCTTTTCAATCATTAAATAAACTAAAACGCCCTCATTATAAGATAAAATGTGACAAATCTTTGTTTTTAACGATGTTTTTCAACTTTTCATCGACATAAGCCACTGTTATCTTGATTGACGACGGTCCAATTTCCGCAGCTTCATACGATAGCTCTTCAAGCAGTTTCTCCAAAATCGTATGCAGACGCCTAGCGCCGATGTTTTCGGTGTTATCATTCACATCAAATGCAATTTCCGCAACTCTTTCGATGGCATCCTCCGAAAACTCGATTTCGACATTTTCCGTCGCTAAAAGTTTTACGTATTGCTTGATCAATGAAAAATCAGGCTCTTTTAAGATCCGGACAAAATCTTCTTTCGTTAGCTTTTCAAGTTCCACACGGATCGGGAAACGTCCTTGCAGCTCAGGGATGATATCTGAAGGCTTCGACATATGGAAAGCGCCCGCCGCGATGAATAGTATAAAATCCGTTTTGACAGGTCCATATTTGGTCGTCACTGTCGAGCCTTCCACGATAGGTAAAATGTCCCTCTGAACGCCTTCCCTGGAAACATCTGCGGAAGAACCACCACTGTTTCCACGACTGGCAATTTTGTCCATTTCATCGATGAAGATGATGCCTGATTGCTCAGTCAGCTCAACCGACCTTCTTGCAATTTCATCATGATCGATCAATTTGTCCGCCTCTTCGGCTTGAAGGATCTTTCTCGCATCCTTCACCCTCATTTTGCGTTTCGTCATTTTTTTCGGCATTAAAGATGATAATGCATCCTGCATACTCGCGCCCATTTGTTCCATTCCCGAACCTTGCAGTGCGTCAAACATGGAAGGTTGTTGGGAGGAGACTTCGACAGTGATCGTTTCATCCTCCAATTCACCAGCAGCAAGACGACGTGAGATTTCCGACCGTTTTCGGCTAATATCAGCGGCTTCCTCAGGACTTTTATCATCCTCATCGCCCTTCTGACCAAAAAGCATTTCAAAAGGGTTCTGCATATTCACTTTGCGTTTCTTTTCCGGGACAAGCAATTCGACGAGCCGTTCCTCTGCAAGCTTCTCCGCTTGGCCTTTTACGGACTCCCGCATCTCATCCCGCACGATCCGGACGGCAGATTCGGTCAAATCCCTTACCATTGATTCGACATCCCTTCCGACATATCCGACTTCAGTGAACTTTGTCGCTTCCACTTTAACGAATGGCGCGTTGACGAGCCTAGCAATCCTTCTTGCTATTTCCGTCTTTCCGACGCCTGTCGGTCCGATCATCAAAATGTTCTTAGGGATAATCTCCCTTTTTTCTTCCTCAGTCAAAAGGCTTCTTCTGTACCTATTCCGGATGGCGACGGAAACTGCCTTCTTGGCGGCATCCTGTCCTACAATATATCGATCCAAGTAAGCGGTCAGCTCGCGCGGGGTCAATTCCTGTTTTTTATTCATCCGAGTACCTCCACAATTATCCGGTCATTTGTGTAGACACATATTTCTGCAGCCGTCTCAAGAGCGGCCTTGGCAATCTGCTCGGCATCGAGTGTATCACCGCTATACTTTTTCAGCGCGCGCCCAGCTGCCAGCGCATAATTGCCACCTGAACCGATGGCAAGCACGCCGTCATCCGGTTCAATCACTTCACCGGTTCCCGAAACGAGCAGAAGCTTATCTTTATCGGCGACGAGGAGCATCGCCTCCAACTTCCTTAAGATCCGGTCGCCCCGCCACTCTTTCGCAAGCTCCACGGCAGCCCGTTCCAAGTTACCATTGAATTCGCCGAGCTTGCCTTCGAATAATTCGAATAGGGTAAAAGCATCAGCTACAGATCCTGCAAAACCCGCAATAATTTTACCGCCAAAAAGCCTTCTCACTTTTTTAGCGGTATGTTTCATGACAACGGATTCCCCCATTGTCACTTGCCCGTCACCCGACATCGCACAAACACCTTTGTGCCGGATGGCGAAAATCGTTGTCGAATGAAATTCCATCAGCTCATCCTCCTAGGCCCGCGGATGTGTTTTCATATACGTTTTCCGCAGATGCTCTTTCGTGATATGCGTATAAACTTGTGTCGAAGATAAATGACTATGGCCAAGCAATTCCTGCACAGTCCTCATATCTGCACCATTGGACAGCAGATGAGTCGCAAAGGAATGGCGGATCATATGCGGATATATCTTTCCGTGAATAGATGCCTCTTCCATCATTGCATTCAGCACATGTCGGACACCCCTATCCGTGATCGGATCTCCGCGCAAATTGACAAATAGCGATTGATGACTTTTCTTCTTCATAAGGATAGGACGACTTTTTTCCAAATAGGATTCAAGCGCATCCTGGGCAAAGCTTCCGAATGGAACGTAGCGCTCTTTCCTACCTTTCCCCATCACCTTGACAATTCCAAGCGAATTGTCAATATCACCCAGTTCGATGGATGTCAGCTCGCTTACCCGTATTCCGGTTGCATAAAGCAGTTCCAAAAGCGCATGATTCCGTAATGATTTCGGATCTCCGCCCTCGCATGTTTCAAAGAGCGATTCCAATTCCTTTTCATAAAAAAAAGCCGGAAGCCGTTCTTCCTTCTTTGGATGGTGCAATAAACGGAACGCATTATCATTTATCCCGAATCGAGCATTGCCAAACTTATAAAAAGAACGAATCGAAGAGATTTTTCTTGAAATTGTCTTCCTCGCTAAGCCTTTGTCATACAGTGTTGTTATATACAATCTTGCTTCAGGATATTCGACATCATTCAGGTCAGCAATTCCTTCTTGGGATAAAAAGGCGAGGAACTCTTGAATATCATTGCTGTATTCCAAAACTGTCCGGGATGAATAGTTCTTTTCAAGGCGTATATAGGATATGTATTCATCAAGAACAGACCCAGGACCTTTTTGTTGCAAGTGCTTCACCCCCATATGAATCACTCTATCAATTATAGCAAAATTGGAACATGTTTGAATAGTGGTTATTTTTTCTTTTTTTGACCGCTTGTTTTTCATTGTTAATCGAATAGGAGGACTAATTCGGAAATTCAAAAGTCATCCACGATTCACTATAACGTATAGTATATTGTTCCGGCAACATAATTGTCTTAGGTTGTCTGACATCTGCCGTTTTTTTAGACACAGATTGTTCAATTTTCATTTGCATACACAGTAAAAAGCTGCACGATGCGGAGTCTCCGTCATGTGCAGCTGCACTTTATCCTAGTACTGCCGATTGAAATTCCTCTAATGCCACGAAAGCGCGTTCAGCATGTTTTTCAGCGCGTTCGACTTTTGACTTGATCCGCTCGCCTAAATCAGGGAATAATCCGAAGTTGATATTCATTGGCTGGAAGTTTTTTGAGTCGGCCTCTGTAATGTATCTGGCCATGCTTCCTAAAGCTGTCTCTTTCGGGAATCGGATTGGCATTTTGCCTAATGCCAAGTTTGCAGCATTGATACCTGCAATCAACCCCGAGCCTGCCGATTCAACATATCCTTCGACTCCAGTCATTTGACCGGCAAAGAATATATTGCCATTCTCCCGTAGCTGGTACGTTGAACTTAGGACACGCGGGGAATTGATGAACGTATTCCGGTGCATGACTCCATATCTGACGATTTCAACGTTCTCAAGACCCGGAATGAGTTGCAGCACCTCTTTTTGCGCTCCCCACTTCATATGAGTTTGGAAACCTACAATGTTATAAAGAGTGCCCGCAGCATCGTCCTGTCGCAGTTGTACGACCGCTTTTGGACGTTTGCCCGTTTTCGGGTCTTCCAATCCAACCGGTTTCAATGGACCGAATAGGAGGGTTTTCTCGCCGCGGCGGGCCATCACCTCGACAGGCATGCACGCTTCGAAATAAACTTCCTTTTCGAATTCCTTCAATGGCGCCACTTCCGCATTGATCAACGCTTCGTGGAACCGTTTGAATTCCTCCTCGTCCATCGGGCAGTTCAAATAGGCGGCTTCACCTTTATCATATCGCGATTTCAAATAAACTTTATCCATATCGATGGAGTCCTTCTCCACGATTGGAGCGGCAGCATCGTAGAAATAGAGATATTCCTCGCCTGTCAGTTCTCGGATGCGCTCAGCCAATGCTGGTGAGGTCAATGGTCCTGTTGCAATGACAGTAATCCCTTCCATCATTCTGTCGAGGTCCGTGACCTCTTCATTGATAACTTCGATTAACGGATGGTTCCTGACCCTGTCTGTTACATTTCCGGCAAATTCGTGGCGGTCGACCGCAAGCGCTCCTCCTGCCGGAACAGCGCATGCATCCGCAGCGCTTATGATCAGGGAGTTGAGTCTGCGCATCTCTTCCTTGATAATTCCCACAGCATTCGTCAAGTTGTTCGCTCTTAATGAATTGCTGCAGACGAGTTCCGCAAACTTATCCGTATGATGGGCAGGTGTCTGTTTGACGGGTCTCATTTCAAATAGCCGGACTGAAACTCCACGGGAAGCGATCTGCCAAGCGGCCTCGCTCCCGGCAAGTCCAGCTCCGATGACATTTACGATTGGCGTCATTCAGCCTTCCTCTTTTCCATCCTCTTATTCTTGTGCGTCCTCTTTATAGTCACATTCCGTACATTGAATTTGCACACCTTTTTTCAATCGTTTTTCGACTAATGTACTTTGACATTTCGGACATGGTCTGGCAATCGGCTTATCCCAAGATACGTATTCACACTCAGGATATCTGTCGCAGCCGTAGAAGATCCTTTTTGTCTTGCTCTTCCTCTCGACGACCTGCCCTTCTTTACAAGACGGACAAGTGACTCCGATCGGTTTGATGATCGCTTTCGTGTTTCTGCAATCCGGGAAATTCGAGCAAGCCATGAATTTTCCGTAACGGCCCATTTTGAACACCATCGGGGAACCGCATTTCTCGCAATCCTCGCCAGCAGGCTCGTCCTTGATCTCTATTTTTTCCATCTCTTCGTCAGCAACTTTGACGTGTTTTTCGAATTCTTTGTAGAATTCATCGATGACTTGCACCCATTGGACTTCCCCATCTTCAACATCATCAAGACTCTTCTCCATATCGGCAGTGAACTCGATGTTTATAATGTCAGGGAAGTATTGCGTCACTGCTTGGTGGACGATTTCCCCAAGCTCTGTCGGAACGAACCGCTTAGCGTCCAACGTGACGTAGCCCCGTTTTTGAATCGTGTCGAGTGTAGGTGCATACGTGGACGGCCGGCCAATTCCAAGCTCCTCTAACGTCTTGACAAGACGTGCTTCTGAATACCTTGGCGGAGGCTGCGTGAAGTGTTGCTTCGGATCGATTTCGCTCCCTTTCACACGCTCTCCTTTATCGAGCGGCGGCAGAATGCCCTCCTTCTCCTCTTCCTGGTCGTCTTCCCCTTCGATATACACTTTCATAAAGCCCGGGAATTTCACTTCGGAGCCTGTCGCCCTGAATTTGACGTCGCCATTCATCAGATCTGCTGTAACCGTGTCGAGCACGGCAGGGGCCATCTGACTTGCAACGAACCGTTCCCAGATCAATTTATAGAGTCTGTGCTGATCACGCGATAAAAACGCTTTCATCGCTTCAGGCGGCCTCATGACCGAGGTCGGTCGTACAGCTTCATGCGCATCTTGCGTGTTGGCTGATTCCTTCGCCTTCACTTTTGATGTGGCAATGAATTCCTTGCCGTACATTTTTTCTATGAAGGTGACCGCTTCTCCCTTTGCACTTTCAGAAATCCTTGTGGAGTCCGTTCTCATATACGTAATTAGACCGACGATGCCTTCTTTGCCGGTATTGATCCCTTCGTAAAGCTGTTGGGCAAGCATCATTGTTTTCCGAGCCCTAAAATTCAATTTGCGGGCCGCTTCCTGTTGCAAGGAGGACGTCGTGAATGGCGGTGCAGGATTCCTTTTCCTCTCCTTTTTGATGACGTTGACGATTTCA
This sequence comes from Sporosarcina koreensis, assembly GCF_042655825.1. Lineage (NCBI taxonomy): Bacteria > Bacillati > Bacillota > Bacilli > Caryophanales > Caryophanaceae > Sporosarcina > Sporosarcina koreensis. The sequence continues at coordinate 169,976 of NZ_JBHSNP010000011.1, read as the reverse complement.
AATTCATCGCCTGACATTTTGGAGAGGACTTCATCGACCTGTTTTTTATTCTCCAGCTTCATTTTCTTCGTCGCATCGCCGTAGAAGGAAGCTTCGAACGTTTTCCCGTCCTTGCTGAACTTTCCGCTTATGCTCCAATATTCTTCGGGGACGAATGCCTTGATTTCATTCTCCCGGTCGATGATCAAGCGTAAAGCGACCGATTGCACACGCCCCGCGGACAATCCCTTCTTCACTTTCTTCCAAAGGATCGGACTAATATTATAGCCTACCAGTCTATCCAAAATCCTTCTTGCCTGTTGGGCATCCACCCGATTCATATCGATTGGTCTTGGGCTTTTGAAAGATTCCTTGATGGCATCCTTTGTGATTTCATTGAACACGACGCGGCAATCAGAATTGATATCCACGCCCAATTGGTGTGCCAAGTGCCATGCAATCGCTTCCCCTTCCCTGTCGGGGTCAGCCGCGAGAAAGATTTTTTTCGCTTTTTTGGCGTCTTTTTTCAGTTCTTGCAATATCGGGCCTTTTCCGCGTATCGTGATGTATTTTGGTTCATAATTGTTTTCAGTGTCAACGCCCATCTGACTGCGCGGCAAATCCCGCAAATGTCCGATGGAAGCACGAACCTTGTACTTTTTCCCTAAATAACGTTCAATTGTTTTCGCCTTGGCTGGCGACTCAACTATTACTAAGTAATCTGCCATTTTTCATGTTCCTCCTCATAGAGGTTCCCTTTTTATACATCCGCAGGGCTGTCTTTTTATTCTTGCCCAAACCTTTTCCCGGTGAATCCGGATGTAAAAGAATATCTGTTGCAAAATGTATAACAGATTTGAATTAAAATCAACCTTTTCAATTAAAGGCATCTTTTTCCCTCTATTGGAATAGGCAGTTTTCAAGCGCCTGAAAGCCGTTCCAGATAGGCTTTGCACCTTGTTCAATCAATTTATTGGGCCCTAGAGATAAAGTCGATGTAATGGGACCAGGAACCGCGTAAATGGTCTTTCCATGCTCGAGCGCATGATCGACAGTACTCATTGTGCCGCTCTTTTCCTCCGATTCGGTGATGATGATCGATTCCGATAACCCGCTGATGATCCGATTTCTCATTGGAAAAGTCCATCTCGCGGGTCTCATATAAGGAGGGTATTCTGTCAGCAATAAATGATTTTCGGCAAGTTTTTCCGCAAGGCTTTTATTTTCATTAGGATACAAATGGAACAGCCCATGTCCAAGGACAGCAATCGTTTTTCCTCCAAAGTGGATTGCGGATTCATGCGCCATCGTATCGGCCCCTTTTGCCAGGCCGGAAACGATGACTGCCCCACGATCAACAAGTGGCGGAATGATGTATGAAAGCGCTTTTCTCGAATAGTCAGTTGCTTTTCTGGAACCGATGATTGCCACTTTACAAGCAGTGTCCAATATCGCCGGGTCACCTTTAACATATAGGACGGTTGGAGGATCGACAAGCCATTTCAACGTCTTCGGATACACTGGATTCGTAATTGGAATAGGAATGATTTTCTCTCGATGATAAAGAAGGGGAAAAGGGGTTTCTTCATGCCGTTTCAACTGTACATTCAGCTGGACTGCTTTCGTTTGGGGGATTTGGAGCAGTCTCGCCAGTTCGTCATTGCGATAATTAAATAGATTACGAAGTTCGGGATCCAGCGTTAAAACTTCCGCTGCTTTGTTAAATGGTACAGGATATACATAGTGCAAGGCAAGCAGCCTTCGGTCGACGTCGGTCAGGTACACAAAACTCCTCCTTCAATTTTCCGATATGTAAAAGAACAGCATGCAGTTTCCTGCATGCCGCACTTTTCATTAATGTGTTTTACATTTTTCGTAAAGACCTTTATCTTTCAACACTTTGATAAGCGTTTCGCCGATAACGGATGGTGTATCAGCAACTTCGATTCCTGCAGCGTTCATCGCTTTGATTTTCTCTGCAGCTGTACCTTTACCACCGGAAATGATTGCGCCGGCATGGCCCATTCGTTTTCCTGGAGGTGCAGTTTGACCGCCGATGAAGCCGACAACAGGTTTTGTCATGTTTGCTTTCACCCATTCAGCTGCTTCTTCTTCAGCTGTACCGCCGATTTCACCGATCATGACGACCGCATATGTTTCCGGGTCTTCATTGAATTCTTTCAAAACGTCGATGAAGTTTGTACCATTTACAGGGTCTCCGCCGATACCGACAGCAGTCGTTTGGCCGATGCCTGCTTGTGAAAGCTGATGAACAGCTTCGTAAGTCAATGTTCCTGAACGGGATACAACGCCTACATGGCCTTTTGTATGGATGTAGCCAGGCATGATACCGATTTTACACTCATCGGATGTAATGACACCCGGGCAGTTCGGTCCGACAAGACGTGTTTTCTTGCCTTCCATGTAGCGCTTCACTTTCACCATGTCTAGAACCGGAATATGCTCTGTAATACAGATTGCCATATCCAATTCTGCGTCGACAGCTTCAAGGATCGCATCTGCCGCAAACGGAGCCGGAACGTAGATGACGGAAACATTTGCACCTGTTGCTTTTACAGCTTCTTCAACTGTGTTGAATACAGGTACTCCTTCAACTTCCGTTCCGCCTTTGCCCGGTGTCACACCGCCGACGATTTTCGTACCATACTCAAGCATTTGCTTCGTATGGAAAAGTGCTGTTGAGCCAGTAATACCTTGTACAATCACTTTTGTATCTTTATTAATATAAATTGCCATCGTTTGTCCCTGCCTTTCTTAGCCTACGAGTTCAACAATCTTTTGTGCACCGTCTGCCATTGTGTCAGCAGCGATGATATTTAATCCTGATTCGTTCAATAGCGCTTTACCTTTGTCTACGTTCGTACCTTCCAAACGGACGACAAGAGGCACTTCAAGGCCTACTTCTTTCGCAGCTGTAATGACGCCTTCTGCGATAACGTCACATTTCATGATGCCGCCGAAAATGTTGACGAAGATTCCTTTGACGGCTTCGTCAGAGAGGATGATTTTGAATGCTTCTGTAACTTTTTCAGCTGTAGCACCGCCCCCAACGTCAAGGAAGTTAGCCGGTGATCCGCCGTAGTAATTGATTGTATCCATCGTCGCCATCGCAAGACCTGCACCGTTAACCATGCAGCCGATGTTGCCATCTAGGGATATGTAGCTTAGATCGTACTTGGAAGCTTCGATTTCCTTCGGATCTTCTTCGTCGAAATCGCGTAATTCGACAATATCTTTATGACGGTATAATGCGTTGTCATCGAAGTTGAATTTTGCATCCAATGCCAATACATTATCATCGCCTGTAACGACAAGTGGATTGATTTCAACGATCGATGCGTCTTTTTCAACAAATACTTGATAGAGTCCTAGCATGAATTTTGCAGCTTTGTTCACAAGATGTGTAGGGATGTTCATATTGAATGCCATTCGGCGAGCCTGGAACCCTGTTAGGCCGACAATCGGATCAATAACTTCTTTGAAGATCTTTTCAGGAGTCTGCTCTGCGACTTCCTCGATGTCCATTCCGCCCTCTTCAGATCCCATAAGCGTTACGCGATCTGTAGCGCGGTCTACAACAAGGCCTAAATAATATTCTTTTTTGATATCGGATCCTTCTTCGACAAGAAGTCGTTTCACTTCTTTACCTTCAGGGCCTGTTTGATGGGTTACAAGGGTTTTGCCAAGAAGCTCTTTTGCATACTCGCGCACTTCATCAAGATTTTTGGCAATTTTAACACCGCCAGCTTTACCACGCCCGCCAGCATGGATTTGCGCCTTGACGACGATTACGTCCGTACCGAGTTCTTTTGCCGCCTTTACAGCTTCATCGGGAGAGAAAGCTACCCGACCGTTTGAAACAGCAACGCCATAATCTCTCAGCAGCTGCTTTCCTTGATATTCATGGATATTCATCTTACATCCTCCATTCGAACTTGTAGCTCATAATTTACTGCCGTATCCATTGTAGTAAAGATGTAAAATAATGTCCACAGTTGTTGTCGCTATTTGAGTGTCTTTTACTATTTTTCGTCATTTTCCGCTATTATTCTTGCGCGCGCCATGCTCCCGGTCCACTTGATAAATGTATGCAAACACTTCCGCCACAGCCTGGTAAAGCTGCTCAGGAATTGTTTCATCCACTTCAAGCTGTCCAAGCAATTCGACTAATGTAGGGTCTTCCTGTATGGGGACATGATGTTCTTTTGCCTTATCCAATATATTGTCCGCAATCTTTCCTTTTCCTTTTGCAACAACCTTTGGAGCATCCCCTGCAGTCGGATCGTAGGAAAGGGCAATTGCTTCTTTACGCGAATGTTTCTGTTCTGTCATATCCGGAAGTCAACTCCGCCTTGATCCGTCATTATCTCATTCCGCCTTTTGAATTCCTTTTTTCCTTCCTCTTCATAATTTTTGAAGGAGACTCCAGATAATCTGTAGTCTATTGTTTCGAGGCCTTCCCTTAATTTTGTTAATAAAGGGCTCCCGATTTCTCTTAATCCGTCGTTTTCATTGAAAACCGTTAACGTGACAACCCGATTTTGCACTTGCATATCGACTACTGTCTTGTTGAGCGACTCCAATTCCAAATAAAAAAGGATGCGAGCGAAATCCGTATCGATTTTCCCATCCTCCATCTTTCTTCCATTCCATTGGAGCGTCGCATCAATCCGTTTACCTAGGAATTCAAGGGGCAGCTGCATGACAATTTGCTGGTTCAATCCAGAGTCACTTGACTGTAAAAGTGTGCCGTTCATCCTGGCGATCATTGTCTCCGCCGCATCGCGCAATGCTGGGGAAACCGAGCTGTCATGCAACAGTGCCACCAATTGGGGTTTCAGCATTTCCATCATCTTTGCTGTGTCTTGATTTCCACTTAGCAACCCCGCTTCATAATTGAATCCGAGGGCTCTGAAAAGATTTTGCATCATTTCTTTCATCGCCTTGCCGTCAATCGCTTGATCAACTGTTGTTTGAGCCCCTTGAATCAATTCTTTCGCGATTGGAACTGTTGATTGTTCCATGGCGCGAAACAGTTCGGGCATCTTTCCCTTTGCATTGTCCGGCATCAATAATGTTGTAAGGACTGAGGAATCGACCGCTCGAAATGGCATTGTTTGGAGTTGTTCCGCAACTGCCCGAACAATCGTTTTACTTATCTGCTCACTGACCGGGGAGGAGTTCATATCGGGCGTTCGATTGTTCTCCAATTCGGTTACTAGACCAATCAGTTGCATTTTAAAAGACTGTTGCAGTACAGGATCATTTTGGATCAAATTCTTCAATTCTCCTCCTGCAACACGTCCCATCACTTCCGAATCAATCATCGTATGCAAATTAGCTAGCGTCATTCCGGAAGGAACTATGTTAGAACTCTTCAGCAACTGCAATACTTGGAAACGCTGCTCCCTTGGGGCGGTTTCATCCAGCAGCTTCATCATAGCTCCGCTTACTAGCGCCCTTTCCGCAGCGGATGTTGTTCCCCTGTTTGCCTCCCCTATTGCAGAGAGTAACCTTTCCTTGGACTGCGTCTGCATACTTGTATCCGCGATCACCGCATTCCTATATGCATTTAAGACATCGTGCAGGCCTTCCTTCGTCTCCACGCCGAAAAGTGATTTGAAATTGACTTCGTTTAGCGGCAATTTCAGCTCCACCAATTTCTGAATGGAGTTCAAAGCTTCATTGTGCAAAGAAGGTTGTACAGTTTTCAAGTGGCCAATCGCATTCAGCAAGATTTCCTTTGAGACAGGCAGCCTCTCTTTCAAAAAATGATTCAATACAGCCATCATTTCAGGAGATTTTGGAAGTTGCATTGATTCCATCAAATTCGCCATTTGCTTCGCCTGTCCTTCGGTCGCTTGCAAAGGGCCTGAAACGACTTTGATTTGCAGCTCGGGAGCGACTGATTTCACTTGGAAATAGTATGCATCTCCTGCCTTCATGGGAACTTCCAGTTTGGCCATCAATTTTTGACCACCGATTTGCACTTCAGCCATCTGCCCCGGAAAAAGTTGTTTTATCTGTCCATGGAACATTTGGCCTTCCCGCATTATCGAAGGTTGTTGTGATACAGGAATGGGCTGATTGCTCAAACGTGGAATCGATGGATAGTTCATGCCGGATCACCTTCCTTCCAAAATTGATTTGACAGGCTCAAATGTTTTTCTGTGGTACTTGCATGGCCCATGGATGTGGAGGGCTTCCACATGCTCCCCAGTGCCGTATCCGGCGTTCTTCTTGAAGTTGTACATCGGGAACTCGTCATGAAGCCGGTCCATCAACTGATCACGGGTTGTTTTCGCAAGGATGGAAGCTGCCGCTATGGCTAGGCTTTGAGCATCCCCTTTGATGATTGATTCTGTTCTACAGCCGACCCGGAGCTTCATGGCGTCCGCCAAGACGATATGCGGGCGGATGTCTAAGGTGCTCACGGCCATTTCCATCGACTCCCTCGTTGCCGCATATATGTTCATTTCGTCTATCTTTTCTGCGGTTTGGATATGTATCGAATAGCTGATTGCAATTTCTTTTATAATAGTAGAGAATCGATTTCTTTCCTGTACGGATATCTTTTTTGAATCATCGAGTCCGAGCAGTTGCGATGCGTCGTCGGACAATATGACAGCTGCACAGACGACAGGTCCTGCAAGCGGTCCTCTACCTGCTTCGTCAACACCCGCGATGAGTGTTTCGGAGGTTGTTTTATAGCTGTTGTCGAATGTGATTTTTTCTTGCAGCGCTTGTTCCAGTTGCTGTTTCTTCTCGTAATTGCGATACCATCTTTTTAGTTCTGTTTTGACGCCTGCACGATGATCGTCTTCAAGTTTTTTCATCCATGGTTCAGGTGCTGCAGTCTGTTGCAGCCGCACTGAAATTTCTTTTATCGTTTTCATTTTTTCACCTTCTATTATGTATGACAGCAGTTTTCTTTTATATCGGTCAATGATGAGGATTGTTTCAATAGGAAAAGGCCGATTGTCACGGGGGTTATTCCGTGACTTCATCGGCCTGTTTGGATAGATCGGTTGTGAAATCGAACGTCAGCTTGCCAAGCAGCTCGCTGCGGATGTCTTGGACAATCAGTTCAGCCACTTTGTCGTAATCGATTTCGCCGCCTTGTGTATATGCCTTTCGGGACTCGCCTATTACATCGAACACCCTTTTGATATCTTCGCCTACATTTGTGATGCCGTATCGCTTCTCGAGCCGGTCTGGATAATGTTCCTCCAGAAAGCGCAGGCCGTAGACTGCCAGGTTTTCCATGTTGACGATTGTATCCTTGATCGCCCCTGTCAACGCAAGCTTATACCCTACAGCTTGGTCTTCAAACTTCGGCCAAAGGATTCCTGGCGTATCGAGCAATTCCAGCTCCTTCTCGAATTTGATCCATTGCTGAGCTTTCGTGACGCCAGGCTTATTGCCAGTTTTCGCGATATTTTTTCTTGCGAGTCGGTTGATCAACGTCGATTTCCCGACATTCGGAATTCCGACAATCATTGCCCGGATTGCCCCCGGTCGAATGCCCCTCTTTTTCAAGCGTTCGATTTTTGGAGCCAATATTTCCTTTGCTGCCTTTGTTACGGTCTGCAAACCTTTTCCTTCAAATGAATTGATGGCGACAGCCCGGATCCCTTCCGATTCGAAATGTTTGATCCAACGCTCCGTCTCTTTCTCATCGGCAAGGTCCATTTTATTCAAAATGAGCAATCTCGGTTTTTGCTGAATGACTTCGTCGATCATCGGGTTTCTAGATGAAAGAGGCAATCGGGCATCAATCAACTCGAATACGATGTCGACGAGCTTCAATTGTTCCGTCACTTCACGTCTCGCTTTGGCCATATGGCCCGGAAACCATTGAATGGTCATTGATTTCATCCCCCTTCTTTCATTCCACCACGCCGAAATCACTGATCGGCCAGAAAACGAATTTTGTGCTTCCTATGATTTCATCGATTGGCACTGCCCCGATATGTCTCGAATCTTTACTCTTGCGACGATTATCGCCCATTACAAACACATGGCCTTCAGGAACAGTTTGCATGCCGATTTTTTCTTCCAGCGTGAAATCCTCTGTCAAAGTCCCTTCTGCAATTTCGGCTTTGTATTGATCAAGGTATGGTTCTTTATAAGGTTGATCGTTAATGTATAGAACATCGTCCCGGTATTCCACTGTATCCCCCGGAAGGCCGATAACCCTTTTGATGTAATCCTTTTTTTCTGGTGCATGGAAAACGACGATATCAAAACGGTCGGGTTTACCAAGTGTGTAGCCGATTTTATTAACGATCATTTTATCGCCGTGTTCAAGTGTGGGCATCATTGAAATGCCATCTACAACAATCGGTGTGAACAAAAATATTCGAATGATTGCTGCCAATCCAAACGCTATTAAAAGCGCTTTGATCCATTCCCAAGTTTCATTTTTCTTTTTCTCTTCATTCATCACAAAGCCTCCTGCCAAGTCGCTACTCTTATTGTACAGTCTATTCATTATTAGGGCAAAAAGAAAGGAGACCAACTTTTTGGTCTCCTTTGTTTGAGTTTTATCGAATTTCTTTGATACGTGCAGCTTTTCCGCGAAGGTTGCGAAGGTAGTACAATTTCGCACGACGGACTTTACCGCGACGAGTAACTTCAAGTTTAGCGATTTTCGGTGTGTGTACAGGGAATGTACGTTCAACACCTACACCGTTGGAGATTTTACGGACTGTGAATGTTTCACTGATTCCGCCTCCACGACGCTTGATGACGACTCCTTCGTAAAGTTGGATACGCTCGCGCGTGCCCTCGACGATTTTCACGTGCAGGCGGACAGTGTCCCCAGGACGGAAATCAGGGTGATCCGTACGAAGTTGATCTTTTGTTACTTCTGCAATAATGTTTTGCATGTTTTTCTCTCCTTATCCACAGATGCTCTTGCACGTTTTCCCTTTGCAGCGGAACACCAGTCAGTATGCACTTCCCATAGAAGTACATAGTAGATATTATCATAAATACACGGTGTGTGCAAGATACATCATTGATTTTCTTCTTTGATTAATTGCTTCAATAGTTTCTGTTGTTGTTCTGTTAATGGGGCGTTGTCCAATAGATCACGTCTGCGATGGAATGTGCGTTTAAGTGATTGTTCTTGGCGCCATTTTTCGATTTCGGCGTGGTTTCCCGATAGAAGGACGTCGGGAACTTTTAAGCCTCTGAAATCGAAAGGTCTTGTGTATTGGGGATGTTCGAGAAGCCCTGTAGAGAATGAATCATGGACGGGTGAATCCGTATTCCCTAAGACATTCGGTAAGAGTCTGACGACGCTGTCGATGATCGCCATAGAGGCAATTTCTCCGCCAGTCAGTACGAAATCTCCTAGTGATATTTCATCTGTTACGAGATGCTCACGGATGCGCTCGTCATAGCCTTCATAATGCCCGCAAAGGAAGACAAGATGTTCTTCCTTGGAAAGCTCCTCGGCCTTTTGCTGATTGAATCTGGCGCCTTGGGGGCACATGAGGATGACGCGCGGTTTCTTAGCATCATCGAGGGCGAGTGATTCGACTGCTGCAAAGAGCGGTTCGGGCTTCAAAACCATGCCTGCACCGCCGCCGTATGGATAATCGTCCACTTTATGGTGCTTGTTGCCGGAGAAGTCTCTGAAGTCGGTCACTTTGAAGGAGACTGCTTCATTTTCCTGCGCCTTCTTCATGATGGAGGAGTGGAGAACCCCTTCGAACATTTCGGGAAACAATGAGAGGACATCTATTTTCATCATGAAAGAAGCCCTTCCATCGGTTCGATGATGATTTGTTTCTTTTCAATATCGACTTCTTTGACGACATCTTCGATATAAGGGATATAATGCGGTTTCCCGGTTTTCGGCGTTACCGTCCATACATCATTGGCTCCAGTTTCGATAATATCCGTCACTTCGCCTAGCTCTTCTCCAGTATCGGTATAAACAGTGCAACCGATGATTTCATGGTAGTAAAACTCTCCTTCATCAAGGTCTCCAAGCTGCTTTTCGGAAACTTTCAAGATGCCGTCACGATATTTTTCCACGTCATTGATATTGATGTGACCTTCAAAAGTGAGAAGGTCAAAGTTCTTGTGGCGTCTGTGGCTTGCTACGATCAGTTTGATCGGCTTTTTTTCATTTGGCATGAATAATGATAGTTCGTTTCCGACTGCATATCTTTCCTCTGGAAAATCAGTACGCGAAATGACACGAACTTCACCATAGATTCCATGTGTGTTGACAATTTTTCCAACGTTGAACCATTGCATACATTACACCTTCCTTTTTATTCGGGACATGGATGCATTCCTTAAGTAGACAAAAAAGGAAGGAACATAGGCTCCCTCCTTTTGTTCTTGACCGATATGAATCAGTCAACAATATCTAGGTAAACTTTCTTACCGTGGCGACTTCCTGCTGCTGAATAAACAATAGTTCGTATCGCTTTTGCGACACGCCCCTGCTTTCCGATCACTTTCCCCATATCCTCCGGGTTTACGGAAAGTTTATAAGTGACACGATGATGTTGCTCATCTTTGTCGACCTGAACATCTCCGGGATGATCGACCAAAGGTTTGACAATCGTTTCAATCAGCTGCTTCATGTCCACCCCTCCTGATTACCTGATTATTTACCGTATTTAGCGTTGTGGAATTTCTCCATGATGCCTTGTTCTGAGAACAGGTTACGAACTGTATCAGAAGGTTTAGCACCGTTTTGAAGCCATTTAAGAGCCAATTCTTCATCGATTTTTACTTCAGCAGGTTTTGTAAGTGGGTTGTAAGTACCTACTGTTTCGATTTGACGGCCATCACGTGGTGAACGTGAATCTGCTACAACAATACGATAGAAAGGAGTTTTCTTTGCTCCCATACGTTTAAGACGAATTTTTACTGACATTTTTTCTTGCACCTCCGAATAGTTTCACACAAGATAGTATATTATCAAGGTTTTTCTTGTTTGTAAAGTGTTTTTTCTTAACACCTTAAAAATACGTTGAAATCATCCCGTTTTCATCTGAATAAAGAGTCGAAACCGGGCATTTTCATTTTCTTTTTGCCCTTTTGCTGCATATTGGTCATCTGCTTGACCATCTTCTTCATGTCTTCGAATTGCTTCAACAGACGGTTCACTTCCTGGATTGAAGTACCCGATCCTTTCGCGATCCGCTTGCGTCTGCTCGCATTGATGATTTCTGGCGTTGTGCGTTCTGCCGTCGTCATCGATCGGATGACCGCTTCGACGCGGCCCATCTGGCTTTCATCGACTTGAGCATTTTCAAGTCCTTTGATTTTGTTCATGCCCGGCATCATTTTCAATATTTCATCAAGAGGGCCCATCTTCTTCACTTGCTGAAGTTGGTCCAAAAAGTCATCGAGTGTGAATGTTTGCGTGCGGAACTTCTGTTCCAGTTCCTTCGCCTTCTCCTCATCGACATTCTCCTGCGCCTTTTCTATGAGTGACATGACGTCACCCATCCCTAGAATCCGAGAAGCCATCCGCTCGGGATGGAACGGTTCCAAGGCGTCCATCTTCTCGCCCATACCTACGAACTTGATCGGTTTCTGCGTAACGGAACGGATGGATAATGCAGCGCCTCCGCGTGTGTCGCCGTCCAGTTTCGTGAGGACGACTCCTGTAATGCCGATCGCTTCGTCGAACGACTTTGCCACATTGACGGCATCCTGCCCTGTCATTGCATCGACGACGAGGAATACTTCGTCAGGCTTACTCAATTCCCGGATATCCTTCAATTCCTGCATCAGGTTTTCATCGACATGCAAACGGCCCGCCGTATCGATGATAACGACGTCGTGATGTTCCTTTTCGGCTTCTGCAATCGCTTGGCGTGCAATTTCAACCGGAGAGACATCCGTGCCCAATGAAAAGACCGGCATCGTCAATTGTTTTCCGAGCGTCTCCAACTGTTGGATTGCAGCTGGACGATAAACATCCGCCGCCACAAGAAGCGGCTTCTTATTATGGCGTTTTCGAAGAACTGTCGCGAGCTTGCCCGTCGTCGTTGTTTTCCCTGCCCCTTGCAGACCGACCATCATAATGACAGTCGGTGATTTCCTTGCGAACTGGATCGGATTCTGTTCTCCGCCCATTAAATTCGTCAATTCGTCTTTGACGATTTTCACTACCTGTTGGCCGGGTGTCAGGCTCTTCATGACGTCCTGCCCGACAGCACGCTCACTGACCGTCTTGACAAATTCTTTTACGACTTTCAAGTTGACGTCGGCTTCGATAAGTGCAAATCGCACTTCCCGCATCATTTCTTTGACATCGGCCTCACTGATCTTGCCTTTGCCCTTTATTTTCTGAAGCGTCCCTTGCAGGCGCTGGGCCAAACCTTCAAATGCCATGCTAAGAACCCCCTATTCATGATCTTTCAGTGCGTTCATCAGCATCCGTACTTCTTCGGATGCTTGATCATTTCCGAGCACAAGCTGTTCAAGCTTATCGATAATCTCCATCCGTTTCTGGAATTTGGAGAAAAGCTTCAGTTTTTCTTCATAATCCTCCAGCATAGCTTCCGTTCTTCTGACATTGTCATAGACAGCTTGTCTCGACACTCCATATTCTTCGGCTATTTCGCCGAGAGACAGGTCGTCGAGGTAATAGAGCTGCATATACACCCGTTGCTTTTCGGTCAACAGTGTCTGATAGAAATCATAGAGGAAGTTGACGCGTGTCGTTTTTTCAAGCATTGCGCTTCGCCCCCTCTGTCAATCTTAGTATGCTGACATTGAACTGTCAAGTAAATTTACTTGTCTATAAAGATGCTGAGGAAGGCGTTTAACTGCGACAGTTAGAGCAAACGCCGTTCTTCTCGACGGCGTTCGCTGGAGGGCTGGAGATAAAGACGCTTTTTGTCTTTATTCTCCAGACCGAAGCGACCCGAGCAGTTGCCTTCCGAAGCTGGATTGTAAGATTATTCTTCTGCTTCCTTCTCCAATCCGTCTGCAAAGAGTCCGTATACGTACTTTTCCGGATCGAATGGTTGGAGGTCATCCATACCTTCGCCCAAGCCGACGAATTTGACCGGGATGTTGAGCTTATTGCGGATTGCCAAAACGATTCCGCCTTTCGCTGTACCGTCGAGCTTCGTTAGTACGATTCCAGTTACATTCGTCGCTTCTTTGAACGTCTGCGCTTGAATCAATGCATTTTGACCTGTCGTCGCATCAAGTGCAAGAAGCACTTCATGAGGGGCTCCTTCGATTTCTTTTCCAATGACACGATGGACCTTTTCAAGCTCATTCATCAAGTTAACTTTGTTTTGCAATCTGCCGGCAGTATCACAAATCAATACGTCCACTTTTCGGCTTTTTGCGGCGCGTATCGCGTCGTACATGACTGCGGCTGGATCAGAACCTTCCGATTGTCTGATCACCTCGACGCCAACACGTTCGCCCCAAACGACCAGCTGATCGATCGCCCCTGCACGGAATGTGTCCCCTGCTGCAAGCATGACCGTCTTCCCTTCCTCTTTGAGACGTGCAGCAAGTTTCCCGATCGTCGTCGTTTTACCTACACCGTTGACGCCTACCATGAGAATGACCGTCAAATCATCCTGCATATTTAAATCAGTATCCAGTTCTTCGCCATCTTTATAGATTTCCACCAGCTTCTCTGAAATGACCGATTGAATGCCTTCGGTGTTCTTGATATTTTTCCTTTGGACTTCCCAACGCAATTGATCGACAAGCTCCATGACTGTTTCAACGCCTACATCCGCCTGCAATAACAGTTCTTCGAGCTCTTCAAAGAAGTCCTCGTCAACTTCACGGAAACGCGCTACTAAATCATTCACTTTTGATGTGAATGAATTTCGGGTCTTCGATAGACCGTCCTTGAATTTCTCTGTTACCGTTTCATTTGTGCCCGTAATCTTCTCTTTCAATTTCTTAAAAAAAGACAATCCGACTCTCTCCTTTTTCTATACTGTCCATCCTTATCCCAGCACTTCGGCGGGAACATCGGAAAGCTTCACGGAAATAAGCTTCGAGACTCCTGACTCCTGCATCGTAATTCCATACAAGACATCCGCCCCTTCCATCGTCCCTTTCCTGTGAGTGATGACGATGAATTGGGTATTGTCCGAGAACTTCTTCAAGTACTTACTGTACCGGATGACATTCGCTTCGTCGAGCGCCGCTTCAACTTCATCCAAAATACAGAATGGAACCGGACGCACCTCAATGATCGAAAACAGCAATGTAATCGCTGTGAGCGCCCTTTCTCCGCCTGATAGCAAGCTAAGATTCTGCAACTTTTTGCCAGGCGGTCTTGCGACGATTTCGACGCCTGTTTCCAATAAATTATCAGGCTCTGTAAGGATCAAATCCGCATCTCCTCCCCCGAACATTTCCTTGAAGACGACATGGAACCGATTTCTCACCGCATTGAATGTCGTACCGAACCGAGTTTCCATTTCACGGTCCATTTCAGACATCGCTTCATTGAGCGTGTTTTTCGCCTCTAGAAGATCGTTACGTTGTTCAGTCAAAAATGCATGACGCTCAGACACTTCTTTGTACTCATCGATTGCACTCGGATTAACTGAACCGAGCGATTCGATTTCGCTTTTCAATTGGTTGACCCGGTTTCTTGTTTCATCCACATCAAAATCGCTGCTTGCATCAAAATCAGGATAAAGGCCATATTCATCCAATAGGCGATTTGTAATCGATTCGTATTTCACTTCAAGACGTGAAACTGCCACATTGATTTCATTCAAAGAGGAAACGGCCTTCCCTTCATCGAGACGAAGACGTTTTAATAACTCTTCCTGTTTTTCAAGAACAGACGCAATCTCAGTCCTCATTCCTCTTTCCTTAAGGAGGGATTGTTCGATTGTAGCCTTTTCGTTCGCAGAACGGTCTATGTGAGCCGCAATTTCCTCTGGCGTAAGATCGACGCCTGACTCATGTTCAGTATAGATATCCCGATCAACTTCCAAAGCAGCTATCCTTTGCTCCAGCTGATCCAGTGATTGCTCCATATCTGCAATCGTTGACTGTTGGTGTCCATTCTGTTCCCGAAGAGTGGCAGCCTGCTCCCGCAGCTCACTATTTTTGGTGAGCAATGCCGCTTCCTCGTTCCGTCGATTTGCAGCCAACCGTTCAAGTGTTTCAACTTCTTTTTGAGTAGACTCCAAAGATGATTTGATACTTCCATGCCGTTCCAACAATTTCTTTTTCCTGTCTTGCAGTTCTGCGCCAACGTTTTCAGCGCCGGCAATTCCTCTTTCAGCTAATGAAATTTCCGATTCAATTGCCCTGATTTCCATATCCAATTCCCGTAGGACGGAATCGACTGAAACCATTTCCTGTCTGACGGTATCCCGCAGCTGCCGATATTTTTCCGTATCATGCATATGCTGGGCGACGGACATTTTAGAATCGCCTATTTTACTGTTTGCCGTGTTAATCGAAGAGGTCATTTTCGAAAGTTGTGCAGTGAGCGTTTCCAATTCCGCTTTTCTCGAAAATACGGTCGACTGCCCTTTTGCACCTCCACCGGTTAGGGAACCGCCGGCATTCACAACATCTCCATCGAGTGTCACAATCCGGAATTTATAGCCTAACGATTTGGCGATAGCGGAGGCTCCTGCCAACGTTTTTGCGACAATTGTCATTCCAAGAAGATTTTCAATGATGATTGAAAAGGCGGAATCCGTCTTTACAAGATGATCTGCCGTTCCGATAAATTCGGGATGGTTTTCAACAATACGGAGTGACGCGATTGGAAGTTTCCTAGACTTTATGACATCACGGGGCAAAAATGTCGCACGTCCTGCGTTCTTCTGTTTCAAATATCCGATTGCATTCCGCGCCTCGGACTCTGTCGATGTGACAATATGCTGCATCGCGCCGCCTAAAGCCGTTTCAATCGCCTTTATATGTGGGTCTTCAACGTTGATGAGCTCTGCAACAGCTCCATCCACCCCACGCAATTTGCCTTCTTTTGCCGCAATGAGGACAGCTCTGACACCGGAATAAAATCCGGAAAACTCCGCCTCCAGACTTTGAAGCGCACGCAGCCTTCCTTGCATCTCCGACTGCTTGTTCATCGCATTATGCATGAATTGCTGCTGGATAGACAGCTCCTCTTCAGCTTCACGGTACAGCTTTTCAGATCGTTGGAATGCCGCCTCCGCTTTCTCTTTTTTCTCCTGCAAGGATGCAAGCTCAGCAGCTTGGATCGACCTTTTTTCCTGCAACTCTTGAAGTTTGCCTTTTAAAACGGAAGTTTGTTCCGATATACGGACAGTAGAAGTTTTTTCCCCTTGCATCCTTTCCTCGATATGTTTCAAATCATTCCGGATCGTCGCTTCTTCGTTCAACATTTCAATATAGGATGATTTCAATTCATCAATTTCCTGTTCGGTTTCTTTAGCTGACCTTTTCAGGATTTGGGCAATTTCGTTCATTTCCGAATTGATTTTTTCCAAGGAGGCCCCTGTAATGGACAACTTCTCTTTCGCAGCGGCCAATTTGACGACAAGCTCTTCTTTGCCCTTTTGCGCATCAGCCAATTCTTGCTGAATCCTTTTCAGCTGTTGCTCAGAATTCTTCTGTTTCTCAAGCGATAATAGACGCCGGCCTTCCCACTTCTCAGCTTCTGCGCTTATTTCCACCAATTGATTTTGAAGCGTTTCAATATTTCGGTCGGTTTGCGCCAATCGCATCCTGAATGCATTTGATTCTTGTTCGGCTTGTGCAATCTCAGCCACCATTTGATCGCGTTGCAATCGTTTTTCTTCGATCAGCTCGGTTTTCGCAATGATCTCTTCACGCAATTTTGCTCCATCATGATTCAAAAGACGGACGTCGGCTTCCCTGATTTCAGTGGAAAGCACGTGATGTCTTTCAGCCGCTTCCGCATTCTTTTGAAGCGGACCGATTCTCGTATCCAGTTCTTTTAGGATATCGAGGACACGATCCAAATTATCCTCCGTTTCGAAAAGCTTATGCTCCGCTTTCCTTTTACGTGTTTTATACTTCAATACACCTGCAGCCTCGTCAAAAATACTTCGCCTATCTTCCGGTCGGCTGTTAAGGATTTCATCGACACGTCCTTGAGAGATGATTGAAAAAGCTTCTTTCCCTAACCCTGAATCCATGAAGACATCATTGATATCTTTCAATCTGCATTGCTGCCCGTTTAATAAATAATTGCTTTCCCCCGAACGGAAGACCCGTCGGCTTACACTGATTTCCGTGTAATCAAGCGGGAAGAGTCCGTTCGTGTTATCAAGGATCAATGTCACTTCCGCGTAATTCAGCGGCTTGCGGGAATCACTGCCCGCAAAAATGACATCTTCCATTTTTGCACCCCGGAGGGATTTTGCAGATTGTTCACCGAGTACCCAACGGATTGCGTCGGTGATATTGCTTTTTCCACTGCCATTCGGTCCAACGATGGCTGTCACACCGGGGACAAAATCGATGCCGATCCGTTCGGCAAATGATTTGAACCCTATAATTTCAACTCTTTTCAGAAACACCATCAGTTCTCCCCTTCGGCCTCATTTCCTTTTAATTCTTGAATGGCTTGACGGGCCGCTTCCTGCTCGGCTTCTTTTTTTGATCTACCGACACCGGTGCCTAATTCACGATTTTCCAACCTAACGACGGTGACAAACTTTTTCGCATGCGCAGGACCCTTTTCTTCTACAATTTCATAATTCAAGCTGCCACTATTCGTCTGTTGTACGATTTCCTGCAAGCGGCTTTTATAATCCATCACATGCGAAAAAGCACCGTCCCCGATTTTCGGGAATACAACCTTCTCAAGGAATCGGGTGACCGGCTCCATGCCTTGATCCAAAAATAATGCGCCGATATACGCTTCGAACACGTCTGCAAGCAATGCCGGGCGTAATCTGCCGCCGGTCTGTTCCTCGCCTTTGCCGAGTAAGATGAATTCACCGAAATGCAGTTCATTCGAAAACTTGACGAGCGATGGCTCACAAACGATGGCTGCGCGCAGTTTTGTCAACTCGCCTTCACTCATATTCGGTTCGGTCGCGTAAAGGAAGCGCGAAACGCCGAGCTCCAATACGGCATCTCCAAGGAATTCGAGCCTTTCGTTATCCGTGAAGTTTTTTCGACGGTGCTCATTGACATAGGATGAATGAGTGAATGCATTGTAAAGAAGAGATACATCTTTAAATTGGATGTCGAGACGCTTTTGCAGGTCTTCAAATTTTTTACGCACCTCGCTTGGAAGTGGGACTGTAGGATATTTACTTTTTACATTCCGTTTGTTAGTCATCAAGATTCTGCCTTTCACTTCGTAGTCCATTTAATTTTACATTGTTACAGCCTTACTTGCAAAACCGAAAAGAGATACTTTCACCCTTTCTTTTTACGAGAAAGGATGAAAGCATCTCTAAGGAAGTGCGCTATGTGGAATAAGCACATTTTTTTCGGAAACTTACTGAAATTAGTTCACTTTTTCTTCGATATATTTTACTGCATCTCCAACTGTTCCGATCTTTTCAGCATCGTCATCGGAAATTTCCATATCGAATTCATCTTCTAGTTCCATTACGAGCTCAACGACATCCAAAGAGTCTGCGCCAAGATCGTCTTTGAAAGAAGCTTCTGGTTTTACTTCACTCTCATCGACACCAAGACGGTCGACAACAACTTTCGTTACACGTTCAAGTACTGACAACATAGTCACCTCCTCTCAATGAAAAAACTCAACAAATAGTTGCTCTGCGTTTCAGGCGGACGCTTTCCGTGGGGCGCGGGTGAGCCTCCTCGTCCGCTTCGCTACCTGCGGGGTCTCACCTTTCGCGCTAGACCCCACAGGAGTCGCCGCCTTGCACTTCGAGCAACAGAAATCCCAGGTACAAATCATTAGTTTGACCTATACAAGTTATTACATTACCATGCCACCGTCTACATGAATAGTTTGGCCAGTTATATAATTTGCATCTTCGGATAATAGGAACGCTACCGCGCCTGCTACATCTTGGGCTGATCCTAATTTGCCTAATGGGATGGAGCCTAACATTTGCTCCTTCACGTCCTCCGGAAGAGCGTCAGTCATGTCGGTTGTGATGAATCCAGGAGCGACTGCGTTCACTGTGATATTCCTTGTAGCAAGTTCTCTTGCGGTTGTCTTCGTCAAACCGATGACGCCTGCTT
This sequence comes from Sporosarcina koreensis, assembly GCF_042655825.1. Classification (NCBI taxonomy): domain Bacteria; kingdom Bacillati; phylum Bacillota; class Bacilli; order Caryophanales; family Caryophanaceae; genus Sporosarcina; species Sporosarcina koreensis. The sequence continues at coordinate 150,797 of NZ_JBHSNP010000011.1, read as the reverse complement.
TTGCAGCTACATAGTTCGCTTGTCCTGGGTTGCCGATTACACCGACGATGGAAGCAAGGTTGACGATTTTTCCTGCGCGTTGCTTCATCATTTGGCGTGTTACGGCTTTTGTGCATAGGAAGACGCCTTTTAAATTGATGTCGATGACATCATCCCATTCGTCTTCCTTCATGCGCATTAGCAAGTTATCACGCGTAATGCCTGCATTATTAACGAGCATATCAATTGAGCCGTATGATTTCAATGTCTCATCGATCATCTGTTTCACTTGTTCGGCATCCGATACGTTCGCTTGGATAGCAAAAGCGTCTCCGCCAGATTGTTTGATCAATTCAACAACTTCTTCAGCTTTCTCTTTGCTGCCGCTATAATTCACTGCTACACGGGCACCTTCTTGTCCTAGCAAGATTGCAATCTCGCGTCCGATTCCTCTTGAGGCGCCTGTGACAATCGCAGTTTTCCCTTCAAATCTACCCATTATTTCCACCCTTTCGCTGCATCGATGACTGTTTGCAATGTCTCATCGTCAAAGACCGGAAGCACTGTAACAGATCGATCGATTTTCTTTACAAGGCCGCTGAGCACTTTTCCAGGGCCGCATTCAATGAAATGTGTAACGCCGAGGTCGATCAATTCACGTACGGAGTCTTCCCAACGTACAGGGGAATACAATTGTTCCACAAGCAGTTGCTTGATCTTCTCACTGTCAGAAACTGTTTCTGCATTCACATTCGCAACGACCGGGATTGAAGCGTCTTTCATTTCCACTTCATCCAAAGCATTTTTCAGACGTTCCGCTGCGGGCTTCATAAGGGAGGAGTGGAATGGTCCGCTCACATCAAGCGGTATCGCTCTTTTCGCTCCTGCATCCTTAAGTTCGACACAAGCTTTTTCAACGCCTGCTTTCGTGCCCGAGATGACAATTTGTCCAGGACAATTCAAGTTGGCAGGTTGAACCGGATTCCCTTCTTCTGTAATGGAATCAGTCACTTCTTGAAGCTTTTCGCCATCCAGCCCTAGAATGGCAGCCATCGCTCCTTCACCAGCAGGAACAGCATCATTCATAAATTGGCCTCGCTTATGCACAACTGACACGCCATCTTCGAATGAAAGCACGCCAGAAGCGACAAGTGCCGTATACTCACCAAGGCTATGCCCGGCAGTGTAATCAGGTGTGATGCCTTCCTCGACAAGTCTTGAAGCGATCATAGCACCGACTGTCAACAAGGCAGGCTGCGCATTATACGTCAATGTCAGTTCCTCTTGAGGTCCTTCCGTAATTAAACGGCTTAAACCAAATTGCAATACTTCATCTGCCCGTTCAAGGTAATTTCCACCGCCATTGAATAGTTCAGAACCCATTCCAACGGTTTGTGAGCCTTGTCCCGGGAATATAAACGCTATTTTCGTCATTCCGCATCCACCTTTCCAACTGTCCTTCTAATCGTTCCGCACACATCGAATTCGACCATTGTCCTCGCTTGTCTAATTGCATTTAAAATCGCATTTGCATTTGAAGAGCCATGTGCTTTTATAACGGGGGAATTCAGTCCAAATAGTCCCGCCCCGCCATACTCGGTGTAATCCATTTTCTTTTTCAAGCCACGGAGGTCGTCTTTCACCATTGCCGCAGACAGCTTGGACTTCAACGATGATCCGTATACTTCTTTTAGCATCGAAAAGAATCCGGCAGCTGTCCCTTCAATCGTTTTCAGCACCATATTCCCTGTAAATCCGTCCGTCACAATAACATCTGCCGCGCCGCTTAATATATCCCTTGATTCAACGTTACCGACAAAATGAATAGGCGCTTCTGAGAGGAGGCCGTATGCCGCTTTCGTCAATTCATTCCCTTTGCCCTCTTCGGTTCCTATATTCAACAGTCCGACGCGGGGCTTTTGAATGCCTCGCACTTTCTCCGCATAAATGCTGCCCATGATTGCATATTGCTGCAAATGAGTAGGCTTTGCGTCTGAATTTGCACCGACATCCAAGAAGACGAAGCCTTGTCCATCGATTGTAGGCAGAGTCGGCGAAAGCGCCGGTCGGTCGATGCCTTCTATCCGTCCGACGATGAAAAGGCCAGCCGCCATAAGTGCACCGGTATTACCCGCAGAAACACAGGCATCGGCTTTTCCGTCTTTAACAGCTTGCGCCATCCTTACCATGGAAGCATCTTTCTTACGTCTTATCGCGCGGACCGGCTCATCGTCCGCCTCGATTCTTTCTGTGCAATGAATCACTTTCAAGCGTGCATGGTCTTTCAAATAGGGAGCCATCCTTTCTTCATTTCCATAAATATGTATATGTATATCTTCAAATTCCGTTAGACTCAGAAGAGCGCCTGCAATAATTTCACCCGGTGCATGATCTCCGCCCATTCCATCTAATGCAATGATCATCATTTTTCCCTCCTACTATGGTCCGTAGTTTGATACATCTGGAATTCACCGGTGAAAACCGTCTCGTTTCCGACTGTAGAGATGACATCGACAAAAGTCCTTTTTTCGTTTGAACGCTCTTTATCAACGATGGCACGAGCAATGACCCGATCACCCGATTTGACAGGCTTCACGAAATGAAGGTTCGAGGTGACAGTCAAGGCAAGATCGTCGTCGAGAACGGCTACTGCCAATGAATTTGCCTGAGCGAATAGATGGTGGCCACGGGCGATTCCGCTTCTTCGGAAGACATGATCGTCCGTTACGTCGAAGATGGAAACAGCTCTCTTGTCGAGCTCGATATCGATGATTTCACCAATTACTTCATCGGACTGGAGAGATTTCACCTCTTCATCGATCGTTCGTGCAGCTACCGTTTTCAAACGTTCACGTAATTCCGGAATTCCACATTCCAATCGATCTAACCGTATCGTTTGAACGCTTACTTTAAATTGTTTGGATAACTCTTCGTCTGTCAGAAAAGGATTTTGTTCGAGGCTCATTTCAAGCTGGCGCTGCCTCTCCCTTTTTGGCACTCTCACACGTTTCACCCTTCCGGATTAGCACTTGGTACTAATACCAGTATATTATCATAGTTCATCATTGATTTCTACAAAACATTGACTGAAATAAAAACAAACAACAGGCAAAGAAAAAAATACCCAATTTCTTCGCCTGTTGTTCAATTAAGTTGTTAATCCATTCGTTCATGAGAAAGGGCGCCGGATTGCTCCAGGTCTTCTCTTAGGAATTTATATTCGGGAGAGGTCCAGAAATCATCCGATGCAAGCATTTTCTCGGCATCTTGGCGTGCAGTTTCCAACGCGCGGTAGTCGTGGACGAGATCAGCCATCTTGAATTCAGGCATCCCGCTTTGCTTTTTGCCGAAGAAGTCGCCCGCGCCCCTTAGCTCTAGGTCTTTTTCGGCTAACAAGAATCCATCATTCGTTTCTGTCATGGATTGCATCCGTTCCTTGCCTTCCTCGTTTTTCGGATCGGCGAGAAGGACGCAATATGATTGGTCCGCCCCCCTGCCAACCCTGCCCCTTAATTGATGGAGCTGGGCGAGTCCGAAACGGGTGGCGTCATAAATGAGCATGAATGTCGCGTTCGGAACGTTCACACCCACTTCGACGACAGTTGTTGAAACAAGGCAATCAATTTTCCCTTCGCTGAAGTCCCTCATGATTGCATCTTTCTCATCAGGATGAAGTCTTCCGTGCATGAGACCGACCGTATACCGTCCAGCAAAATGGTGGGTAAGCTGGGCATGGACATCGACTGCATTTTGCACGTCGAGCTTGTCCGATTCCTCGATCAACGGACAAATTACATATGATTGCCGGCCAGCTTGCAGCTCCTTCTCCATTTTGCGCAAAACAGGCAACAAGGAATCTTCTTTCAGCCAGTAAGTTTCGACTTTTTTACGTCCAGCTGGCATTTCATCAAGGATGGAAACGTCCATTTCTCCGAAGGCGGTGATCGCCAAAGTCCGAGGAATCGGAGTTGCTGTCATAAATAGGACATCCGGATTCAAGCCTTTCTCCCTTAGTACGCGGCGTTGTTCAACACCGAACCGGTGCTGTTCATCCGTTATGACAAGCCCTAACTTTGCAAAGCCTACGTCCGGCTGGATGAGCGCATGCGTTCCAATGAGTAGATCGATTTCTCCACTTTGCAATTTCTCAATGATAATTCTTCTTGCTTTGCCTTTCGTGGAGCCAGAAAGAAACGCAACCTCCACTCCAAACGGCGCAAGCCATGAGGATAGCGAATCTGCATGCTGCTCTGCAAGAATTTCGGTAGGCGCCATAAGTGCACCTTGAAACCCTCCAGTGATCGCTGCAAACAGGGCAATAGCGGCAACAACCGTCTTTCCGGAACCAACATCCCCTTGCAATAGACGATTCATCCTCATGGGACTTTTCAATTCAGAACAAAGTTCATTGACGACCTTTTTTTGTGCATTCGTCAATTCGAATGGCAATGAAGCAATGAACTCCTTTAAACGTTCCAAATCATAATGGATCGGAATTCCCTTTTCGTTTTCTTTACGAATTTTCTTCATTCCGATCATCTTCAATTGAAATTTCAGCAACTCCTCATAGACGAAGCGCCTTCGCGCCTGCTTCACATCATTCGGCGATTTAGGGAAGTGCACCATTTCGAGAGCTTCTCCGATAGATGGCAATACATAGGCTTCCCGCAACGATGGTGGAAGAACTTCTACTATTTCATCTTTGCAAAGATCCAGAGCCTGTCTCATATATTTTCGGAACGTCTTCTGGTACATAACATTTTTCAAACTATAAACAGGCTCGAAATCAGCTTGATCCGTTTTCGGTCCCTCGTTGAAGTTGCTGACATTGATCACTTGCCTGCCGCGGTCCCATTTACCAGTCACCGTAACAATCATTCCGATTGCAAGTCGATCCTTCAAGTAGTGCTGATTGAAGAAAACCGCTTTTACGAGATGGTTGCCGGCAAGCAGTCTGATTTGAAGGCGCGACTTATTTCTGCCTAAAAAAAGAACGGAAGGCTCGCTTTCGACCCTTCCTTCAATCGTGACCCGTTCATTATGCGGCGTTTCGGCCAAATTCTTCAATCTGAAATCTTCATGGCGGTATGGAAATGTATTAATTAATTGTTCAATCGTTTCAATGCCCAGTTTTTGAAGTTGTTCAGCAGAGGCTTTGCCAACACCTTTCAGCGTTGTGACAGAATCAAGAATTGACGGTGTCACTTACCGCTTTATCCTTTCCGAATATCTCTGCTTCCAGCGCCTTTCCGGTCGGAGTGGCGGCTAAGCCCCCTTTGGCTGTTTCCCTAAGTGCGGAAGGCATTGATTGTCCGATTCTATGCATCGCTTCAATTACTTCGTCCGTCGGAATCCTGCTGACGACTCCTGCGAGTGCCATGTCAGCCCCGACAAGTGCTTTTGCGGCTCCCATTGCATTCCGCTTCACACATGGCACTTCCACAAGGCCTGCTACTGGATCACAAACAAGTCCGAGCATATTTTTCATAACGATTGAAAACGCCTCCGCGCTCTGCTGAGGTGTCCCACCGGCCATTTCAACAATTGCGGCTGCAGCCATCGAAGCGGCTGAACCCGTTTCTGCCTGGCATCCGCCTGCAGCTCCTGAAATCGAGGCATTATTCGCGACGACAAAGCCGAATGCGCCCGAAGTGAACAAGTAATTCACCATCTGGTCCCTCGTTGGGTTCAATTTGTCTTTCACCGCGAAAAGCGTTCCTGGTACGATCCCGGCAGCACCCGCTGTAGGAGTGGCACAGATCATCCCCATTGCTGCATTCACTTCGTTCGTAGCGACCGCTTTACTCACCGCATCCAAAATGAGGTCTCCGGATAAGGATTTCCCCGACTTGATATAGTTTTGAATGAGGACAGCATCGCCGCCTGTCAAACCGGAAGTCGATTTTACGCCTTGCAATCCTTGCTCGACAGCGCTTTCCATGACGGAAAGATTATTTTCCATTTGAGCGACAATCTCTTCCCTTGAACGTTTTGTAATTTGCATTTCCTGTTCGATCATAATTTCCGAAATCGGCTTATTTTGCGCTTCTGCGAGTGCTACTAGTTCCTTAACTGTACCGAATAGAACTTCCATTGCTATTTCCCTCCTCAGTTTGCCAATGTTGAAACTTGCGTGACATTCGGCAACGATTTCAATTCATTTATGAGTGTTTCATCAAACATCTGGTCGACTTCAATAACCATTAATGCCATTTTACCTTTTTCTTTCCTGCCGACTTCCATATGGGCGATATTCATGCCTTGTGAAGCGATGGCGTTGGAAACATTCGCAATGACGCCCGCGCGATCGTCATGTACAACAAGGAGCGCCGGGAAATGTCCGGAGAGGCGAAGTGGAAAACCGTTCAACTCCGTGACTTCCATCGTACCGCCCCCGATTGAAATACCGACTAGCTCCATTTCCCCTTGACTGTCGCCAATGACAATTTTTGCTGTATTCGGATGATCGGCTTCTTCCTCTTCGGGAATGAACTCGAAAGTCATGCCGACTGCGGCAGCATCTTCGAAAGCCGTTTTTATTCTCTCATCAAACGTATCATAATCCAATAATCCCCCGATAATCGCAACGTCCGTCCCATGCCCTTTATATGTTTCTGCGAAAGAACCGTAGAGATGGATCCTTGCCCACTCCGGCTGACGTCCGAACAAATCACGGGCGACTCGTCCTATCCGGGCAGCTCCAGCGGTATGTGAGGATGAAGGCCCGATCATAACGGGACCGATAATTTCAAAAACAGATCTGTATTTCAAACAAATAACCCCCTTCTTAAGAAGCAAACACTTCTTTCATTTTACCGTAGATTTCAATTAAAGACAAAATAGAAAATCGGCACGCCCCCAAAAGGCATGCCGTCGTTTTTCCGCATCATTCCACGGATAGGATATAAGGATACAGCGGTTGTTTTCCGTTGTACAATTCGACTTCCGTATGATCGTATGTGGATTCCACATACTCTGCAATTTCATTAGCTTCTTGCTCCGTTACGTCCTCGCCGTAAATGATCGTGACAATTTCATCATCTTCATCAATAAGTGATTCGAGCAATGTTTTCATCACTTCATCCAAAGACGGGTTGGAAATCACGATTTTACTTCCAGCAAGCCCCATGAAATCATCTTTTTTAATGTCGATGCCATCTATGGATGTATCCCGGATTGAATGTGTGACTTGTCCGGTTTTCACGCCAGCTGCCGCTTTCGACATGACTTTTTCATTTTCCGCAACTGCGGCTTCAGGATTGAATGCGAGAATCGCCGCCAATCCTTCCGGAACGGATTTCGTTTCAACAACTGCCGCTTCGATGCCGATCACTTCCGCCGCCTGCTTTGCTGCCATGACGATATTTTTATTATTCGGCAAAATGATGACCCGCTCAGCCCCGACATCCTTGATTGCTTTCACGATATCCTCTGTTGATGGATTCATTGTCTGACCGCCTTCTATGACGGCTGAAGCACCTATGCTTTTCAGCAAATCAGCAATTCCTGAACCCATTGCCACTGTCACGATTGCGTAAGGATGTGTTACTGCCTCCGCCTTTTTGGTCGAATGGCTCTCTCCGACAATATCGATGTGCTGCTGACGCATGTTTTCGATTTTAATGTTGATAAGGGAACCGTATTGCTGTGCATAATTCAACGCATCTCCCGGCTCTTCAGTGTGAATATGTACTTTTGCAATTTCCTCATCTGAAATGACAAGCAAGGAATCCCCGAACTTGCTGAGATCCTGACGGAAATCGCCTTCCTCGAAAGGATGCTTCTTCACTTTTTCATCCTCGAATTTCACCATGAATTCCGTACAATACCCATATACGATATCCTCAGTATTCATGAACCCTTGGACGCCGCGATGATGCTCTGCGTTCACTAGATCTTCCATCAAGTCCATATTCGTCCGTTCAGGAAGCTCTTCACCTTTCAGACATGCCAAAAAGCCTTCATATACATAGACAAGGCCCTGTCCGCCACTATCGACGACTCCGACTTCTTTCAACACAGGCAGAAGTTCTGGAGTCCGTTTCAAAGAGGCTTTGGATTCTTCAACGATCGCTTCCATCACTTTAATGATGTCATCTGTAGATTTCGCCGCTTCGACACCTTTATTCGCTGCATCTTTTGCAACAGTGAGGATTGTTCCCTCTACAGGCTTCATGACAGCTTTATACGCGGTTTGCACTCCATATTCCAATGCATTGGCGAATTTCTTGCTATCCAGTTTCCCTTCCTCTTCCACTGCTTTACCAAAACCGCGGAACAATTGGGATAGGATAACGCCGGAGTTTCCACGTGCTCCCATCAAAAGTCCTTTTGACAAAGCTTGAGCAGTCTTGCCCAAATGCGCAGACACATTCGCTTCGGTCTCCTTCGCACCGGAAGTCATGGATAAATTCATATTTGTCCCTGTGTCGCCGTCAGGCACGGGAAACACGTTTAATGAATCGACATAGTCCGCATTCAGATGAAGGTGATGCGCACCCATCCTCACCATGTCGGCAAATTTCACACCATCAATAAAATTCATTGAAATGTTTTCCTCCTTCTATCAGTTCGTCACCCGAACCCCTTGAACAAATATATTCACTGAATCCACTGTTAACGATAATGTCTTTTTCAATGTATACATCACTTTGGATTGCACTTGGTATGCGACCTCGGAGATTTTTGTTCCATATCCGATAATGACATACACGTCGATATGCGTTTCGTCTCCGATATTCCTTACAATGACTCCTCTAGCATAGTTCTCTTTCCCAAGGATGTCCGTAAGCCCATCCCGGATCTGATGACGTGAAGCCATGCCGACAATTCCGTAGCATTCGATTGCCGCCTCTCCTACCACTTGGGCTATGACGTCGTTCGTAATATCTATCGTACCGTAATCGTTTTTCATCTCGATTGACATGAAAGCTTCCCCTCCTGCATCCATAATAACTAACCCCATTGTACTATACACTAAACCAATAGAAAAGCGTTGACAAATAAACAACAATTACTTGTAAAGGTTTTTCACTTGAAAGCATCGTGAAAAAAGGTTGCAAGCCATTATTTCCTGTGATAAAGTATTATGGTATGCGAATTAGATAGTGAATCGCTTAATCATTTTTAGCGAGGAGGTCATAAAAATGGCTAAAGAATGTGTAATTACTGGACGCAAAGCTCGTACGGGAAATGCCCGTTCACACGCAATGAACGCTAACAGACGTACTTGGGGAGCTAACCTTCAAAAAGTCCGTATTCTTGTTAACGGTAAACCAAAGCGTGTTTGGGTATCTGCAAGAGCACTTAAATCAGGTAAAGTACAAAGAGTATAATCATATACTCGCTTTCCGACTATAAGACAAAAAGAAATAAAACGCCAGGCCGATAAGTTCAGCCTGACGTTTTTTCTTTTTTCCGTTTTCTGTTTCGCTGGCTAGCAGTAGCTTGTGTTTTCGCCTTTTCATCTTTTTGGAAGACTACCATGCATTTTCGAACAAAGCTACTTAGAAACTTCGGCATTGTAAATGTATAAACTCGCAATTCCCTTCTCCTTTCAGGAATCTGAACTTCTTACCATTAAGCATATGCCTTGCCGGAATGAGATAGTACAAACTTCTGCAATTGGTTCGTTGCTTGTGAACCTCGTCATCCCCATTTCCATTCTCGCGTTGACCGTTTCATATTTAAAACCGGTCAACGTCAATCCTTCCACAACACTGCCAAATGGAAAAAAGGAAATATAGGAGAACCGGGAATCCTTTCTCACCCTGTGTACACCGGGGCGATACAAGGAAAGTTCATTATCGGCATTTCGGATAAGAAATGAAATATCTTTATGTTCATTTTGCATCCGATACAGTAAATGCAATGCCGACTCGAAATGATCTAATCTACCGCCAGTGACCCCAGTCAAAATCACTTCCTTCGGATGATAGGCAATCGCACGGTCTACAGCGAGTTCCGTATCCGTTTCGTCTTTTTCGGCCTGGAAGGAATCGACACGCTGCACGGATTCTTGGATTCTACTAAACTCCTCTTCACTGACCGAGTCGAAATCTCCGACTGCCTCATCAGGGACAATTCCATTTTCCATTAAATGAATTGCCCCGCGATCTACACCGATGAAAATTGTTTCTTCCGTCTTATAAGCGGCAAGATCCGGTAATTCTTCGGTCGGTCCGCCCGCACAGATGATTACCCTTTCCATCAATTCAGCACGCTTTCCCCAGCAGCTTTAATGCGTTGCAATGCCTCCGTCCGGTTTTCCTCATTGTAAATGGCCGATCCCGCGACCAAAATCGTGGCTCCTGCCTCGACACAAGGAATGATCGTCTCCTCATTGACGCCGCCATCAATTTCAATATCGATCGACAGACCTTTTTCCTTGATCAGATCGGATAATTGCTTCACTTTCGGAAGTACCGAATGGATGAATTTCTGTCCACCGAATCCTGGATTGACCGTCATGAATAAAACCATGTCGACGTCTTCCAAAACGTGGAGGATATGCTCTACAGGCGTATGTGGGTTGAGCACGACACCCGGCTTCACCCCGTAAGAGCGGATCAACTGAATCGTCCGATGCAAGTGCCTGCATGCTTCCACATGGACAGTGATATAATCCGCCCCCGCTTTTGCGAACTGTTCAATATATGCATCAGGATTCTCAATCATGAGGTGGACGTCAAGTGGAAGGTCCGTAACTGGACGTAATGCCTCTACAACAATCGGTCCCATCGTAATATTCGGAACGAAATGCCCATCCATCACATCGATATGGATAAGTTCTGCTCCTGCTCTCTCCACATCTCTTACTTCATCTGCAAGCTTTGAAAAATCTGCCGCCAAAATGGACGGTGCTATTTTAATCATTGTCAATACCTCGGCTTTCGGTCAGTAATCTCTTGTAGGAACTGTAAATAATTTGTGTAACGGGACTGTAGTATTTCCCCCGTTTCCACTTTCTCTTTCACTGCACATCCTGGCTCTTTCAGGTGTAAACATCCTCTGAATTTGCATGCATCTGCCGCGCTCTCCATTTCAATGAAATAATCCCGTAATTCCTCTTTTTCGATATGATCGAAATCAAGTGAGCTGAAACCCGGCGTGTCTGCGACGAGTCCCCCCGCCACTTCCAGTAGTTCCACATGGCGCGTCGTATGCCTTCCCCTGCCAAGCGCTTCGGAAATCTCGCCGGTCTTCAAAGTCAGCTCAGGAATCAACGTATTGAGTAAAGTTGACTTTCCGACACCGGACTGACCCGCAAGAACTGTCGTCTTCCCATCCAAATAAGGTTGTAACAAAGGAAAAAGATTTGGATCATCGATAAAAGTGCCGATCACATCGTATCCGATTCCGCGATAATAAGCAGCTGCGGATTCAGCTTGCCGAAGCTCCTTTTCGCCCGCGACATCTTTTTTTGTCAGACAGATGACCGGCTTGATGCCGACCGATTCAATGACAGTGAGGAACCGATCCAACAGGTGAAGGGAGAAATCCGGCTCCACAATCGAAAACACGAGCAAAGCCTGGTCCACATTGGCGATAGGCGGCCTGACCAACTCATTCTTCCTCTCATGAACCTTAGTAATTGTTGCGTCATTATCACCATCTTGGACAATCGTGACAAAATCGCCGACAAGGGGTGATATGCCCCTAATTTTGAAAACTCCACGACCTTTGCACTGGACGAGGTCCCCCTCTTCACTTTTGACATAATAAAAACCGCTGATTGCTTTTCTGATTTGTCCTTCCGGCATCCAATCCCTCTTTCTTATTTGAGTTCATCATAATCGAATGTTTTTTCCGCGATGATTTCTGAACCTCTGCGAACTTGGTATTGGCCACGTTGGCCCTCTTCCAATGTCACTATAATTTCTCGCTGCGTATCTTCTGTTATATCGAATTCAGCAACAGGGGCCGTCATCGAATATTTGCTGTCCTGGATATAGATTTTAATTCTTTGCGGTTCGGGGTTTTCCTCTTCATCCCCTTCTTCATTCGTCGTTGGTTCATATGGGATATAAACGATGTCTTTGCCATACCTTACCGGTTTCTTCGGTTTGCCTTTCGACAGGACGACATCTACCCTGCTACCTTTTTCAAGTTCAGAGTTCGGAGAATGATCTTGTGAAATGACATAGCCTTCCTTCACCGTATCAGATTCTACTCTGTCCACGATCCGGATGTTGAAGCCGGATCTTTTCGCATAATCCTTTAATTCGGCCTCGTTGTATTTGGACAAGTCCTCAAGCGTCTTCATTTCTTTCCCTGCACTAACTGTAAAGACAAGATCAGTTTCCTCAGGAACTACCTTCTCTCCGGCCTCAGGCGTCTGTTTCAAGATTTTCCCTTTCGGTTCATCGCTGTAAACCCATTCAGGTTCAATACTCCGGAATCCAAAACCTTGCAGAAAATTCGCGATTTCCTCATAATCCCTGGTGACGTAATCGGTCAGTTCCGTCGTTTCCTTGCCGAGACTTACGTAAACTGTTACTGGCGATCCGATTTCACGTTTTTTACCTTCCTCCGGATTCGTTCTGAAAACTTGGCCGGCTGGGTATTCAGCTGAATAATCCTCAATCTTCTCTTCAACGACAAAGCCGTGTTCCTCCAATATCGAAACTGCCTCCGCTTCCTCAAGTCCGACTACCTCAGGAATCAAGGCGCTTTTAGGTCCGAATAACGTTGGCCAAAAAATGACTAGGAATGCTGCAATTGCCAACAGCAATGCAGTAAGGCCAACAATGAGCGGCCATTTTTTCCGCTTCTTCTTTTGCTGAATCGGAGCAGGTTCAGGAATGACAGGCTCGATGATTTTCGTCTTTTCCGAGTGGTCCGGTTTATTTGTATCCTTAATGACAGGAATTACACGTGTGTGGTCGTCGTCAAACGGAATTGTAAATTTCTCTTCATGCTGCCTTTCCGGCGATAAAACAGTAAGCAAATCATCATACATCTCATCCGCTGATTGGTATCTATATGTAGCATCCTTCGCTGTCGCTTTCAAAATGACATTTTCTACACTTTGCGGAATGCCAGGAAACGCAAGCCGGACAGAAGGGGTCTCTTCCTGTAAATGTTTTAACGCGATCGCAACCGCAGTCTCTGCGGAAAAAGGAAGTTCGCCCGTCAATAATTCATAAAAGACAATTCCCAATGAATAAATATCGGATTTTTTCGTCGCCATTCCGCCCCTTGCTTGTTCAGGGGACAAATAATGGACTGTTCCGATAACAGAGTTCGTTTTCGTATGTGCAGTTGCACTCAACGCCATCGCAATTCCGAAATCGGTTATTTTCACATTGCCTTCCGAGTCCATTAAGATATTTTGCGGTTTAATGTCGCGATGAACAATGCCGTTGTGATGGGCGTTGGCAATCGCAGAAACGAGCTGTCTCATGATTCTGACGGCTTCAGTTACTTTCAAGGGACCATTTGTTTGAATGTATTTCTTTAACGTTTGGCCATCGATATATTCCATAACCAGATAATGAAGTTCTTCATCCTCACCGACATCAAAAATATTGACGATATGTGGATGGGTCAAGCTTGTGGCGGATAGCGCCTCCCGTTGGAATCTCTTTTTCAGATCCTGCTCATTTGCGAAATCATAGTTCAAGACTTTGATGGCGACATCGCGATCCAAAATAATGTCATGTGCCAAATAGACCTTCGACATGCCGCCTTCACCGATTCCTCTGAGCACCTCGTAACGGCCGCCGATTCGTTTGCCGATCATCGTTGGCTCACCTCCGAATTGGGTAGACTCGCCAAAATGACGGAAATATTATCTTCTCCGCCTAATTCGTTGGCCAACTCAACCAATTTAACCGCTTTATCATGCAAATCCGCGTCTGAAGTGACGATTGTCTTAATTCGATCATTGTCGACTTTATTACTTAACCCATCCGTACAGATTAATAAATATGTCTGTTCATCGATGCTAATCTGGTGGAAATCCGGCATAATCGATTTTTCGGAACCGACAGCTCTCATGATCCAATTCCTTTGAGGATGTCTTGCCGCTTCCTCTTCAGTGATTTCTCCGGAATCCAGCAATACATTCACAAAAGAGTGATCCTTCGTAATTTGCAGGATCTCATTCCGGTTGATCATGTACACACGGCTATCCCCGATATGAGTAATCAGACCTTTATTTCCATAAATGAGCACAGCATCTAATGTCGTTCCCATCCCTTTGTATTCACTATCTTTTTCAGCAATTTCGAATATGGTGCGGTTCACATGCAACACGGTCTCCAAAAGCCATTCTTTCCAGTCTTCGTCTTCCATGTTTGACGGGTCGTCCACTTTCATGAATTGTTCACCAAGTATCCTTACCGCTGTCGAGCTCGCATAGTCTCCGCCCCGATGGCCTCCCATGCCATCCGCGACAACTGCGAGCTTCGGTCCATCCAGAATTGCAAAGACCGCTGCACTATCCTCATTCACAGTCCGTTTCTTTCCGATATCTGTTACAACTTCGAATCGCAACACTCGTCCCCCCTTTTTTCAAAAATCTCGATTTTCAATTTCCCCTTATCGAATGACTTATATCAATCGCCGCTTGCTAATCTTTCTTTTTACGAAAAGCGGCCACGAAAAATCCGTCACTGCCAAAATGCTGCGGCAACACTTGGAGCATATCATCCTTAATAGCCAATGAATCGTTGTCAGCAAGCGAATCAAGCGGAGACATCGCCATATCAGGATGTTTTTCGAGGAATCTGCGGACCATCCCTTCGTTTTCATCATACTCGATTGTGCACGTACTATAGACGATGATGCCATCATCTTTTAGCAGCCGATAGGCAGTATCGAGCAATTGCTCTTGGATTTCCGTCAAACTTTTCAAGTCTTCCGCTGTCTTATTGTATTTTATCTCCGGTTTGCGACGGATGACGCCAAGACCGCTGCAAGGTGCATCGACAAGGATGCGGTCAAAGGAGGCAGGTCCGTATACGGACTCCAGTTCCCGGCTATCCCCGCTTTTCGTCCTGATTGATTGGATGCCAAGACGTTTCGCATTCGATTCAATTAGTGAAAGTTTATGTTCGTGTAGATCATGTGCATATATTTCGCCTTGGTCGCTCATTTTCTCTGCAATGAATGTCGTCTTTCCGCCTGGAGCCGCACACATGTCCAATACTTTCATGTCGGGCTTCACGTCAAGAGCAAGGACGGGCAGCATGGAGCTTTCATCTTGGATTGTCAATAAACCTTCAGCAAATGCTTCTGTATTCGCTAAGCTGCCGCTTGAAGCTTGGATGCTGCCGGGAATGACTTCGCCTTTGGAAGCATCCATCCCTTCCTTTGCAAGCGCCGCCATCGCTTCATCAACAGTTGATTTCAACGAATTGACTCTTGCTGTCATCCGGGCGGGTTGATTGTTTTCATGAGCCATCGCCAAGGCTTCTTCCTTGCCGAACTGTTCCACCCATCGTTTGATCAACCAGGCGGGATGACTTGTTTCAATAGATATTCTTTCGATATCGTCCTTTATGTCCTCTATCGTACGAACACCTTTACGCAAGACAGAGCGCAAAATGCCGTTTACAGTTGACGAGATCCCTTTATGCCCTCTTCTTTTGGCAATTTCCACGGCTTCATGTACGACCGCATGAGGAGGGATTTTCGTCAAATAGACAATTTGGTAAATTGATAAGCGCAGCAGCTCCCTTACCCAAGGGTCCAATTTCCCTTTCACGAAAGGCTCCAAATAATAATCCAATGTGAGCCGATGCTGCAAAGTACCATATGTCAATTCAGTCAATAAACCTCTGTCCTTCGGATCGATAGCGTATTTTTTCATCGTCCGGTTGAGCAGCAAATTGCTGTATGCCTGATTTTGATTGATTTCCATCAGTATCGATAATGCCGCATCACGGACATTGCCGTTCCAGATCCTCTTTTTTGTATTTGTCATTCGAATTGCTCCCCTTCATTCCATTTGGCTCCTACGCCATTTAGGAATTCTTCTGCCGACAACCGCTTTTTTCCTGCGGGCTGCAATTCAGTGATAGCAATCGAAGTGTCATCCCCCGTTTTGATGATCAGCCTGTCCTTCATTAATTTAATAATCGTGCCTGGCGTAACGTCTGAATGGAGGTCGGATTTTTCCGCTTTCCAAATTTTCACGTTCTCCCCTTGGAATACGGAATATGCCCCGGGCCACGGATAGAGCCCGCGGATTTGGTTGAATATATCCGTTCCGCCTTTGGACCAGTCGATTTTCTCCTGTTCACGAGTAATATTTCCGGCAAATGAAACAAGTTTTTCGTCTTGGGGAATACGTTCATTCGTACCGTCAATGATGGAAGGCAGCGTCTCTTTCAATAATTCAGTGCCTGCGACAGACAACTTTTCAAAAAGTATCCCGGTATTATCATCATCTGTAATAGGGACTGTTGTCTGCGAAATGATATCGCCTGCATCCAGCTTCTCAACCATGTACATGATTGTAACCCCTGTTTCCTTCTCGCCATCGATGACCGCTTGGTGAATCGGAGCGCCTCCCCGGTATTTCGGCAATAAGGAAGCGTGGACATTGATGCAGCCAAGACGAGGGGCATCCAGTAAATTTTTCGGCAAGATTTGTCCATATGCTGCTGTGACGATTAAATCCGGCTTCATCTGGATAATTTTTTCAAGTTCTTCGGAAGTTCTTAGTTTTTCAGGTTGCAATACCGATAAGCCAAGTCGGATCGCCTCTTCTTTTACTGGCGGAGGCGTCAGTACACGTTTCCTCCCGACGGGCCGATCGGGCTGGGTGACGACCGCAAGAATGTCGTGCCCTTCATCATGCAGCATTGTCAAAACAGGAACGGAAAAGTCCGGAGTCCCCATGAATACGATTTTCGTCATTCCATTTCGCCCTCCTCGTCAACCTCTTCAAATTCCTCCGGATCTACTATCCGTGTAATTTTCGAATCAAATAAAATTCCATCCAAATGATCAATTTCATGCAAAATTGCCCGCGCTTCATAATCTTCCGCTTCCAGCTCGTACAAAGAACCATCCCGTTCTTGCGCTTCAACGCGTACAAAAAACGGCCGTTCCACCTCACCATAGAGGCCAGGGAAGCTTAAACAGCCTTCCACTTCAACGACGGAACCTCCGATCGCCGTGACGACAGGGTTGACCATTTCGATCACATCATCGCCTTCCCCCATATCAACGATGGCTACGCGGACCAGCTTCCCCACTTGAGGAGCGGCAAGCCCTACGCCATCCGCATCGATCATCGTGTCGTACATGTCATCAAGCAACTTAGCCAATTTATCATCAAACTTTTCCACTTCCTTGCAACGCTGAGTCAGCAGCGCCGAAGGGCTTTTCACGATTTCAAGTATTGCCAATTCAATTCCTCATTTCCGACTCGTTCGAACCTATTAAAAAATGGAAGTAGGATCCATATCAACTGCCATAAGCAGACCATCCTTCATCCAGTTCGTCCGATACATTCTAATCAATTGCTGAAGCGTTTCAATCAGCTTCGGCTCTTTTTTGTATTTTATCAAACATTGGTAACGATATCTATTGTTCACCCGACTAATTGCAGCTGCAGCGGGACCGATGATGACGGTTTCGGGAGATAGCGAATTTTTCAAATAACGGGTGCCCTTTTCCGCGAAATCTGCGACTTTCAATAAATCCTCATGCGAAAACTGTACGAGTGTAATAAAGTAGAACGGCGGATATCCATATTGTTTGCGTGCCGCCATCTCCAAATTATAAAACGTTTGGTAATGCTGGGTCTTCGCAAGTTCGATCGCGTAATGTTCAGGGGAATAGGTTTGGATGAAAACTTCACCCGCCAAATCATGCCTGCCGGCTCGTCCGCTTACTTGTGTCATCAATTGGAATGTCTTTTCCGCCGCACGGAAGTCCGCCAAATGCAAGGTCGTATCCGCAGCCAACACCCCGACCAACGTAATATTTGGGAAGTCGAGCCCTTTTGCAATCATTTGGGTGCCAAGGAGGATATCCGCCTTCCCTTCGCTGAATTGGCGAAGAATCCGTTCGTGCGCGCCTTTTTGCCGTGTTGTATCCACATCCATCCGAAGCACCCGTGCTTCGGGGAATAGCTTCGAAATTTCTTCTTCTGCCTTTTGAGTGCCTGTCCCGAAAAATCGGATATGTTCACTTTCACATTCCGGGCAAACGAGGGGCACCGGCTCTTCATGTCCGCAATAATGACATTTCAAGCTTTCATTCGAGCGATGATACGTCAACGAAATATCGCAGTTCGGGCACTGGACGACCGTACCGCAATCCCTGCACAAAACGAATGATGAGAAGCCGCGTTTATTGAGAAATAGGACGGTCTGCTCTTTCTTCTCCAAGCGCAGGCGGATCGCCTCCGCCAATTGGACAGAAAACATCGACCTGTTTCCTTCCTTCAATTCATCCCTCATATCAACGACGGTGACAGACGGCAAAGGCTGGTTCTTCGCCCTCTTTGATAACTCCAGCAATGTATAGACGCCTTTTGACGCCCGGGCATACGATTCGAGCGAAGGGGTGGCGCTTCCGAGAATGACCGGACAGCCATAATGCTCCGAACGCCAGATGGCAACATCCCTTGCATGATAACGCGGAGTGTCCTCCTGTTTATATGTCGATTCATGCTCTTCATCGAGGATGATGATTCCCACATTTTCAAATGGAGCAAAAATGGCAGACCTTGC
Organism: Sporosarcina koreensis; assembly: GCF_042655825.1. Classification (NCBI taxonomy): domain Bacteria; kingdom Bacillati; phylum Bacillota; class Bacilli; order Caryophanales; family Caryophanaceae; genus Sporosarcina; species Sporosarcina koreensis. The sequence continues at coordinate 132,123 of NZ_JBHSNP010000011.1, read as the reverse complement.
ACCGACGACCACCCTCACTTCCCGGCGATGGATCTTTCTCCATTCATCATATTTTTCTCCTGCAGACAAACCACTATGCATAACCGCAACAAGACCGCCGAAACGCTCCTGGAATCGGGCGGTCATTTGAGGGGTCAATGAAATTTCGGGTACAAGGACGATCGCTTCTTTCCCTTTATCCAATACATGCTTGATCGCTTGCAGATAGACTTCCGTTTTACCGCTTCCCGTGATGCCATGCAACAGGAATGTTTCCGCCTTCCCTGAATCGGCCGCCACTTTCACTTTGTCGAGCGCGGTTTGCTGCTCTTCAGTCAACCGGATTGGGATCGGTGTATCCAAAAGCTTCGGTGCATCCGGCTCGCGATACGTTTCGACATACGCTTCCGTTGCCCCTCCCTTTTCAATGACGGCTTTCAGAACCGGATTTTGTATGCCGGACTCATTCAACAATTTAGCAGCCTCTATCGTCTCCCCTGCATGATCCAACATCCACCTGATCAATTCCGCCTGCTTCTTGGCATTTGGATGGACTGTAAGAAGCAATTCAGCCAACGTGTCAGAGTTGCCGATATGGACAGTTCTGACTTTTTTCACTTTGGTCTGTTGGCTGATTGCAGTATCTACGGATACAATTCCTCTTTCTGAATAATCCTTGATCAATTTCAGAACGTCTGGATCGGTGATCTGCTTCAGCGGGATGCGGGTCCGGCCATTCAATGCCGCCAAAACTCTCGCATCATCTATTTCTTCGAGTTTTTCAACACTGATGAATTTCTCATATTTTGCACGCATTGCTGCCGGCAGCATCACTTGCAACGCATCGATTTCATAAGATAGCGTCTCTCTCGCCATTTTTTTGGCCAAGTCCATCAGTTCAGGAGAAAGAACGGGATCCAAATCGATTAGCTCATCAATCTTCTTCAGTTTATGCTCTTCGATTTCACTTTCCGATTTCAGGCCAGTGACGTAGCCAATCACTTTCCTCGGTCCGAAAGGGACTTTTACCCGGGATCCCCGTTCAATCACCGTTTCCAAATGGGCGGGCACAGCGTAATCAAAGGGACGGTCGATCGGATACGCCGACACATCGACAATGACTTCAGCTATCATTTGAATCGTCACTCTCCAATTCCAAAATCGTTTGTAAGAGTAGTTTTGCCAATTCCTTTTTATGCATCGCTTTGAAAGGAACTGTTTTCCCTTTTCTAGATAATAATGTGACAACATTCGTATCGCTGCCGAAGCCGCCATCCGGATCAGTCACATCGTTGACGATGATGTAGTCCAAGTTTTTATTGGATAGCTTCTTCCTGCCATACTCGATCGCATCATTCGTTTCCGCAGCAAATCCAACAAGGATCTGCCCTTCTTTACTTTCACCGAGAGTTTTGAGGATATCGGTCGTTCGCTCAAGTGCAATGGAAGAATCTCCATCTTTTTTCTTCATCTTTTGTGAATGCTGCTCTTTTGGGCGGTAATCCGCTACAGCCGCTGATTTGACAACGAAATCGGCGTCCCCGTATTGACTCACCACAGCATCAAGCATTTCCGCTGCACTTTCGACCTTGATCAGTTGAACACCGTCCGGTTTCGGCAAATCGACCGGACCCGATACTAGAATTGTTTCCGCTCCTAATGCTGCTGCTGCTTCCGCGAGTGAATACCCCATTTTGCCACTCGAAAAATTGGAAATATAACGTACCGGATCGATTCGTTCCCGGGTTGGCCCTGCCGTAACTACGACCTTTTTTCCTGACAAAGGAAGGTCTTCCGGTTGCGAGAATCTCTCATTGATCAGTTGAACAATTTTTTCCGGCTCTTCGAGTCTTCCTTTACCGACATAGCCACATGCCAAAAAACCTTCCGAAGGCTCTATGAAGCGATAGCCATCCTCATGAAGCTGTTCAATGTTCCGGATGACCGACTTATTTTCATACATATGTACATTCATTGCCGGTGCAATCCAAACTTCTGCAGTCGTTGCAAGAAGAGTCGTCGTCACCATATTATCCGCAATGCCGTTTGCGAGCTTGCCTATTATATTCGCTGTAGCAGGTGCGACGATGATAAGGTCAGCCCAATCAGCCAGATCGATATGAGCGATGACACTTGAGTCTTTTTCATCGAATGTATCATAATAGACATCATTCCGTGACATCACTTGAAAAGATAGCGGTGTCACGAATTCCATTGCCGAAGCTGTCATCATCACTTTCACTTCTGCTCCTGCTTGGGCAAGCTTGCTTACTAACGCAACAGCTTTATAAACCGCAATTCCACCGGTTACACAGACAAGTATCTTTTTATTCAACATCTGCTCCACCCTTTCAAAAACGATATGTATATGGTTGTCCTAGAAAATGCTTTTAAAAATGACAAACTCCCAAAGAAAATCTGTTTCTAAGGGAGTATGTAAACCTATTCAAATGCCTCATCTTAAAGAATGTTCATCATACTTCGTCTTCGTAAACAATTGAAGCATCCTGAACCTGTTTCGATAATGCGCCAGCAGCGACTTCTTCCAAAGCTTTCCCCACGTTCTTATGTGACTTGTAGGAGTGAAGCAATAAATTCTTGCTCTCCTGCATTTCACGCGCACGCATAGCTGCTAGTGTGACGAGTGTGTACTTCGAATCGATTTTTCCTTTAAGCGAGTCAACAGATGGATATAACATGATTTATTCCCCTTCCAACATAAGTAAGTATCTTTTTTCTACACGTTCCCGGCGGCAATGCTCTGCCGTCACAATGGCATTGATGCGATCGCATGCCTTCGAGACTTCATCATTTTCAACAACATAGTCATACAAGTTCATCATTTCCAGCTCTTCACGCGCTTTCAAGACTCTGCTTGCAATGACGTCGGCCTTCTCCGTTCCTCTGCCGACCAAACGATCTTCAAGCTCGGACAGACTCGGCGGGGCAAGGAAAATGAATAATCCATCGGGAACTAATTTACGGACTTGTGCAGCGCCGACAACTTCAATTTCCAGGAATACGTCCCTCCCTGCATCCAGTGTCTCGTTCACATAATCCAGAGGCGTCCCATAATAGTTGCCCACATACTCGGCATACTCCAATAATTTTCCTTCATTTATCAATTGCTCAAACTCGCTGCGCGACTTGAAGAAATAATCGACTCCGTCATGCTCGCCTTCACGAGGGCTTCTCGTCGTCATCGATATCGAATATTCATAGTTCGTGTCAGGTTGTTGAAAAAGCTCTTTTCTGACGGTCCCTTTTCCAACTCCGGATGGTCCGGACAGGACAATCAGCAGTCCACGTTGTTTGTACATGCAATCCCTCTTCTTATGTATTCTCTAGCTTCTATTGTTCCATTCATCATAGCAAACAATGTTCTCATATTATAACATATTGCACCCAGAGAGTGCTAAAATGGAACAAAACGTTTGAAAGAGGAATCATCATGGCATTTGACGGTTTATTCACAGCAGCGATTGCTCAAGAGCTGCAACAAATCAAGGACGGCAGAATTTCAAGAATCCATCAGCCGAATGCACAGGAAGTCGTCCTATTGGTGCGGGCGGGCAGAAGCAATTATAAACTTCTCATTTCCGCGCATCCATCGTATTCACGCGTTCAACTGACTGATGAAACGATTACAAATCCTGCGGAACCACCAATGTTCTGCATGGTATTGAGGAAGCATCTAGAAGGCGGAATGATTCAATCGATCCAGCAATCAGGGAATGATCGGATCATCACTTTCGACATTCGCGCAAAAAATGAAATCGGTGATGATATCCATCGCCGATTGATCGTAGAAATCATGGGAAGGCATAGTAACTTGTTGCTGATCGATCCGGAACGCAATATGATCATCGACAGCATGAAGCATTTGCCGCCTTCTGTAAACAGCTACCGTACGATTTTGCCAGGACAGCCATATGTCCCGGCTCCCCCACAAGATAAATTGGATCCTTTTGAGTTGGATGAAAAGGAGTTCCTAGCATTATTACCAGAATGGGAGAATGCCAAACAGGTCGTCGGCAAACTTTCGGGGTTCTCGCCGATTCATGGAGAAGAGCTGTTGCACCGGTTAAATGGAGTTGCCGAGGAAGATTCCTATCCTATTTTCCAGGCTTTCCTTTCTTCATTCAAAGGTGGAAAGCATACACCGACAATTGCAGAAGTCGGGAATAAAACGATTTTTTCCGCGGCATCGTTAACGTATGCGGACAAAACGGTCGCGACGTTCGATACACTCGGCGAACTGCTCGATAAAGTCTATTTTGCGCGGGCGGAACGGGAGCGGGTGAAATCCCAGGCAGCCGACTTGGAACGTTGGCTCGATAATGAGATTGCTAAATTGAAACTGAAGATGGAAAAGCTGGACAAAGAGCAGAAAGCGGCGGGAAAACTGGACACGTTTCAGTTATATGGCGAGCTTCTCACCGCTAATAGCTATGCCATCAATAAAGGAGATACGGAAGCGGTCGTCGACAATTATTATGAGGAAGGAACGACTGTGACGATTCCGCTCGATCCGAGGAAGACGCCGATTGAAAATGCGCAGCGCTATTATTCCCGTTATACGAAGGCGAAAAATGCATTGATCATGATTGCGGAACAGTTGGAGAAAGCAAAAGAAGACATCGACTATTTTGAGATGCTCAAGCAGCAGGTCATGCAAGCGTCCCCGGAAGATATCGATGAAATCCGGGAGGAATTGGCGGAAGCCGGATTGATGCGCGCAAGAAGAGGTAGGAAGAAACAGAAACCTAAGAAACCTTCACCGGAATCTTACGTTTCATCAACCGGTATTCCGATTTCCGTCGGTAAAAATAATAAACAGAATGATTATTTGACGTTCAAGGTGGCGGCAAGGGATCATGTATGGCTCCATACGAAGGATATTCCGGGATCGCACGTAGTTATTCACGCGTCGAATCCGGATGAGCAGACGATTGAGGAAGCTGCAATTCTTTCGGCTTATTTCAGCAAGGCGAGAGGTTCGTCATCTGTGCCTGTCGACTTTACGGAAATCCGCCATGTGAAGAAGCCGAATGGCGCTAAACCTGGTTTTGTCATATATTTTGAGCAGAAGACGTTATTTGTGACGCCTGATGAGGATGTCGTTCGTAAACTAAGAAAATAAAAGAAGGACCGTCCGGAAAGTTGTTTAATGGACTTTCCGACAGTCCCCTTTTTTATGTGTCGGGGTTTATGATCGCTTGGACAGCCCCTATTCTTATTTCAATAATCCCGCTTTCAATTTCGTATGCCACTCCAGTAAGCCGTCCATTGACTCCGCTGTAATTGCTCCGCTTTCAATCGCCGCTTCAGCAAGAGCTCCGAAATTCGTCAAACTCTTATATGATAATCCCGCACCCCTAAATGCTTTATCCGCGCTTTCCAGCTCATATGTAAAAATGGAAACGACGCCGACAACTTCGATTCCTTCAGATTGCAACGCTTCGACGGCATTCAAACTGCTGCCCCCTGTGGAAATCAAATCTTCAATGATGATCGCTTTATCCACAGACTTCACTTTGCCCTCGATTTGACGGCTTCGCCCATGCTCCTTCGCTTTTGAACGGATATACACCATCGGCAAGCCCAGAATGTCAGCGACCCACGCGGCATGTGGAATGCCGGCCGTTGCCGTTCCCGCAATCAACGTCGTTTCAGGATAATATGTTTTAATTAACCCTGCGAGCCCTTCTGCAATCTGTTTGCGCCCGATAGGGTCAGACATTGTCAACCGGTTATCACAATAGATCGGGGATTGAATTCCCGATGCCCATGTAAATGGATCTTCGGGACTTAGCTCCACTGCCCCGACATTCAATAGAATTTTTGCGATTTCCTTTTTACCCAATCCACTCTACCCCTCTCCATCTTGCGTTAATTTGTTCATAGGCTGCACGGGGATCTGACGCGCCCGTAATTGCTCTGCCGACTACGATATGAGTCGATCCTTCATGCCTTGCTTCATCGGGTGTTGCAATTCTTTTCTGGTCGTGCGTTCCGCTTTCAGGAAGACGGATGCCAGGGGTCACTTTCAAGAATTCAAGTCCGCATACATCTGAAATGATTGCCGCTTCTTGTACTGAACAAACGACGCCATCCAAACCAGCATCCTTGGTAAGCTTCGCGTAATGAAGAACGGAATCTTGAAGTGAACTTTGGATAAGCTGTTCTTCCCTCACTTGTCTCTCATCTGTAGACGTCAATTGAGTTACACCGATGATAGAAGGGCGCTTCATTCCTGACGGCGTCCCTTTATCAAGTCCTTCCAGAGCAGCCTCCATCATTGTCTTTCCGCCTGCAGAATGAACGTTCACCAAGTCCACTCCTAAATTCGCAAGCACTTCCATCGCCGACATGACCGTATTCGGGATATCATGCAGTTTCAAGTCTAGGAATATATCGAACCCGCGCTCTTTCAATTTAGCAATGATGGCAGGGCCTTCTTTGTAATAAAGTTGCATGCCGACTTTCACATTGATATCGCCTTCGAATGCTGTCAGGAAATCGAAAACCTTTTGTGATGAATCAAAATCCAACGCAATGATCGGGGATGTTTTCATAATCGGTGGCTCCTTCCTACAATTTCCGAAATATGTTCAACACCGAGCTCATCCAATTTCGCAGGAAGCTCTTCAATGATTTTTGGACAGATGAACGGATCTACGAAATTCGCTGTTCCGACAGCTACCGCACTTGCTCCTGCGGATAGAAAATCGATGACATCAGCTATTTCCGCGACGCCGCCCATGCCGATGATCGGAATTTGTACAACTTGGCTCACTTCGTACACCATTTTGATGGCGACCGGCTTAACAGCAGGACCTGACAATCCGCCTGTTATATTGGCAATGATCGGCCGTCCCGTCTTTTGATCGAGCCGCATGCCGACAAGTGTATTGATCATCGTAATACCGTCCGCACCGCCAGCCTCGACCGCTTTTGCAATTTCTTTTATGTCAGTTACGTTTGGCGATAGCTTGACGTATACCGGTACTTCGGAAACTTCTTTGACGGCAGCCGTCAAATCTTGTGCTTGCTGAGGGTCAGTCCCGAATGTGATGCCGCCGCATTTCACGTTCGGGCAAGAAATGTTCAATTCCAGCGCCTTCACATTGGGAGCCGTCGAAATTGTTTTTGCCACTTCAACGTAATCGGCTGTTTCAGTTCCGGCAACGTTTGCAATAATCGGCACATCGTACTGTTCCAGCCATGGCAGTTCATTTTCCATGACGCCTTGCAAACCGGGATTTTGCAAACCGATCGCGTTCAGCATGCCCGAAGCTGTTTCCGCGACACGCGGAGTCGGATTGCCGAAGCGTGTTTCGAGTGTCGTCGCTTTGATCATAATGGCGCCTAACTGTGAAAGATCATATAGACTCCCGTATTCCTTGCCGAATCCGAAACAACCGGATGCCGGCATGATGGGGTTTTTCAATTGCAACCCAGGCAATTCCACTGCCAACCTATTCATATCGACACCACCCCTGCTGGAAATACCGGTCCATCTGAACAAACTTTGATGTACTCTTTTTCCGTTTTATCTGTCGTTTCACAAACACAAGCGAAGCAAGCCCCAATTCCGCAACCCATCCGCTGTTCGAATGAAAGGAATCCTTTTTTGCCAGAGTAAGCTGTTTGAACCGCATTCAGCATCGGCATCGGACCGCAAGTATAGTATGTCGCGAACTCGTCTCCGATCGTCTCCATCACATTCGTAACAAAACCTGCCGTTCCTTTTGTTCCATCCACTGTAGCGATATATGTCTCACCAAGTTCCGTGAACTCCTCTTCATAAAACGAAACATCTGCCGTTTGGAAGCCTAGCACATGGATGCACGTGACCCCTTTGGCAGTAAGTTGCTTTGATAATTCGTATAAAGGCGGCACCCCGATTCCTCCACCGATGAGTACCGCGGTTTCCCCAGGGGATGCAGCATCTACAGGAAAACCATTGCCTAACGGACCGAGCACATCTACTTTGTCGCCTTCTTTTTTCATTGAAAGCAGTTGGGTGCCGCGACCTTCAGCGCGATAAATGATTGTCATTTCATTCTTTTCCACGTCAATCGAAGCGATGGAAATCGGCCTTCTTAACAATGGCTCGAATGAATCCGACACGCGGATATGAACAAACTGGCCAGGGGAATTGATTTCCCCTACCAGCTTGCCAGTTAGTTTCATTTCAAATATACTCTTTGCAATTTCTCGTTGACCCGTCACTTTCATCCGATCTTGGATGATCATAGTATCACCTGCTGCTTCTGCATTTTATCTGTTTGGAATGTCATAGATTCGACTACACGGAGCATCGCTTCCGCCGTATCGATGGATGTGAAGCACGGGATTCCGTTCTCGACGGATTCACGTCGGATACGGAAACCGTCTCTTTCAGGCAATTTGCCTTTCGTCAATGTATTGATGACGAGTTGAATATCGCCTTTTTGAATGACATCGACTAGCGTCGGACCATCTGATCCGATCTTGCTCACGATTTTCGCTTCTATACCGGCTTTTGCCAATGTATTCGCTGTCCCGACTGTCGCAAGGATACGGTATCCGATATTCGCGAACCGTCTAGCTAGGCCTACGATTTCTTCCTTGTCTTTATCCGATACCGTCATCAGGACAGTTCCGTAGTCTTTAATCGTTATTCCCGCTGCTACAAGCCCTTTATATAATGCTTTTTCAAATGTCAGATCTTTCCCCATGACTTCGCCTGTCGATTTCATCTCTGGCCCTAGCGTTGTATCGACGCGGCGCAGCTTAGCAAATGAAAACACGGGAACTTTCATGTAAACTCCTTCAGGTGCCGTTGCAAGGCCCGGTGCATACCCTTGCTCAATGATTGATTGGCCTAAAATCGCTTTAGTCGCGATGTTTGCCATTGGTATGTTCGTAATTTTGCTTAGGAAAGGAACTGTGCGGCTCGACCGCGGATTCACCTCGATGACATACACTTGGCCTTCGGAGATGACGAATTGGATATTGAGCAGCCCTTTGATTTTCAAGCCGAGTGCCAAGCGTTCTGTATAGTCGACGATTGTCTCCACCATTGCTGCGGTCAGGTTCTGCGGAGGATAAACCGCAATTGAGTCGCCGGAATGGACGCCTGCCCGTTCGATATGCTCCATGATCCCCGGTATCAACACATTTTCGCCGTCGCAAATCCCGTCAACTTCGATTTCCATCCCTGTCAAGTAGCGGTCAATGAGTACTGGATGTTCGGGACTCGCTTCAACAGCATGTTCCATATAATGAAGGAGTTCTTGCTCCTGATAGACGATTTCCATCGCGCGTCCGCCTAATACATAGGATGGCCTGACGAGTACCGGATAGCCGATTTCATTAGCGATCGCCACTGCTTCCTGGATGGATACCGCTGTTTTCCCGAGCGGCTGCGGAATCCTCAGTTCATGTAATGCACGCTCGAATTTATCCCTGTTTTCCGCCCTGTCGATATCTTCAAGGGATGTCCCCAGTATGTTCACTCCGCGCTCTTCCAGTCCTGCAGCCAAGTTGATCGCCGTCTGTCCACCGAATTGCACAACGACCCCTTCAGGCTGTTCCAAATCGATGATATGCATGACATCTTCGATTGTGAGCGGTTCAAAATATAATTTATCCGATACCGAGGAGTCTGTCGAAACCGTTTCAGGATTGTTATTGATGACAATCGCTTCATAACCGGCTTGCTGGATCGCCCAAATCGAATGGACCGTCGCATAGTCAAACTCTACACCTTGACCGATCCGGATCGGTCCCGAGCCAAGGACGATAACGCTTTTCTTTTCGGACTTTATGGATTCGTTTTCCTTCTCATATGTTCCGTAGAAGTAAGGGGCATTGGATTCATATTCATCCGTGCTTGTATCCACTTTTTTATAGATTGGAACGACTCCATTTTCTTTCCTGAATGTATAGATGGAGAGTTCATCTACATTCCAAAGTTTTGCGATTGTTACATCCGAAAAGCCCATCCGTTTTGCTTCAACGAGTTTTTCAAGATCATAAGGGTGCAACGCCAACTCGCGCTCATATTGAACGATCCTTTCAAATTTGTGGAGGAAGAACAGATCGATTTGACTCCATTCTTTCAGGGTCTCCACCGAAACGTCTCTGCGCAAAGCCTCTCCGATGAAGAAAAGTCTTTCATCCCCCGCAACCCGGATTCGCTTTTCAATCCATTCATCTGACATCTCATCAGCATTCTTCACTTCCAATCCAAATTGGCCGGTTTCAAGGGATCGGACAGCTTTCAAAATCGATTCTTCGAACGTACTGCCGATTGCCATCACTTCGCCGGTAGCTTTCATTTGCGTACCAAGATTACGCTTTGCGGATTCAAATTTATCGAATGGCCATCTCGGGATTTTTGTAACGACATAATTGATGGCCGGTTCAAATAATGCATTCCCTTTGCCTGTAATCGGATTCACCATCTCAGCAAATGTTAGTCCGACTGCAATTTTGGCAGCCATTTTAGCAATTGGATACCCCGTAGCTTTTGAAGCTAATGCTGATGATCGGCTCACCCGAGGATTCACTTCAATGATATAGTAGGTCAAGCTTTCCGAATCAAGTGCCAGTTGGACATTGCAGCCGCCTTCGATCTTCAAAGCCTTTACAATTTTCAATGAAACATTTCGTAGCATCTCAGTTTCATGGTCCGTCAGTGTTTGGCATGGGGCAGCGACGATGGAGTCGCCCGTGTGAATGCCTACTGCATCAACGTTTTCCATATTACAAATGACAATTGCGTTATCTGCGGAGTCCCTCATCACTTCGTATTCGATTTCCTTCAGTCCCGCAATCGATTTTTCAAGGAGGCATTGAGTGACTGGACTATACTTCAGGCCGCTCGATACAGTTTCAAGCAGCTCTTTATCGTTCGAACAAATTCCTCCCCCAGTTCCCCCAAGTGTAAAAGCTGGTCGGACAATTACGGGGTAACCAATCTGTTCTACAAACGCGTATGCTTCCTCTATATTGTGGATAATCGCACTTTCGGGAACCGGCTCGCCTAGTTCCTTCATTAAAGAACGGAAGAGGTCGCGATCTTCAGCTTTTTGAATCGCTTCGAGATCCGTTCCGATGATATCAATTTCATATTCGTCTAGAATTCCTGATTCTTGAAGTTCAATAGCCATGTTTAATGCCGTTTGACCACCTAGTGTCGGAAGAAGGGCATCTGGTCTTTCCTTGCGGATAATGCGGCTGACGAAATCGAGCGTCAACGGTTCGATGTACACTTTGTCTGCAATTTCGGTATCCGTCATGATTGTTGCCGGGTTCGAGTTAATGAGGATTACCCTGTATCCTTCTTCCTTTAATGAAAGGCAGGCTTGCGTCCCTGCGTAGTCAAATTCGGCCGCCTGACCGATGATGATCGGACCGGATCCGATCACGAGAATCGTTTCAATATCTTGGCGTTTTGGCATTGTACTTCCCCTCTCCGTTGCTTGCATTTAGTAGATACGCAAATTCTGGAATAAGACTATTTTTGATTTTCTTGAAGTTCTTTTTCTTCCTGCCAGACGATGTTGCCGCCGTAGATTGTTTTTACTGGCCATCCGAAACAAGTCCAGCCGTCGAATGGTGTGTTTTTTCCTTTGGATAAAAATGTGTTCCGGTCAATTGTTTGTTCTTTATTCAAATCAAGTAGAACTAGATCTGCTTGTGCTCCGACTTCGATTTTTCCATAAGGCAGACCGAAAACGTCTGCGGGCTTTCCAGTCATCCAATCAATCAATTGCTTTAATGTCCATTTTCCTTCTTTCACGAAGTGTGTGTAAAGAAGTGGGAACGCCGTTTCGAATCCGGTGATTCCGAATGGTGCTTTTGCAAAACCAGCATTTTTCTCCTCTGCTGTATGCGGTGCGTGATCTGTTGCTAGAAAATCGATCGTGCCGTCCATCAGCCCTTCTTGCAATGCATGTAAATCTTCTACTCCACGAAGTGGTGGGTTCATTTTCCAATCAGCATCGTCACCAGGGATATCATCTTCCGATAAAATCAGATGATGCGGACTCACTTCTGCTGTTACGTGTATTCCGGCTTTCTTTGCATCACGGATGACCCTTACCGATTCTTTCGTGCTCACATGACAGACATGATAGTGAGCGCCTGCCGCTTCGGCTAGAAGAATATCGCGAGCGATATGGACGGATTCAGCGATGGAAGGGATGCCTGGGAGACCAAGCTCCTTGTTTCGCTTCCCTTCATGCATCGCTCCGCCGTAGATCAATGTATTATCTTCACAATGAGCGACGATTGGCATGCCGATCGCTGCAGCATCTTGCATCGCTTCGTACATCATTCCTGCTTGCTGGACGCCGACGCCGTCATCTGTGAATGCAAAAGCCCCATGCTCCTTTAGTTCTTTCAGATTCGTCCGCTCTTTTCCGGCTTCCCTGATTGTGATCGATGCGTAAGGAAGGACACGAATATGCGCTTTTTCTTTAATCAACTTATTGACATGCGCTAAGTTTTCCTTTGTATCTGGAACCGGTCTCGTATTCGGCATTGCGCAAATCGTCGTGTAGCCGCCTTTCGCAGCTGCAAGGGTTCCGGTTTCAATCGTCTCTTTGTGCTCTCCACCAGGTTCGCGCAAATGGACATGGACATCAATGAATCCAGGTGCTAACAAAAGTCCGTCCGCATCGATGACTTCGAAGTTTCCGATGTCCAAATCTGTGCCGATTTCGGTTATCCTCTCTCCATTGATCCGGACATCCGTCAGAACCATTTCTCCTTCATCATTCAATACATAGGCACTCTTAATGATTTTCTCCATGTCAATTCCCTTCCTTTCAATAAGACTTCTAAAATAGCGGCACGTATGTAGACGCCGTTTTCAACTTGCTTGTAAATCCTTGAACGCCTGCCTTCAACTAGGCTTCCCGCTATCTCCACATCCCGGTTAACCGGAGCCGGATGCATGATGATCGATCCAGGTTTCATCATTTTCTCCCTTTCGACTGTCAGCCCGAATCGTTGATGATATTCTTCTTTTGTAAATCTTGATTCACCATCATGTCTCTCATGCTGAACCCTTAGCAGCATGACGACATCACTTTCTTCGATCACTCCTTCCCACTCACATACAGAGGGGAATTCGCCCGCCCACTCGGAAGGGCAGAGGAATGTTACATTAGCACCTAACATCGTTAAAGCATCCGCATTCGATTTTGCAACCCTGCTATGGGCGATGTCTCCAGCAATCAAGACATTAAGTCCTTTGAAACCGCCAAACGCTTCTTTTATCGTGAAGAGATCCAGTAAGGATTGTGTTGGATGCTGCCCCGATCCATCGCCGCCATTGATAATCGCCAAATTCAATTTTCCAATGAGGTCTTCATAATAACGTTCCTCCGGGTGCCTGATGACGACGACATCCATGCCGATTTCTTCTAGCGTGCGAAGCGTGTCGTATAAACTTTCTCCTTTAAGTGCGCTTGAAGACCCTGCTTCGAACGGGATCGTTTCCAGACCTAATTTCCGTTCCGCCACTTCGAAACTCATTTTTGTGCGTGTGCTCGGTTCGAAGAATAGATTGCTAACCATATAGTTAACGGGTAATTCGCGGATTCCATACTGCTTGAGAATTTCAGCTCGGTCCAGAATGGTCGTAATTTCCTCGATTGTTAAGTCCTTCATTGATAATAGGTTTTTCATGTTGAAAATCCCCTTCCGTTTGGATAAAAAATGGCCTTTCCAGTTCGTGGAAAGGCCAGTTGGGCATGACTGAACACTAGTCATTCATTTTGAACGACCGTCCGTCAACCGAACCTTTCCTTGTCTCTCTGTACAATGTTAAAAGGTCTTTCTATTCTGTTGGACTATCTGCCAAGCTATCATCCGTTCTGCCAGGCAAGATCAGGTTAAGAAGAACACCGACGATTGCAGCAAGCGCCATTCCACCTACTTGGAATGCATCACTAATATGGATGGATGCACCGCCGATTCCGATGACGAGAATGACTGAGGCGATGACTAGATTCCGTTGCTGCCCGAAATCGACTTTATGATCGACAAGCATCCTCAAGCCAGATGATGCGATGATACCGAACAGCAGGATTGATATTCCTCCAAGCACGGCTTGAGGGATTGTCGCGATAATCGCCATCAATTTCCCCATGAAGGAAAACCATATCGCGAATACTGCTGCTCCAATGATGACATAGACGCTGTAGACACGAGTGATCGCCATAACGCCGATATTTTCACCGTAAGTCGTTTTCGGCGGGCCGCCAAGGAGTCCGCTAAGGAGTGTTCCCAGTCCGTCCCCTAAAAGCGACCTGTTCAAACCGGGGTCTCTGATGAAATCTTTATCTACGACGCGGCCGAGTACAAGCTGGTGCCCGATATGCTCCGAAATCGTTACAATTGATATCGGAACCATGATGGCTAGTAATGCTGGGGTGATGACAAACTCATAATCGATTCCTGGAATCAAGAATTCCGGTATTTCAAACCAGTCAGCTTCATGCACTTTTGTGAAGTCTAAAATTCCGATTGACGCGGAGTAGATGTACCCTACTATAATTCCGATCAGAACAGGCATTAGACTGACCACCCCTCTAAAGAACATGAGGCAGATGATTGCCGCTGCCAAAGTCACAATCGCGGCTGAGAAATGCAGCAGATTGTATTGCGCTTCCCCATCCACTTGAATCGTACTCGCCATGCTTACTGCCGTAGGTGCCAACGCTAATCCGATCACCATGATGACAGGTCCGACAACGACTGGTGGAAGGAATTTCATGATCCAACCTGAGCCCGTCGTCCAGATCAAGAGCGATACGAGCGAATAGACGAGTGCGACAAACATGCTTCCGATCATCGCGCTTCCAATACCGCCTGTGCTTGTCGCCATTTGGATCGGTGCTATGAAAGCGAATGATGAACCTAAGTAAGCGGGAACCTTGAATTGCGTGACAAGGACGAAGATGATCGTCGCAAGCCCGCTCGTCAGTAAAGCGATTGCCGGACTTAAGCCGACTAATTGGGGAACAAGGATCGTTGCCCCGAACATCGCAAACATATGCTGCAAACTGAGAGCTAGCCATCTTCCTGGTGCCGGTTTATCGAATACGTCTAACACTTTGTTGTCATTCATCATTTCGCTCTCAATCCTTATCCTGTTTTATTTTCTATGGATTGTTACACCGTCTGTCCCGTCTTCTTCAATGACATTGACGACTACCCGTTCTTCACTTGAAGTTGGGATGTTTTTACCGATATAGTCTGGGCGGATCGGCAATTCGCGATGGCCCCTGTCAACGAGGACTGCCAGTTGAATCGCTGCAGGCCTTCCTAAATCGATGACCGCATCCATTGCCGCCCGCACTGTTCTGCCAGTGTAAAGGACATCATCGACAAGGATTACTTTCTTTTCCGTTACATCGTGCTGGATGTCTACTTGATGGACTTGAGGTTCCTTATTTTCATGTTTAAGTTGAAGATCATCCCTGTACAGCGTAATGTCCAGCTCACCCGTCATTATCGGTTTTCCTTCGATTTGCTTGATTCTATCTGAGAGCCTTCTCGCAAGTACGGCCCCCCTTGTTTTAATGCCGACAAGGATACATTCGTCAATTCCTTTGTTCTTTTCGATAATTTCATAGGCGATTCTTGTTACCGCCCGTGATATTGCCTGTTCGTCAAGAATGATCGCTTTTTCCGTCATGGAAATTCCTCCTTTTTGATAATAAAAAAACCTTCTGCCAGGATGGCAGAAGGGTACAGGTGCAGAAAGAAGCGTACTGATGCATAGCGCGCAGCTATCCTACAGTACTTCCGTGCAACCTTCCCAGCCTCTCTGGACTGACTTTAAAGGTATCGCTATTCATTTCATTGATTAGTATAGTTGCCCTTTTTCATTTTGTCAACGATTATCCGCACGCATTTTTTCAATCAATTCATTGAAGTCTTCTGGCAAAGGTTGGGTAAACTCCATATATTCGCCCGTGCGTGGGTGTTTGAAGCCGATTGTGCCTGCGTGCAACGCCTGCCCGTTGAAATCGATAGTTTTCTTCGGACCATATTTCGGATCCCCTGCGAGTGGATAACCGATATACTTCATATGCACGCGAATTTGGTGCGTCCTTCCAGTTTCCAGACGGCATTCCACCAAAGTGAAATCGCCGAATCGGTCCAACACTTTGAAGTGGGTGACGGCATGCTTCCCTTTGTCGATAACCGTCATGCTTTGACGGTCTTTCGGGTCCCTTCCGATCGGGGCGTCTATTGTACCTTGGTCATGAGGGATATGGCCGTGGACGAGCGCTGTATAAACACGCGTCACCGATTTGTCGACGAGCTGGTCGACGAGGGATACATGTGCCTGATCGTTTTTAGCGACCATCAGCAGTCCGGAAGTGTCTTTGTCAATTCGATGGACAATTCCTGGACGCATCACTCCGTTAATTCCCGAAAGATCTTTCACTTGGTGCATCAAGCCATTTACAAGCGTGCCTGTTGCATGGCCAGGCGCCGGATGGACAACCATTCCGCGGGGTTTATTCACGACGAGCACATCTGCGTCTTCATAGACGATATCCAAATCGAGATCTTCCGCAACAATATCAAGTTCAACAGGCTCAGGCTCCATCACTTCGATGATATCTCCGGTTTTCACTTTGTAGTTCTGTTTAACCGTCCCATCGTTTACGAGAACTGCCCCGTCCTTCACCCATTGCTGAATTTGTGTGCGCGACCAATCGGCATTGATATCCGATAGGACTTTATCGATCCTGCCTTTTTCATGTTCTTCTGTAATTTCAATTTCAAACGGTTCCATTATGCCACCTTTTTCTTGTTCTTTTTTTCATCAACAATGACGTGTAGGATGATGAGGATGACTCCGACTGTCAATGCAGCATCGGCTACATTGAAGATTGGGAAGTCGTAGTTGATGACAGGGATGAGGACATCGATGAAGTCAACAACTTCCTTCCGCCATAATCGATCGATGAAGTTTCCGATTGCTCCTCCTAAAAGGAACATCAGGCTGATACCTAAAAACTTACTGCCTTTTGCTTCTTTGTGGAAAAAATAAATGATGCCGCCGACGACTAGTATGGTGACGATATAAAATAACCACATTTGCCCTTCCAGCATGCCCCATGCCGCTCCTTTATTACGATGTGAAAGGAGGGCTAAATAAGGTTCTGCAAGCGGGATTCGCTCCCCTAGATTCATGTTTTGTACAACGAGCCATTTTGTCAGTTGGTCAAGCATTATTAATAAAACAGCCAATCCATAATATAGTATCAATCCAAAAACCCCCGTCCGACAGTTTCTGTTTCATTTTACCACATAATACTCTAAATCATGAAGTTAGCGTGTATTCAATGGAAAAGAAAAAGACTGCTGCAACTATGGATTAGCCACAGTTGCAAACAGCCTTTACCAAAATGCTTATGAATAGTATTTTTTCACGACTTCAGCACAGCGTGAGCAGAGCGCCGGGTGTTCCGCGTCGTTGCCGACAGTTTCGGAAATTGTCCAGCAGCGGTCGCATTTTTCACCGTCCGCTTTCTCGACGAGGACTGTTGCGGCGTCAAGTTTAAGCGCATCAGCTGGCATTTCTCCCTCTTTGCCTTCCTCGAATTTGGAAACGATGAAGAATTGGGCGAAATCGATATCGTCTGCCGCCAAAATGCCTGCCATTTTTTCTGGCAAGGAAACCGTCACTTTCGCTTCAAGCGATTTACCGATCACTTTTGCGTTTCTTGCTTCTTCAAGTGCTTTCAATACATCATCACGAACGAGCATCAATTTGCTGAAACGTTCGCGAAGCGCATTCGCATGCTCTCCAAGTTCTTCTGCTTGCGGCATGTCTGTCAGCTGGACGCTTTCCTCTTCCACATTCTCAAGATAAGCCCAAAGCTCATCTGTCGTATGCGGAATGATTGGCGTCAACAGCTTCAACAATGCGAGTAGCGAATCGTACATGACTGTCTGCATTGCGCGACGGTGCGGATGATCAACACCTTCGATATAGACGACGTCTTTCGCGATGTCTAGATAGAACGAGCTTAATTCACCCGTACAGAAATTATTCACAGCGTGATAAACGCCTGCAAACTCGTATTTCTCATAAGCTTCCAGGACTTCTTTGATCAGATCCTGCAATTTCACATAGACGTATTGGTCGATCGGGCGCATATCAACGAAAGCGACACGGTCTGCATCAGGATTGAAATCCGCCACATTCCCATGCAGGAAGCGCAGCGTATTACGGATCTTCCGGTATACTTCCGATACTTGCTTGAAGTTCGAATCGGAAACCCGCACATCGGCTGTATAGTCGACGGACGAAACCCATAGACGAAGGATATCGGCGCCAAGTTGATTCATCACTTTTGCCGGTACGATGACGTTGCCGAGCGATTTACTCATTTTGCGACCTTCCCCGTCCAATGTGAACCCGTGGCTCAATAGCCCTTTGTATGGAGCGATTCCATTGATGGCGACACTTGTCGTCAACGACGAGTTGAACCAACCGCGGTATTGGTCGGAGCCTTCCAAATACAAATCAGCCGGATAGACAAGATCATCCCTTTCCACTAATACGCCCTGGTGTGTAGAACCGGAATCGAACCAGACGTCCATAATATCCGTCTCTTTTGTAAACTGGCCGTTCGGGCTTCCTTCGTGCTCGAAACCTTCCGGAAGCAAGTCTTTTGCTTCCCGCTCAAACCAGATGTTCGAACCGTGCTCCCTGAACAGTTTAGAAACATGTGCAATCGTTTCATCGGTAAGGATCGCTTCACCGTTTTCCGCGTAAAACACCGGAATTGGAACTCCCCAAACGCGTTGTCGAGAAATACACCAGTCTCCGCGGTCGCGTACCATATTGTACAAACGTGTCTCGCCCCATGTTGGAGTGAACTTCGTATTGCGGATCGCTCCTAGCAACTCTTCACGGAACGATTGAATGGATGCGAACCATTGAGCGGTTGCCCTGAAAATGACCGGTTTCTTCGTACGCCAATCGTGCGGATACGAGTGAGTGATGAATGAAAGCTTCAACAAAGCTCCTTCTTCATCCAATTTTTTTGTTACTTCTTTATTCGCATCTTCATAGAACAATCCTTCGAAGCCCGGCGCCTCATCCGTCATGACACCACGGTCATTGATCGGCGACAAAGCATCGATTCCATATTGTTTCGATACGTAGAAGTCGTCTTCACCGTGTCCTGGTGCAGTATGGACGCATCCCGTACCGGCTTCGGCTGTGACATGCTCTCCAAGCATGACGAGTGAATCACGATCATACAGCGGATGCTTTGCAATTACCCGATCCAGTTCAGAACCTTTCAGTTCTTTAACAACTTCATATGATTCCCAACCAATCTCTTTCGCAACAAATTCGACGAGATCTTTCGCCAATAAGAACTTATTTCCGTCCACATTGACAATCGCATAAATGAATTCCGGATGAACAGAAATTCCAAGATTCGCAGGAATCGTCCAAGGAGTCGTCGTCCAGATAATGATTCGGACATCTTCATCAACGACGCCAAGGCCATCCTTGATTGGAAAAGCAACATAGATGGATGGGGATTTTTTATCCTTGTATTCGATTTCCGCCTCGGCAAGTGCAGATTCACTTGAAGGAGACCAGTAAACAGGCTTTAATCCTTTGTAAATATAGCCTTTCTTCGCCATCTCACCGAACACTTGAATTTGTCTCGCTTCGAATTCCGGCTTCAATGTGATATATGGGTTTTCCCAGTTGCCACGTACACCGATCCGTTTAAATTGTGAACGCTGGCTATCGATTTGACTGTATGCATATTCCTCACACATTTTACGGAATTCAGCAACGGAGTGCTCTTTTCGGTTGACGCCTTTGTTGACAAGCGCTTGCTCGATCGGAAGTCCGTGCGTATCCCAGCCCGGTACGTAAGGTGCGTGGAAGCCTGTCATCGATTTGTGGCGAACAATCATGTCTTTCAGCACTTTGTTTAGAGCGTGGCCCATATGCAAGTCGCCATTCGCATACGGCGGTCCGTCGTGAAGGACGAAGAACGGGCGACCTTCCGTGCGTTTTTGCACTTTCTCATAGATGTTCATTTCTTCCCATTTTGCTTGCATATCAGGTTCTTTGTTCGGCAAATTTCCGCGCATCGGAAATTCTGTTTTCGGCATGAGCAATGTGTCTTTGTAATCCATATCTTTTCCTCCTTTGAAAATAAAAAAACCCCGTCCCTATAAAAGGGACGAGGGATCATTCTCGCGTTACCACCCTAGTTGCAGCATAAATCATCATACTGCCTCTCAGAACACCATAACGGGGTGCATCCGGGATTGATTTTGTCAATCCGGCTCTGGAGTGATTTTCGTTTCCGTTTCAGGCCAGGCTTTCACCGCCCCCGGCTCGCTACACTAGAATATCGGAAAGTACTCTCTCTTTCAACGCCTGTTCCTACTTATATGGTCATTATTATATGTGCGAAGGGAATAGAATGTCAAGCTTCCGCGTCATTCCACGTCCGCTGCAGATTCAAGATGCTCAGTATCCGGTTCATATTCAAGAAGTTTTTCCCAGTCATCTGTCTTGATCATGTCAAGTTGAGCTTCTACCAACATGCGGAAACGGTTTCTGAACACTTTTGATTGTTTTTTCAAATCCTCGATTTCCATCGCAATCTTACGGGCACGCGACAGTGCTTCATTCACAATCCGGTCCGCGTTCTTCTCGGCTTCCTTCACAATCAGTTTCGATTCCTGCACCGAGTTCCTTCTCACATCTTCAGCTGCTTCTTGGGCAATCAAAATTGACTTCTGCAATGTTTCTTCAATTGTATTGAAATGCGAAATCTTTTCTTTCGTTTCCTTCAAACTGTTTTTCAACGTCTTATTCTCTTCCAGTACATTTTCATAATCCTTCATGATCTGTTCGAGAAATTCGTTTACTTCATCTTCATCGTATCCGCGAAAGCCGCGGCTGAATTCTTTGTTATGTATATCGAGTGGTGACAATGCCATCTTCTGTTCCTCCCTTTCGAGTAAATCTTCTATTTCCTATTATACATGCCCACAACAGATAAGAAAGCAGTTTTTCCACCGGTTGTCTGAAAAATCATTCTAACCTACCAATCAACAACCGTATTTTGTCTTTTCGAGTCCTTCCTTCTATCGACATGATTTTGAAACGGCCCGACCCTCTAATTGAAAGGATGTCCGATTCATTCACCTCGAATGCTTGCTGATCCCGTACAACATGATTCACTTTCACTTTATCGTTCTGAATGAGCGCGACAGCTTTTTGACGCGGACAATTCACTAAAGAGGCGACAAGGGAGTCCAGGCGCAATGAGCTTATAGTATGAAGCTCTTCCTTCCACGATTCCGCAATTACGATAAGTTCATCAGAGGCTCCAAGTTCTTCGACACGGACCTTCGATTTCCCGATAGACGTCAAATTGGCGGTCAGATAATCTTTCATTTCATCCGCGGCGGCGAATTGGGCGATATCTCCTTCCAATCGGATATCACCGAATTTGGAACGGTCAATGCCAAGCGCCATAAGAGAACCTAAAACATCCCGATGCTCAAGCGTCATGAATTTCGCTGGATACCTTATACCAAAAACAGTCACTTGGAAATCTTCATCTTCCGGTTCGTAATAATCGGGGTATATCAATGCCCGCTGCCGTTCGGGTTCAAGAAATGCGCCATGGACTCCGAATTGCAAACCTGAACTTCTGACGATCGAGCTCAAAATGAAAATCTGCCTTGGATCGAGAAAACCGGTAAGCTTCGGCGAATAGGTGTCTTCCACTTCACGTGTCCACCCAATCACCGTTTCAATAAACGGCTGCTCGTCTTTTCTGAAATGTTGTATGATCGAATCCATCGTCAACTGCTCCTTATTGAAAAAACCTCACGTCAGTGAGGCAATAATTAAATAATAAACTTCGCCTACTCCTCTTCGAATTAAATAATTCAAAACAAAGATGGCCACAATTGGAGAAATATCGATCATTCCGAGCGGAGGGATAAATTTGCGGAAAAAACCTAAATATGGCTCAGTAATCCGCCCTAAAAACCTTCCGAATGTAGTTTCTCTCGATGCAGGTACCCACGACATTAGTATATAAATAATGAGGAGTATCATGTAAATATCTAGTACATTCATTAAAAGTTTAAATAATAACGTTATTATTACCGCTAATTCCATCTGTACACCTCATTCAATTCTATCTTTCAAAAAAATCCGAAATGGTCCCTGCCACTTCTACGTTCTCCGGTACGCAAAGGAATATGTCAGTGCCAATCCGCTGGATATCCCCGCCAAGTGCGTAGACGGTCCCGCTCAGGAAATCGACGATACGGATTCCTTGATCACGCTCTATTCTTTGCAAATTGACAACAACAGCTCTTTTATTCTTTAAATGCTCCGAAATGTCCTGTGCTTCTGCGTAGACACGCGGTTCAAAAAGAACAACTTTTGAAGATTTCTGGATGCTCTGCAAGCTGACAACCGTTCCCGGCTGCTGAGTATCCGGAACTTGAGGCTTTCGCGAAACCGATCTTCTCGGCTGTTGCTGCTCCTGTACAGCAGGCTGTTGTTCCCTGACAGGCTCTTGCTGGAATTCCTCTTCCTCATCAAGATAGAACCATTTTTCAAATCGTCTTTTTATGCTCATTCGTCTCCCTCGCTCTCCGTTCCGACTAATGCGGTTCCGATTCTAACGTGTGTTGCACCTTCTTCGATTGCGATTGGATAATCATTTGACATTCCCATTGATAATAATGTGCATGGTGCATGGTCCATTTCTTTCGCTGCAAGTTGGTCACGAAGGCCGCGCAATGAACTGAAAATCTTGCGGATCAATTCTTCATCTTGCGTGAAAGGCGCCATTGTCATCAAGCCTACGACACGAATTTTATCATATTCGGCCAATTGAAGGATGAAATCCTCTAATTCATCAGGCTGTAGTCCGGATTTTGACTCTTCCCCGGAAACATTCACTTGTACAAAGCAATCGACCGGTGAGTCTGCTCGCTTTTGAATCTCTTTTGCAATGCTGAGCCGGTCCAACGAATGAAGAAAATCGACTTCGTTGATAATGTCCCTTACTCTTCTGCTCTGTACATTACCGATGAAATGCCAGTTAAGATTATCCGATGGGATGCTTTCCCTCTTTGAGAGAAGGCCGTCCGGCCGATTTTCACCAATATCCGTGATGCCAATTTCGATGACTTCCTGAGTTCTTTTGTCGGATACTTCCTTTGTTACCGCGACAACGGTTACGTCCTGACGATTTCTTCCTGAACGGTCACAAGCCGCTTGAATTTCTTCTTCTATTTTTTCCATACGTTGTTGAAGTGTGTCCAATGAAATCACTACTTTTCTGCTTACTTTGCTTTATTGTATCAATTGGATGGACACATATCAATGATAAGTCTTCACTTATCAGTCTTTTTGCCCACTAATACGATGTCTTTTCCGATTGTCAGGACGTCGTCATACTTGATTTGCTTCAGATCCTTCATTTTTGATTCTAAGAACAGAGCCCTTTCTGCTCCTCCAATTTGCAGCACATCAATTTTGCCGTTTTTCATATCGATTGTCGCGTCCTGTACAAATCCTAGGAACGAGCCCTTCTTCACTTCAATCACTTCTTTTTTCTGCAAGTCCGAAAAACGCATCCTTATCCCTCCAATGATAATTAAAATAGAATCTTGCTTATAAAAGGGGCTGTTGCCTTCCGTTCCGGCACTCGCTTTCCGCGGGCGTTGCCTCAGCCTCCTCGTCATTACGCTCCGCTTCACTCCTGCGGGGTCTTCGACTAACGCTTTTCCCGCAGGAGTCTCGCGCCTGCACTCCAAGCAACAGCTGCCATGTTATTAAATGTCCCTAAACAATGGATATAGATAATAAATTTTATGTTTATACAGCTTATGCGCAACAACTTAAAAGTAGCTCCGTTGATTGTAGCGTAAGGCGGCGGTTCCAGCGGGAACAGCGAACGGCGTTTGCGAGCAAAAGCGCAGCGTTGCGAGCAGGCTGCCTTAATTCTGTAAAATGCGCAGAAATACGGCAAATCGAACCCTTCGTAGTTCGTTTGAAAGCGTCCGCCTGAAGCGGAAATCAACAGTTAAAAGGGACTGTCATAGTCAGATACGCTGACAGACAGTCCCTTCATCATTGATTATTTATTCTCCATACCATCTCTAATAATTTGAATCGCGTTTTTCTCAAGTCTGGAAATTTGTGCTTGGGAAATGCCTAGTTCTTTTGCAATTTCGGTTTGTGTCTGTCCTAAGTAGAAACGTTTCGAAAGGATCAGCTGCTGCCTTTCCGTCATGCCCGACACCGTTTCCTTCACGGACACATACGTCAACCAACGTTCTTCTGACACCTTCTTATCCTGCAACTGATCCATAATATAAACCGGATCCCCGCCATCCCCATTCATCGGTTCATGAAGGGACATCGGGTCTTGTATTGCATCCAAAGCAAATAAGATATCATCCTCCGGAATGCCTGTCGCTTCAGCCAGATCAGATATTCTCGGTTCTTTCTGATGTTCATTCACAAATTGTTCTTTTGCACGGATAGCTTTATATGCTATATCCCTGAGCGATCTGGACACCCTAATGGCATGGTGGTCTCTCAAATGTCTTTTAATTTCACCGATGATCATCGGGACGGCATATGTTGAAAACCGGACGTTATGTTTCAAATCGAAATTGTCAATGGACTTTAATAACCCGATGCAGCCAACTTGAAAAAGATCGTCTGCTTGCTCCCCCCTGTAAGCAAATCTTTGAACAAGACTTAACACTAGCCGCAAATTTCCTATTACAAGCTCTTCCCTTGCCGAGTCGTCACCATTCTGAAGCCGGATAAACGTTTCTTTCATCACTTCATTCGTCAGTAATGGCAAATTGGACGTATCGATACCACAGATTTCAACTCTTGTACGCATCATTCGCTTTTCCTCCGCATTCTGTAGATGACTGTACAAATAGTTTGTCCTCACACTTGCGGAATATGCGAAAAGCAATTCGCCAATTTCAACCATCAGGCAATCGGGTGATTCAGTCTGTCACGCAGTTCGGAGATGATTTTCTTTTCCAGACGAGAAATATAAGACTGGGAAATGCCAAGTAGTTCCGCGACTTCCTTCTGTGTCATTTCGAGTCTTCCTGTTAGTCCGAAGCGGCATTCCATTATATATTTCTCACGTTCATCCAAATTGCTGATCGCTTCGATCATATGTTGTCTTTCTAATTTTTTTTCAACGTCATCAATGATAATATGTTCATCCGTCCCTAAAATATCAGAGAGCAAAAGCTCATTTCCATCCGCATCGGAATTTAACGGCTCGTCAAATGAAATTTCCGATCGAGTCCGGTTCGTTTTTCGCAAATGCATAAGAATCTCATTTTCAATACATCTTGAAGCATATGTCGCCAATTTAATATTGCGATCGCTCTTAAAAGTTTCGATCGCCTTTATAAGTCCGATTGTTCCAATACTGATCAAATCTTCAATATGCGTATTCGTATTATCAAAACGGCGGGCAATGTAAACGACGAGCCTTAAATTCTTTTCAATGAGCGTATCCCGGGCATCCATGTCCCCTTCCATGAACGCCCTAATTGCGATTGCCTCTTCTTCCCGGGACAATGGCTTTGGAAGCGATTCATGGCCGCCAATGTAATACGTACCGGACTTTTTCCGTGTGATGAAGCTCTTGATGATCGATAGCCATTTTTTAAGTTCCTGCAACATGACTGGTTCCCCTTTCGTTCGTAATGGATTCCAATGCGGAGGCATGCAAAATGGCGCCTGCCCCTTCCGGATAACGGTTATCCTGCTTTGTGAAGACGATATAGCCTGCCGGCATCTCACTCCCTTCCCCGATGATCCATCTATCGTATTTAAAGCCTACTGCCCAGGACGCGCCTTGGACTGTTTGCAGCCGGATCAATCGCAATGTTTTTTGGTAATGCTTCGGGAATGTCGAAAGTTGGGGCATGTCTCCGGTTTTCCATGAAAGCAAAGGTTTCTTCAACTCTTCAGGAATTGACTGTTCCACGAATTTGAAAGAAACGAAATGTACCGGTTCACCGGTCAATGGCTCCGTGCAGCGATTTCCTGTATCGATGAAACTCGGAATTGAAATCGTTTCATTCCAAATGGAAAGTACCGAAGCAACTGAATAGGAGGATAATTGGCGGGCAACTCGCACATCCAACCACTTGGTCTTTAATAAATAGAGGAAAACGTAAGCAAGTAGCGCACTGACGAAGACCGTCGCCTTTGAATCCGAAAACATGAACTTCTCCGTGAATACCGTCAGTGCCCCTCCAGCAAAAAGCGCACCAATCAATACAATGACCGCCCTGCCGCCGATGGACGCTATTGAAATTCCGAAGGCACAGATGATCATTGCACCGAAAGCGATGATGATGGCAATTTGGGAGTTTGGAAAAATCGTAACCGGCAACGCGCCGAAGAGAGAAGCGAGCAATAGACGCCGCGTTGTAGCTTGTGCCTTGACCATCCGGTCGGCAAAGGACAAAATCGCGTAGTTGAAAACCATGTTAATACCAACAATGAGTTCGCCATACATCAGCCCGCCCTCCTTGTACGTAAGGATAACACCTCATGACTGCAATGTTTGTCGGAACAAGGGAATAATTCATATAAATATTCGACATGATTAGCGGATATGGACGGTTTATTGTGTTGCGAATTGAATTGGTTGTGTTGCCTGTCGTATTCGTTGTGTTGCGAGTCCCGTTGATTGCGTTGCGGCAGTTTGATTGTGTTGCGCCCCGAATTCGTTGTGTTTCGCGGTCCGTTGATTGCGTTGCGACAGTTTGATTGCATTGCGACCCCGTTGATTGTGTTGCAGCCCGCATTCTTTGTGTTGCGAGCCCCGTTGATTGCATTGCATCACACAGTCATTAAAAAAACTCTCCGGCTTGTCCATTTGGACTGCCGGAGAGTTTCTGTCTATTTCAGTTCTATTATCTTCTTTGGCGATTGCGCAGGAATGTCGGAATATCCAACGCATCATCTTGCTGATGGCTTTGCGGTTGTCGCGTCGGCTCAGGCTGTTGGAATTGCTGCTGCTGCGGCTCTTCCCGACGAGTATAGGAAGGCTGCTGCTGTGCAGGCTGGGATTCACGTTGACGTGTAGCCCCGAAGCCTGGGTTTCTTGAAGGCTTCTGCTGACTCAATTGCTCTTCACTAAACCCGGTAGCGATAACTGTAACAAGGATTTCATCCTTCAAGTCATCATTGATGACGGATCCGAAAATCATGTTGACATCCTCATCGGAAGCGGAAGCCACAATATCCGCAGCTTCTTGAACTTCGAACAAGCTCAGGTTGGAACCGCCTGTAATGTTCATCAATACACCCTTGGCTCCGTCGATCGACGTTTCCAAAAGCGGGCTCGAAATGGCTTTCTTTGCGGCTTCGGCAGCACGATTTTCACCCGTTGACATACCGATACCCATCAGTGCAGAACCTTTATTGGACATGATTGTTTTCACGTCCGCAAAGTCAAGGTTGATAAGTCCAGGCACAGCGATCAAGTCTGAAATGCCTTGAACCCCTTGACGCAGGACATTGTCTGCCTCGCGGAATGCTTCAAGCATTGGCGTGTTCTTATCGACAATCTCCAACAATTTATCATTTGGTATGACAATCAGCGTGTCGACCGATTCTTTCATCGCCGCAATTCCGCCGATCGCTTGTGTTTGACGCTTTCTTCCTTCAAATGTGAATGGCCGTGTGACGACACCTACTGTCAACGCTCCAAGGTCTTTTGCCACTTGTGCGATGACTGGTGCGGCACCTGTTCCAGTTCCGCCGCCCATACCTGCGGTAACGAACACCATATCAGCGCCGCGAAGCGCCTCTTCTATTTGCTCACGGCTCTCTTCAGCCGCTTTTTTTCCTACATCAGGATTTGCACCTGCACCTAGACCGCGAGTCAATTTAGCTCCGATTTGCAATTTAACTTCTGCTTCGGATAATTTAAGTGCTTGCGCATCCGTATTTACAGCGATGAACTCCACGCCTTGTACTCCATGTTCAATCATGCGGTTAACCGCATTGTTTCCTCCACCACCGACTCCAATCACCTTGATGACTGCGAGTGCATCGACATTTGTTTCAAAATCCAGCATGCTCTCTCCTCCTAATCCCTATATGACCCTTTAGATCAGTCACTCAAAAAATCCATCGAAAAATTTCTTTGTTTTGCTCATAAAGCTTGTCTTTTTCTCTTTCGGTCTGGCGGCGACCTTCTTTTTAGTGGAAGGTTGATAATCCATCTCACTAGTAGCGGCGACAGTTTGAGATTCTGCCACTGTCCCATAATAGCTATCTTCCATACTAGCATAACGGATAAGGCCTACAGCAGTCGAATACATCGGTTCACGCACTCCGATATATTCCGGCGTATGGATCCGTACCCTCGTTCTCAACACATGTCTAGACAGTTGCAATATCCCGTCGAGCTTCGTTGTGCCGCCTGTCAATACGACGCCGCCCGGCAGATCTTGGATGCCCATACGGTAGAGCTCTTCCAGAACCAAGTCGAATAATTCTTCCAATCGGACACCAATGATCTCCGATATGTATCTTTGACTATATTGATCTTTCGAATCCGCACCGATGACAGGGACTTCAAAAAGCTCATCATCAGATGCATCGTCGTAAAAAGCATGTCCATATTGATGTTTGATTTTTCTTGCCTGCTCGGTTGGTGTCTTCAGAACGATCGACAAGTCCTTTGTTATATGGTCTCCGCCCACTGGAATGACAGCTGTAGAAATGAAGCGGTTATCCCCGAAAATGGCAATTGTCGTAGAACCTCCGCCGATATCGATAAATGCAGTGCCGTGGTTCATTTCATCCTCGGTCAATGCAAATTGTCCAGCTGCGAGAGGCTGTAAATAGATTTCACGGATGACAAGACCCGCCCGCTCGACGCATCGCAAAATATTATGCACTAATGTTTTGGATGTCGTTATAAGCGTCCCGTCCATTTCCAGTCGGACGCCGATCATGCCCCTCGGATCTTTTATTTCATCATAATCATCCACGATGAATTGCTTTGGTATGATATTGACGATTTCCCGTTCAGGCGGAACCGACATGACTTGCGCGGACTTCATTACCCGATCCAGATCGTCATCGGTGATTTCCCTGTTTTCTGAATTGACGGCAACAACGCCTTTAACATCTTGCAGCAGTACGCCATTGGCAGGAATACCGAGAATAACTTCCCGAATTTGCATGCCTGTCATCCGTTCAGCCTGTTCCACCGCTTTACGGATGGATTGGACAGTCGCATCGATGTCGATAATCGTCCCTTTACGAATGCCTGCTGATTGGACGTTACCTACCCCGATTACGTGGAGGGATCCGCCATCCACTTCGCCGATCAACACTTTGACTGACGAAGATCCTATATCTAGTGATACATAAATTGTAGATTGACTCAATTCCCGGCACCTCCCATTACAGTCCTTATCTTACATTCTATTGTATTAGAGTCGTATTGTCTAAATATTTTCTCCATCCAATGACCAATTCCTTTCATTCCTGAACTTTCGTTTCAGAAACTTTACTTCGATCTGACCATTTCGTCAGTAAAATCCTTCTAATGACAGCGATATTCTGGAATAACCTGACCCCAAATGCGAATACGGCAGCCAAATATAAATCCACCCCCAGATGTACTCCGAGGAAAGCCAACCCTGCCGCAAGTGCAATATTGAAGAAGAATCCGGAAATGAACACCTTATCATCATAAATTTGTTGCAGATGCGCACGTATTCCTCCGAAAAGCGTATCCAATGCAGCTAACACGGCGATGGACAAATAGTTGCTGTAAATTTGCGGGATCTGAATATCCGATAACAGGCCCAGCGAAACTCCTAGTAATAAACCGAGCAGTGGCAACCACATTGTCATTCCCCTTTCGGAAGTTCTTTCAAATAAACATTTTTAAATTTGTCGGGATACCCCCGGACGGTCACGTCCTTTTCCGGTTGATTGATTTCTAGCACAAGATTATCAAGGTAAAAATCGTCATGGATGGACGATGCCAACAAATAATTATAAAGCTTCTCACTATCTGACATTGTAGGTGAAATGATTTTAATCGTAAAGGGCGGAGTCGAGACATTCAAACCATTTACAGTAGTCACGCCATTGATGACCCGTATCGAGCTCATCATCGTCAACCGTTTGCCGTCAATTTCCATATGAATGCCTTTAAATCGGTTCACTTCGTTGACGAAACGGGTCAGTAAATCAGATGAAATACTCGTGATTGGTATTCCATACGCTATGCTTTCCACGGATGGGCGGACTTCGATTGTAAAACCCGGTCCCGAAATATCCGTCGTTCCCGCCTTTTTGTGCAGCTTGTCCACAGTATCCCTCAGCGCTTGTCCCGTACTTGATTCGCTCAATGTTCTGTAAGATGAGATCGTTCTATCCAAATCGCGGATTTCTGTAAGAAGCTCTGAATGGATTTTCTTCTCTTCCGCCAACTCCTGGCGTATTGCCCAAATATCCCTCGTATCACGTTCCTTAGGATGTTCCATCGTATTATATTGGACTGCAATCATAAATCCGATGAGCAGGAGGACAATTGTGAATTTCCAATTGATAGCTTTTTTCAACGAACACCCTCCCTCTTAGTGATTCATTATGCCTCGTCCCTTAATGCGGGAAGCTTGATTTCTTTCAGTTGCTCCAATGTGACGACGATATTGTCATGTACCAATCCATCAATTACTCCGCCGCCCAAGTTCAACGCAGCTGATAAGACGTCTGCATCACCGACTGCCTCAATGACAAACGGGGCCGGAAGCGTCCTGCCGTCAATTGTTATTACCGGGCCTGTACATTTGATATATGAATTGGACGATATGCGCTGTCCATTTATGGCAATCCCTTGTGCGCCGGAAATCTTCAATTCATTCACAACACGGAGTACATGACTTTCATGGACAATATAATCATTAGGATTCTGTTCGATCGGATCATAATCGCCATCCTTCAATGTCACACGGACCCCCTGACCGGTAGCAGGAATCACACCTAGAAGCAACCTTAGATCCTTTGCCTCCTCAACTAGCACGGTATGATTGTCTTCGTTCTCAGAAAAGGATTTTTCAAAGTCACGGATTTCATCTTGCTTCGCATGGATTTCATCCGCAAGCTCCTTATTTCTTTCCTTTTGAGCAATCAATTCTTCCCGATATTGCTCTTCCTGTTGCAATGCAGGAGATTGGACGGATTCGCCGCTATCCTTCCCTAAGGTACGATAGGAGAACGCGAAGATGAAACCGAGTATAAGGAAAACGAAAGAGTATAATATGTATCTCCCTCTAGTTTTATAGTCCTCACTCATTTTCTTCGCCAACTTCATCACCTTCCCCTTCCTCTACTTCGGCATTTCCGTAAACTTTGCTAAAAGGGGTGAAGTAAATGCCCACTTCCATATTGACAATCCCTTTTTCGATATCGCCCAATTGGGATATGATATCCGGATAATAATCCATCTTCTCAGCAAAGGTCTGCAAAATTGCATGGACTTCATATCCATCATCCATATAGGCAACAATCGTATCAGGATTCTCCTCTGTCCCAGTATAGATGATTTCGGAAATCAATTGCAGAACATTTTTATCCATTTTCAGCAATTGTGTTGTCAGTCTTTTCCGAAGGTCAGGGTTGTCCACATGATTTAAAATCGGCACATTCGGGTAACTTCCATCACTTGGGAAAAGGGCTCCATTTTCGAGCAATAAACCATATTCCCCGCCACTTTCCATATAGGCGACGGTTTTCCATTCATCTATGGAAATATCAATATCCCTCATCCATTTTCTAGTGACGGCAACACTACTGACGCCTTCAAGCTTCAAAAGTTCTTCTTCCACTTCTTTCGTTGTAAATCCCCAATAAGATGCTCCTTCTAAAATCCCGCTTTTATCATAATAATATTGGTCATCATGAAGTGCAGCCCCGTGGATTTCCACTTTCCCAACCTGACTAAGAGGAGACTGAAAATATAAAAGCACAAGAAGGGCGATACCGAAGACGGCTATGATGAATAAAAACTTCTTATTCGTCTTCTTTCTCCGTTTTTCCCTCATGGATGGTATTCGTTCTTCGATGTCTATCACTTTATCCATGTGCCGCCCTCCTCTCATCTTCTTGGTCTATAAAAAGCAAAATGTAAAATTG
This sequence comes from Sporosarcina koreensis, assembly GCF_042655825.1. Lineage (NCBI taxonomy): Bacteria > Bacillati > Bacillota > Bacilli > Caryophanales > Caryophanaceae > Sporosarcina > Sporosarcina koreensis. Next base: position 99,866 of record NZ_JBHSNP010000011.1, on the reverse strand, counting down.
TACCCGCCGCCATCCATGTCGTTAGCAAAGACGAGCCTCCGTAACTGATGAACGGCAATGTCACCCCTGTGACCGGCAATAAACCCGAGACGACCCCGACATTCAGGAATGTTTGAAAAATGATCATTGAAGCCATCCCCGCTGTCATTAAAAATGATTTGTAATCTTTTGCACGGATCGCAATACCGAATGCCGACAGAAGCAGGACTGAAAATAAGACGAGAATGAATGTCGCTCCGATAAACCCTGTTTCTTCAGCAATGATGGAAAATATGAAGTCATTTTGCGGTTCGGGCAAGTACAAATATTTCTGCCTGCTGTTTCCGTAGCCGTGACCGAACAACCCGCCAGGCGCAATTGCAAACAATGACTGAATCCCTTGAAACCCTGTCCCGAGCGGATCATTCCAAGGATCAATATATGATTTTATCCGTTCCAATCGGTAGGGAGCAGCGGCGATTAGAGCGACGAACGCACCTATACCCGCAAAGCCGAGTATACCGAAAAACGACAGTGGATATCCCGCGATAAACAAAATGACGAAAGCGGAAACGATCATAATCACTGCAGATCCGAGGTCAGGCTGAAGCATGATCAATGCTGCAGGCAATAATATAAGCACAAAATGACTTAACCTGAACGGATTCTTCCCAGCCGATTGTTTCATGTTGCAAGCAAGCTTGCCAATAAGCGCCACTTTAACGAATTCAGCAGGCTGGATACTGAAAGGACCGAGTGCAATCCAACTTTGGGATCCATTCCGTACAGCACCGATGCCCGGAATCATAACCGCAACCAACAATAGGATCGTTATGTAATAAAAGGCGGTCCAAAAAGATTCACTAGAGGCCCATGACCCTTTCATCAACATAAATGCTACAAATATAGAAACAGCCATGTAAATCCCCTGCTTTACGATGAAGGGGGATGAATCCGCGTAGTGCACTTGCCCCCAGTACGCTCCCGCCGAATGGACAAAAACCAATCCTATCAGTGACAATGACACTGCCGAAATGACGAAGGCAGCCTTTAATTTCCAATCCAGTGAACGCATCCTTCCGTCTTATTGGTAAGATCGTGTGAACGAATGACTTAAAGTTTCATGACAGCATCTATAAAAGCATCTCCACGTTCTTCAAAGTTCGGGTATTGATCCCAGCTTGCACAAGCGGGCGACAATAGGATTTGATCGCCATCGTGGGAAATTGAAAATGCTTCCTGCACAGCCTCTTCCATCGATTCCGCCTTTACTGCATGTTCAACTCCGCATGAAGCGGCAAAATCGATTAGCCTGTCAGCAGTTTCCCCTAATGCAAGAACAGCTTTCACCCTGCTCATATACGGCCTTAATTCCTCGAATGAATGCCCTCTATCCAATCCGCCGGCAATTAACACGACGGGCGATTCGAAGGACGATAAGGCACTCTTTGTCGCCAATGTGTTTGTAGCTTTCGAATCGTTATAGAACGGCCTGCCTTTCAATTCCTTGACAAACTGCATACGATGCCGCACTCCTGTAAAGGAACTTAACACATTTTCGATCGTTTCTTTATCGCAATTCATAAGGAGAGCTGAAGCGGTCGCCGCTAAAATGTTCTCCAAGTTGTGGCGGCCGAGCAATTTGATGATCGACCTTTTCACAAACGGTTCGCCTTGCCAGTAAATCAGTTCATCATCCGCGGAAATCCCTTCCGCTCGTTTCCCTTGTAATGAAAATGGGATTTTCGTTGCTTTCGACCGGTTAATATACGGTTGCATCTCAGGTTGATCGGCATTGTAAATAAGAAAATCCTCTTCATTCTGATTATCCGTCACCTTTGCCTTCGCCAAGGCGTATTCTTCCGACGTTCCATGATAATCGAGATGTGCATCATATAAATTTGTCCAGACAGCAATCTTAGGACGGAAGTTGACCGTTCCCGCCAACTGGAAAGAGGATACTTCCATGACAATCACTTCGTCAGGTTTTGCATTCTGTGCGACGGTGCACGCAACCGTTCCAATATTTCCAGCAATCAAAGGCTTTTTGCCCCCGATATTCAAAATATGGTAAAGGAGCGTAGTTGTTGTCGTCTTCCCGTTCGATCCGGTGATGGCGATGATCGGAGCCTCGCTTACTAAATAGGAAAGTTCGATTTCAGTCCAAATCGGAATCCCTCTTTGTTGCGCTTGTGTAAGAACCGGATTGTGATAAGGGATACCGGGATTTTTGACAATCGTATCAAAGTCATGGTCCAGTATATCTTCGGGATGTCCGCCACAAATGACGACTATCCCTTTTGACCGCAATGCTTTAGCTTCTTCATTACCATTCTCAGGAGAAGAATCGTTGACAACGACGAATGCCCCAAGTGAATGTAATAGTTCCGCCGCGGCATAGCCGCTCTTGGCTAGACCCAGCACAAGAACTTTCTTGCCCCTAAACTCATTTCGCTTTCCCAATTACATCACCTCCCACAGTACGGGTATCATCGCAGCCAATAATGCCACTCCCCAGAAAACAAGAACGATTTTCCATTCCGACCATCCCGACAATTCGAAATGATGGTGGATCGGGCTCATTTTAAATACCCGTTTTCCGGTCAATTTAAAGCTTGTCACCTGGATCATTACTGACAATGTTTCGATAACGTAAACAATCCCGATGACGACAAGGAGCAGCTCCTGTTTCACTAAAATCGATAGCATCGCAATCGCTCCGCCGAGCGCCAATGAGCCCGTATCACCCATAAACACTTTTGCAGGTTTCATATTGAACAATAAAAAGCCCAGCATCGCACCTGCTACGACGAATGCGAACATAGCAATGTCATATTGTTCGTAGACAAGACCAAGTACACCAAACGCCGCAAAGGCAACTGTCGAAGTCCCTGCAACGAGACCATCGAGGCCATCCGACAAATTGACTGCATTCGAAAATCCGACGAGCCAAAAAATGAGGAAAGCGACATAAAAAATTCCGAGGTCTACAGTAAAATTCGTAAACGGTATGACAACCGTCGTTTCAAATGGACCCATTTTCAAAAGGAAAAAGGCGATAACCGCAATAATGATCTGACCAATGAGTTTCTGGATGGATGTCAATCCCAAATTCCTTTTCATGACGACAATGATGAAATCGTCAAAGAATCCGATGACACCAAATCCGGCGAGCACGATCATCAGTACAATGGACTGTGTAGTCAGTACGTCTTCATATATGTATGATAGGACAATCATCGTAATGATAATGGAGCCCAGGAAAATAAGGCCGCCCATTGTAGGCGTGCCCGCTTTTTTCTTATGGGCTTCGGGACCCTCTTCCCGGATGCTCTGGCCGAATTTCAGCCTTCTGAGCAATGGGATGATTGCGGTCCCGATTAATGCTGTTAGTACAAATGCTACGGTAATTACCGTAATTGTCGTGACGAGTGTCATAATATGTTCTCCTTACTTGTGTTGAAACTGTAATTTTATTTATTGTCCAGCTCCAGGCGCTAGATGGATGCCTTAATTTCTGCAAAACCGCAGAAATACGGCAAATCGAACCCTTCGCAGTTCGACTTGCTCGGGTCATAAGTCAAAGCTAGAGCCGTTACGAAGAACGGCTTTTGCGAGTATAAGCGCAGCGTTACGAGCAGCCTTCGCATCTTCGCCTTATGCCTAAGGCCGGCAGGAAGCCGGTCATGCAGTCGTTGCCGCAGGACGCGGCGTTCTTAGACTGCGCACCTCTGCTGAGCAAGCGCCTTCCGCATTTCTATTCTTCATCCTCAGTATAGACGTGGATGATATCGTCCGCCTGCATTACGGAATCAGGGACTGGCATTTGGTATTTGATGACGTCTCCTTCACCATGCCACACTATACGATACGTGTGAAGCTGGCGGGCGACCATTCCTTTTGTCATGCCCGTCAAATCCGGAACCCGATGTGTCATTGCGTCGCCCCATCGGTATTCTTTTTCAATCTGCCCTTCCCTTTTCTCGATGCCTGCGATCGGCGCGATTTCTTCAATGATTCTGCCGACGATCGGCGCAGCAATAACGCCTCCGAATTGAATGGAGTTTTTCGGGCTATCAACTGCTACATAGACAAGCAATTCGGGATCGTCTGCCGGAGCAAATCCCATGAATGAAACGATATAATCGCCATCGGCATAATTGCCGTTCACAACCTTCTGAGCAGTCCCCGTCTTACCGCCGACACGGAGGCCATCATTGAATGCATTTCGGCCGGAGCCGTTCGCGACAACCGATTCCAATGCCTCTCTCACTTGGGCGGAAGTTTCCTCGCTAATGACGCGGCGTTTCATTTCGGGTTCAAACGTTTTTAACGTCTCTCCCTTATCATTCTTTATTTCCTTTACAATATACGGACGATACAAATAACCGCCATTAATGGCAGCCGCCACTGCCTGCACTTGCTGGATCGGCGTTACGGAAATCCCTTGGCCGAAAGCGGTTGTCGCCTGTTCTACAGGACCGAATCTGTCTTTCGAAAATAGGATTCCTTTCGCTTCGCCGGCAATACCCGAACCTGTCGATTCACCGAAACCGAAATCCCGTATATATTTGTCAAGCTTTTCACCGCCCAAACGCCGGCCAATTTCAATGAATCCTGGATTGCAGGAGTTCTCTACAACTTCCAAAAATGACTGATGACCATGCCCCTCCCGCTTCCAGCATCGTAATCTTGCGTTGGCAACCATCGTATAACCCGGGTCATTAAAATAATCATGATGAAGATCGATTAGCTTTTCCTCAAGACCGGCTGCTAGTGTAACGATCTTGAAAGTCGATCCCGGCTCAAACGTCATCCAAACCGGCAAATTTCGATTATAGATTGCCTGGTCGGTTTCCTGGTATTCCGCAGGGTGGAAAGTCGGCATGGAAACCAATGAAAGTATTTCGCCTGTTTTTGGATTCATGATGATACCGATCGCTTGTGTCGCGTCGTATTTTTCCATTGCCTGGATCAGTTCACGTTCCATGACTTTCTGCATTTCAATATCAATTGTCAGTTCTAAAGTGGCACCATTTTCCCCCGTCTGGAAACCATCATCGACATGTGGAAGCGGAATCGCCTTTGCATCCGTATAGAGACGTATCTTATCTCCGGTACCTTGCAAAATCTCATCATATGCATATTCAATGCCTGCAAGGCCAGTTCCATCGAACCCCGTAAACCCGATCAGCCTTGAAAGCAGTTCTCCATAAGGATAGTTCCTGACGAAATCTACTCCAGTATACAAGCCATCGATTTGCAGCTTTGCAATTTCCATTGCCTGCTCCTGGGTTATGTTTTTGCCTTCAGGTGCCAACTTATTCATATAAGATTTCTTCGTCATTTTCTCAAGCAATTTTTGTTGATCGACTTGTAAAATACCCGCTAGCATTGCTGCCGCCTTCTCGGGTTCCTTATTTTGGGAAGGCATAAAATATAGCGTCGGAGCAAGCCGGTTGCCAACGATCAGCTGACCGTTGCGATCTTGGATTTCCCCCCGGATGGCTCCAAAAGGGATTTCCCGATCCCAGTTCTCTTCCGCACGCGCTTTCAACCATTCATGTTTAATGATTTGAACGTGGAAGAGCTTTGCTATAACCATGGATATGGAAATGAGGAAAATGATGAAAACTGCCCGCAATCGCTTTTTTGATTGCAAATCGGCGTATTTACGCAGAGCCCCACACCTTTCGTTTTTCTATCAACCTATGAATGGGCAGGGACAGCTATACATCATCCACCAATTATCTCTTCCTCTTCCTCGCCTTCCATTTCATCTTGTTCAATAATTGTATGCTGATCTTCCGGCGATTTCAGCTGAAGCACGACAGGATCGTCTTTGCTGATGACCGCACCAGCGGAAAGACTTTGTTCGGTCACAAATCCATCTCCGTTCAATCGGATATCAAGCCCAGATAACATTTTAAATGATAAGGCCATTTTTTTCGACCACCCGGAAAAATTTGGAAGAGTTGTATCCCCTTCAGTCTCAAGAAGTACTATTGAGCCTTCGCTCAACTTAGTGCCCTCCTCCGGATATTGGCTTTTCACCTTGCCTCCCTCTCCTATCAAGATTGGCGAAAATCCTTGTTGTTCAAGACTTGCAATTGAGGATTCCGCATCATCTCCAATATGGTTCGAGAGTGACTTCGTCGTGGAAGTTTGACTATTTTCAGGTAGTATATTCATATATTTCAAGCTGCTTTCCATTATGGAAGTGAACAGCTCAGCAACCGGATCCGATCCATATTGGCCAAGCTCGAGCTTCGGCTGCTGGACAAGCACATATGTCAATAACTGCGGATCGTCGATAGGCGCCATGCCAAGGAAAGAATATAGGTAATTCCCGTCTCCGGACAAATATCCCCTGCCATCTTTTCTAGGGATTTCCGCTGTTCCCGTCTTTCCGCCTACAGAGTATCCTGAAAGAGCGAATTTCCGGCCAGTTCCGGCGTCTGATGTGACTGTCGAAGCTAATACCTCACGTACTTGTTTGGCAGTTTCCGCCGAGATCGGGGATTTTCGTACTTCTTCTTTATGATCATCCACCACTTTACCCGTATTCGGATCGACAATTTTATCGATGACATACGGTTTCATCATTTTCCCATCATTCGCAATCGCGGATGCTGCCTGTATCATTTGGATCGGAGTGACAGTGGACCCTTGTCCGTATGAAGTCGTCAGCCGCTCACTTGGGTTAATGTCCAAAATAATGCCCGGAACTTCATTTGGCAAATCGATTCCGACCTTTTCTCCAAAACCGAACCCGCGTAAATATTCGATGAATGTCCGGTCGCCCATCCTTTCCAATAGATACGCCATCGATACGTTAGAGGAACGCTGGAATCCTTCCAAGAAACTGATCCTTCCCCAGCCCGTCCGATTGACGTCACGGATTGTCTTATCGTAAATCGTATATTGTCCAGATTGGTATTCAGCAAAAGGATCCCATTTCTTCTCCTCGATTGCCGCCGCCAATGTAAAAATTTTCATTGTGGAACCTGGCTCAATTGTGTTTTGCACGGCATCGTTCAGCCAGTTTTCCGTCAATCCTTCACGGGTGGAAGGATGGAACGAAGGGCGCTGGCTCATCGCGTAGATTTCTCCCGTTTTCGGGTTGGCGACGATGACAAGCATTTTTTGGGGAGAATATTTTTTATCCACTTGATTCATCGCATCTTCGACGAAGTTCTGGATTGTCTTGTCAATCGTTAATTGTATCGTCAAACCGTCTTTTGCAGCAACGATTTTTTTCTCTGATTTCGGCAGGATGAATCCCCAAATATCAGTCTGATAATCTACTTTTCCGTCAGTCCCGGTAAGCTCCTCGTTATATGTCTGTTCTAGCCCCATTTTACCTACTGTGGAAACTTTTTTATTTTCATCTTCTTCACGCATCGCAAAGCCGATCAAATACGAAGCGAAATTCCCGTTTGGATAAAAGCGCTTCTTATCTTCGATGAATTGAAGCCCTGTAACTCCTTCTTTGTCCGCTGCTTCTTTAATTGCCAACATCGTTTCGTGACTAATATCGCGTCCTGCTTTTCCGAATTCGATCTGGTATGTCTCTGCATTCCTTTTAATTGCAGCATCCCTGATCTGGATCATTTGCTCTTTCTCCATCGGAATGAACCGGCTCAACAAATCCGCAGCTTTCTCAAAATCAGTAATATGTCTCGGCTTTTTCGCACCTTTTTCAGTCGCTTTTTCATTCAATATTGCAATTACCCTATAGCTCAACGTATCAGATGCAATCAGCTCGCCATTGCGATCAACGATTTTGCCTCGCTCGGCTTTCAAAATCGACTCACGCGCATATTTCGCTTCAGCCATAGCGGCCATTTGCCTTCCTTCAGCCTGTCCAGTTATTTGAATGCTCAACAATCGCCCGAACATAAGAAAAAAGAGCCCTCCGAAAATAATAAACATCAGGAAGGCTCCCCACTGAAATCGAAACTTCTTTTTCATCGTCCAGGCACGACCTTTACGTTTTTCTCGTTAAGATTCAAGCCGAGCTCCTTCGCTTTATTCCAGATAACTTCGTATGTAGATTTTTCGCTCACTTGTATGGACAATTCTGTATTCTGTTTTGAAATCTCCACGATGTCGTTGTTGATTTGTTGCACTTCCTTGTTCGTTTCATTGATTTGTGCCTGTGTATGCAAAATCATTGTAGAGAAAAGTACGAGAACTGCCGCGAACATCACGAACAGGAATTTCTCGCCAGTCGAGAAAAGTTTTCTTGAACGCCTAGCAGGCTGTTGCGGCTCATGTGTCTTCGGTGATTGCGGTGCTTGTACTTCATGTATCGTATTCATTTGAAAGCTTCTCTGTTCCAATGCCATTTAACAAGTTCCCCCTTTATTTTTTCTCTACGATCCGCAACTTTGCAGATCGTGATCTTTTATTCACTTCAATTTCCTCGGTACTGGGAAGGATCGGTTTCCTCGTCACCAATTTAAAATCGGGTTCCATCCCCTCTGGAATAATCGGCAGGTTCGGTGGCAGATCAGGCATGGAAGATGCCTCTTTGAAGATTGTTTTACATAATCTGTCCTCGAGTGAATGGAAAGTGATAACGCAAATGCGGCCACCTGGATTCATGACCGTCAATGCATCAGTCAATGAGTCTTCTGCCGCCCCAAGCTCATCATTCACGGCTATCCGTATCGCCTGGAACACCCTTTTTGCAGGGTGCCCGCCCGTTCTGCGTGCCGCTGCAGGAATTCCTTCTTTGATCAATTCAACGAGCTCGCCTGTCGATTTGACTGGAGCGTTTTTCCTCGCTTCTTCAATCTTTCGGGCAACCCCTTTTGAAAACTTCTCTTCGCCATATCTGAAAAAAATCCGAACTAAATCTTCGTATGACCATTCATTCACCACGTCATAGGCAGTCAACGCCGCCTCTGTGTTCATGCGCATATCGAGCATTGCGTCATGGTTGTAGCTGAATCCACGCTCTGGTGTATCAAGCTGCGGAGAGGAAACGCCAAGGTCATAAAGGATGCCATCTACAGTATGTACATCAATCTTTGCAAGTTCTTCTTTCAAATTCCTGAAGTTCGAATGGATGAATGTAACTTGCTCCAAATAGTCGTTCAACTTCACTTTGGCAGCTTCAATTGCCGTCGTATCCTGATCGAAGCAAATCAATCTGCCGCCTGCCGTAAGCTTCTTCACAATTTCCAGGCTATGTCCCGCACCGCCTAGCGTGCAATCGACATAAATGCCATCCGGCTTAATGTTAAGCCCATCGACGGCTTCGTGAAGTAATACAGTTGTGTGATCGAACATCGAAACCGCCTACTTTCCAATTTTAAAATTATCATGTTAAAAGTCAAAATCAATGATGTTCTCCGCGATTTCGTTGAATGATTGCTCCGACTCATCGTAATAGGAATCCCAAGAGGATTTCGACCAGATTTCGATACGGCTTGAAACCCCGATGACGACACAATCTTTTTCAACTTTTGCGTAATCCAATAATGAGGATGGTATATTGACACGGCCCTGCTTGTCAATTTCAACTTCCGTAGCACCCGAGAAGAAGAATCGGGCAAATGCACGGGCATCTTTCTTCGTGACCGGCAACGCCTTCAATTTTTCCTCAAGCCGCTTCCATTCCTCCATAGGGTAACCGAAGAGACAGTTATCCAATCCACGAGTCAGCACAAAACCATCCATCAGATATTCCCTGAATTTCGAAGGGACTATCAAACGGCCTTTTGCATCTACAGTGTGCTGATATTCGCCCATGAACATACTCTTCACCCCACTATATGTTTTTAATGTACCACATCCCTCCACATTCCTCCACTTAAAATCTATTTTCATAGTAAAATGTGTATATAGTACTTGTTTCATTGAGATATCGCTATGATTCGAGCAAAGTCTCATAACATGCAAAAATACGCTAAATAACTCATAAATGCACAAAAAAACGCCGACGCAGTATTTGATGCCTGCATCGGCGTAATTTATTATTTACAAATAGATGACTTGGTGGGTGCCATCCATTTTGATCGGTTGACGAAGCAAATCCTGAACCAATCCTGGTCCATACTGATTCATGAAAAAATACGGGGTGAAAATCCGCTCTTGAAGCGATCCCTCCGGCAACAGCTCATTCTCGAGGATGCTATATTTACGAAGAGCCGTTTCATGTTGGATCAGCAGCTCCTCTTCCGCCTTCCTTCTTATATACTCCAACTGCTTTTCGTGGAATTTCAAATTCTTCTCTAGCAACTGACGCATCGCCGTACTCGAACCTTCTGCAAGTTCTTCATATTTTCCTTTCAACTGACTTTCTGTTTCGGCAAGCAGTTTTTCAAATCGTTCATTTTGCAATGAATCGATGAACCGTTCCCGAGTGTCATGGACATTTCCTGCAAGAACATCTTCAAGCGTCAGTGAAGTTGACTCCATTGCCTGTTTCGCACGATTGGAAACCAATGTCATCGATACACGCGGCACGATGATCGGCATGCGGATTCCGAATAGATGGAATGCTTCCTTCAATAGAGCCCAGTAAGCAATTTCTCCGGGTCCCCCTACGAATGCCACGACCGGGAATACAAGGTCCTGCATAATCGGACGTGTCGCAACATTGTTGCTTAACAGCCAAGGTTCTTCAGCAGCGATCTTCAGCATTTCTTCACTAGTAAATCGGATGCCCGTGCTGTCATTCACAAAAGCTCCATCTTTTTTAGAAAGCAGGACACGTCCAGTCTCATGAACATAAAACAGATGCGCCGCTTCATGTTCAGCTTCGATCGGCTTTCCGAATCCCGACTCGGAAAACTGCTCCTCTTTCTCAACGATTAATCCGGCAAGTTCACCGGATTTTGTAATAAATTGAGCGAAATGATTTTTTTCGAATTCACGCAACGGTTTGTATGCTGAGTCGATGAAGAGTAGCCCTTGCTCGTGGAAAAGACCGTTCATCAGTCTGACGAAAAATCCGGTGAATGTCTTTTCCATTTCGACTGCAGTCAAAGCTTCTTCCATAAGCGCCCGTGTATGTTCCGTTTCCCCGAACTGACGGAAGATGCCTTCTACGAATGCCGTCATTTCATGATGGGAATACGTTGCATCAGAGGCCATCAATTTCAGGATGAATTTTTCCGGATATTTATGTTTAGTCATCCCGCCTAATGCTTCCGTATACACATGATTGATTTCATTCAGATCATGATCCTCGCCCGCAACCCAAAACACCGGGATGACAGGAACTCCTAGCTCCTTCCTTTTTTCCTCCGCAAGAAGGATGACCGTAATCGCCTTGTGGACGGAATAGAGCGGACCAGTCAGAATACCAGCTTGCTGGCCCCCAATGACGACAACTCCGTTTTCCGATAGTTCCCCAAGATGTTCTGAAGCTTTCTCGGAAATGCCGAAGGGTTCCATGAAGTCACGGATGATAGAAGAAAGTTCTTTCCTGAAAAACGGACGGCCGGATAGCTCCGACAGCCTTTCGGGGTATGAACGGCTTTCATTTCTATAATCAAAAAAACTATGTATGAATTGTTCATCATGATTGTAAGCTTGCATTAATTTGTTTCCATTTTGCAATTCCACTGACTTGATTTCCATCATTGATGCCCCTTTTTACTGATATGAACAGAGTATATCATTCTCAATCATCGGAATGAAAAATATACGCTTGCCTTTAGATTGGATTGCCCATCATTTCACGTATTCCGATATTTTGAAGCCGACACCTAAGAGGAGGAGAACAACATATACAAAGGACAGCATCAGAAAATACATTCTCCACGTCTTCTGCAACACACGTCCTATTTGAAATTCCTTCTCCTTCACCCTTTCAATGACAGCAAGAATGATGGCGAAAAGAATGGCAATAGATGTAATATAAAAACCGGTCCCTTTGCCAAAAATGTTCATTGACGTGATATAAACCGACAAAAATAAAAAAGGGGTCGTAAAATCTGCCGCTTTGCCGATGACCGCGGCTGGCGCTTTCCCCATTCTCCTCATGACGACAAGAAATACGATCGTTATGAGAAACGGAAATAAAACGATGATGCCAGTAAGTATCGAAAGAATGCCATTCACCATCGCCGATCAACTCCCATCTATCGCAAGCAGGATTTTTTCAAGCGTTCGTAATAAAGGCAAGGGCATTCCGCGACCTTCACCCATTTGAAGGATCGATGTAACAACGGTCTTTATCTCCATCAGATTCCCATTCAATCGATCTGTCAACATGGAAGACTTATTGGCGGCCGTCCTGATACAAATTTCTTCAACGGCTGACTTCGGTAAATCCTTTTGCATTTCAGGGAATGCGGCCATAATTTCATCGAATAACTGATCAAAAAGATTTTTTGCATAACGATTCTGCACTAGTTCCCCATTCTTCACTTGCAAAATCGCTGTTAAAGGATTGATCATGCAATTGATCAGCACTTTGCGCAAAATGAGCTGGTGCGCGTCATTTGCATAAATCACTGGAAAATCGGGTGAGTCAACCGACTTGAAGAAGTCAAAACTTTTTTCATCTCCCCTATAAAGGGCAATTTTCAAGGCACCAACCCCGTTATGGGAGACCGTCCGATCATCCAACCGGCCAGCGCCATGCTCGACCGTGGCAAAATTGACGTTAGGCAATTCCGTTTTTCGCACAAAATCGAAGTGTCCATACCCATTTTGGACGAACATGACTGCGTTCTCTAAATTTCTTTTACGTATTATTTCTACCGTCGGAGCTACTCCGCCATACTTCGTTGCAACGATCCAGGGGGCATTCCACGGTAATTTTCCTGCATCGGTTTGGGCATCCGCTTTCAAAACAGTTTCCGATCCGTCGCCATTTACCCGCCTAATCCCCCGTTCGCGAATGGTTGCCGCCTGCTCTTCCCGCCTCACAAAAAAGACGACGTCCATACCCGCCTCCGCCAAATATGAACCTATGAGCAAACCGATAGAACCCGCTCCGGCAACAACAACATCCATGAAAATCCCCCTTTTTAAAAAGGGCGACCTTCGGAAAGGCGCCCTTTGTTTTTCCTTATATTTGATTATACAGGATATACAGGATGTTTTTTAGGTGGTAATGGAAGTTCTTTTGTCGAATAAAAACGGAAACGGTCCGCAAGCACATTCCGCAAATCCGAAGGAGCAATGATTTCGTCGATGATCAGCTCGGAGGCCATCTTGTAAATATCGATTTCCTCTTTATATTCTTTATGCTTCGCCTGGACAAAAGCGATTTTCTCTTTCGGATCCTCGATTGCTTCGATTTTATTCGAATAAACCGCATTGACCGCAGCCTCCGGTCCCATCACTGCGATTTGTGCAGTCGGCAATGCAATACAAACATCAGGCTCGAATGCCGGCCCCGCCATCGCATAAAGCCCTGCTCCATAAGCTTTTCGGACGACGACAGAAATTTTAGGAACCGTCGCCGAGCTCATCGCCATGATCAATTTCGCACCGTGGCGAATAATTCCAGCGCGTTCCACTTTCGTTCCGATCATGAAGCCTGGGACATCCGCCAAAAATAGCAACGGAATCGAAAATGCATCGCATAGGTTAATGAATTTGGCCGCCTTATCCGCCGAATCGACGAATAGGACGCCCCCTTTCACTTTTGGCTGGTTCGCGATGATCCCTACCGGTTGCCCTTCTATCCGCGCAAGTCCTGTAATAAGCTCCGGCGCAAACAATTTCTTAACATCAAAGAAACTGCCTTCATCGATTAATGCGTCAATCGCTTCATACATATCGAACGGCGCATTCTGGTTTTCCGGAATGATCTCTTCCAGGGACCTTCCCGCCTTAGCGGCGACTGCGTCTTTGACGGAAGGCTTTTCAGTGAAATTGGCAGGGAAAAAGCTTAGATAGCGACGCGCTTCACTGATCGCTTCCTCTTCATTTGCCGCAAGGACATCTCCGCATCCACTGACGGAACAATGCATTCTTGCTCCACCCATCTCTTCCAATGTCACTTTCTCCCCGATCACTTTTTCAGCCATCCTCGGGGACCCTAAATACATGGATGCATTGCCGTCCACCATGATGACAATATCGCAGAATGCAGGTATGTAAGCCCCACCTGCTGCCGAAGGTCCGAACAATAGGCAGATTTGCGGGATGAAGCCCGAAAGTCTTACCTGGTTGTGGAATATCCTCCCGGCGCCGCGACGATTCGGGAACATTTCAAGTTGATCTGTAATCCGTGCCCCTGCAGAATCGACGAGATACAGCATCGGCACTCTATTCTTTTCCGCAATCTCCTGGATACGAATGATCTTCTCAACCGTCCTTGATCCCCAAGAACCGGCCTTTACTGTCGAATCATTCGCCATGACACAAACGGTCTGTCCGTTCACTTTCCCCATCGCTGTGACAACGCCGTCTGCAGGCAGATCATCGGCTTCGCAATTTGCGAAGCGGCCATCTTCCATATACTTTCCATCGTCAAAAAGAAGCTTAAGGCGATCGCGCACGAACAGCTTATTCTGCTCCTTCAATTTTTCGTGGTATTTCGGATGGCCACCCGCCAGCACCTTGTCAAGTCTCTCATTCAGTTTTGCATTATAGCTTTTCTGTTCAGTCGTATTCGTCATCGCTCTACCCCTCCCGATCACATTCACCCTTCAGGCACCTAACCAGTTATTTTATTCCCCGATAACTGCAAGTACATCCTCTTCATTTACGAAATCGCCGACTTGGACATTGATCGATGTCACTTTGCCGCCAACTTCCGTTTCTACAGGAATCTCCATTTTCATTGACTCAAGGACGATAATCACTTGGCCAGCCTGTACTTCATCACCTTCGGCAACGTTCACTGTAAATACTGTACCTGCCATAGCAGCTTTTAATTGTGTCATTTTTCCACTTCCTCCTTTTCTGTTTTAAGCCATTCTGCTAACACATTCGTATTATAATTTCCATTTGCAAATTCATCTGACCCTATGAACTTTTGAAAGAGTGGAATATTTGATTTTACCCCTTCAATGGTAAACGAAGCGAAGAATTCTTGCGCTTCACTTATCGCTTCTTGACGCCCGCTTGCATGGACGATCACTTTTGCGATCATCGGATCATAGAAAGGCGTTACACTTCCGCCCTCTTCATAACCCGAATCAATGCGCACGTTAGCTGACTCATTCCATTCCATTGTGTTGATCGTCCCAGGTGATGGCATGAATGTTACCGGATCTTCAGCATAAATGCGGAATTCGACTGCATGGCCCGCGTTTTTAATCTGCTGCTGTTCCTTTACTGGCAATTCATTGCCCCGTGCCACTTCAATCTGCCATTCTACAAGATCATATCCGGTCACTTCTTCCGTAACTGGATGCTCCACTTGTAGCCGGGTGTTCATTTCCAAGAAATAAAAATCATCGTTTTCCGATAGAATAAATTCCACAGTTCCGGCGTTCCGATAGTTGACAGCTTTCCCGGCAGCAACCGCGGCCTCATACAGTCGCCCTGCAACTTCCTCACTCAAGGAAGGGGATGGCGATTCTTCGATCACTTTCTGATTCCGCCTTTGCACGGAACAATTCCGCTCGAACAGGTGGACGATATTCCCCTTATCGTCCCCGAAAATCTGCACTTCGATGTGGCGCGCGTTCTCAACGAATTTCTCAAGAAAAACAACGTCGTCTCCGAAGTAAGATTTTGCACGAGTTTTGACGGATTGAAAGTGTTGACTGAGCGCTTGCTCATTTTCACATCGAACCATTCCAATGCCACCACCGCCTGCACTCGCTTTCAGCATGATCGGATACCCAATTTCATTAGCAGCTTTAATTGCATCCTCTAATGAGGCGACACCTTCATCAGTGCCCGGAACTACTGGGACCCCAGCATCCTTCATCTTCAATCTTGAAGCGATTTTATCGCCCATCAACTCGATTGTTTCGGCGTCAGGGCCGATGAAAGTCAAACCTGCATCACGGACTTTCCGTGCGAATGCGGCATTTTCGGACAAAAGGCCATAGCCGGGATGAATCGCGTCCGCTCCCGTTTTCAACGCTACATCAATGATTGTCTCCGCCTTCAAATAAGATTGCAGGACAGGACCCGGCCCGATTCCCTGTGCCTCATCTGCATATTTCACGAATGGCATATCCGCATCGGCTTCTGAATGGACAGCGACGGTGTTTATGCCGAGCCGCTTGCATGTCTTCATGATTCTTAAAGCGATTTCTCCACGATTCGCGATAAGTATTTTCTTCATATTGTAATCCCCCCAAGCTGCATTGTTTGAACTTCTCCCCATTTATAGTTTATACGATGAATGAAACCGTTTTCAACTATTTGTCTGAATTCCTTTGAAAATCTGACCTTATTACTCTTTATTTAAGAACCTATCTACAGCTTCATGGTGGGCGTCGCTTTCCCATAGTTTTGCGCATTGGGCTGCTTCTTCTATCATTCGATCTTTGAGTCCGGTTTGAGTCCAGTTTGTAATTGCCAACTTTTTATAGGCTTTATGGACGGATGGATGGATTTTTTTCTTGTCGGAAATGAAGTTTTCTAAAGCCTCTTGTGCATCTCCTTCAAAAACATCTGTTGCCCATCCGATTGATTGCAATTGCTGAGCTGTATGTACTTTTGCTTCTGATAAAAATTTCAAGGTTGCGGTATGATTATTCATCTTGGCAAATAATTGTGAAGCTCCGCCCCATCCACTTGTTATTGCGAGCGTTCCTTGGATGAAGCCGCCCTTTGCCTTTGAAGAGACTAGTCTGTAATCGCAGGAAGAGGCAATCTCACATCCTCCGCCAACCGCTGCCCCGTTAACAAGTGCGATGACTGGAACCGGCAAAATAGATAATCTGTACAACAGGCCAGCCATCCTGCTCAGCATCGGGTAAGCCTCTTTCGCAGTGCGGAATCCGTGGAATTCGGATAGGTCGCCGCCGGAGCAAAATGCGCGGTCACCTGCGCCTGTAATGACTGCAAATGCGATGCTGTCATCCGATTCGACTTTTGACAAGAACGTTTCAAGACCGTCCATGACTGCATAGTTGATCGCATTTCTCATTTCAGGACGATTAATGGTGAAAGTGGCGATTCCATTTGTGATTTCAATTTTATAAGACATGCAAATCCCTCCTTAGGTAGTTGAATGAAAGTTATCGATCATTTCCGGTAAGTTGTCGGTCAATTCAGAGTTGTTATCGGTCATTTCCATAGAGTTATCGGTCACTTTAAAGAAGTTATCGGTCACTTCCCAAAAGTTATCGTCATTTCGGGACCTTTGACGCATCCGTTTTAACGTTTAGTAACGCCCGCCCTCCGCTTTATACAATCCAGCTCCAGGCGGCAGCCTCTCTGGTCATAAGTCAACTCTGCTGCACGGCAAAGAACGCCGTTTCGCAGATTCGCCTTATGCCTGTCGAGGCTAAACGCCGCCCTCCGCTTTATAGTATAAAAAAACCACCGGAGCCATGGCCTCACGGTGGTTTTTAAGCAGGTGAACTTATTCGCCTACTACTTCTTTTCCTTTGTAATGACCGCAAGATTTGCAAACGCGGTGCGCAAGTTTCATTTCGCCGCAATTGTCACAAGTAGTCATGCCTGGAACTTGTAGTTTAAAATGCGTACGACGAAGTCTTTTAGCTGTTTTTGAAGTTCTTCTTTTTGGTACTGCCATTTGAGGCACCTCCTTAGTTTCGTCTATTCCTTGTCCTTGTTGAAAAAATCGGCCAAACCCGCTAAACGCGGATCAACTTTATTTTCTTTTTCAAGACGGAGCCGCTCTTCGTGTTCTTCGTCGGACGTATACGACCAGCCTTTCCCCTCGGCACTTGTCATCTTTTCGGCATTCTCGCTGAAAACCTGCAAAGGCACTTCTAGAAGAACGAGTTCTTCAAAGATCGGGGTTGGATCGATGATTTCGCCGATAACCGGGTGAATCATGTCATCCGTTGCAAGAGTGGCTTCATCCCAACTGAACTGCTCGTCCGTTTCCACTGAAAATGGATATTCGACATCTTCCCATGTTCGTGAGCAAGGCAATGTCATCACACCTTCGAGATGAAAATGGCAAGTCAGTTTTTTCGAACCGATATTGCAGCTACCCGTTACGTGGACAGGCTTAATGTCCCGGATTTCCGGATTCCGTTTTTTGACGGAGTCAAGGTTGACCGCTTCGTCAAGCGGCAATGCTCCTTGTCTGTATTTCTGTAGTTGATGAATGGACCATTTCACGTCTATATCACCTCAAGACAACACTGTTGATTATATAATGGATAAAAAGGGATGTCAAGATATTTTCTTGTCACCTAAATCGCATCAACATATAATGTAATTAGATTATATCGAAGGGGTGGACATATTGAAAGCTATAGGTATCGTCGTTGAATATAATCCATTGCATAATGGACATGTCTACCATGCAGAGCAGTCCAGATTGGCAACTGGCGCAGATGTCATAATTGCTGTTATGAGCGGCAATTTCCTGCAAAGGGGCGAACCGGCCTTTGTCGATAAATGGACACGGACGAAGATGGCGCTGGCATCCGGTGTGGACATCGTGTTTGAGTTGCCTTACCGTTTTGCAACGGGCAATGCTCCTGCATTTGCCCGAGGGGCCATCGAGTTGCTTGATGCAGCTGGATGCAGTGCTTTTTGTTTCGGAAGCGAGGACGGCAATATGGAGCCGTTTCAGAATAGCTTACAGCTGATCGGCCGCCACAGAGATGAATATGAAGCGGCGGTGAAATATGCCATTGCTGAAGGGTTAAGTTATCCGATGGCGTTGAATAAAGCGTATGAGACAATCCTTGCTGGACAATCCGCAGTTCCGGTCGCCGACTTGTCAAAGCCGAATAACATTTTAGGGTTTCATTACATGGAAGCGGCGCAGTCAATCGGGTCATCGATGGATGCTGTAACAATCAAGCGAATGGGAGCCGGCTACCATGATGAAACGTTGGATAGTCAGAAAATCGCAAGTGCAACAGGCATCCGAAAATCTTATTTCGGGTCGGAAACACTTGATGATGTTGTTGGTTTCATTCCAGAAGCCACCCGGAACCTCCTGCTTGAATGGCAATCGGAAAGAAAGGGATTCGGCAATTGGGAAAGCTTTTACCCATTTCTCCGATTCATCATTTTACGGGACGGCCCTTCCAGGCTTCGTACGATTGCCGATGTTTCCGAAGGAATTGAAAACCTTATTTTCCGTGCGGCGCAATCGCAGGATTCTTTCAAATCATTCATGGATGCAGTGAAATCCAAGCGCTACACTTGGACACGGATCCAAAGAATGCTTACCCATATTTTAACCGGTTTCACGAAAGACATGCGAGCCGACATGGACAAACCCGCTTACTTGCGTCTACTTGGTATGACCAATGAAGGACGCTCCTATTTAAACGTACGGAAAAAGAATCTGCCCCTGCCTCTCATCAGCAAAGTTGCATCCTTTTCCGACCCCTCATTGGACATGGACATAACCGCGTCCGATATTTATGCATTGGGGCTTGGAAAAGGAACGGATGAGTCCAAAATCGGCTTGGATTATCTACAATCACCGATCATGGCAGATCATTTCGGCTCCAAGTCTTTCAAATAATCCAATGCATCATCAATTGTCGTTACAGGTACGATTTTCATTTTCGTGCCTATTTTTTCTGCCGTTTTTACAGCTTCTTCATAGTTTGTCATGATTCCGGGATTTTTCGCCCGCACTTCTTCCGGCAAATAATCGTTTGGAGCGAAGAAGATTTCCACCCCTTCGCGGTCAGCTGCCATGATTTTGAAATCGGCACCGCCAATACGGCCGACTGTTCCATCAGCAAGCATTTCCCCGGTTCCTGCGATGTTATATCCTTTTGTCAAATCCTCGTCCAGCAGCTGATTCATAATTTCCAACGTGAACATAAGCCCCGCGGATGGCCCGCCGATGTCAGCTGTATGGATTTTAACTTTCGGGTCGGTTGCAAGTAAGCGATCCTCCTGGAATTCGACACCTAAACCGATTCTTCCTTGGGATTCCGGTATTTCACGTAAAGTGATTTCAACATCCAAAAGCTTTTTATCCCGTTCTACTGTGACCTTCACTTTGTCGCCTTCACCTTTCCCGGTGATTGACGATGCGAATTGTCCCGCCTCTTTCAGTTGTATCCCATCGACATAACGGATTTTATCTCCCGTTTCAAGTTTTCCATCAGACGCCCCACCTTTGAGGACAGAAACGACAAAGACACCATCATACGTAATGTCGACTGGTATTCCGGCTTTGCTAAACGCTACCGTAATCGCGTTGAATTGGGAATCCGACATAAGTTTTTTCTGACGGATGTTATATTCTTTATCATTCTCCCCTTCTTTTCTCACCTTGTTGATCGGGAGCATTTTCATCCGATCGGAAAATTTTGAGGCGACGTAGGTAGCGGGAGTGGCCTTTCCAATTGAAATGGTCATGAGATTAAATATTCCCACGTCATCTTTATCGCCGCCCTCAACTTCCACAATCGGCGCAAGATCGTAAGCCCCGCCTGGTTTAGATATGTATGCATCGAGAGGATACATGAATAAAAACAAAATCAAAAGCAGAACGACAGCATACAATCCAATCCTTTTCATCTTCATACCCACACACCTCCATTAATAGCCTGTACAGTTAAGACATATATATTACATAGTTATTGCTCCAAGGCAGCTGGTTATTAGTGTACCACCGAAAATATCCATAATAAAGCAAAAACAACAACCATTTGCAACACACTTCCCGGGAGGAGGCACTTGAATGAACACCATCTTAGATACTATGCAACAAAACAAAATATGATTAGCATCGCCATCATTTGGGGACTAATCATCCTTTTCATCTTACAGCCCGGCATTGCCCATGACGGGGCAGAAGCCGGCGCGCAGTTATTTGTACACGCCTTGCTTCCTTATTTGCTTCCCTATATCATTTTGACCCAATGGCTTTTGAAGGTGCCTGCGGAAAATCCATCAAAGAAAAGTTGGAAACGTTATATGAAAGCATACGTTCTCGGATCATTCGGAGGATTTCCAGTCGGGGCGGTCACGGTCACGGAAATGGTTAAAAACGGTGAATTGAGCAGGCGTGAAAGCGGCTTTCTGCTAGCCGCCTGTCATGCGCCCGGTCCTATGTTCATCCTTGGTTTCGTAGGAACTGAGCTATTCGGCGACACAACATCCGGATGGAAGCTATTGATCGCCATCCATATTGCCAATATCCTCTTTTTATTTTTCACGCTGATCGCGATGAATAAAGGGCGGCGGGAATTGGATTCCCCCCAACTGCCGCTGCTGAAAAAGCGCGCCGGTTCACCTTTCTTGGAGTCCATCAAGGAAAGCTCTACGGTCATCATTCTTGTCGCCACTACCGTAATCTTTTTTTCCGCTCTTGGAAATGTATTGACGACTGCCATATCGAAGGCCTTCACCGTCGATTTAGGGATCACCAAAACAATCCTGCTAGCGATTTTTGAAATGACTTCTGGCGTCCAATCAGCGACTGACCATTTTTTCACGAGTCCAGTATTCCCTTTTTTAATCGCCGCAATCATTTCCATGAATGGGCTGAGCATCCATATGCAAGTATTCGTCATAGCGAAAACCGCCGACACGCCATTTCTCCCCTATTTCATCAGCAGAATATGGAGCGTCATCACTGTGCCAATCATTTTATATTTCTTATTATGAAAAATGGTTATGACAAGCTTTCATGTCATAACCATTCCATCACCTTATTAACCTATGTACTTTTCGCGCAAAGCTTTTTCGACCACTGGAGGAACAAGTGCGGATATATCTCCTCCATACCGGGCGACCTCTTTGACAATGCTTGAACTTAAAAATGAATATTGATTTTTCGTCATGACGAAAAACGTCTCAATGCTTTCATCCAACATCCTATTCATAGATGTGATCTGCATTTCATATTCAAAATCGGATATCGCCCGCAATCCCCGAACGATGACGGAAGCCCCGGCCTCACGTGCATAATCGATCAGAAGCCCGGATGATGACTCGATGATGACGTTCGGGAATTTCGATGTGACGGCACCAATCAGATCCATCCGCTCTTCCACCGTGAATAAAGGATTTTTGGATGAATTGTTCATGACAGCAACTCTCACTTCTGGAAACACTTTGGCCGCCCGTTCGATAATATCCAGATGTCCATTCGTAATCGGATCGAAGCTGCCCGGCACAACTGCTATTTTTGTCATTGAAGCTACCTCATTTCATATAGATGGATATCGCGCTGTTCCCATAGATCGGATTTTTGATCTTTTGATAATCTTGATACGCATCCGGGAGCGTCAATTGCTTATCATGTTCGCAAATGATAATCGCATCGTCGGAAAGTTTGCCAGCTTGCACAAGCGCATCCGCCAAATCATAGAATTTCGTTTCGGCATACGGAGGGTCGATGAAAAGCAAATCAATCTGAATGTCCTCGGGTAATGCCCGAACTGCGTTCCTTGCATCATTTCTAATAATATGTACTTGATCGGTAAAGCGGCATTTTTCCACGTTTTCCCGGATAATCGAGCATGCCTTTGGATTTTTTTCGAAAATGTAAGCCATGTCCGCTCCCCTGGACAGCGATTCGATGGAGAGAGAACCGCTGCCGCCGAACAGCTCAACAGCGATTCCGCCGTCAAAGTAAGGACCGATCATATTGAAGATTGATTCTTTCACCTTATCGGAAGTCGGTCTTGTCAAATTGCCAGGCAATGATTTTAATGGTGTTCCTTTTCTGGATCCTGATACGACCCTCATTACAAATCCCCTCTCGTCAAAGACTTCACGATGATTGTATCTTCATTTTTTTGTATGGATAGATGAAACAAACGCCTTAATGCATCTTCCTCAAAATAATATTCATTATCAATGGATGTAAAAGGTCTTTCCCGTAATTCGTACCTTTTTTCATTCAATACATAGAATGGATCCCGTAACGAAAATCTAAATTTCTCCGTTTCATTTTCGATATATATTGAACTTTCATTTGCCGATACCGAATAGCCATTTCTTGTCAAAACCTTATTTGCCGGATACAACGCCCGCTTGTCCATAAGGATGACTTGGATGTCTTCCTGGTCTTCGCCGTTCATTGTAACCATCCGGGTATCCTCCAACAGGAATGGGTAGATGTCTTCTTCATTCTTTTGAACGAAGGAGGTTTTCCATCCGCAAACTTCACCTATCATGCTATCCAGTCCGGCGGCATCCATATGTTGCCCAAGACTCTCGTCTAATCGGGCTTTCAACATTTCATACTGCTCTGCGGTCAATGAATCTTTAAGCGTTTCAAAAGCCGCTTTGGATCTGTCTGTACCTGAAGGCGTATCAGTCAAAATCGATGCAACGAGTCCTGCTACAAGCCTGTCCTTTTCCGAAATGGCATACAACGAGCGGACTCCTCTATCTAAAACCGAGTCAGTTAGTTCCGACGCTTTCTGCTGTGTAATTAAAAACCGGGAAGTCTGAAGCGGTTTTCCCTTTGGATCCAAAAGAATTGCAATATGACTGGAATTCAATTTCAGTAACGCATTATTCAATTGATCGGCAACTTCAGAGTCGATTGAATCTCCGAATACCGAAAGCCGGTCTCCCCGATAAACTTGCGGCAATGAGTTCCGCTGCCAATAAAGATGAGTGACGCTGCCCTTTCCTTTGAACATTGTATAATCGATCAAGTCCATTTTTTTGGAACCGACCAACTCCAGCCCACTGACCCACATACCGCCGATTCCACTTTCATCTGTTACATGTAAAATGGTGGAGTCCGGTTTCGCATTTCGTAACGAGGCGAATGGTTCTTTGAAAAGCTTTCCACTTTCCAATTGTCCGGTTTTCGGAATTTCGTAGGAAATCGATTGCCGGCGCTCTTCCCCATCCAGGATTGCTGTTACATTTTCATTAATCCTTGCACAGGAAGTTTCGGTTTCCAGATAACAAGCCCGATTCCGGCTCTCTGCAGGCAAGATGATTTCGTGGCGGCCCTCGTCCAATGTATGAAAATGATGTCTGATGTAAAGAGCGTCTGCCCTGTTGATCACTTCTATCTCCTGGATGTACCTTGATTCCTTTTCAGGCGTCCCGCTTGCATCAGCCAGCTGACTATAATGCATATAAAGCAAAACTGAATTCATGATGACTAATAGGCCGACAATACGGAGTATGATCTTCAATCGCTGCACCTCATTGCAAGGGATGTTTAATATACATGAAAAATGATAAGATGAACTATATTCCGAATGGAGAAAGGTAGTGTCATGAATGTTACAACAGTATTTTATCGAATTAGGCGAAGGGTATGGAGATATCTATGAGCTTATGGAGTTAATGAAAACGAACTCACAACGTCTTCATAGAACCTTCATCTTTTCCTCCAACACAAAAAGCGGACAGGCGATTTCCTTGGCGGCTGCATTCCACCCTGCCCAAGATAGTAATTTCATGCCGATATACATATGCAGGGAAGGTATTACACAAAAAGATGAATCCAAATCGAAAAGAAGGCTTCTTTTCGAGGAAGCTTCGGTTGAATTGGGAAAGGAACCAATTTTCATCGGACTGAAGCACTCTTCCGAATTCGCCGACACTAAATTATTCTATCAGTATATAACAGGAATACTGCGTCTTAATCATCTTGTCCCGCCATTACAATAATTAGCTCTTGATGATTAAAGACCTATTTTATAATCGTATTCCTTCGCCTTATCCGGTTTAACATTTTCATATTCCGTTTTCACGAATGGACGATACGAAGGCAATACCTTTTTAACAGATGGAAGTCGTTCAAGTTTACGGATTGTATCATCAACATCCACTTGATCACAATAAAGGACGACATATTTCATTTTTCTTGAAATATAATGGACATGGCCGTATTTTCGTAACGATTTAGCCTGTTTCAAATGATGGAGATATACAATTATCCCTTGTCGATCAATCATGATTTTCCCCTCTTTTCCTACCCCATACAATACCATAGTAGAGAAATGGGCTGCAACCGAACATTGCTGACATCTTCCGTTTTTTCCATTATAATGAGGGTAGGACAAGGTAACGATACTTGAGGAGGATACGAAAATGGGTAGAAAAACGAAAGTGGCTCTTACGGTGGGTGCAGCCGGCGTTGCAGCTTGGGCTGCATCCAAAGTAGTCGCTAAACCCCAACCACGCCCCAGAAAGGAAGCGCTTGAATTCAAAGACCCGGTCGTCCTTTCCCATCGTGGGGGGATGAAGAGCGCCCCAGAGCATACGATGGCAGCGTTTTCAAGTTCAGCGGAACTTGGGGTCCATGGATTTGCAGTCGATATCCGATTGACAAAAGATGAAGAAATCGTCCTCTTCCATGATGAAACTGTAGATCGGACAACTGACTTTTCCGGCAGAGTTTCCGATTATACAATAGATGAATTGAAAAAAGCAGATGCCGGCTATATGTTCGAGGATGCTGAAGGGAATTTCCCTTTCCGTGGCAAAGGCGAACAAATCATCAATTTGCGTGAACTGTTAACGGCTTATCCGCATATGCTGATCGCAATTAACCTCAAAGACTCGCCCGATACATACGAAGGCAGTCTCATGCCTTCCAAGCTTTGGCGTCTTTTGGAGGAAACAGGATCGGAGGAACGTGTGATTGTCATGAGCACTTTTGATGAGCAGACGGATCGCTTCAATCTCTATGCTCAAAATAAAGTTGCAACCGGAGCAGGAAATGATGAAGTGAAAAAAGCGTATGCGTCGTATTCAAGCAGATTCGGCCATTTGTACAACCCGCGTGCAGACCTGTTTTGCATCCCTGAAAAATTGGGCTTGTTTCCGATGAATACAGAAAGCTTCGTAAGCTTCCTTTCCAATTTGAACGTTTCTGTCTACTATAATAATGTCACTGAAAGAGATTCATTTGAAAAGCTCTTAAACGCTGGAGCCGCCGGATTCATCACAGACGAGCCTGCTTTGGCTATGGAAGTCATCCAACGAAATTCATAATGACAGAAAAAAACGGTTGCCAGTCATTGAACAGGCAACCGTTTTTATTATATTGATTAAACGCATAATAGTTTCCTCATGCGGAACAGGAGCCAATCGAACAGCGAAGGGTTCGATTTGCCGTATTTCTGCGTACTTTGCAGAAATTAAGGCAGCCTGGCATTAATCTCATTACCTAGTCACGCTGAGCAGGAGCAGCTCCCGCCTGTGCCACACCCGCCCCCACAAGAAGAGTCTACAAAGAAACTATCACCTGCAGGTACTTTGATGGATTCGGACACGGACGTTGCAATGATTGCACTAATTTCATTCAACAATCTTTGCACATCGTTCTCAGCAAGGCGCAAGGCGGCGACTTGCTCATTCATATCCAGTTCCCTTTTTTGTATACGTATATCTTTCATGACTGTTTTATAGTCAGGATGGTATCTGCCGAAACGCTGCACTTCTTCGTAACGCTCCTTCATATTGGTAAAATCACGGATCGCTTCTGCCAACTTTTTGTCGGAATAAACGGCATGATTCGCTCTTCTGTACTCTTGGATGATTTCGGAAGAGAGCAACATATCGGAGAGTATTTCTGATTGCTCAATGATAGACATCCATTCATCTGTCATCATCATAGGGCTTTCCCTCCATTCCAACTTATCATACCAGAAAAAGCGTTTCCTGTGCATCCATTCCGGTTTGTTTTATATCTTCTTATTGCACAATGCAGCCTTTGCGACTTCATAATCAGAAAATGTAAGAAGTTCTTGACCGATCTGCTGCGTTTTTTCATGCCCTTTCCCGGCAATCAAAACAATATCACCGGCTTTCGCTTGTGAGACAGCTTTTTCAATTGCCGCCCTTCTATCCATCTCGACGATGACTTTTTCCTTTCCATAGCCAATTCCATTAAGGATTTCTTCTATTATGGAAGAAGGCTCTTCATTTCTTGGATTATCTGATGTGATTATTACTTTTGTGGAATATGTCGCAGCCACCCTTCCCATTTGCGGACGCTTCCCTCGGTCTCGATTGCCTCCACAACCGAATACGGTAATCAATTCTCCTGTAGATTCATCCAGCAGGGAAGTCAAAACCGTTTGAAGAGCATCGGGTGTGTGTGCATAATCGATAAAAACAACCACTTCCCCTTCACGCAACATTTGCAGTCGCCCCTCCGGCAATACAAGCTCGTCACAAAGGGGCAATGTTTCACAATGATTCCAACCAAGTATGTTCAGAACAGTGATTGCGGCGAGGGCATTTAACCGATTATGCTTTCCGGGCAATAATGTCGGATATAAATGGCAAGGCACAACCCTTCCTGCAGCCATCAGCTCATTGAAAAAGTGGACGGGTCTATCTGCTCCATCGATCATCTGCACACATTGCAGATCATCCCCGTTAACTACAAGATTCTTCGCCATCGTAGTCAGTCTTTTTTTCGCTGCAATATAGGCTTCCTTGCTGCCATGCTCTTCATAATGATCAACCCCGATATTGAGGAAAACTCCTATATCAATCTTACAATGATCCAATCTTGACGTGGATAATCCAAGGGAAGATGCTTCCATCACTATATATTTCATGCCAGCATCCAAGCATTGCTTTAACAGTGGATGTAGAAACTCTGCTGGCAATGTCGTCATTTCCGGCACATCAAGGAAGACTTTCCTGCCGTTCATGAAAAGTCCGGTCGTCCCGATGACCGCTGCCTGTTCTCCAAGCATCGTCAATAATTGGCCGATGAAATGCGTGACAGTCGTCTTGCCATTCGTTCCTGTCACAGCAATGATTGTCATTGATTCAGATGGATTCCCTGCGAGTTTGGCACTGGCATGAGATATGAACTTTCTTCCGTCTGGCACAGTAATCAGTGTGATATCCTGGATTGAATCGAAATTCACGTTTTCATTTCGATCGATGACGATTGCAACAGCACCTCGTTCAATCGCTTCTTGGACATGCAAAATCCCATCGTCCCGAGCTCCTTTCCTCGCGACGAAAATGAATCCATCCTTCACTTTTCCAGACCTCTCCGTAATGCCGTAAATCGGCACACCGACACTTCCCGAAACCGTACAGGGCCAATCTTTCAAGATCTCAGATAATAACAGAAGCCCCCTCCCCTTCCCGAACAATTTTCATGAATAGCGAATATATTGAGAGCGAACCATACTTTATCGTATGAAGAAAATGGAACGAACGACACGAAGAAAGTTGGGAGCTTAAATGATAGTTCAAAAATTTGGCGGAGTGGCCATGAAAGACAAACAAACTAGAAAAATCTGCATCGGTCACATCAAATCTGGATTGGAAAACCATCAAAATGTCGTTGTAGTCGTTTCAGCAATCGGAAGAGGAGATGACCCATACTCCACAGATCGGTTATTACGTCTAACTGACGCATTTATCTATTCCAAAGCTGCAAGTGACCTCGCCGCCTCATGTGGCGAGCTTATCGCATCAGCCATCCTATCAGCCGAACTGGAAGAGGCAGGCGTCCCTAACAGGATACTACATGGAATTCAAGCGGGTATTTGGACATCCGGGGATTTCGGCGATGGAACGATCAGTGATGTTGATCCTACAATGATCGTCGACAGCTTACAGGAATCCGGTTGTGTCATCATTCCAGGTTTCCAAGGAATCAACGAATTTGGCCAGGTGATGACAATTGGCAGGGGTGGCAGTGACTTATCCGCCATAGCATTAGGCGGGGCTTTGCGTGCATCGCATGTGGAGTTTTTCAAGGACGTTCCGGGTGTCATGACGAGTGATCCCCGTTTCGGTGCTAACGCCAAAAAATTGGACGAAATGAGCATCCATCAATTGTTGCCGCTCTTGGAAACAAATCATCCCGTCATTCAAAAGCGCGCGGCCATTTATGCAATGCAAAAAGCGATACCTCTTTATGTAAGAGGCATCGCTTCCAATGAGAAAGGGACCTGGATTTTGCCGTGAATCATTTTTGCAAATCACCTGGCCTGTTTTCTTTCTTGTCAGATTTTATCAGTACTTGCGTGTAGTACTTTCCATATGCCCCTGTGCCGATATCAGTTGCATCCGAATCCAACAAAACATTACGGTGCGCGGGAGAATTCAGCCAACCATGGACTGCTTCAATAGCATCCACATAGTTGGCGGCGATATTCTCCCCGGCTTTTTTATGTTCAATTCCAAAGCTTTTCAATCGGTCGGACAAGTTCCCTGCAGATGGTGA
Source organism: Sporosarcina koreensis (assembly GCF_042655825.1). Taxonomy (NCBI): domain Bacteria; kingdom Bacillati; phylum Bacillota; class Bacilli; order Caryophanales; family Caryophanaceae; genus Sporosarcina; species Sporosarcina koreensis. The sequence goes on along the minus strand of NZ_JBHSNP010000011.1, from coordinate 70,690 downwards.
TTCATGAGAAAAATAATTCTCAATCGCCATATCCTTACTATGGTTTTGGGCAAGCAATGATAGCCAGTAATCATTATTGAGCGACTTAAGGCCATGACGCTCCCGATAACCATTCGTCAATTCAACAATTTGCCTCTCCATTGAACGGTCAACTTCCATTTGTACCGTCGACGATGGGCGTTCAGCTGTGAACAATTCACCCATGAATTCCATGTCATAAGGCTGGTGAATGACGAGCGTCTTCGGATCGATGAATCGGACACTTTCAATAATTCCATCTGTCGAATCTACATAAACTTGCGCATACAGGTTTTCATACTTAAGCAGGATCCGATCCTTCAAATCCTGGCTATTCAATGTAAACGTATAAATATTTTCATCCAGTATCACATTAACTTCAGACTCGATGATTGAAAATCGGAATACTTCATTAATATTTTGCCCGATTACAATTGGCGATAGATCAGCATCCGTATCGGCGCTGAAAACCTGATTGACTGTACCGTTTCCGACTCCCGCCATTATTCGAACATCATTCGAGTATATCCACCAGTCATAACCGTAAGCTGAAGGTTCAATACGATCGGGCTCTCCCATTGCTTTAATCAGTTTTTCCGAAGATTTCCCGACAAACGTGGAAAGTCCAGTTTCCGGCCGTTTGGGACCAGCTGTCAGTTCAACAACTTCCTTATCCGGCGCGGGGATAGCCGTTCCATGCTTAACCGGCGACTCCAAAGGTTCATTTTCCTGCACTCTACTCCCCATGAAATAAAACAGCGCGAGAAGGACAACGAGTAATAATCCAATTTTCCATAGTACTTTCAAGTCTTCTCGCCACCTTCCATAATATTGACAAAAAACCTTAAATTCTTGATGAATAGTATTAGTTTGAGTATAAGTCAACTATCGTGAATTTCAAGTGCCAAAGTCATCACCGCATAAGATTGAGTCTTCCATGCATAGGAGGATGTTGCATAGAGGACGTTTAGAGGCGCTTATGACACAATGTTGTCATTGCAACTAACACTGTTTTGTTCTATGATAAATAAGTATAGGCATTCGACTGGATGATTATGAAGGAGGACTTGAACGATGTATATTGAAAATACAGGGATTGAAGGCATTGTTGCTGAATTGTCAGTACTAGATGAAATCATGCTGAAACACGATCTTGTACGTGCTGGACAATGGGACTATGAGCGTGTGACATACGATAAGAAATACGTAATCAAGGAAGGCACTTATTACTTGCGCGTATTCGGTTTCACTCCCGATGGAGACGTTGACACTCGGGATGCAATCATGCATCTTAAAAAACCTGTAATCGGCAAGCACTACTATCCACACGGTGTAGAGTATGGTGAGGGCGAGCACTTCCCTGCAGGTCTTGTGAAAGATTGCGAAGCGACACTTAAAGCGGTCTTAGAAGATCTGAAGCCATATATCTTATCAAAATAAGCATTTTATTAACGAAAGTCGGGGAACTAATTGTTCTGCGGCTTTTTTTACCTATTCATTCCTCTGAATTTTGGTTATAATGAGAGCAATGAACAATTTGGAGGAATGACCGTTGTCCCGATGGCTTACAAAAAGGAATATACTATTAGTTACTTTGCTTATTATTGTCATATTACTATTTATTTTTATTCTCCCTATTTCCGTACCGATCATTTTAGCCCTTCTGACGGCCCTTCTGTTTGAACCACTCGTCAAATTGACCGAAACGAAATTTAAATGGAAGCGCAAAATGTCGGTCATATCCGTCTTCATTTTCATCTTGGCCATTCTTGCAATCAGTATCTATTATACAGTCACCTCCTTGATAGGTAGACTTATTCAATTCACAAAAGCCGCGCCCGACTATTTAAACAAGCTGTCCGGGGTTTGGATCGATTTTCAAAGCAAGCTGTTTGTCTACACTTCAGGGCTGCCTGATGATGTTGTGAGATCGGCGCAGGACGGGTTCAATGATATTTTGGATTCATTCCGGAAATCCTTATTGGAATTATTCAATTCTGATAAAATCGTTGCACTTGCTTCTGAAATTCCGAACTTCCTAGTGAGCCTTATCGTTTATATGATCGCCCTTTTCCTTTTCATGCTTGAATTGCCGGAATTGAAAAAGATGGTGTTCCGACATTTCACGGAAGATACAGCGAAAAAAGTCCGTTATATGACAGTTAAATTGAACTCGGTCATTTTCGGTTTCATGAAGGCACAATTGCTTGTCAGTTTTATCATTCTTGCGGTGACATTCGTAGGATTGCTGATCATCGCACCTAAATATGCATTGATCATGTCCATTGTCATTTGGATAATTGATGTCATCCCGATTTTGGGTTCCATCATCATTCTTGCTCCTTGGTCATTGTATCAGTTTGTAAGCGGAGATATAGGCATGGGGACAAAGCTGGCCGTTTTGGCTGCGATCCTCTTGATTATCCGACGCACTGTTGAACCTAAGGTGATGGGCAACCAGATCGGCTTATCCCCTCTTCCAACGCTTATCGGCATGTTCATCGGGTTGAAGTTATTCGGTGTGCTCGGTTTCTTTATCGGACCGATGATTGTCATTTTATTCAACACAGCAAGAGAAGCAGGCATTATCAAGTTGAATTTTAAAATATGAAACGTAAAAACCGGCAAGGAACAATTTCCTTTGCCGGTTTCTTTTGCTGTCATATTCCTAAAATGGCTTTGATCATCGATGTTGTTTCTCCGCCTTCATAGAAGACATATAACAGTAAGTAGACAGCTACACCTGTAATTGCTGTGAAGAACCAGACGATGCTTGTGATTGGTCCGATTTTGCGGTGTTTGTCCAACTTATCCTTCAAACCCCATTTGATCGTCAAGACACCCATGACGGCCCCTGTCGTAGAGAGGATGATATGGAAAATAAGGAAGACTGTATAATATATCTTCAGATTTTCCGGGCCTCCAAACGCAGTGTTGCCGACGAAAATCGTACGGGAGGCATAGATGATGAAAAACAGGACTGCCGCAACGGCTGCAGCTAACATTGTCTTCTTATGGGCATCAATCTTCTTCTGCAGGATTAATTTCCATCCAATCGCAACAAGGATAGCGGATAAAACAATGAAAAATGTGCTTAAAGTCGGTAAAAAAGGAACATTCATCGCATAATACCCCTTTAAAAATCAAATTGGATCATTAGCCATGCATTCGCAGGCTTTGTCTTTCCAAAAGATCTTTCTTTGTAATTTCGTCTGCGTTCATCTGCTCCTCACGGTACCATTTAATGAAGATCTTTCCGATGACGACGACGTAAATAAGCTCCTGGATAACTTTCATAATAATACCGCCCAATTGTTGATCATACAATGTCGGCATGTTTGTAAATAATTCCGGTCCTGAAATCGATAGACCTGAAAGCGTACCGGCAGGCACACATAGGGCCATTGCCTGCAGCCATGCTTCTCCGCTGCTGTACGTTTCATAGACAGGCACGTCCACGAAGATGATTAACGAACAGGCCGGCGTAATCAGAATTGCGCTTAGGATGACATATCCGATTTTCTTCAGACCATGAATTTGCGGATGGTCTTCCAACGTATTTAATATCGGCCACCAAAGGAAAATTGCCGAGATAAATAACGTGATGGTGAAAATGGCATGTAAGAATACGTTCAATTTAATATAATCCAACACCATCGGATAGTGGTTTAATGAGAACATGATCGTGAAAACCATAAGGCTTATAACAGGCTTCGTGAATAGTCTTACAATCTTATCAATGATCTTGACACTGAGCACTTTTTTCCAGATGAAATGCGGGATGCCGATGATTAAAAATGGGGCTACCATCAATAAAAGAAGCGCCATTTGCGTCATGTGCACAGAGAACAAGATATGGCCGAGAAGATCGACCGGCGAACCTTTCAAAATATACAGCAAGACCATCGCGGCAAGGAAGAACCTGATTTCCCTTTTGGTTACGGGTTCGTTCCCCTCAAACCAATGTCCCCATTTTTTCGTCAAAAGAAAATATAAAACAATAAGCAGTACGATCGATAAAAAGAAATAAGGACTCCATAATGCGCGAAATCCGAATATGCTTAAAGGCATCATTGCCATCGCTCCTTTAAATGTGTCTTTTTCTATTATAAAACGAATAAGACGCGGAACACAATGAACGAACTTTGACAATGCACCATTTTTGACCGGAATGTGGCGAATGGACACAAACCCATCGCAAATACAAAAAAGCCTGTGGAATGATCCACAGGCTCTTTGTTATTGATTACCACCAAACGATTGTTACGAATGTCAAAGGGATGAGGAAGCCTAAAAGTGCTCCCGTATACATGAACATTTGAGGAATGCCATGTCCTTTTTCACTCATATGCATGAAATAGTACAGTTGCAAGCCGACTTGTACAGCTGCAAACAGCATTACCATTGGAATGATGAAAAACTTCGAAAACCCGGCAACGCCCGCTTCAAATGCTACAACCATGGAAAATGATACAAGTGTCAGGAAGATCATAAGAGAAAACATCATGACCTGATCTCGCATCGATTTTTTCGCACGACGTTGAGCAAGTTTCTGCTCTGCAGGTGTACGTTTGTAAACTTGGATCTCTGCCATCTTAACCTACCACTCCCATCAAGTAGACTACAGTGAAGATGAATACCCATACAACGTCGATGAAGTGCCAGTACAATGAAAATGTGTAGTACTTCGTAGCGTTATAAAGGTTCAGACCGCGTTTCGCATTACGGAAAATCAACAATGTAATCCACACAAGGCCAACAGCAACGTGGAAACCGTGTGTTCCGACAAGCGTATAGAACGCGGAACTGAAGGCACTGTTGTTATATGTGAAGCCAAGTTTTACATAGTGCGAGAACTCATATACTTCAAGCATGAGGAAGCCAAGTCCTAGGAATGCAGTAATGGCAAGCCAAAGTTGCATTTTCTTGAAGTTGTAGTTACGCAAATGATACATGGCGAACACACTCGTCAATGAAGAAGTCAATAGTAACATCGTCATGACAAAAACTAGAGGTAATTCATAAAGCTCTTGAGTCGAGAATCCAAAACCGCTTGGACCCGAGTTTTTCAATGCAACATACGTCGCGAAAAGCGTTGCGAATAGGATTGTCTCTCCCCCAAGGAAGAGCCAGAAACCGACAAACTTGTTTTTCGCTTCAAGTGTCGCTTTTTCTGGATGATCGGGCCAAGTTTCAGGAGTGAATTTCTTATTCAAATCCATTATTTTTGACCCCCTTTACGTTTTAGATCACGGAGAATCTCATCTTTTTTAATGTAGTAGCCTGTATCATCTTTCAATGAACGAGCACCCATCATCAAGAATGTCCAGAGAAGACCTAGGATTAGGACAGGCAGACCCCATGCGTGCTCAGTGCGGAACATAGCACCGAATCCAGCTACGAAGAGACCGAATGTCATAAGGAACGGAATGATCGATCCGTTCGGCATATGGATGTCCTTGATCGGTTCAGCTGCCGTTATACCTGTTTCATTTCCTTCCATTTTCTCGATCCAAACAGTATCAAGACCACGGACAAGCGGAGTTGCCGGGAAGTTGTAGTAGATCGGCGGAGATTCGATCGCCCACTCAAGCGTACGGCCGTCTCCCCACGGGTCGTTTGCAACTTTTACATTCTTTACAGAAGTTACGATGATATTGTAAACGAGTACAATGACACCGATTGCCATCAAGAATGCACCAATTGTACTGATAAAGTTTGCCGAGTTCCAACCTTGTCCGTCCATAAACGTCCAAACACGGCGTGGCATTCCCCAGAATCCAAGCCAGTGCTGGATAAGGAATGTCATATGGAAACCGATGAAGAAGAACCAGAATGTAACCTTACCTAATGCTTCGTTCAACATCGTACCGAACATTTTTGGCCACCAATAGTGTGTTGCAGCCAAGATCCCAAGAACAACCCCACCTACGATGACGTAGTGGAAGTGAGCTACGATGAAATAGGAATCATGCAATTGATAGTCAAGCGGTGCAGCACCTTGCATGACACCCGTTACCCCACCCATTACGAAGGAAGGGATGAATCCGAGCGCATATAGCATAGGAGTTGTAATCGTGATGCTTCCGCCCCACATTGTCAATAGCCAGTTAAAGATTTTAACCCCTGTCGGAACAGCGATTGCCATCGTGGCAACAGCGAAAATTGCGTTCGCAGTCGGTCCAAGACCTACTGTAAACATATGGTGAGCCCAAACCATGAATCCAAGGAATCCGATCAACACAGTCGCGAAGACCATGGATGGATATCCGAAGAGACGCTTACGGGAGAACGTCGAGAAGATCTCCGAGAAAATACCGAAAGCAGGCAAAATAAGAATGTAAACTTCAGGGTGACCGAAAATCCAGAAAATATGCTCCCAGATGATTGTGTTACCACCCATTGTATGATCAAAGAAGTTTCCACCGAACATACGGTCAAATGTCAGGAAGAAAAGACCGACAGTCAATGGAGGGAATGCAAACAGAATCATTGCAGATGCTACAAATGTTGTCCAAGTGAACAACGGCATACGCATGTATGTCATACCTGGAGCACGCATGTTGATGATCGTGACAAGGAAGTTAATCCCCGCCATGAGCGTACCACCCCCGGCAATTTGCAAACCGATCGCATAGAAATCAACACCATGACCTTCTGAAGCAGTGGATAGTGATGCATAAGATGTCCATCCCGCATCAGGAACTTGCTGGAAGAACCATGATAGATTCAGGAATAGTCCCCCGAAGAAGAACATCCAGAACCCTAAGGAGTTAATGAATGGGAACGCAACATCACGTGCACCTATCTGCAGAGGCATTATCGCGTTCATAAATCCGAATAATATAGGCATGGCCGCTAGGAAAATCATCGTCGTTCCGTGCATTGTTATCAAGTCATTGAAAAGACCAGCACTGACGAAATCGTTGTTCGGCTTATGAAGCTGCCAACGAATCAGCATCGCTTCAATACCGCCGACCACGAAGAAGAATCCGCCACCAAGGAAGTAAAGGATTCCGATCTTCTTATGGTCGACTGTAGTCAGCCAGTCCCATAGCGTTGCGCCAAAACCCTTTTTTTGAGCAACTGAACTCACTTTGTTTACCTCCTCTTCAAAATCACAAAAGATTATTTTTCAACAGATAATCCCATTAAGTATTCAGCCAATGCATCCAATTCAGAATCGGAAAGCTGATCGGCAAACTCAGGCATTTTATTGCCCGGTTTATGTTTCTGAGTATACTTGATCCAATCGATCAAATCCTCTTTTGTATGATCCATGAAACCGGCAACCCGGTTACGATCACCAAATGTCGCTAAGTTCGGTCCCACTGCACCGCTTTCACCAACACCTGAAGTGGCGTGACATCCGATACAGCTTTGTTTGAATACTTCTTCACCCGCTGGATTTGCAACGACTTGATTATCACCGGATGCCTGCATTGCAGCTACCCAATTGTCGAATTCAGCACGAGGCATCGTCTTCACTTTGAAGTCCATCAAAGCATGCGAAGGACCGCAAAGTTCAGCACATTTACCATAGAATACGCCGTCTTTCAACTCGCTAGAGTCTTTCTCGAATACCAAATAGAATTTGTTGACGTTTTCTACGTTATTATCCAGTTTTCCACCGACTGCCGGGATCCAGAAGGAGTGTTTCACGTCTGCGGCAATCAGGTTGAAGTAAACCTTTTCATCCATTGGTACAACTAATTCTTGTGCCGTTACAATACCAAGGTCAGGATATTCAAACTCCCACCAGTAAAGTTTCGCCGTTACATCAACGACTAGGTTTTCAGCATTCCCGTCGTCATCCACAGCGCCCATCGCAGTGACATCCCCAAGTTTATATGTGTAGTAAACTGTTGGGACGGCTAGCAATAAGATCAATAGAATCGGGATGATCGTCCATACAAGCTCAAGCGTATGACTTCCTTCAACTTGTTCAGGAATATGATCTTCACCTAATTTCGAACGTCTGAAACGCACTAATGCGACTAGATAAATTGCTACAACAACAATAATTACGAGCAACATTATTCCTGACGACAATAATAGCAAGTTGAATTGGTCTTTACCGACTTGTCCGGCAGGCAGAAGCGTTGAAAGTTCTTCTTGTCCACACCCTGCAAGGAAAACTGTCAGTACAGCCAATAGAGAAAAGAGACGCCACTTTTTGAGTCCTTTCATCATCGCTAACTAATACCTCTCTTTCTAAAAAAATGTTTTCTTCAATGAGGACTGTTGACCTCTCTATAATGAATTCCTGTCAAAAAGAAAGAATTCCATCAGTTAGATGAATATCGAAAAAATGATCATTGCGACGAATAGGATCGTCATATAGTTCAAGGAAAAGATGAACATGGATGTAGCCCATTTCAAATCATCCTTCGCATTGAATCCTCTGATCGAAAAATATATCCATCCGATATTCAGAGCCGTTGCCAGCACAATGAATCCGATACCGAGCTCCGAAAGAAGGAAAGGCAGTGGAAACAGTAGTAGAATCCAGCCAAAAATCGACTTCTTCGTCCTTTCAAATCCTTTCACTACTGGAAGCATCGGAATGCCGGCTTCCCGGTATTCCTCAGTCCTACGCATTGCTAATGCATAAAAATGTGGCGGCTGCCATGCAAACATGATGAGGAACAGCGCCCATGCACCCATGCCAAGAGATGGTTCGACCGCCGCCCAACCGATCAGTGGCGGTATGGCCCCAGAGATGCTGCCTACAACCGTATTGCTGACATGCTTTCTTTTCGACCACATTGAATAGAGTACAACATAGCTGAATACACCTGCAAGTCCCCATAGTCCTGCCGCTGGTGATGCAGCAAATAACATCACTTCGCCTAAGGCAATGAAAGTGAACGCCAGTGCCAAGACAGCCGGTGCTTTAAATCTGCCGGTGACCGTTGGCCGTGACTTAGTTCTTGTCATGACGGGATCGATATCCCGATCAATCAGATTGTTCAAAGCCGCCGAGCCCGCGATAATCAATCCCGTACCGAAAAGTCCATACAGAAGCAAGTCCAAATTGCTGATGAAACTTTTGCCCGTGAATTGGAATGCAAGAAAAAGACCGGTGAATGTTGTAATAAGGTTTGAATTCACAATGCCGATTTTAATAAGTGCTAGAAAATCCTTCAATATGGATGTCGATCCGATATCCGGTTCAACGGATGAAGAAATCGCTCGACCGTTTGACATATGTACCCTCCTTTCAAGGAATGTCGGCAAGGACCGCTATACTTAACTATATCGAATTCCGGCAATAATTTCTATATATAACCCGAATTTCGCCCGTTATGTAACCCGATATGTGAAGTATATATGTCATTATGAATTGTTTCGCCTTATCTATAGTAAATCATTTCCCCATGCCTTTTGTGAAGTTAAAGGGTCTATTTTATGAACAATTTGTGAAAAAGCGGTATGCAAAGCCATTTTTGGCCAATATGCGTTGTTTTTTCGCATTTTTTTCGCTATCATCAACAAACGGGGCCTTTTTTCATAATGGTCATCATTTCATAAAGAAGGTGTCTTGTTTGCGATTTAATAAATATTTGAAATGGTTCGGAGTCGCCTCAACAATTGGCATGCTGCTGATCCTGTTGGGCGGAGCTCTTGTTACAAAGACAGATAGCGGGATGGGATGCGGAAGGCATTGGCCAGGCTGTAATGGTCAGTTGATTCCGGATGAAATCACCCCCGAAGTCCTTATTGAATTTTCACACCGTGTCGTTACTGGATCGGTTGGCATTTTAATCGTTGTCCTGGCAGTTTGGTCTTGGAAAGCGATCGGGCATAAAAGGGAGACAAAGCTACTTGCCTTTTTGGCAATCTTCTTCTTGATTTTGCAGGCATTGATCGGAGCTGCTCAAGTCCTTTGGGGACAAGGCGACTTCATTCTTGCACTCCATTTCGGCATTTCGCTCATTTCTTTTGCATCCGTATTTCTTCTTACCTTGCTTGTTTTTGAAGTCGATCAGAAATTTGATGCAGACAAGCTGGCAATCGGCAAGACGCTCAGATTCCATACAATCGGCGTTACGATCTATTCCTACATTGTCGTGTACACGGGAGCGCTTGTGCGTCATACTGAATCCGAATTGAGCTGTACGGATTGGCCGATGTGCAAGAACGGGGATTTCTCGTTGCCGGCTAACTTCTGGGAATGGGTGCAGATGAGTCATCGTACGGCTGCCGCTTTGATTTTCATATGGCTAGGGATTATTGCCATTCATGCGATCAGGCATTATAAAAACCAACGGGTTATCTATTGGGGATGGATTGCTGCTTTCATTCTTGTGACATTGCAGGTTTTGGCGGGCGCATCGGTTATTATTACGCGTTTAAATCTTTATTTAGCTTTGGCGCACTCGTTGTTTGTGATTCTTCTGTTTGGCCTTTTAACTTATATGGTGCTTCTTGTTTCAAGGAGCAGGCAGTAAAATTAATGAAGCACCCGCGTGGAAATCCATGCGGGTGCTTTTTTCATTCATTAATGTTCTAGCTCTAATAGTAGATCCCCTGTTGAGATGGCGTCGCCTGGGGTGACGTGGATTTCTTTGATGATTCCATCGAATGGCGCTTGGATTGTCGTTTCCATCTTCATTGCTTCCGTAATCAGCAAGTGTTCCCCTCTTCTGACTTTCGCACCTTTGGAAACCGCGACTTTCAATACGGTTCCCGGCATTGTTGCTGCTATATGGGAATCATTGGACGGATCCGCTTTTTGCTTGCGGGCTACATCCGACTCAACATTGATGTCTTGGATGATGACCTCCCTCGGCTGGCCATTCAGCTCGAAGTAGATGATACGTGTACCATCTGTTTGTGGCTCACCGATGGAGACGAGCTTGATGATAAGCGTCTTCCCTCTTTCGATCTCCACTTCGATTTCTTGGCCCAACCTCATTCCGAATAGGAATTCCGGTGTGTTGATGACGGAAATGTTTCCGAACTCCTTTTTCATTGCGGAATATTCTTCGAACACTTTCGGATAGAGCGCATAGGCGAGCGCATCTTTCATAGTGGAAGGATGTCCGAGAAGTTCTTCCGTTTTAAGAAGAAGTGCTCCAAAGTCCACGTCATCCATTAATTCCCCTGGACGGACAGTAATAGGCGTACGCCCTTTGAGAATGACTTGTTGCAATTCTTCTGGGAATCCTCCGTACGGTTGGCCGATAAACCCACTGAAAAACTCGATGACGGATTCAGGGAAGTCAATCGATTGTCCGCGTGTGATGACGGTTTCCTCATTCAAATCATTTTGAACCATGAATAACGCCATATCCCCTACAACTTTAGAAGACGGAGTCACTTTAACAACGTCGCCGAAGAGCATATTTACACGCGAGTACATCTTCTTGACTTCTTCCCATCTTTCCCCGAGGCCGACAGCTTTGGCCTGCTGTTGCAAGTTGGAATATTGTCCGCCCGGCATCTCATGTACATACACTTCGGAATGTGGGCTTACCATGCCGCTTTCAAAGTTTTGGTAGTACTTCCTGACATCTTCCCAGTAATACGATAAAGATTCGAGTGCATTGACGTCGGCCTTCACTTGGCGCTTGCCGTTTTGCAAGGCGTAATATAATGAGCTGGCGGATGGCTGTGACGTAAGACCGGCCATGGAGCCGAGCGCCGTATCGACGATGTCCACCCCTGCCTCTACCGCTTTTGCGTACATGTAAATGCCGTTTCCGCTCGTATCGTGAGTATGAAGATGAATGGGTATATCGACAGTCGCCTTCAACTCCGAAATAAGCCGGTAAGCGGCTTCGGGCTTCAGTAGGCCGGCCATATCCTTCAACGCAAGAATATGGGCTCCCGCAGCCTCAAGTTCCTTCGCCATTTCTTTATAATAGGCAACCGTATATTTCGCTCTTGAATCATCCAGGATGTCCCCTGTATAGCAAAGCGCAGCTTCTGCGACCTTCCCTGCTTGCCGGGTTGCATCGATTGCCACTTCCATTCCTTTGATCCAGTTCAGGCTATCAAATATGCGGAAGATATCAATGCCCGATTCTGCTGCGGCTTTGACAAATTCACGGATGACATTATCCGGATAATTCGAATAGCCGACAGCATTTGCGCCGCGGAATAACATTTGGAATAATACATTCGGAATTTGCTCTCGAAGCTTTGTCAGCCTTTCCCACGGATCTTCCTTCAGGAAACGGTACGCAACGTCGAATGTTGCTCCTCCCCACATTTCGAATGAAAACAGATCCGGTAACAGCCTTGCCGATTCGGAGGCAATGTTCGTAATATCTGAAGTGCGGACTCGCGTTGCAAGCAATGATTGATGTGCATCCCGGAACGTGGTATCTGTCAGTAGGACATCATCCTGCTCTTTAATCCATTTGATTAAACCTTCAGGACCACTCTGATCGAGTATTTGCTTTGTGCCAGCCGCAGGTGGTGCTAGCAAGTCCACTTCTGGCTTCCTCGCTGAATGGAATAACGGTTTCGATTGTTTTTCGATTCCCGGGAACCCATTGACAGTCACATTCCCCAAATAATTTAGTATTTTCGTCCCGCGGTCTTTCCTAACCGGGAACTCGAATAATTCAGGAGTGGAGTCGATGAAGCTTGTATCATAATTGCCGGTCAGGAAGCTTTCATGACGGACGACATTTTCAAGGAACGGGATATTCGTTTTGATTCCCCGGATCCGGAATTCCTGAAGGTTCCGGTTCATCTTTGCAGCCGCGTCCCTGAATGACGTGCCCCAAGTCGAAACTTTTACAAGGAGGGAATCATAGTATGGAGTGATGACGGCCCCTTGGAAGCCGTTCCCCGCGTCGAGGCGGACACCGAAGCCCCCACCAGACCGGTAAACCATCAGCTTGCCAGTGTCAGGCATGAAGTCATTCAATGGATCTTCCGTCGTCACCCTGGATTGGATTGCATAGCCGAACAATGGAATGTCCTCTTGTTTAGGAATGGCCGCTTCTCCTTCGTGGAGATTTCCGCCATTGGCGATATGAATCTGCGCATGGACGATATCGATGCCCGTCACCATTTCAGTGATCGTGTGCTCCACTTGAATGCGCGGATTGACTTCGATGAAATAAAAACTTCCATCCGCAACGAGGAACTCGACAGTCCCCGCATTGATATACGAAATGTTTTTTGCCAACTTGACAGCCGCATCGCAAATATCATTGCGAAGTTTGTCGTCCAATGAAATGGATGGAGCAATTTCCACCACTTTCTGATGACGACGTTGGATTGAACAATCGCGTTCATACAGGTGCACGACATTGCCGTATGTATCACCTAAAATTTGAACTTCAATATGTTTTGGCTTATTAATGTATTTCTCTACATACACTTCATCTGAACCAAACGCCGATTTAGCTTCAGATCTTGCACGTTCATATGCTTCAAGCACCTCGTCTGCGGAATTCACAATGCGCATCCCTCTGCCGCCGCCGCCTAAAGATGCTTTAATGATGATTGGGAACCCGTGTTTCTCTCCGAACGAGGCGACTTCCGCTACAGAAGAAACAGGTCCATCCGTGCCAGGAATTACTGGGATTCCTGCCTTTACTGCTTGCTCCCTAGCCTTCACCTTGTCCCCGAACATATCAAGATGCTTTGACTTCGGTCCGATGAAAATGATGCCCTCTTCCTCAAGCCTGCGTGCAAACTCCTCGTTCTCAGCAAGGAAGCCATATCCGGGATGGACAGCGTTTGCCCCCGATGATTTTGCAATCTTGATGATCCCTTCAATATCCAAATAAGCATCGATCGGTTTTTTGCCTTCTCCGACCAGATAAGATTCATCTGCTTTATAACGGTGGAAAGATCCCCTATCTTCTGCCGAATAAATTCCGACAGTCGGTATCTCCAATTCAGTGCACGCGCGAAAAATACGAATGGCGATTTCACCGCGGTTTGCTACGAGAATCTTCTTAATTTGACCCATTTCCACCATGTAAGCACTTCCTCTTCTATTTATTTTTTTGATATTTTACGAACATTGACACATTCATCAATATTCCTAAAGACAAAGATAACAGAATCATCGAAGTTCCGCCATAACTAATAAACGGCAATGGAACTCCTGTAAGTGGAATAAGCCCGGTCAGGCCCCCGATATTGACGAATGTTTGGATTCCGATGACACTGCCGATTCCAGCTGCCAGCATCCTCGCCTGCGGATCCTTTGCCCGCATTGCAATAGAAAGAGCGCGCAAAACAATGAACCCTAGCCCGCCAATGACGATTATCGTTCCAAAAATGCCCGTCTCCTCCGAAATGACCGCCATGATGACATCCGTTTGCGGCTCAGGCAAGTAGCCCATCTTTTGAATCGAGTTTCCTAGACCTAGACCTTTGATTCCTCCGGTCCCTATCGCAATATATCCATTTGCAATTTGATAGCCCGATCCTTGGACATAATCGAAAGGGTTCAAGAAGGCTTGAATTCTCCCTTTTCTTCCATCTGTCATGATTGTATCCCAGGCAAAATAAAGAACGGTGATAACTGGAATCATGGCAAGAATTACGATACCGCTCAGCTTCGTGAACGTCTTAAGCTTAATGCCGCTCGCCGCGATGACTGAAAAGGCGCCCATGATAATAATGAAAGACGTACCGATATCGGTTTCCATCATGATCGAGCCAATCGCTAAAATAAGAATGCTGACTGGCGGGCCGATTGATTTATTAATAGAATCGAGCGTACCCGCTTCATATTTTTTCGCAAATACACTCGCAAAATAGACGATGATGACAAGCTTTGCAACTTCCGAAGGCTGGATGCTGCCCAAGCCAGGTAATTTAATCCAACTTTGCGCACCTACATGTTCGCCGGAGCCAAGGAAATGGACGAGAACAAGGAGTATAAACATGATGACAATTGAAAATATCATCAATTTCTTTCGTTTATAATTCTGGAAAGGAAAAAAGGAGGTCAGCAGGAAAGCAGGAAATGCAATTGCAAGATTCAATAATTGTCTCTTATAAAAATAATCAGGTTCATAACCATATCGATTGACCGCCCATACCATGCTAGAACTGTAGATCATCACAAGCCCGAAAAGGCTAAGTACTAGATATACAGTAAATAATGGAAAATCAAAGTTCCGCAACATTTTTTTAAAGTATCTTCCCATCGGACTTCCCCCAACTTTTCTATCAATTTCGCCTCAAGTTAAATAAAAAACTCAAACCGGTAATGAGTTTGAGTCTTTCGTTTATTTATTTGTATATAACTCATGCAAGACATTCATCTCTTTTTCAAGCAACGAAAGGATTTCCTTTCCTTTCTCACGTTCAATCAAGCCCAGTTTGACAGCGAAGTCAATCTCCCTGGACAAGCCATACATTTGCGTATCCAACACTTCCTCGTAAAGCGGGCACTGAGGCATCGTCAAATGATCCATCTGTACTTTTATGAGTTGTGCAATTTTATCCGCATCAGCTTGAAGCTGTTTTAATGCTTTTTCCTGATAGGTTTCCTGTAATTCAATATCCATGAGGACGCCCCCATTCACCTATTATCCTTACGTGGTGATTATGAATAAATTGTATCTTTCAAGAGGGTAAATTGCAAGTGTTTCCCTTTTGAACATCATGCGTAAATTCAATGGCTTTCCACTTTCAATCTGAAGCGTTATACTAAATACAATATGGAAACGCTCATTTAGTGTTGTAGGAGGCTATTCACTTGGAAACAATCATCACGATAAAAGGCAATGTAAAGCATTCAATCACGCTTGATCCGACAGTATGGATCTTTGATGACCGTAAAGTCGACTTGAACACTTTCTTTACGGAAGCATATGTCGAAAGAGATGAAGAAGAAGAGTATAAGAGAAGCATGGGCAAACATTGGTCCCGTGAAATCATGGAAGGGGCCACGTTCCCGCCAACGTTGAAAACGGAAAAGAAGTTTGACAGACAGAAGATGGTGACTGGCACATTCGGTATCTCTGTTGACCATTTCATTAAAAATGCAGTACCCTCGGAAGACGCTAAAACGATCACATTTCTGACGATGGATGGAGCGGAGGAAACGTTCCAAGTTTCAGAAATCGGCAATTTCCTATTCAAATTCAGCCAAGACGGCAAGCCGTTGACGGATGACGGGCCAGCCCATCTACTTTTCAAGGATGGTTCAAATATCGAACAGCCTTTACGAAAAGTAACTGGCATCGTCATCGACTGACACAAAGGAGTGTAGCTTATGCGAGTCAAATGTGTCCTTTGCGATGAAATCGGACAGCTCGTGGATGATGCCCCTCTCGCAAAAAAATTGAGGAATCATCCCATTAATACGTATATGTGCGCTAGTTGCAGCGAGCGGATTACGGAGCAAACAAATGTAAGACTTTCCACCGGAAAATTCATTTTCCACCGCAGCTCCCATAGTGCGGAAGAGAACTTCTGATTAAAAGAGATTGCTTAGAAAGTCAATTAATACAGACTTTCTTTACAGCAATCTCTTATTAATTTTGGATTATTTTAAAACAAAAAATGCAAGTAACCGTTGATTTCCGCTACAGACTGCACGCTTTCCGGAGGGCGTGCGCTGAACCAACCCGGAATTCAAAGATATGCTCGTAACGCTGCGCTTTTACTCGCAAAAGCCGTTCTCCGTAACGGCTTTCGCTGCGCTTCCGTTGGTTGTTTCACCTGTCCCGCTGATCCTCCCGGAGTCGGCAGTCTTCCGCTTCAATCAACTAAAGATCTCACTAAAATGCAAATGCACCCGTTAGCAGAAAAGAAAACATTATTGTTAAGCACTCGGTAAGTATGAAATTACTTATCCTGATTAATTAACGTGAAACTTCAATCTTCTTTCATCGAAGGTTTTTTCATCTTCAGTTCCAAATCCGTAACCATCAAAAATAATTGAATTTACTGGAACGAGCGGAGTTAATGCTATTCTCCATTTATTATCCTCTAATACAAGAACCACAAAAAAATAGTTAACCCCATTTATGTGATACTCATTTTCTTGGTAAACCTTATAATCAACCGCAACATAAAACACTTTTTTATTGCTAAATTGCTCCATATAACGATTTGGTAAATATTTTTCAGCATAATCATATGGTAATTCTTTCAACATTAATAATCTAGCATTTTTAATATTGAGTAAGCCTAACTTTCTTTCCTGGTTTTCTTTATCATCCATAAAGCATTTCAGTTCATTTGCTTCTTCCTTAACATACCAATTATCAACATTTGTCCATCGACTGGTATCAATATCAATAAAATAGTTGCCGATTACTTCTATTGCGGATTTATATTCAGCTTCGGCGGTGCTTTCCCCGATCGATTTAAAAGTATCAATCAGATTTGCATTAACTGTGACATAATTCAACCCACAAATTAATAAACAAAATAAAACCAATAGAAGAGGACTGCTTTTGATCAATTTCATCACCTTAGATAATGTTTAAGGTTAGTATGTCCAGTTCAATTACATCAATCCTTCATCACCTATCCTGATTCTTTAGTCAACCAAGAAAAAAGGACTGGCAAAGCAGTTCTGCTCTTCCAATAAGCACTTGATTAATGAGTCGTCATATAATAAAAATGTTGAGCAATGCATGCTTTATACACAATACACTCCGTTACTTGGAATGCAGGCGCCGACTCCTGCGAAAGCCGTCACGAAGAACGGCTTTTGCGAGCAAAAGCGTAGCGTTGCGAGCAGGATGCCTCAATTTCTGCAAAAGGCGCAGAAATACGGCAAATCGAACCCTTCGCGGTTCGATTGGCTCAAGCCATGCCCGCGGAAAGCGAGCGCCAGAATGGAAAGTAACATGTTATAAGCATATAAAGGCGTAGTAAGAGAATTTGACAGTTATTAAACAAAAAACTCCACCAGTCAAACGGTGGAGTTTTCTTTATGTTCGTTCATCCTGCGGAGTCTATAAATGATCAAAATAAGCGCCGCAACGATGAGTCCTTCGACGATCGGAAGGAATATGGCGAAAAACGTCAAAATGATGCAGCCTAAAAAGAGGAAGCTATAGACGACAACATTTTGCCAAAGCTTGATTTTCCGTGCGAATCCCAGCTTATAAACAATGGCGGAAAGGATGAAAACAACCGCAAACAACAAGATCCCTGTCATGGAAGACGAAGTCATCTCATAAATCATCCGAACAACTGGTGACATGGCTTCGATTGTTTCTGCATCCCCGATTTTACCATTCATGTAGCACATTCCCTTCTAAACAAAGCGATTGTACGCATTCTTTTTTAATGCTTTCTATTAGTATAAATCACTCACCGAGTTTTTTCTTCTTTTCAGCACGTTCGCGTTCGTTTTTATCAAGGATCTTCTTCCGCAAACGGATAGACTGAGGCGTCACTTCACAATATTCATCGTCTCCGACATACTGCAAAGCTTCTTCCAATGACAAAATCCGTGGTTTTTTCGTCGTCACTGTTTGGTCCTTCGTAGCTGACCGGACGTTTGTCGCATGTTTGACTTTAGTCAGATTGATCGTCAAATCGTTATCACGGTTGTTTTCCCCAACGACCATTCCCGCGTAAATTTCCGTACCCGCTTCGACAAACATAGTTCCACGGTCTTCCAACTGCATGATACTGTATCCAGTAACTGTTCCTGTCTCCATCGATACGAGCACGCCATGTCGACGGCCGCCGACTCTACCTTGCGCTACAGGTTTGTAGGAATCAAACGTATGGTTGATGATCCCGTATCCTCGCGTAAGCGATAGGAACTCTGTGGAATAACCGATCAGACCGCGTGCAGGAACGAGGAAGATCAAACGGACTTGTCCATTGCCGTTATTGATCATATCTTGCATTTCGCCTTTACGCTCGCCGATCGATTCGATGATGGATCCGGTATATTCTTCCGGTACATCAATCTGTACACGTTCGACAGGCTCACAACGCACCCCATCGATCGTTCTGATAATAACTTCCGGTTTCGACACTTGAAGTTCGAATCCTTCGCGTCGCATATTTTCAATCAAGATGGAAAGATGGAGCTCTCCACGTCCCGATACAACCCACGCATCCGGTGAATCTGTCGGTTCAACACGTAAAGAAACATCTGTCTGCAATTGCTGTTCAAGTCGCTCTTCGACCTTTCTCGCAGTCACCCATTTGCCTTCTTTCCCTGCAAACGGACTATTATTGACGAGGAAAGTCATTTGGAGTGTCGGCTCATCAATATGAAGGTCCGGCAACGCCTCCAGATGATCGACCGGACAAACCGTTTCACCTACGTCAAGGTCTTCCATACCTGAAATAGCGATCAAATCACCTGCATAGGCTTCTTGGATTTCGATTCTTTTCAACCCTAGGAATCCATACATTTTCGTCACTCGGAAGTTTTTTGTTGATCCGTCACGTTTTAGAACCGTCACTTGCTGGCCGACTTTCATCGTCCCTCTAAATACGCGGCCAATACCGATACGACCGACATAATCATTATAATCGAGCAAGGACACTTGGAATTGAAGCGGCTCTTCCCGATTATCAATCGGAGCAGGGATATGTTCAACAATCGCGTCGAACAACACTTGCAACGTATCTTCCTGATCAGCTGGGTCCGGCGAAAGGCTCGCTGTTCCGTTAAAACCGGAAGCATAGACAACTGGGAATTCAAGTTGTTCGTCATTCGCATCCAATTCGATGAATAATTCAAGCACTTCGTCGACTACTTCTTCAGGACGGGCAAAATCGCGGTCGATTTTATTGACTACGACGATTGGTTTTATATTGGATTCCAGTGCTTTTTTCAATACAAACCGAGTTTGCGGCATACACCCCTCAAAGGAGTCGACGACTAAGATGACACCATCGACCATTCGCAAGATCCGTTCCACTTCTCCGCCGAAATCGGCATGTCCCGGTGTATCAAGAATATTGATTTTCGTTTCTTTATATTCGACCGCTGTATTTTTCGCCAGGATCGTAATACCGCGTTCACGTTCAAGATCATTTGAGTCCATGGCCCGTTCTTCCACATGTTCATTCGACCGGAAGATTCCGGATTGCTTCAAAAGCTGGTCAACTAACGTTGTTTTTCCGTGGTCAACGTGGGCGATGATTGCTATATTTCGTAAATCATTACGATTGTTTGTCATGTTTTCACTCCGTTATCTTTTATCAGATGATTAACTGTGTTATTATAGCACATGAGAACAGGTTTAAAAAACATTTTATTCGGGAGATGTTTCACATTGAAGGATATTAAATGGGTTTTCGTATTCTATTCCCTTGCCGCGGTCGCTGCTATGAGCGGTATCGGCATTGCTGTCGGTATGCGTAGTATCCCCGTTGCCATAGTCGCTATCCTTGCTCTTATCTTCGTCATGGGAAATGGATTCAAGACGAAGAAAAAAATGCGCGAACAAGGTATCTTGTAACTATAACTTATGAAAGGGACTGCAGTCATGCAGCCCCTTTTTTATTATCCAGCTTCGGGCGGCAGCTGCTCGGGTCATAAGTCAGCTCTGCTGCACGGCAAAGACCGCCGTTTCGCAGATCCGCCTTATGCCTGTCACAGCTTACCGCCACCCTCCGCTTTTGTTTATTTGAGTTTAATATAGTTTCGTAGAATTTCGTCATGCAGACCGGGCCTTGCGACGATAAAGGTGTCCTGACCGAGCAGATGCGGTTGTTCGCCTTTCAAATTCGTAGTGACTGCGCCCACTTCCTGCGCAATGACCATCCCCCCTGCAATGTCCCACGGGGATAATCGCAATGACAAATAGGCGTCAATCCGGCCGGATGAAACATATGCAAGCTCTATAGCCGCTGAGCCGTATGATCTTGTTCCCCTGCAATGACGCACCATATCTGCAATCGGTCCATTTTCAATTCTTCGGTTTGGCGCGACCCAGCTCGCATTTACACCAATGACTGCCTCCGCAAGCGGCGTCTCTTGAAGGACAGGCAGTCTTTCATCATTGAAATATGCCCCTTCATCTTTAAACGCATGATAGAAATCATCATTCATCACATCATATATATATCCGAGCATGCCGATTCCATCGGCATAAATACCAAGGGAGATTGCAAAATTCCTTTTCTGGTGGACGAAATTCATCGTTCCATCAATCGGATCCAGCATCCATATAACGCCATCAAGAGACTCAATTTCGTCGCCAAAACCCTCTTCTCCGAATATCCGGTGTTCAGGAAAATCCCTTTTGATTCGGCTAATGAAAAACCGTTCTATTTCCCGATCGATATTTGTAACGAGATCATTTGCTTCCGCTTTCGAATCGACATCGATCGTACTAAAAAAAGAAATCCGGATTTTGTGGCCTGCTTCTTTTATTAAAGATTTCGCATACCTGTCAATCGCTCCCCAATTCATGTCAACACCTCATCATCTACATGCAAGTTATTTTATTATAGCATAGAGCCTATTCCCAAACAAAAAGGCGACCTCGCACTGTCCCCCCCGGATTGAAGAGTTTCAGTGAAGGCGCCTAATTCGGTTCAACGACTTTCGGTTAAGCGAAAGCATTGAAAGTCTCCAGCTCACCATGGATTTCAGTGAGTCTCGTTTTGCTTTTCTCGATTTGCTTGGCGTCGCTTTCCTGTACAGCGTCATACAGTGTAGCCAGTTCATAGTCCAATTCGAGATGCAGAAGTTTGACATATTCCTTTTCAATTTCAGCTTTACGAATAATATGGACAACTTGTTTCATTACTAACACCCCTTTGAATGTGATTTTCTTCAACGATGCATTTACTTACTTCTAACTTATGCTGTCCGGGTTGCTTTGGTTAGTTATAAGCCTTCTTGTATAAGATTGTTCCCCATTTTCTGTTACGATAAACGTGGATATTGAAATGGAGGTATTAAATTGACACAAGGTTTTTGGACAACTGATGATTTTAATGTCTTTTCAATTGAAGGACTAGAGCATAGGATGAATGCACTTCAAACGAAGATCCAGCCAAAGTTTCAAGTGATTGGCGAACAAATTTCAACGTATTTATCATCCCGCGGGACAGGAGAATTTTTTCCACATGTCGCAAAACATGCAAGGCGGACAGTCAATCCGCCGAATGACAGTTGGGTTGCATTCGCTACGGCGAAGCGCGGATATAAGGCATTGCCCCACTTTCAAATCGGATTATGGGGAACGCATCTATTCATCATTTTGGCGGTCATTTACGAGAATCCCGACAAGAAGGGAATTGCTGAAAGGCTTAGTCAAAACGTTAATGTGCTAACATCTTTACCTGAAGGCTTCGTCGTCTCGGGCGACCATATGAAGCCCGAGGCGTTCAACATAAATGAAATCGGCACTGATGGTGTGGAACGTTTATTGGATAGATTAGCATCAGTTAAAAAGGCGGAATTCATTATCGGCAAACATCTTTCCCCCGATAATGCGACGGGACTTTCGGAAAAGGAGTTCTTCAATTTCGCAGAAGAGACG
The DNA here is from genome assembly GCF_042655825.1 of Sporosarcina koreensis. Classification (NCBI taxonomy): domain Bacteria; kingdom Bacillati; phylum Bacillota; class Bacilli; order Caryophanales; family Caryophanaceae; genus Sporosarcina; species Sporosarcina koreensis. Next base: position 48,254 of record NZ_JBHSNP010000011.1, on the reverse strand, counting down.
ATTGCTAGACTTTTCCCTGTTTACGATATTATAATCGGAAACTAAAAAGAGAGCGGATGCATAATTATGCATCCACTCTCTTCATTTGAAGGATATGGAATCTCCATCGGTGCCTTCTTTGGCTTTTTTGACGATTCTGTAACTGTTAAAGCCGCTCGCTTCTTCAAATTCCTTGAAGATTGTCTTCTCCTCCGCAATGGAAGGGACGACTTTCTTGAATTTTTTGTAGGCATCCATGAAGGACGACCTTTCAATTTGTGCCTCATAAGCTTTCTCTACAACTTGAAAAAATGCGACTACATCAATGATTTCTTCAGTTGTCCAATGATGACTGAGGGGATAGTTATAATCCAATTTCTTCAGCGCCTTTCCTTATGACCATTTTCTTCTGATGTCTTCCGCTTGCTTTACCATGCGGCTGATCAATTCCGCCACAGATGGTACATCTTCAATCATGCCGGCAACTTGTCCTGCCCATCCAAAACCGCTTTGATCATCTCCATTGTGGATGAACCTTCGATTGGCAACACCGCTAATATAGTCCTTTAGTTTATCATAATCAGCATGTTCCGCTTCCATACGTAAAATCTTTTCCGTCCAATTACCGGAAAGTGCTCTTGCAGGAGCACCGAGAGATCGTTTAATAACGACGGTACCCGTTTCCTCTGTTCGAAGAAGTGCTTGTTTGTATTCCTCTGACGCATGGACACATTCTTTTGTGGCGATGAAACGTGTGCCCATTTCAATCCCTTCAGCACCTAATGCGTGTGCTGCCATCCAGCCCCGTCCGTCACCGATACCTCCGGATGCGATGACGGGAATTTTCACAGCGTCGACCACTTGGGGAACCAAGACCATCGTACCGACATCATCACGGCCCAAATGGCCTCCACCCTCCTGCCCGACAACCATCACTGCATCCGCTCCTAGCGACTCGGCCTTGACCGCCTGCCTTTTCGCAGCGACCAACACGAGCTTCTTCACATCAGCATCTTTTACATAATCAAAGAAAGGCGCTGGATTTCCGCCTGTCACCGAAAGAACTTCTACCTTTTCCTCCAAAGCGACGTCGAGCAGATGCTCATATGGGCGTCCATGCTGGCCGATAGCAAAATTGACTCCAAAAGGCTTCGCTGTCCGCTTCCTCACCTTCCTGATTTCGGAACGCAATGCTTCCGGCGAATCCAAGCTCATTGCTGTAATTTGACCAAGCCCCCCTGCTTCTGAAACGGCAGCAGCTAAATCCGCATAGGCAAGATAGGCCAATCCACCTTGGACAATTGGATAGTCAATCCCCAGCAATTCCGTGACTCTTGTATTCCACTCCACTACGATTCCCCCTTATTCTCCCTCTTGTTTCTCATCCAATCCTTTAATCAGATTCGGATCAACAAATTCAAATCCTTTACCTCTTAATCCATTCACGATATCTCCCAAAGCATCTGCAGTCCAATCCCTGTCATGCATCAGCAAATTGGAACCGTTACGGAGCAGTTCCGTATTCACCATAATATCTGCAATTTTTTCCTTCGTCATATATTCTTTTTCGAAATCATACCCATAGGACCAGTTCATCAATTGCATCCCTTCGTCCATTGCAAGCGCTCTGCTGAAATCCGTATTGACCCCGAACGGAGCGCGGAAAAAGACGGGCCGTTCACCGGTAACCTCTTCAACTACGTCATTGACGGATATGATTTCCTCACGCTGCGCTTCCTCATTTAGCGTCTTTAAGTTTGCATGCGTCTTCGTATGGTTTCCGATAACAAATCCCATATCATATATTTCTTTCAAGATCGCTTTCTTTTCATCCGTGGCGATAAAATGGCCATTGACGAAGAAGATGGCGGGAGCGTTTAAACTTTTTAGCGTCTTCGCCATGTCGAGAGCCCTTTTATCTGGAGCGTCGTCAATTGTGAGAAGAACGACTTTAGGATTCGCATCACCGATCGGTTGAATGGAGTATGTTTTCGGATCCAGTTCGTATAGAGGAGCCTTTTCGGCAAGTTCTTTATCCTCCTCAGGTTCTGCCTCTGCCTCGGCATCTTGCTGTTCTTCATCTGTTACGATCTCTTCTGTTGCCTCTTCTAATTCGGTAGGTTGTGCGGCTTCGTCCGTTTTTTCCGGTTTCGCTTCTTCGTTGCATGAGGCTAATAGCAGCATGGAGAGAAGCGGTATGTATAGCAAACTTTTTTTCATATGATCCACTCCTTTTTACCGGATTATTAATCAATAAATTCATCCTACCATGACTCGGAAGGGACCTTCAAACGAACTGGGTACCAAAATTAGAAAAGCGTCCGAAAGGCACTTTGGCCACCGGACGCTATCTTTCTATCTTTAATTATTTTGTAATCATATGAATCGGTTTACCCAAAGCTACTTCTGCAGCTTCCATGGAAATTTCACCGAGTGTCGGGTGTGCGTGGATCGTCATTGCAATATCTTCCAATGTCATCCCCGCTTCGATTGCGAGACCAAGCTCCGCAATCATGTCGGATGCATTTTCACCGACAATTTGTGCACCTAATAGAAGTCCGTCTTCTTTACGTGATACAAGTTTGACGAATCCATCAGTTGCGTTAAGAGCAAGCGCACGGCCGTTTGCAGCAAACGGGAATTTGCCTGCCACTACATCAAAACCTTCGTCTTTAGCTTGTTGTTCATTCAAGCCGACTGTTGCAAGCTCAGGGTCTGTGAAGCAGACTGCAGGGATAGCCAAATAGTCAACTTCGGATTTCTCGCCGGAGATTGCTTCTGCAGCCACTTTTGCTTCATAGGAAGCTTTGTGCGCAAGTTGTGGTCCGGATACGATGTCACCGATTGCATAGATGTTCGGAATGCTCGTACGGCATTGTTTATCAACATCAATCAGACCGCGCTCAAGGAATTTGACTCCCATTTCTTCAAGGCCGATTTCATCTGTATTCGGGCGACGGCCAACAGTGACCAATACATAGTCCGCTTCGACCTTTTGCTCTTCGCCTTTAGCTTCGTACGTAACGACAACGCCTGTGTCTGATTCTTCAACACCTTTGGCAGATGCTTTAACAACGATTTCCACGCCTTTTTTCTTCAAGCCTTTTTTAACGATTTGCGTCATTTGCTTTTCGAAGCCAGCAAGAATGTCGTCTGCTCCTTCGATGATTGTCACTTTTGCACCAAGGTTTGCATAGGCTGAACCAAGTTCAGTACCGATATAACCGCCACCGATGACGACAAGATGCTCAGGAACTTCTTCCAAGTTAAGCGCGCCTGTAGAATTGATGACACGTTTCGTATACTTGAATGAAGGGATTTCAACCGGACGTGAACCAGTCGCGATAATTGCATTTTTAAACTTATACGTTTGGGAAGATGTTTCATCCATCACTTTAGCAGTGTTTGCATCGACGAAATAAGCTTCGCCTTTGACGATATCCACTTTGTTCCCTTTTAAAAGTCCTTCAACGCCGCCAGTCAGTTTTTTGACTACGCCGTCTTTGAATGCTTGCGCTTTTGAGAAGTCAAGTTTCACATCAGTTGCTGTGATTCCCATATCATCGGAATCTTTTGCGGATGCGTAACGATGCCCTACTGAAATAAGGGCTTTCGAAGGAATGCAACCTACATTAAGACATACGCCGCCGAGATTCTCTTTTTCGACGATCGTGACTTTCTGTCCTAACTGAGCTGCACGGATTGCAGCAACATATCCTCCGGGGCCGGATCCTACAACAAGTGTATCCACTTCGATTGGAAAGTCTCCTACTACCATTTGCTTACGCCTCCATTAATAAAAGTTCTGGATTACCGAGCAATTTCTTAATGTGGTTCAGAGCTTGCTGTCCTGTAACACCATCAATCACCCGATGATCGAATACCAATGATAATGCTAACATAGGTGCGGCAACAATTTCACCATTTTTTACTATCGGCTTTTCAGAAATACGGCCGATTCCAAGAATTGCAACTTCAGGATGGTTGATAATCGGTGTGAACCATTGGCCGCCTGCAGATCCGATATTCGTGATGGAGCAAGATGCCCCTTTCATTTCAGCAGGGCTCAATTTGCCATCCCGCGCTTTTTCGGCAAGTTGGCTGATTTCCTGTGAAATCGCAAAAACCGATTTCCGATCAGCGTGCTTAATGACCGGCACAAGCAATCCACGGTCTGTATCCGCCGCTATGCCGATATTGTAGTAATGCTTCTGGATGATTTCCTCTTTTTCATCATCAAGTGATGTGTTCAATTGAGGGAATTCACGCAGTGTAGATACGAGCGCCTTCACGACGTACGGAAGGTATGTGAGCTTAATATCTTTTTCAGCAGCAATCTCCTTGAATTTCTTACGATGCGCAACAAGTTCAGTCACATCGATTTCATCCAACAGCGTTACGTGAGGTGCCGTATGTTTGGAATTGACCATCGCCTTGGCAATCGCCTTACGGATTCCCGACATTTTTTCACGCGTTTCAGGGAAGTCACCTTCCAATGCGACAGGAGCTGCAGGCTTCGTTTCCTGTTCTTTCGATTTCACTTCAGCCGCAGCTTGAGTCTCTTCAGCCGCTTGAGCAGGCTGCTGTTGTCCGCCGCTTAGGAAGGCTTCGATATCTTCTTTGAGGACACGGCCATTTTTACCTGTCCCTTGAACTTGACGGATGTCGACTTCCTGCTCACGAGCGAACTTCCGGACCGACGGCATGGCAATGACACGTTTCGATGAAACATCGCCAGTTTGAGCTGGAGCAGAAGGTGCAGCTTGCTTTTGTTCAGGCTCATCCTTCTTTACTTCTTCTTTATCGATTTCCTGTCCTGCTTCCGCAGTTGCCTGGACTTGAGCTTCCGTCTCTTCTTTGCCCTCTTCTTTGACACTATGACTTTCATATCCAGGAGCGTCAAAACGGATTAAAACGTCACCAACTACAGCGACTTTTCCTTCTTCAACGAGAATTTCTTCTACTGTACCTGTTACAGGAGATGGGATTTCCACAACTGCTTTATCGTTCTGGATTTCAAGAAGCGTGTCGTCTTCATTGATTTTATCGCCTTTGGCAACAAACCATTTTACGACTTCACCTTCGTGAATCCCTTCCCCGATATCCGGTAAACGGAATTCAAATGCCACAAGAATCACCCTTTCGTATTGTCAGAGAGCCATTACGTCTCCGAATTAGAATGTCAATACTTTCTTCGCTGTTTCGATAATATCGTTTGCATCTGGCAGCCAAGCGTTTTCGCCTTGGGCAAATGGATAGACTGTATCAGGCGCTGTCACACGCAAAACTGGTGCTTCCAGGCTCAAAATCGCTCGTTCCGTAATTTCTGAAACGACATTCGCCGCAATTCCCGCTTGCTTTTGCGCTTCTTGAACAACGATCGCACGATTTGTCTTTTCAACAGAACCAATGATTGTTTCGATATCCAATGGCTGAACTGTCCGCAAATCGATGACCTCTACAGAGTGGCCTTCCTTCTCAAGCGCCTCTGCTGCTTTCAAACTTTCGTGCACCATTGCACCATACGTAATAATTGAAAGGTCAGTACCTTCACGTTTCACATCCGCTTTTCCTAAAGGAATCGTATATTCCTCTTCAGGAACTTCCTGTCTGAATGAACGGTAAAGCTTCATATGCTCCAAGAATACAACCGGATTCTCATCGCGTATTGCTGAAATTAATAAACCCTTCGCATCATACGGTGTAGATGGAATGACCACAGTCAAGCCTGGTTGGGATGCAACTATCCCTTCAAAGCTGTCCGCATGCATTTCCGGTGTAGCAACTCCGCCTCCAAATGGCGAACGGATCGTTACAGGCGCATTGTATTTACCACCTGTTCGGAATGATTGACGTGCCAATTGACCGCTGACTGAGTCTATCACTTCAAACAGGAAACCGAAAAATTGGATTTCCATGACCGGACGGAAACCTGTTAATGTCAACCCAACTGCAAGCCCGCCGATACCTGATTCAGCAAGCGGCGTATCAAATACACGCTCTTCGCCAAATTCTTTTTGCAGCCCTTCCGTCGCACGGAAAACGCCGCCGTTCACCCCAACGTCTTCACCGAAGACGAGGACGTTTTCATCATTTTTAAGCTCCGTGCGCATTGCATCGGTAATCGCTTGAATCATCGTCATTTGTGCCATCGGTTACTTCGACTCCTTCTCTGTATACATCTCAAATTGCTCCTGCAAATTGGATGGCATATCGCCTTTATACATGATTTTCATGAAATCTGTCACTTTTTGTTTTGGCGCCGCATCCGCCTTTTTGATTGCTTCTTTAATTTCTTCTTTTGCACGCTCGATCACTTCATTTTCCTTCTCTTCATTCCAAATGCCTTTGCCTTCTAGGTATTTACGGAAACGGATGAGCGGATCGCGTTTTTCCCATTCGTTGTCCGTATCGGAAGTACGGTAACGTGTCGGGTCATCTCCAGCCATTGTATGCGGACCGTATCGGTAGCACATTGTCTCGATTAACGTCGGACCTTCTCCGTTGATTGCGCGTTCTCTTGCGTCACGTGTTGCAACATAAACTGCAAGCGCGTCCATTCCATCAACTAAGATGCTTGGAATTCCGGCCGCTACACCTTTTTGAGCAAGCGTCTTCGCCGCCGTTTGCAGTTCACGAGGTGTCGAAATCGCATATTGGTTGTTTTGGATAACGAAAATTGCAGGCGAACGATATGCTCCTGCAAAGTTGATTCCTTCATAGAAATCACCTTGTGATGTACCGCCGTCACCTGTGTAAGTCATGGCAACTGCTTTAATTCCGCGTTTCTGGAATCCAAGCGCAACACCCGCCGCCTGGATATACTGGGCTCCGATGATGATTTGCGGAAATAGAACGTTCAAACCTTCAGGGAAAGCGCTTCCTAGATAATGTCCTCGGGACCATAAGAACGCCATATGTAATGGTAAACCGTGGAATATTAGCTGTGGGACATCACGATATCCCGGCAGAATGAAGTCTTCCTTTTCAAGCGCAAAGTGAGATGCAAGCTGGGATGCTTCCTGACCTGCAGTCGGCGCGTAAAATCCAAGTCTTCCTTGGCGGTTCAAAGAAATTGACCGTTGATCCAAAATTCTCGTATAGACCATCCGTGTCATCAATTCTGTCAATTGTTCGTCGGATAAGTTCGGATCCGCATCTTTATTTACAATCTCGCCTTCTTCATTCAAGATCTGGAACATTTCAAACTGTTCTTCAATAGAATGAAGCGTTTTCACCGGATCGAACTGCTTTTCTTTTTTTGCAGCCATGTCGGCAACTCTCCTTTTATCTGTATTATTTATTACTGTTACCAATATTGATACAACCGTCTTCACTAAACAGTATACTTAAAGAGGCCAAATAGGTCAATCACTGTTATTAACGGTGTTCGAGAATGCTTTTGTATTCTGAATTATAGTAAAGCGCAATACTGTACTACTACAATATTCCATCTGTATTATAATAGATTCACAAAAAGAAAAAGTGGAGCCTCGTTTGTCTCCACTTTACCCATTTCCTTTATTCTTCTTGTTCTAAACTTGAAAATACATCTTCTTTCAAGGAATTCACTTTTTTCGTCGCTTCATTAAACTCTCTGATGGCAGTTTGGACAATTGCATTCTGCGCGTTCACTTCCTCGACTTTCTGTTTCAAGTCATCAAGTTCGACATCTTCGGCTGAAAGCATGCCATAAAACTCCTTTTGGATATCGGCAAGCTTTTTATATTCCTCAATGAAAGCGGAATGTAGGTTATACCGTTTTTCCGCAACTTCTTTCAGCTTTAAAATTTGATCACTGCTAGTATCGGATGCCTTCTCTGCAATTGTGTCAAGCTCTTTGACAAATTCGCCTGCCTCTTTCATTGCAGCTTCCTCTTTGTCTATCAAAGCAAGCCTTTCATCTAACAGAGCTTCCAATTCTCCGATTTTCGAACGCAATTTGTCTACATCTTCTTTTGTCAATTCCATCGTTTCAGTGAATGTCTTTTGTTCTGCAATTTCAAGCTCAGTCAATTTACTTTGTGTATCTCGGTATTCAGTTTCCGACACATTCATTTTATTCAACGTTTCTGAAAGTTGCTTTTCGGTCGACTGCCCAATACTGCATCCGGATAAAGCCAACATGCCGATTGCAACTAAACTAACAACTTTTTTCTTCATAGAATTTCCTCCAATCTGAGTTTCACTATAAACGTATCCATAAAGCATTTCAAGCATGCACAAAAACCTTTACCCTCTTTTCAACGTTGGCTTATAATAGAAGTACAGCATGATTATCGAAAGGAAGAATATGCAATGATTTTAATGGATGATATTATTCGCGAAGGCCATCCGACACTGCGTAAAATGGCGGAAGAAGTGACATTTCCAATGGCCGCGGATGAAAGAAAGTTATGTAATGATCTACTTGAATACATTATAAATAGCCAGGACGAGGAAAAAAGTGAGCAGTATGGTTTACGTCCAGGCATCGGACTTGCAGCTCCGCAAGTGAACGTTTCAAAACGGATTTTCGCCTTGCATATTGAAGAAGAAGGCCAGAAACCGCTCAGCATCGTCGCTGTGAATCCAAAAATCGTCAGCCACTCTGTAGAGAGAACTTATCTCACATCAGGCGAAGGTTGCCTTTCCGTCGACCGGGATGTCGACGGCTTTGTACCGCGTTATGCGAGAATTACGGTGAAAGGATTCGACCCGGAAGGCAAGGAGTTCAAGATGCGGCTGAAAGGACTTCCCGCCATCGCCTTCCAGCATGAACTCGATCATTTGAACGGCGTCATGTTCTACGATCATATCGACCCTGCCGCACCATTCAAAGTCATCCCGGATGCCACTCCTTTCGAAAGGGACTAAAACAAGGAATTTAAACTTGACAGAAATTTCGAATTCCTATATAATGTCCTCAAGGAGTGATATGCCCATGTACAAGCGCCTCAAACGTAAACTGTTGAAACGGCTCAATGGCATACTCGGCAAAAAGACAATCGCATAGTCAACGCCCGCCACCACAACGGCGGGCTTTTCTTTTTTGTGATTTGATATTCCTTATAGATGAAGAAAATCATCATAGTTTATTTTAAACAAGCGACATGCTAAGATGAAGAGAAAGATTCAAACGAACGTAAAAAAGGAGAGCTTACCATGATTTACAAAGTGTACTACCAAGAAAACGCAACACAAGTACCAATCCGTGAAAACACAAAACATCTGTACATCGAAGCCGATTCTGAAAGATCTGTCCGCGAAAAGCTGAAGAACCGGGAGTACAATATTGAACTGATCCAGCTGCTTGAAGGCAAACACCTCGAATATGAGCAAGCATCCCCTCATTTCGAGCTTGAGCAGGTCTAAGCATTATGAAACTGATAAAAAATAACGAAACAGCTGTTTTCGCCCTAGGCGGACTTGGGGAAATCGGCAAAAACACCTATTGCGTCCAATTCCAGGACGAAATCATTCTCATCGATGCGGGAATCAAATTCCCCGAGGACGATTTACTCGGAATCGATTACGTCATTCCGGACTACACCTACCTGGAACGGAACGTCGAAAAAATCAAAGGCCTCTTCATTACACATGGTCACGAGGACCACATTGGCGGAATCCCCTATTTGCTGCGTAAGATCAACATACCGGTCTACGGCAGTAAATTGGCGCTCGGATTGCTCCGGAATAAGCTCGATGAACACGGCCTTCTGAGAACGACGAAGATGATCGAGTTCAAGGAAGATGATGTATTCAAATTCAGGAAAACTTCCGTCTCTTTCTTTAGGACAACTCATAGTATTCCTGACGCTTTTGGCGTTGTCGTCAAAACACCTTCGGGCAACATCGTCCATACGGGTGACTTCAAATTCGATTTCACGCCTGTCGGGGAACCTGCGAACCTTGCCAAAATGGCCAAATTCGGAAGCGATGGTGTGCTCTGTCTCCTATCGGACAGTACGAATGCGGAAGTGCCTAACTTCACGATGTCCGAAAGGAAAGTCGGCGATAGCTTGAATGAAATTTTCCGGAAAGTTGATGGAAGAATCATCTTTGCAACATTCGCCTCTAATATCCACCGTCTGCAGCAAGTGATTGAGGCCGCTGAACGATACGGCCGAAAAATCGCCATATTCGGCAGAAGCATGGACAATGCTATCACAATCGGACGGGAACTCGGGTACATCAACGCACCTAAAGAATTATTCGTGGATACCCAATCGCTTAACCGTTTGCCCGCGAACGAAGTGATGATTCTTTGTACGGGAAGCCAAGGTGAACCGATGGCTGCACTATCCCGTATTGCAAACGGAACACATCGTCAAGTGCAAATTCAACCAGGCGATACGGTCATCTTTTCGTCCTCGCCGATCCCAGGTAATACGCTTAGCGTCAATAAGACGATCAACGCCCTCTTCCGGGCCGGCGCCGAAGTCATTCATGGCGCACTGAATAACATCCATACATCAGGTCACGGTTCACAGGAAGAACAGAAACTGATGCTTCGATTGATCAAACCAAAATACTTCATGCCTATTCACGGTGAATACCGCATGTTAACAATGCATAAAGAGCTAGCAATCGGTTGTGATGTCGATCCAGACAATATCTTCATTATGAGCAACGGAGATGTACTTGCGCTAACAGAGGATTCTGCAAGAATTGCAGGGAAAATCCCATCCGGCGACGTATACATCGACGGAAGCGGCATAGGCGACATCGGAAGCGTCGTATTGCGCGACCGTAAAATCCTGTCGGAGGACGGATTGGTCATCGTCGTCGCTACAGTCGACAAGAAACGCAACAAAGTTGTTTCAGGACCGGATATCATTTCACGCGGATTTGTTTATATGCGGGAATCCGGAATGATGATCAGCGAAGCGCAGCATTTATTATCGAAGGAATTGAACAAGAAACTCGCAAACTCCCCTGCTGAAGCAGGTTCATTGAAAAGCGACATCATCGATATTCTTTCACCTTATCTTTACGATCAAACAAAACGCAGACCAATGGTATTACCTGTCGTTATGGAAGTCTGACTTACTAAAAAGCCCTCATAATGAGGGCTTTTTATTTTTAATATATTTAGCTAGGATTGAAACGGAAGGCGGCGACTCCTGCGAAAGCCGTGTCGAAGAACGGCTTTTGCGAGCACAAGCGAAGCGTTGCGAGCAATATTTTTTGCGACCCTTAAGGAGCAGGGTTTGTAGGGCTGCCTTAATTTCTGCAAAAGGCGCAGAAATACGGCAAATCGAACCCTTTGCGTTCGATTGGAAAGCGTCCGCCTGAAGTGAAAATCCAATTAATTACACAAAAAAAAGACCATTCATCAATGAAGGGCCTTCTTCTCAAATCTATGAATATCCAAATCAGATCCGATAACAATCAAAATGTCGTTCAGCTGAATCTCCTCGATTGCTGCCGGTGACACTAAAATTTGCGCTTCTCGCTTAATCGCCACGATATTGACTCCGTATTTCGCCCGGATATCTAGATCAATCAACGTAAATCCGGCAAGCTTCTCATTCGCACGAATCTCCGCAATCGAATATTCATCGGATAGTTCCAGATAATCCAAAATATTATTGGAAACTAAATTGTTTGCAATCCTTTTCCCCATGTCCCGCTCAGGATGGACGACTTGATCCGCCCCGATTTTCCGTAGAACTTTCGCGTGGTAGTCGTTCTGCGCTTTCACGGTGATTTTTTTGACGCCAATCTCCTTCAGGATAAGCGTTGTCAAAATGCTCGCTTGGATATTTTCTCCTATCGCAACAACGACATGTTCAAAATTCCGGATTCCCAATGACCGGAGTGCCGATTCGTCAGTCGTATCGGCCGCCACTGCAGTCGTCGCAATCTGTGCAAATTCCTCGACACGATCAGGCGAAATATCGATTGCCATTACATCCGCTTCCAATTCCACCAATTCGTTAACGATGCTTCCACCGAATCTTCCCAATCCAATGACGACAAATTCCTTTTTCATTCAATTCCGCTCCAATCCGCTATATGGATAAAATTAGTGTAGCATATTATTTTCGCGGGAAAAAGAAAAGACGACCCAAATTTGGCCGCCTCATCTATTCATCTCATTCAATAAACGGTCTACACGTTTCTTAAGCATGCTCATACCGCTTCGTTCTGTTTGATAATGGCGCAACTGCCCATTTTTATCGAAAACATAATAGGCAGGGACGTACCGGTTTTCAAACGCATCGGTTAATATCAATTCTCCGTCTACGCAGATAGGATGGGTAATATTATGCTCCGCGGCGACTTTTTTGATCTGTTGCAAGTTCAAATCATCTTCCGTTCGCGGCATATGTACCGCGATTACATTCAATCTTCCCTTATACCGACTTCGTAAGTTAATCATATAGGGCATATCCTCCTTACAAAGGTGGCAGCTGATTGACCAAAAATGGATGAGCGTCGGTCTACTCCCAACCAAGTCCGCTTTTTCACATCTTCCATTCAACCAGACGGTCGCTCCATCCAATTCCGGCAACTGTTCATATAATTTCATCCTATATCTCCTCCGAATAAAAAATCCCACTGCTTATTCTATGCGGACGAATTCGAATTCGGGATGGAATGTTTAGACGCACTTTGTCAAAGGGAATGATACAGTAAGTGGCTGGCCACTTATTGAGAAACCGACAGTGGAGGCAATGCTATGCCAATACCCCAGGAAGTAGAACAATTAAATATGATCCGTTCCCATATGACATTCATCCTTCCATTCGGCTTCGATCAGAAGAAAAGACGGGAAACGATCGAGAGCTTGGAAGCGAATGGATACACTTATTTTCATATAGATGAAGAGAATGAAAACATTATTTATGGAGATGGAATCGAAATTGCAGGCAAGGAACTCGAACAATACTTCTATCCGTATATAGAACATAAACTCTTCCCCGGTTCGCCTGAATTGAAGGGCTTCCATCGATATACAGCACTGATTCAAAAAGGTCATATCATGCAGCTGAGGAATGAACGGTATGATTTTTACATAAGGAGCATCGATATCATCCTTGGGCCTTTTGGAATCGCATTCCTGGCATTGCGGATCGAGATGGAAAATGCCTCCGCGGATTTAAGCGACGTCCTTGATTTCATCCAACATTTCCGTGCTATTGAGCCGAATCTGAAGGAAAGCGCAGGAGCTATGATCTGCATTCCCGGAACAAGACAAAAATTTTCCATCCACGATTACTTATTCGAACATTTATGCCCTTTTATTAAAGAGACTGTTTTACATGACAAGAAACTGAAAGGTCATTTTGCATCGCTTCCCTATTTCGAGGATGAAAGGATGTTCGTTTCTTCTTTCCTGATTACGGAAACTGGAGCGGAGATTTCAGATCAGCAGCTATACCGGATCGGAAATTTGAATGGTAGGAGTCCCGATGGATCCCCTTTCATTTCTTCAACGAATCCGGATTATATTCGACGTTCATTGTCTGAGTCATTGCATGACCGTTGGGTGCCCCATTTGTATATGATTGCAACCGAGCATGGCTTCTCTGTCGTATCCAATCGGCCGCGAGAAGAATTGACGAATGAATTATCCCAGTACATGGGAACGCATTATTATAATTTGCTGCTTCATTACTTCTATAAAATAATGCTTTTGCGCGTTTCCTTCGAATACAGTGAAATCGATTGGAAAAAGGATGAGTTTTACGTCAGATCGCTTATTCAACTGATCACTGTTTTTTCATCGTCGTATTATTTCAAGGAAATCAGCACCCGATCAGAAGGTAAGGAATTGGCGGAGTTGTTCAGGAAGACCTTTTTGATCGATGCGCTTTTCAATGAAGTGAGCAAGACGTTGCAAGAGTTATATAAGAGCCAGGAAAATAGCCAAGCTGGCCGATTGAATATGCTTTTATTCATTTTGACGATATTCACCGTCATATCTGGTATTTACGGCATGAACCTCGTTATTCCAGACTGGGAGGCCCCTTCAGGCTGGAAAGAATATCCCTCCTACACGGTATTCGAATGGATTTCATTGATCACTGCCGTCACGGGAATCGGATTATCGGTTTACTTGATCCTCTCCACATTTGGCCGAATGTACTTGCGAAGACGGCGACGGAACAAGCTAGACATGCTTGACCAATAGATTTAGCCATATGCCGGAATCCTGAAAATGGATTCCGGTATTTTTTAAAAAAACATCTTGATTTCCGAGGGGTATTTTGTATAATAAATAGGCTTAAAGTAAACACAAAGTTCAGTAATACTAAACTCCATGATTCAAGGAAGGAATTGTCGACCATGCATATCGGGAGTAAAATCAAAAGTCTTCGATTGAAAAAAGGATTGACCCAAGAGGAACTCGGGGAAAGGACCGACCTGACGAAAGGGTATATTTCACAACTGGAACGGGAACTCACTTCCCCATCCATCGAAACGCTATTTTCCCTTTTGGAAGTGTTAGGCACAACGCCGAAGGAATTTTTTGATGAGCCGAAGAAAAACATGAAAGTCGTCTACTCGCCTGCCGACCAAACAACTTATGTCAATGATGAGCTGAAGTATAGTATCCGCTGGCTCGTTCCCCGTTCGAATGAAAATGAGATGGAGCCGATCCATATTACATTCTCGAGGAACGGTGAATTCAAGCAATTTGAGCCTTCCCTTGCCGAAACGTTCATCTACGTTCTTTCAGGAAAAGTGGAAATTGAGCTCGGCAACCGGACTTTCACAGCGGAAAAGGGCGATTCGGTCTATTACGAAGCGTCCGATCATCATCGGATATCGAATGCAAATGACGGCCCGAGCGAATTGCTTCTTGTAGCGACAGAATCATATTTATGAAGGGGGAACTACCAAAATGACAAATCAGCCGATTATCCGCTTTGAGAATGTCATGAAGAAATACGGCGACGGAACGACCGTATTGGATAATGTCTCATTTGAAATGGAGCGCGGAAAGTTTTACACATTATTAGGTCCTTCCGGTTGCGGAAAGACGACAATCCTACGATTGATAGCAGGCTTTATCGAACCGACGGAAGGGTCGATCTACTTCAACGGTAAAAAAATCAACAACGTCCCTGCAAATGAACGTCAAGTGAATACAGTCTTCCAAGATTACGCACTTTTCCCCCATCTGAATGTATATGAGAATATCGCATTCGGCTTACGGATCAAAAAAGTGAGTAAGGATGAAATCGACAAACGGGTGAAAGAAGCATTGAAATTCGTCAACTTGGCGGGCTATGAGAATCGGGAAATTACGGAAATGTCCGGCGGTCAACGTCAGCGGGTGGCGATTGCACGTGCCATCGTCAACGATCCTGAAGTGATTTTGCTCGACGAGCCATTATCCGCATTAGATTTGAAGCTTCGGTCCGAAATGCAGTACGAACTTCGCGAGTTGCAACAGCGGCTTGGCAAGACGTTTGTCTTCGTCACGCACGACCAAGAGGAAGCACTTGCCATGTCCGATGAAATTTTCGTCATGAATATGGGGGCCATCCAGCAATCGGGCACTCCTCTTGACATTTATGACGAGCCGATCAACCGATTTGTTGCTGATTTCATCGGTGAATCGAATATTGTATCGGGCCGGATGATCGAGGATTATGTTGTTGAATTCACAGGCAAGCGTTTCGATTGCGCGGACGCCGGCCTCCAACCGAATGAAAAAGTCGATATTGTCCTTCGACCGGAAGACTTGGAAATCACGACAGTCGATAAAGGCAAATTGAATGTGACAGTCGATACGCAATTGTTCCGCGGCGTCCATTATGAACTATCGACATACGATCAGGATGGCAATGAATGGCTTGTCCACTCTACGAAGAAAGCGGAAGTCGGAGCGAAGATCGGTCTCGATTTCGATCCTGAGGACATTCACGTTATGCGGTTGAACGAATCGGAAGAGGAATACGATGCAAGACTCGAATCCTATGGAGCGAACGACGATGAATAAATCCCGCCTACGTTCAATCTACTCGATCCCTTACACAGCTTGGATCCTGTTGTTCGTCCTGGCACCGATTGCATTAATCGTCTATTATTCCTTTTTCGACTTGGCAGGCAACTTCACGCTTGCGAATTACCGCAACTTTTTCACGTCCGTCTATCTCAAATTGACGATCAGCTCGTTTTGGTATGCATTCCTTATTACATTCTTTTCATTGCTGATCGCCTATCCGACGGCGTATTTATTAACAAAGACAAGACATAAGCATCTTTGGCTATTGCTCATCATCATCCCTTCTTGGATCAACCTATTGCTGAAGACATACGCTTTCATCGGGTTGATGGGGCTATATGGGCCGTTGAATGCATTTTTGGAGACCATCGGCATCGGTAAGCAGCAAATTCTGTTCACCGACTTCAGTTTCGTGTTCGTCTCCGTCTATATTTTCATCCCATTCATGATTTTGCCGATATTCAATGCACTGGACAAATTGAACCCTGCTTTGATCGACGCATCGCGTGATCTCGGGGCAAGCTCTTGGACAACTTTCAGAAGGGTCATCTGGCCATTGACGACAAACGGTGTGAAATCTGGCATCCAAGTCGTCTTCATTCCCGCGTTATCATTGTTCATGATTACAAGGCTCATTGCCGGGAATAAAGTCATCACGCTCGGAACGGCCATAGAACAGCAGTTTTTAGTGACGCAAAACTGGGGAATGGGCTCGACAATCGCCGTCTTCCTCATCGTCTTCATGTTCATCATCATGATCGTCACGAATGGTAAAGAAAAGGGGGCTTCAGACAATGGAAAAGCTAGGTAAGCTTCCGAAACTATATTTAGCAATCATCTTCATTATCCTATACGCCCCGATTTTCTATTTGATTTATTACTCATTCAATTCGGGCGGCGGGATGTCCAATTTCGAAGAATTTACATGGGAGCATTATGCTGCAGTTTTTGAGGACAAGCGATTGATCATCATCGTCCTTAATACAATCATCATCGCCCTGCTTTCCGCGCTATTGTCGACGGTAATTGGCGTCATGGGAGCTTTGGCGATCTACTTCATGCGCAATAAAAAAATGAGGAATGCAGTGCTTTCCTTGAACAATATTTTGATGGTGAGTCCGGATGTCATTATCGGGGCGTCATTCCTGATCTTGTTTACGATGATCGGTGTGAAGCTCGGATTCGCTTCTGTTCTGATTTCCCATATTGCTTTCAGCATACCGATTGTCGTCATTATGGTGTTGCCGAAGCTGTCGGAAATGAATTCATCGTTGATAGACGCCGCACTCGATCTCGGCGCGTCCAGGAAAGATGTCATGACGAGGGTCATTCTCCCTTTTATTAAACCAGGCATATTCGCTGGGTTTTTCCTCGCTTTGACATATTCGCTTGATGACTTCGCTGTCACGTTCTTCGTAACTGGTAATGGCTTCTCGACATTATCGGTTGAAATCTATTCGATGGCTAGAACAGGCATCAGCTTAACGATTAATGCACTTTCCGGACTCATCTTTATCATTACAGTCGCTTTAGTGCTCGGCTACTATGCAATTAGCCGGAAATCGAAGACGCCACTTGCGGGGGTGAAGAAATGAGATCACTTATCCAATCAGCCATCCTGATTCTTCTTGTTTCCGGCATATTGCTTTTCATCAATGCCGAGTTGAGTGAAGGAAGCAAGTCAGGCAAAGGGACGATAACGGTCTATAACTGGGGGGAATATATCGATCCTGATCTGATTAAGCAATTCGAAGAGGAGACGGGCATCAAAGTCATCTATGAAACATTCGATTCGAATGAAGGCATGATGAGCAAAATCGAACAAGGCGGCACAGCCTATGATATTTCCGTTCCATCCGAATACACAATCGAAATGATGAAGGAAAAGAATCTTCTGTTGCCGATTGACTATAGTAAAATCCCGAATATCAAACATGTTGATCCATATTTCCTGGATCTGCCTTTCGATCCCGGCAATGAATACTCGGTCCCCTACTTCTGGGGTACTGTTGGCATTGCATTCAATCCGACATTACTGGAAGGGCAAACGTTCGAGAGCTGGGATGATCTATGGGATCCTTCTTTGAAGCAACGTGTCATCCTTGTCGATAGCGCGAGGGAAACGATCGGCATGGGTCTGAACTCGTTGGGATACTCCTTAAATTCAACTGATCTTGATGAGCTTCGCGAAGCAACCGACAAATTGAAGACGTTAAGCCCGAATGTGAAAGCGGTCATCGGGGATGAAGTGACGCAGCTCATGATCCATAACGAAGCAGCCGTCTCACTGACATGGTCGGGACAAGCTGCAGATATGATGGATGAAAATGAAGATATCGATTATGTCATTCCCGAGGAAGGATCGAACTTATGGTTCGATAATATCGTTATTCCGAAAACCGCAAAGAACATCGACGGCGCACATGCTTTCATCAACTTCATGCTCGACCCTGAAGTGGCGGCACAAAATGCCGATTACGTCGGCTATTCGACTCCAAATTTGACTGCGCTTGACTTGATGGACCCCGAAGTCGTCGAGGATGAACGTTTTTATCCCGACGAAGAGACGCGAAGCCACTTGGAAGTGTATAAAAATTTAGGACTAGAACTATTAGGCGTCTACAATGAACTTTTCTTGGAATTCAAGATGGATATGAAATGATTCGTCAATCGCCCTTAAACGATCAACCCGTTTAAGGGTGTTTTTTTGAAATGGGATGTAGGCATTCCATTAAGTGTTCTTATGCTTCTATGGTAAGATATTGCAATAACAAGAAATCGTTTAGAGGGGCGGATGGCCTTTAATGGAGAAACAATCAAACAACTTGGCTTTATACATACTGATGTTCAATATGTTCATTGCTATGGCAGGCATCGGACTCATCATACCGATCATGCCGGAATTTTTGGGGACATTCGGCGTCGCCGGAAGAGTGCTCGGATTCCTTATCGCAATTTTTTCGTTTGCACAATTCATTTTTTCTCCTATTTCAGGGGATTTATCCGACCGGCACGGAAGAAAGAAAATCATTATTTTCGGTTTAATCATTTATGGATCTGCACAGCTTGCATTCAGCTTGTCGACTGAACTTTGGATGCTTTTTGTCGCCCGGTTCTTTTCCGGCATGGGGGCAGCATTCATCGTTCCCCCGATGATGGCGTTTGTCGCAGACATCACTACATTGGAAGGCAGGGGCAGAGGGATGGGGCTGTTAGGGGCATCCATGTCACTAGGCTTCATGATCGGTCCTGGAATCGGTGGATTCCTCTCTAAGATCAGCTTGCTCTTTCCGTTTTATTTTGCCGCGGGGGCTGCCATATTTGCAGCGATTCTCTCGATTTTCATTTTACCGAATCCGGCGCCTTCCGTTTCAGTCGGGGAAGTGCTCGTGAAGAAGGAAAATCTATTCGAGCAATTAGCACGGTCGACGAAAACCCCCTATTTTGTCATGTTGATTGTCATGTTCGTTTTTTCCTTCGGACTCGCGAACTTCCAATCGACCATTTCCTTGTATGTTGACCATAAATACGGATACACCCCTTCTCAAATTGCGGTATTGATAACAGTCGGCGGCTTTGTCGGTGTAATTGTCCAGACGTTTGTCATCAATCATTTATTTAAGAGATTTGGGGAAATGCGTATCATCCTATTCAATTTGGTCGTTGCAGCTATTTCGATGATAGCGATTCTTTTCGTAGATATCTTTTGGACAATCCTACTCGTCGCAACGATATTCTCAACGGCAACTTCCCTGCTACGTCCAGCGGTCAATACGCTCGTATCGAAGCTTGCGGGCGAGGAGCAAGGATATGCTGCCGGGATGATGAATGCGTATATGAGTTTAGGAAATATGGTCGGCCCGGCTCTAGCCGGATCCATTTTCGATGTCAATATTACATTCCCTTATATCCTAGGCACTGCCATTCTCCTCATCTGCTTCGGAATCGCATCTTTCTGGTCGAGAAAAAACACACTACTCCTCGCCTCGACGAGGACATAATGAAAACCCTTATCTCCACAAAAACGGGAGATAAGGGTTTTTCTAACGTTTCTTTTTCGCTTTCAATAACTCTGCGACATGGTCATCCGCTTTGACCTCCGGTACTTCTTCGACACTTATTTCTTTTCGATTGAGCAAACTTGAAAACATGCCGAAGCGGCGAAGTGTAATATCGATGAAAAACAATATCATCGCGGTCAAAATGAGCCAATCCGCAATCGGCTTCCGATCCCCGCTTTTAAACGGATGCGGGCGGAAAACTTCTGCGGGATCTTCAAGATGCTTACCGCCCGTCCTCTCGGCTATTTTCTCAAGCAAAGCGACATTCGGTTCCGATGGTTTGTATTCCGCACTATAAGGGACTGATACGCCTGCTTCGAACAGACCGCCTTTATCATCGGAAATGCCGAAGAAGACGAGGCCCGGGTCCGCTTCTAATGTGACCCTGACTTTCCCGGGCGCCAATGGTTCCGACTGGTAAGGTACCTCTTTCCCCTGCTCATCCACAATGGCAATTTCCAAGAACGCCGATTTCCTGGAACTATCGGTAATCGTATAAGTGCCTCCACGATCATGCGTGATCAGATAAGGAACATCCTCATAAGACGGAAGCAATCTTGAAACTGCTGTATTCCAGAAGCCGGAATAGCCTTCCCATCTTGCCAGATCCCCAGACCACTTCCCCGTTGAATCAGAGGTGAACGCAATCGTTCGACCAAGTCCGTACATCCATTCCGCGATGACGGGGTCCTCCTTTGGGCTTTCAGCAACGATTGTCGCAGTGCCTTTCGGTGTCGTCGCAACATAGGCATTCATCTGAGGGACGCCTTCCTGGAAGATTGACGTCCATTCAGGAACATTACCTAGTGAAACATAGAATGGATCATCCTCGATATACGTCCTCGTCAGCATCGATGTTTCCCGGGTCAATATCGCCGGAATCGTGGATTCGTCAACAGCATTGTAGAAGCGGCCGCCTCCGATGTCCGCCAACTCCTCCAATAATGCGCTGTCCGCATCGGTTCCGATCGCCACTGTCGACAATGTGACATTCGCAGTTTTGCCTTCCGCTATGATGTCTTCATAATCTGGAGGCATGGATGATTGGCCATCCGTCAACAGGATGATATGCTTTCGTTGAAGCTTCAGATCCGCCAAATCCTCGTACCCTTTTGCGACAGAAGGGAAAATATCGGTTCCTCCACCTACCGGAATGGACAAGATTTGATCCATCGCGTCTTGTTTATCCCGCAAAGGGCCAACTGGAATGACTTCCCAAATTTCATGATCAAATGCCGTGAAGCCAAAAGTATCATCATTCCGAAGCAACTCCACTGCCCGAGCAGCCGCTTCCCTCGCAATAACGATTTTTGATCCCGACATACTACCAGAGCGGTCCAATGAAATGACAAGTCCAAGGGATGGCAGTTGCTCTTTCCCCTTCACTTCCATTTCGACGGGCAATAAACGCTCGATCGGTGACTTGAAATAGCCGCCTAACCCATAGCTTTCGTCGCCTCCAACCATCATGAATCCTGTACCGAAGCTTTTGACCGCCTGCTCAATGACAGTCATTTTATGTTCCCCGACTAGATGACCCGGCACATTGTCAAAGATGATTGCGCTGTAGCCTAAATAGCCGGATAATGATTCAGGTAGATTTTCGGCATCCATTACGTCAACTTCCATCGCATGCCTGTCAAGGAGAGACGGGATGACGGATGGGCTTCTTTCTGTTTCTACAACTAGTACTCTCGGAGATTGTTCCAGCATCGTGACGGAAAGCATCCGGTTGTTTTCAAGAAGGCCATCGTCAGGCACGATCAGCTTTGCTTCATATTTCAACAGGCCCGTTCCGCTTGTCTTATGATGGAATGCAAATTGATTCGCACCTTCGTCAAGGGCCACCTGCTCACGAATGATCTCCTCATCATTCAAGTAGATGAGCAATTGGCCTACGGTTCGTGTGGATGACTCCACTTCAACGCGCAATAATTGCCGCTCCCCTTCAAAGGCGGTCCTTGGCGTCTCGAATAATGAGATAGAAGCATCTGCAACATTCGTTCGCCGCAACACGACTGTGTCGACTTGAACATGGCTATTTTCATATTTCGGCAACAGCTCTTCAACTGATCCTTCCGTCTCCAGTCCATCGGATAATAGGACGATTCTCGTCGCCAGATCAGATTTTGCAACCGCCGCGGATAAATCAAGCGCGTTTGCGATATTCGTTGTACCATTCGATTCCATCGGTTCCAGCTTCGGCACTTCCAATTCGGCATCCGTCAATCGGATATCTGTCCGGAAAGACCCTGCAAATGAATAAATACCGACGGATTGATTCGCATTTCTCGCCTTCAAGCTTTCAGCAATCCATTCTTCTGCTGATTGGCCCGCCTCTGCTACCGAAACGGAGCGATCGACAACAAAAATGATCTGCTCCTCGTCATCGGGCAACAGCATATAAGGAACGGTAAGGGCAAAAACGATACAGAGAATGACCAGGCTCCTTAGAGCGTAGAGTATCGTCCCTTTACTCGCGATTCGCATGTTTGAAGACTTCCAAGCATAGACAAAGTAAAGGGCGATCGGTATGAGCAGCAATAGCCATAACGGCTCCTCAATTCGGATATCCACGACGTCTCTGCACCTCCCACTCTATTAATAAAAGAAGGAGGACTGGCAAAAGGAGAAGCCATCCGATCATTTGTTTACCTTCTTCTTTCCCATTTTCATCGGCAATTCCAGCCCCGAGTTTAAAACTTGAGCCATTGGCACCCGATTTCTCCTCCTGCTCCAGTTGAACGGTTAAATACCTTTCCGTTCCGCCGTCCATCAATTTATAAATACCCGGTTTTGATGGGGCGACAAAATTCCCTCCAGATGGATAAGTAGCAACATACTTATCATTGATCGTGAAAACCTCGATTCCATCCGTTCCACTGCCTGTCAATAAAGCTTTCCTTTCATTCGGAGTGAATGTACCGGCCACATCACTTCCGGAACGCAGCATCTCCATCGAACTCCAAAAGAATAACGGAAACGAAGGGTGCAAAGGCCAATCCGTCAACCCAATATCCGTCAAGATGATAATATCGCCTCTCGGTGATCGCTGGATGAATGGCTTGCCATCTATTGCTGCCAACGTTGAATAACCATCAAAAGGCGGATAGAGGGCACTTATATAAACGTTATCGATTGATGCGATGGAGAACAATGCATCATTCGTAGATTCTATTTCACCAGCTACCGGCTCGGCAGTTGAATCATTCCTCCCTATCAAAAGGATCGGTTCAGTTCCTTCCTCCAAAAACGATGTTTCATTCGTCACGATCATTGCATGGTCTCTTGCTGCTGTCATTTCATTGATGGAACCCGAACTGACAGAGAGTCCAATTGCTTCAAAGGCTTTCTTCACCAATTCATGCAGCTGATTGTCAATAATCACTTCTGAAGATTCATCGCTTACGATGATATACGCCTCATTATCGATCATATAGTCATCTTCCACTTCCAGATGCACATGGAATGCCGGCAACGCAGGCAAGTCTTTGAATGATAGAAGAGTGTCTTCATTTTCGTCAACGGAAAATTCCTGTTCAGCCAATTTCCCGCCAGTCAACCCATTATTCACAATCACCTTGCCCATTTGTTTGGCAGATGTTTGATTGGATAGCTTCACAATGGCCTCTGTACCATCCGCAGTATGTATGGCGCCGAATTTCCCGATTGCCACATTATCGATCGGCTGTTCATTGTTATGGACGATCCAGGTAATGCCGCTTTCACTTTCCATGAACGATGAACGGTCAAGATAATCAGTGAAAATATGGACATCCGCCCCCTGCTCTGAGGCGATTGATCGGACAAATTCCAGTGACCGTGCAAGATGTTCATGCTCATAGTTCAATTCCAGTTTGTCAATCGCGTCAAGGACAAGGCGCTTATCAGCTTCTTCCCGAAGCAATAGTGAAGGCTCCTTCCCTGTCGTAATGATGGAAATCGGCCCCTCCGCGTATTTTTCAGTGAGCGCACGCATCTTCTCCTTATTCATTTCCAATAACGAATGTTCATCACCTTTGGCAGCCATGCTCGCGGAAGTATCCACGACGAATATTGTATGACCTTCGGTGATTGTATCCTTTGGCAAAAACGGGCGTAGTAATATGAACAGCAATAGCAATAATGCCGCCATCTGCAAATAAAATAAGGCATTTCGCTGCAAATTTTTCAAGTAAGGTGAAACCTTTGTCTCGCGCATAGATCTTTCCCAGAACAAAGTTGAAGAAATCGTTGTCGTCACATACTTCTTTCGGAAAAAATAATAAAGAAGGACGGCCAACGGGAAAATTGCCGTCCATAGATTACTGAATTGATCGAACCCCACTTAGCCGCCCCCTTTCAACGCAACCATCCGGCATGCCTCATCCTTTTCGTAAAACTGTCCATTGCGCCTTCCGCAACTTCTGTACGTAAAAGCTGGATTCCGTATTTTCTCGCCATTGCCGTCAGTTCCGCCTCATGTTTCAATTTCTTCTCTTTATATTCCTTGACGATTCTTTGATTCATGGATACTTCCACGACTGATCCACTTTCCACATCGACAAGGCGGACATCCCCTTCGTATTCAGGGAGCTCTTCCATCGGCGAGTGGACAGTTAAGATCCGGACATCTTTGCAAATTCCCGGCAATCTTCTGAACAGCCGCTCCCATTTCTCCACTTGTTCCAAACCATCGGTAATGATGAAGAGGACTGTCATCGCTTTAGGGACATGCTTTAACACTTGATCTGCAAAATCCCCATCAGAAACCGGTCCTTGCAATTGCGAAACATATTTTGAGAATGAAGCCCGATGCAATGCGCCCTTTTTCCGGAAGAAGTTACTTTGATCAGCTGACCATGTGGAAAAGGAAACGGTATCTCCGCTTTTTAATCCGATATGCCCTAATCCGATCGCCAATTGACGTGCGAAATCCCATTTTCCATCCGTACCCATCGATTTCGTGGAATCAAGCAGTATATGTACCCGCATCTCTTGTTCATCCAAAAACTGCTTGATAAACGGCTTATCCGTTCGGGCGAATACATTCCAGTCGATATGACGCAGATCATCACCCGGGTGATATTCCCTGAAATCTGAAAAATCCAATGAAGTTCCTGTTTTACTTGAGCGATGCGTCCCTTTATGATGGCCCAGCCGTCTCGCTCTGGAGACGATCGATAGCGATCCTAATCGTCTGGATAGCCGATCGGGAAATAGTTCCTCTCTCATCAGACTTGCGCCCCTTGGCGAATGTCCTCCAATAGACGATCGATAAGCTTATCGACGTCGATCCCTTCCGCTTCCCCTTCATAATTGATGAGGATCCGATGCCTTAAGGCAGGTTTGGCGACTGTTTTGATATCCGCAATCGACACATGGAAACGGCCAGCCATCAACGCTCTCGCTTTTGCCAATCTGATGATGGATTGCAATCCACGGGGACCGCTGCCGTATTGGACATATTGATTCCAATCATCTTCTTCTCCTGTTCGATGATGTGTAGCCGATACAAGATCGACAGCATAATCCATCATTTCATCAGCAATGACAACCGTTTTCGCCATTTCCTGAGCAAGGACAATCGTTTCCGTATCCATCACTTTTTTAATGGCAACGGTATTCGGCCCCGTTGTCCTTAACATAATCTCCTTCAATTCTTCCTTAACGGGATACGGCAGTAAAATTTTGCATAAAAACCGGTCCATTTGAGCTTCAGGCAAAGGATAGGTCCCTTCCATCTCAATCGGGTTCTGCGTGGCAAGCACGAAGAAAGGTCTAGCCATCTTCCTCGTTTCGCCAAGCACTGTCACGGTTTTTTCGCCCATCGCCTCAAGCAAGGCGCTTTGGGTTTTTGGCGTCGCACGGTTGATTTCATCTGCTAGCACCATTTGGCTGAAAATCGGCCCTTCTTTGAATACAAATCGTTGAACGCCTTCATGATTCCTCTCCAATATGCTCGTTCCGGTAATATCGGCGGGCATAAGATCCGGAGTGAATTGAATACGGGAAAAAGACAAGTCCAAAACTTCGGATATTGTGCGAATTAACATCGTCTTTCCTAAGCCGGGCAATCCTTCGAGCAAAGCATGCCCATCCGCTAAAATGGAATATAACGAGAATTCCACGGCTTCTTGTTGTCCTACAATGAATTTACCGATTTCTTCCCGTACTTCTGCTAGCGTCTTGCTCATTTCTTCAAATTGTTCAGGTGAAAACGACATGTGTACAACTCCCATCCATTAGTCATTCAATTGATGAAAAGTAATCGGAAAGGACCCGCTGTAAATCTGCAGGGAGATTCATTTTATCCGAACCTTTCAAATAGGCGTCTTTATAGCTTCCGACCACTTCTTGATAGGGCCGTAATGTTCCTCTTTCAACAAGGCCTTCACGTTCATTTTCTTCGATGAACTCCCCTTCGCCAAGTTTTCCTCCTACGACGGAAGGATCGGTGTAACCGCCAAATCGTTCTGAGGGAATCGCAAGTAGATTCCGTCCGCCTTGACCAGTTCCTGCTCCCGATCCTTGGCCTTGACCTTGGCCTTGGCCTTGACCTTGACCTTGGCCTTGACCTTGGCCCTGACCTTGGCCTTGACCTTGGCCCTGACCTTGCCCTTGCCCTTCGCCTTGACCTTCGCCTTGACCTTGCCCTTCGCCTTCGCCTTGACCTTCGCCTTGACCTTGCCCTTCGCCTTCGCCTTGACCTTGGCCCTGGCCTTGACCTTGACCTTGACCTTGGCCTTGACTGCCTGTTTGACTGCCAACCTGGGACTGGCCAGTGCCGGGTTTGGCGTTGGAGTTTGTACCGGCTTGGCCGTTGTTTGCTGCAGGAGGGGTTCCGGCACTTGCCAAAGCTGGCAACGATGGGGCTTTGCCGATTTTATTCAATGCTGTTTGCGCTTTTCCTGCTTGCTGCGCGAGTTGGTCAACAATCGATTTAAGTTCTTCTAGCTCCAATTCCTCGGACTCGCTTAAGCCATTTTCGGAAGCTGTCTTCTTTTCGGCTAATCGCTGTTCCTTCAGCTTGAATTCTTTTTGTTTTTTCACCAATTCCCTCAATGTTTCCTCGGTGGTTTTTGTTTCTTTAAGTTTCTCTGCAAGCTCTGCCAACTCTTTTTTCTGCTCAGGATCTTTTTCTTTCTTGACGAGCTCCGCCACTTCCTTCTTCAATTCCTCGATGATTTCCTTTTCTTTTGCGACAGCTTTTGCTTCCTGCTGTGCCTCTGAAGGGAACATAAGCAATAGGGCGGAACAAGCAAGCAAGATCAAAAAGCCCGCAAGCATTTTTCCATTCACGTATTTTTTATCCCGTTTCCTGAATTTCGAAAAAGCATTGCTGATTGCACGTTCTGCCCGTTGCTCAATTGCTTGTGCAAAATCGGATTTCTTAACCCGATCATCTAAAGCGGTCACGAGTAAATTGTCTGGAACATATTGATCCAACTTCCAGACAGCTTCATCTCTGCGAACGTTCTTAAGAATCAGCACAACAATCGTAATCACAATAGCGATGACAGCGATCCAAAAAGCAACCCATTCATAATGAGGCAATATGAACAGTCTGGAAGCAGCAAGGAACAATGCGGACAACAAAGCAGTCATGAAAAGCCCTGCTTGCAGCATATAGACAGATCGTTCGAAGCGCATTGAGACAAGAGCCCTTCTGACATATCGATGCAATGCTGTTTTTTCTTCCATCCGTCTCACCCCATCATTTTAATCTTTTCATATTGACACGTAGTTTTTTTACGGCGATGAATAGTGCAACTACCGTAATGATCCCGTAAAAAATCAAATAGCCTGCCCAAATTGGAAAATCGATCTTCGTCATTTCAGAAATCGACCTGTTCAATTCAGGGGAGAGGAATGTCGCGAATAACACCGCCGGATTGATGGAGGCTAAAAACTGTCCTAGATAAGACGGTGATGTCACTGTACCCATCTGACTAAATGCTTTCATTTGAATGACGATAATGAACAGAAAACCGGTCACTACAGATAAGAAAAGCATTGTACCGTATGTGGCAATCATTGAGACAACCGTTCTGCGAATCAACGTGGAGAACATGACGCCTATGCTGCCGATTGCAAGCAATGTGACAAACAAGAAGAGGAATATCTTTACGAAATCGGCTGGAGAAATTCCTCCAAATAAGAAGACCAAACTATAAACAGGAAGCCCCGCAACAATGAGCAGCAATAGAAAAGCCACAGAAGAAAGCATTTTCCCTGAAATAATCTGAAATGAACTTTGTGATGTCGTCAACAGAATCGGCAATGTCTGTTTCTCCCTCTCAGAGCTGATCGATCCCGCCGTCAAGCCCGGTGCAGTAAACAGGACGAGGCCCAGTTGGATAAAAGAAAGGAAGGCGAACAGAACAAAACTTTGACTCGGTCTGAAATAGGAAGTACCCGTCATATTGACCGTCAGGAATATATAACCGAAGACGAAAATACACATAGCCAACAGAAAGAAGAGAATTCCATTGAAACCTTTGAAGGTCCGGAATCTCAGCTTCAATTCCTTAAAAAGAACCGGATTATTAAAGTTCATCTTCAGTCCGCTCCTTTCGTTATTTCCATAAAGACATCTTCCAAGTTCGTGTCATGCTCCATGAAAGAGACAATCGGTAAATCATTAAGTATCGCCCGTTTCAGCATGTCAATCTGTTCCACTTCCTCACCTCTGTATATGAAAGAAATCCCTTCTTCGTCATCGAGCCTTTCAATAGAGGTGACAAATGGCTGCTCTTCAAAAAATGCGATTGATTCATCGATTTTCGCCGCCAAGCGGACTGTTATCGTTTTCTCGCCTTGCAGTTTTTTCTGGATTTCTGCAACCGAACCGTGAGCTATTAATTTACCATTATCAATGACGCCGATTTCATCACACATCTCTGCCAATTCAGGTAAAATATGCGAGGAAATCAAAATCGTTTTCCCCATGCCTTTCAACGTCTTCAATATGTCACGCATTTCAACCCGTGCCCTCGGATCCAACCCCGAAGCCGGTTCATCCAAAATGAGCACTTTCGGATCATGGATGAGACATCTCGCCAAGCATAATCGTTGCTTCATCCCACGGGATAATAAGTCAACATATGAATATCTCTTGTGGGACAGATTCACCAATTCCAACAGTTGCGGAATTAGTTTCTTTCTTTCCTCTTCGGGTATTCCATAACTCGCACCGTAAAAGTCCAGGTATTCATCGGCTTTCAATTGATCATACACTCCAAAAAAGTCCGGCATATAACCGATCAGTTTACGGATTTGAGCAGGTTTTTCCCGCACACTCACTCCATCGATGAAAACATCACCTGAAGTCGGCTGCAATAATGTAGAGATAATTAGGAATGTCGTTGATTTGCCGGCACCATTGGCACCGACAAATCCGAAGACCGTTCCTTCATCCAGCGTCAAATTCAAATTATCGAGCGCGGTAAATTGACCATATTTCTTCGTCAAACCTTTAATCTCAATCATTTCTTCACCTCGCCATGCAACTTAATTTCAGGCGCTTGACCTTCATTGCCATGCTGCTTATTGATGAATTCTATTTTGACCTTCACTTTTCCATCAGCGGAAATATAATCTTCAATCGAATCCAACGTCAACTTCCGTTCGGATTCAAGTGGATCATAGGTTTCTGTTTTTGCGTTCCATATTTGCAATGTGTAGAGCTGCTTTTGAATTTTCGAAATGTCCATCGATTTCCAGACGGAAACTTTTTGCATCAAATCCTCAGGCACTTGCCATGTTTGAATATACGTATCCTCGTCGAAGTAATACGTATTCGCCACATAGCCGACCGGGTGGGCCTGTATGCTATTTGCTTCGGAGATCATCGTCATGTTCATCATTTCCGGATCGACCGTGAATTCACCGCTGAATTCGACTTTCGGTGTGAATGACTGCGACAGCATCGTTAAGGAATCCGTAGCCGCTTTTGTCTTTTCCAGTTCTATCGGAACGATTTTTGTATCTGTATAACCGATGAGCGCCGGCTTCGGATCATTGCTCATAAACTCGCCCGAAAATGTGATGAGACTGTCTTTTCTCATTTTCATCAAATCATCAGTCGTACTTGGCATTTGCCCCATATACATCGAATTGGAAGAACGTTTCCGAACCAATGTCGAAGTCTTCAATGTTTCATTCACCTTCAGTGTCTCGCCAGGACCGAGATCTCCGATTTTTATTCGGCTCGTTCCAGACCAGATTGCAATTTCCTTCACTGAGAATGGAAAGTTATTTGTAATCTCACCTGTAAGTTGTTTGTCTTTGACTGTTAGGTTAATATCGAAATTTCCGACTTCATCCAACGTAGTTTGCCCATAAACTGTGGCGACATCCCAGTAGCCAATATCTCTGAGATGCAAGTTCGAACCTGTTGCGCTTCTTTCAAGAACCGCCCGTTTATGTGAATTCGCCCCCATAGGAGATGGTCCGAACAGTCCCATCGAATATGGGGTGTACGTGGACATTGTTGTCTCTTTTGGCGCGGTGAAAACAAAATCGCCTGCTTTGTTCGTCAAAATGGATTCGACGAAATAACCGGAAATTCTTCCATCCTGTTCAACGTCGAAAACGGAGGTTTGCTGAAGTTGCGCTTGACTAATCCGATCCCTTGCACCATAAGCGAAAATGATGATGGATACCGCAACAGAGATGGATGGGATGATCCACCATGCATGTTCCCTTTTGTCTTTCCGTTTTAATACGATATATAAGACCGGGATAATAATAATGATGTAGAAAATGATCACACCGAATAGAAATGGTGCGGAAACTTTAAAGGAAGGAAAAAGTTCATTTGGATTTCCGATTGTCCAACGCAATGATTCCATCGGATCGTTATAATACGGCATCATCCCGCCTGAAGTCACTGATTGGCTTGCCGAATCGAGCAAGTTTTTCCAAACCGCCGGGGCTCCATGCATTTTCGAAAACGGTTCATCTCCGACCGAAAAAGTTGTTTGCAAAACAAGCCCTTTGCCTAGCGGCTTTGATGCGGCAAGAATGTCAGCCCCTTTGGAAAAAATGATTTTCGAATCAGGATTCAAAGTCGCTTGTGCAAGCGAGACTTCCTGATCGAAATCTTCCCTCGATGTCCATTCATTGAATACTTCAGGACCGATTGTCTTCTTACCATTTAGCGCTAACGGCAAATGCTCCGCAAATACCCCTGACTCCGTCTCCAAATGATCGGAACTTCCGAAAATGAGGATGCCGCCTGAGCGGACCCAGTTCAGTATGGCATTTTGCTCAGCCCCCGACATGTCCGCAATTGGATATTCGTCCACGATGATCATATCCGTCGGTCCCCATCCCGCTGCCTCTTCAGGCAGTTTTAATGCCGCGATTTTTTTAGCATCGATCATTTGGGTGCTCGGATAGTTGGCAAGCCGCATTCCTTTCAAGGCCGACAAACGGTCGATATTGTCGGTGAATACCGTCATGATTTTCGTGTCGTCATGATACATTGCGACAGTAATTTGCTGAGTTCCTTTATGCGCGATTTCTTTGCCCTTCTTCCATCCTCCTTCATAAAAAAAGATGGATTTGTTATTCATCCCGTACATATTGAAATCGAACATTTTTTGATTGATGAATGTCACAGTTTTCGTTTCACCTGCTGCGATATCCAGCGAAAAAACTTCTCCAATACCGGATTCATATGACTGTTGTGTGTCAATGACCATGTCACCGGTAAATGCGGATGATCCGTTATTTTCGATTTCGACTGTGATCGGAGCTCCTTTGCCGTATTTCGCTTTTCCGTCAAAACCGGCAGTCACCTTCACTTTTAGTTCAGGCGCGGCGGATGCGTGGATCGCCGGCACGAATAAGCAAAAGGCAAATATGGCGATTATGATTCCCCATTGTTTCTTCCACATGTTTACTCCCCCTATTGGACACCGCCAATATTCTGTATACCTTTCCTAATTAGTACGTAGCAAAATTAGGAAAGTTCCCTTCACTTTAATTCTTTTCTCAATTTTTCGGCATGCGCGTTGAGCACTTCAGTAAAGGCGCTAACTTGCTTCAGCTCAAAAATGGAGTCATAGCCAATCAACCATGTATCCCGCGTCAGTTCGAATTCCTCCTCACTATTGAGTAAAGGAATTTTATTCACTTTCTCATTACCCGCCAATGTAATGGACGGCAAAATCGCATAGCCGATTCCATTCAAAGCGAGCTGCTTGCACGTTTCAATCTGGTCGACTGTAATTTGCCTTTTTGGGTATTGCAAAAAGTGACGCTGCCACCATCGCTGGATTTCCATATAATAATTCGAATCACTTTTAAATTGAATGAATGGACGTTCAGTTTCCAACAATTCATTGATGGACGTAATTTCCTGATCGACCAAATAGAGGCGATCCCTGAACAAATACGATTTCCTGCTTTTCCAATCGACCTGTCCGCGGACAATTCCTATATGCGCTTCCCCTTCATAAAGGGCCTTCACAATTTCAGAACTCCATCCCGTCATTAATGAAACCTTTGCATCCGGGTACATTTGAACGAATTCTTTCAGCACTTGCGGAAGCCAAGTTTGACCGACAATGGATGCGCATGCAATTTTAAGGGTCCCATGCACTTTATCCGCCAAAGAAGCGATCATCTCAGCGGTTTCCTCTTTTTTCAGGATGGTCTCTTTTGCGAACGCAATGACAAGTTCACCAGCAGGGGTCGGCTCGAGTCCTTTTTGGGAACGGACGAATAACATCGTTCCCCAGTCCTTTTCAATCGTCTGCAGGCGTTGAGACAAAGCGGGCTGTGATAAAAATAGCCGTTCAGCCGCCTTTCGCATATTGCCTTCCTCTGCCAATGCTTTAATGATTTCCAACTCAGTTGTTGTCATGAAGAACCACCTTTCCTCTCGGTATCCGCAATATAAGCAGCAGGCTGATAATTGCAAATAAGAGTACAGCCACATACACCCATTGCAACGATCCATCGAGAGCTTGCTGTAAGATTTCCATTTTTGTTGTTCCTAGTGTCGATCTTGACTCCTCTGTCAATAACAGATTAATATCGTTCACCTCATAATCTAGGTCTTTTCCCCGGAAAGCAGACATCAATGATCCATTCAACACTGCGCCAAAAATGGCTGCTCCAACAGTATTTCCGAAGTTTCTCATGAACATGTTCGCTGCAGTCGCTGATCCTCTTTGTTCACGGCTGACAGCTCCTTGGATTGTTACAATGAAGGAAGTGCTCGTCAAGCCCATTCCGACTCCGACGAAAAAGCTGGAAAATGCAGCCCATAGCGGACCAGATTCTCCCGTCATCGCAACAAACATGAGAGAACCGGCAACAAGGGATATGCCTCCAGCAAATGAAACCGTAAACGTTCCGAACCTGATCAATAAATGGCCCGCAACGGAAGAAGCGATTGGCCACCCGATCGACATAGCCGTCAATGTGAACCCTGCAATCATGGCCGACTGCTCCATGACACCTGTCACATACGTCGGCAAATAAGAGGAGACGCCGATAAGGATGACGCCTGTTGTCAGTGACACGAGATTGGCGTAAAGGATGACCGGGTTCTTCCAAATGGAGAACGGCATCATTGGATCTTCCGCCTTCCTTTCAATCCATATGAACAAAATAAAGAGCGCTACACCTAAAATGATGAGAAGAAGACTTAACGATGAGGATCTGTTAAAGGATTGTCCCCCTTCAACGAGCCAAAACAATATGATCGATAAAGAAGTTGTCAAAAGCACCGCTCCCTTATAATCAATCGCGACCTTTCTTTCGGTTTTCGGCTCATGAAGGAAAAAGTAAATGCCAACCATAGCAAGAATGCCTAACGGTACATTGACCCAAAACACATATTTCCAATCCCAATATTGGACGATCAATCCTCCAATGACCGGTCCAGACACCGCCGATATGCCCCAAACACTTGATAAATACCCTTGGATTTTTGCACGTTCCTCGGTGGAATAAATATCCCCCACGATTGTTGTCGCTATCGGCATGACGGCTCCCGCACCCAGACCTTGGATCAATCTGAAAACAATGAGCTGTTCCATGGATGTTGCAAATCCGCAAAGAACGGAGCCGAAAAGGAAAATAGATAAGCCGACGAAAAAAATCGGCTTACGGCCGAAAAGATCCGCAAGCTTGCCGTAAATGAGGACGGTCACTGTACTCATAAGCAAATAGGCAGAAAAAATCCAACTGTATCTTGAAAAGCCCCCAAGTTCACCTGCAATCGCCGGCATTGCTGTTGATACGATCGTCGCCTCAACCGCTCCGACAAACATCGCAAGCATGACGGATACGAGGACAAGCGGTCGATTCGTCTTTTTATGTAGTTTCATACGTATTCCCCTTTCCACCAAAAAGGCCGATAAATAGGAAAAGGCCCCGATTGGAGCCTTCTATTCAAGGAAAAATCCTTGGAACAAAAATTACTTCGTGTACAGATATTTTTTGAATTCCTTCAACATGACTCTTCTCGTCAGTATGCCCGCAAATGTGCCGTCTTCTTCAGTGACACATAGGAATGTATGATTGATGAGCAAGTCTAATCCTTTTTGGAATTTATCAGTTGTTTTAATAGCTGGGATGTCTGTTTGCATGATGTGATCGACTTTCAGATCAGCCAGCTTTTCATATTCGATCCGTTCCAATCCCAAGATGGAGTCTGTAATCATCCCGATCCCTAGAAGTCCCCTTAGTTGGTTCTTTACATCAATGACAGGTATTGCAGAATAACCGGTTTTCGTCAGGACGAGAAGGGCGTGTTCCGCGTTATTGCCGACTTGCACACATGCCACTTTTTCAGCGGGAATCAGATAATCGGCAATCGGCACCTGAAGAAAATCCCTGTTATTTACAGAAATCATTGAAATTCGCTCCTTCTGAACATAAGCTGTCTTAACAATTCTACAACCCTATCATACCATAAGAGTCAGTAAACATCCCATCGAAATATGAAAAAGGGAGCAGAAGAAAACCTCTTCCCTAAACGGAAGAGGCCCAATAATAGAAAATGACAAATAATATGAACAGGGTCGTAACGCCGATCACCCAGATAATCGGGTTCAATGAAAACGGATGATCTTCAATGGCTTCCGGTATTCTGTGGTCTTTTTCAGTGAACGACGATGCAGCGATTGCATCCCATTTCCTGACTGCCTTCCATCCGATTAGGCCACATATTACAAAGACGATCGCTGTCGGAATAATCCATATAGCCATTTTGGATAAAAACCTCCCTCTGCACCAATTTGAATTAGGGTGTGCAGATTGAGGAAATTGATACTATTTTTATTAGAACGGATATTGATTGAGCCATTGGCCACCGTCTAGTGTGACGATTTCGCCGTTCATGTAGGAGGCTTTGTCGGACATGATGAACGCTGCTAGTTCGGCGATTTCTTCCGGTTGGCCTACACGCCCGAGCGGGACTGAGTTGATTGTGCGTTTCACTGCTTCTTCGGATTGGAATAGGCGTTCTGCGCCGCCTGTGCGTTCAATTGGGCCTGGCGCGATACCGTTCACCCTGAATCCGAATTTCCGTCCCCATTCGACTGCAAGTGTTCTTGTCAATGACATGACACCGGCTTTTGCGGCAGCCGAGTGTACAACGCCAGGACCGGCGTCCCAGGCATATGTTGCAAGCATATTTAAAATGGCGCCTTTTTGACCTTTTTTAATCCAGTAGTTTCCGACCGCGCTTGTGCAATAGAATGTTCCATTCAACACGATGTCAATGACGGACTTCCAGCCATTCGGCGAAAGTTCTTCAGCATGCACAATGAAGTTTCCGGCTGCATTGTTCACGAGCCCATCGATTTTGCCGAACTTTTCATCGGCAAATTCAACCATCCCTTGTACGTTTTCAATATTGCGCACGTCCATTTGATAAGTATGTGCTCGTTCCCCTATTTCTTTCCGTGCTTCTTCCAAGCGGTCTGCATCACGTCCCGTTATGATGACATGTGCGCCTTCGTTAGCGAATTTCTTCGCCATATATTTCCCCATTCCGCTTGATCCGCCTGTTACGATAATCACTTTGTCTGTAAACATACTAATCCCCCTTTTCTTATGAATGAATATTCACTCATAATTGTATCATAGCTATCTATTAAACGACCACTATTACAAAAAGACTCCCTTCTCACAGGATTTGACTGTTGAAGGAAGTCTTACGAATCTTTATGCAAAATACTTTTCCTCTATTTCCGAAGCTGGAACAGCTTTGCTGAATAAAAAACCTTGTGCCTTATGGCAATCTGCTTCTTTTAAGATTTTTGCCTGCAGATCTTTCTCAACGCCTTCTGCAATGACTTGCATCCCAAGATTATGGGCCAGATTGATGATCGTTTTGGCAATCGCCTCATTCTTTTCATCCAGTTCGATGTCTTTGATGAACGAGCGATCGATCTTAATAATATCGATCGGATATTGTTTTAAATAGCTGAGTGAAGAGTATCCTGTACCAAAATCATCAACAGAAATCGTCACGCCGATTTCCTTCAATTTCTGTAAGGTTGAAAGTGTGTCTTTCATATTCATCAAGGCAGTTTCCGTTATTTCCACCTCGAATGATGAAGGATGAATTCCATGCTTTTCGATGATGTTTTTCGCTTTCTCCGCGAATGCGCCGGTCCGAAATTGCTTCGGTGAAATATTGACCGCAATACGGACAGGCCGGAACTGCTTATCCTGCCATTCCTTCAACTGTGCGCAAACGACTTCCAGCACCCAATCTCCAATCGAATGAATCAGTCCTGACTCCTCTGCCATCGGTATGAATTGAGTCGGAGAAACGAAGCCAAACTTCCGGTTATTCCAACGTAACAGCGCCTCAAAGCTGTCAATTTCACCAGTCTTCAAATTCACTTGCGGCTGGTAGTGAAGTTCAAGCTCATTGAACTCGATCGCGCGCCGCAAATGCGCTTCCATTAAGGCGGTGTCAGTGAAAGCCGTATTCATCTCTTCACGGTAAAAACGGTAATGGGAACGACCGCGTTCTTTGACGAACCGAACAGCTTGCTCAGCTTTTTGAAGCAGTTCCTCCAATTCCGAACCATCATCCGGGTAGACCGAAATGCCGATCGAGGACGAAATGAAATATTCCTGATGATCAAAATAGAACGGTTTTGTGAAATCGCTCAAAATCCTTTGTGTAAGTTTTTCCGTTTTTTCGATGGAATGGTTTTTAAGCAAAATCATATATTCATCCCCGCCACTCCGATACAGCTTGGCCGCTTTCGGAATAACCATCTTAATACGTTCTGCAATCATTTTCAGGATTTCATCTGCGCCACTTCTACCGATTGCATCATTGATCGTGTTGAAACGATCCAAATCTAAATGGATTAACGAGAGCATTTCATCACTTCGGAAGGCGTACTCCGCATCAGCTTCAAAGTGCTCTTTCAATGCCCGCCTATTCC
This sequence comes from Sporosarcina koreensis, assembly GCF_042655825.1. Lineage (NCBI taxonomy): Bacteria > Bacillati > Bacillota > Bacilli > Caryophanales > Caryophanaceae > Sporosarcina > Sporosarcina koreensis. The sequence continues at coordinate 10,851 of NZ_JBHSNP010000011.1, read as the reverse complement.
ATAAACCCGTCAATTGGTCATGATAAGAAAGGAATAATAACCTTTCGTTGTTTTTGTGGTGAAAGGAAGTATCCCGCAAGATCAAGTGGATCTCTTGTATATTCCCCCGTACGGTAACCGGGATCGACTTGATGTATGCAGATAAATATTTGCCACATTTATGGAAAAATTTAATCCCTTCCATTTCAATTGATTCCCCTGAAAATGCATGCGAAAGGAAGTTATTAAAGTGATCAATTTTCTCTTCACCGATCAAATCTATAACGGCACGGCCCGTCAATTCTTTCAAGCGATAGCCGAATGCTTTATGGACAGCGATATTCGCATATGTAATCCGGCCATTCATATTGATTGTAATAATCGGATCCAAATTATGATTGATGACGGACATGTATTTTTGCTCGAATTCCAATCGGGCTTTCCGCTCCAACATCAGTTCATCCTGTAGTCTGTTATTGTCCATGAATGCCTCCATGCATGTCGCTGCTCCTATGTAAAATAATTTTGTTATAGACGCCGAAACAGATTTTTCTACTTTATTTTACAAGTATACCTTCATTTTCGACAAAAAAATAGCCGTTCGCAAAAATTTCGGTTATCTTGTGCGAATCGCTTTGAAAAAGTTTTGGGAACAAGTATGATAGGGTTGAACGAAATGCAACAAACAAAGAGGGGGAATCAATTGAAAAAAGAAGAAACGCTGCGTCAACTCGCCATCGCCATTTATACTGTGAATCGGCATGCGAAAACAGCAACGAATAATCGTGAACTATATACATTAAAAAACAAAGCGATCCAGCAACTGCTACAGTCGGGTGATGCAAAAAAAATCGGCTTGCATTTTGTCGACAATCCTCAGCTTAGCCAGCAAAGCTCCACTGTGCTTGTGAAGTGCAGCGATTTCCTCTTTCATACCTTACCGGAAAAAGGCGACTTCACGTCCCTTCCCCATTTAGGCACGCAAGACCAAACTTTCCGCAATCCGCAAGAGCGAATGAATCTAAAAACCGCCAAGGAATTATTGATTGATTTTGTCGGGGAGCAACAAGCGCCGGCAAAGCCGAGGAAAAAAGCATTCATCCCAAAACGGCCGAGGCCGAAAGTTTCCAATACACAATCGTTTAGATCTTCATATTTGGATGGAAAATAACAAAAGCGGAGGGTGGCGGTTAATTGCGACAGGCATAAGGCAGATTTGCGAAACGGCGATATTTGCCGTACAGCAGAGCTGACTTATGACCCAAGCAATTGCCACCCGGAGTCTAGACGAAAATAAACATATCGCCCCGATAGCATATGCTACGGGGCGATTTCTTTTTATTCTGTCCTATATTGTTTGTATAAAACCTGCGTCCCTTTTTCGCCATATCCTTCTTCGACGAGTTCATTGTACATTTCCTTCGCCAATTGCAGTCCAGGCAACGGCAGCTTCATCTGTTCCGCTTCTGCCAAGGCAATATTCATATCCTTTAGGAAATGCTTGACGTAAAAGCCCGGTTCAAAATCTCCTTTGATCATCCGCGGTGCCAAGTTCGAAAGTGACCATGATCCTGCAGCGCCCGACGAAATGGATTGGAGAACTGTCTCTGCATCCAGGCCAGCTTCCTTTCCATAGACAAGCGCTTCACATACCCCGATCATATTGGTCGCAATGGCGATCTGATTGCACATCTTCGTATGCTGGCCGGCCCCGGCTTTTCCTTGATAGACAATCTGCTTGCCAAACACTTGCAAGAGGGGAAGCACTTCATCGAATGTCCGTTCATCCCCTCCGCACATAATGGAAAGCGTCCCGTTTTGCGCGCCGATATCTCCCCCAGAAACGGGAGCATCGATTGACGTGATCCCCTTTTGCTCCGCATCGGCGGCAATCCGTTTAGCTAATGCTGGACTGGACGTCGTCATATCGATAAAAATCATTCCTTCGCGGGCATTCTGCAGAATCCCGTTCTCCGAATAATAGACTTCTTCGACATCGGAAGGATAACCGACCATCGTCAATACGATGTCCGCATTGGCTGTTGCTTTGCCGGCTGTTTCAGCCCAGCTTGCTCCAAGGCCAACAAGCGCTTCCGCTTTTTCCTTTGTGCGTGTGAAGACAGTCACTTCGTAATCGGCTTTCAATAAATGTTTGACGATGCTGCTGCCCATCACACCGGTTCCGATAAATGCAATTTTCCTTTTCCCCATCTAAACCCCTCCACTTTTTCGCTCTCATGATCCATTATAAGCGTTTTGGACAAAAAAAGGAGGACAGATCCTGTATTAGGGTCCGTCCTCAAAAGGGGGAAATGAGAATGTTGCTGTGTTCAATTATAATGTCCCCCGTTTGAAAACAACTTAAACCTCTTTTTCGAAAAAAGTTTTTTTAATTTGTTCAATCTCTTGAATGAACGTAGAATGCTCTTTTTCGGAAGGTGTGCGCGAGCCATAACGAACGTCATTATAAATTGATAGTATCAAATCATTCTGCTTCCAGCCCATCCGCGAGAACCATTCTTTTACGGTTTCCCCATGCATGCGGCTGAAATTATAATTTTGTGCCTCTTTCTCGAATTGTTCAAAAGTCTTCCTTACTTCATCGCGTGCTGATGAGTAGTCATACATTAACCGGCGCTCCACTTGCGGCTTTTCTCTTTTCCCTCTAAAAGAGAAAGAGTATTTTTCAAGTTGTTCCACATTCTGCTTCTTCCCTTTTCTTCGCATGAGAAGAATCGCTAACGTAATGAGAATGACTAGCGTTAATGCCAACGAAGTGTATTCGAAAATGGAAGATGTCGCTCCGTACGTATGCAGTTCATCTTGCAATTCAAAGTCAATGAACCCACTGTCGGGCTCCTCCATGTTTTCTTCAATAAACTTTTCTCCGCCCGATTTGAAAAACTCAAGGATAGGATCCATCGATTTCCCGAATAGAGTGAGAACGCCTCCAAAGAGAAAGCCCAATACACCAATTATGCCCCTTCTCACAGGATCAAGCGCGAAAAAGACGGCTACAAATACAAGTGCTCCCAATCCGACGATGTAACCGAAAACCTTGCCTGCTTCCCGCACCTTGAAGTTACCTAGTTGCCGGCTGTTCACGGTAACTGAGATCATCCGTATGAAAAAATAAAGGAATGACGTAACGAGGAACAGAATAATCTGCTGCTTCATTAAAACCTCTGGACTATTAAAGGCAAATAGCAATCGTGCCAAGAAGAAAAGAATGACAAACACGATTGTATTCACAGATAAAAATGGCCATCCTTGAATTCTAGACCCGTTGAAATTAGCCTGAATCCTCCACAATACGTAAACAAAGAAAATCAGCACATTCAAAAGCGGCGCGTTAAAAAGCAGCAACGGAGCTGTAATAACCAATGCCAATCCAGCACCATAACCAAGTGAATAATCGCGATTGTAAAACAGGAAAAAGGAGATAATCCCTGCGATGATTGAAATGAGTATCCAAACATAAGGCATGATGGAACCAGTTTCCCCTAAAAAGAAAATGAATAAATAGGATAGGGGGAACATTTCGACAATTAGACGTTCAGATAAGTTGAATCGGTTCCGGTCTCTTTCTGTTGATTGTCCCAAATCCTTTCATTCCTTTCGTGGGAATTGTCCAAGATGACTTCGTAACGTTTCTGCCATTGTTTTGCCAAAGCTTTGACTCGGTTGTTTTCATGGGTGATCAAAACGACAGTCTGCGGAAGCTCCCCATGACTTTCCAAATGCCAAAGCATTTCCTCGTATGGCAATTTCGCATGCTTATCCGATATCTTGGCAAGCATAACCATCACTTTTTGAAATTGCACTTTACCTGATCCGCTTGGCAACAATAAATAAGGTTTTCCTCCGAAACTTCGGATATTAATCGCCACGGAATACGGAATATCATTCTTCATGCAATAGTCCGCATACGATACTAGCCGCTCCAACTTTTTTTCAAAGTCCAAAAAACCTCTGTCTTTCTCAATCGCGTTCATAATAAGAACAACACTTTGCGAACTGACCGGCAGAAATTCCTTTGTTTGCAATTTCTGCATCCGGGCGCTTGCTGTCCAGTGAATCTGATCAAAACGATCAGTCGGTATATAATCCCGTGTACCAATCGGCTGGAACGCATCCATGAACAGTGACTGCTTCTGTTCGGTTTCCCCCGGTTTGTAAGGGGATGACTTCAATTCCCTGCCAAGCGGAGTCACCTTTGGATACACCAAGCTTTGATAATAAATCGGTTCATTCAGCTCCATATTGACAAAGCCATCTCCGAATAAATGTGGAATTTCAAGCATGACCCTTGTCACTCTCGACAATCCACGCTTTTTGCCTTCAAGAGGTATGCGGATTTCCGTTTTTTTATTCCCGCCTATCGCAAATGGCACCGTAAGATCATATATTCCACTGTAATGTTTTTTATTATCCGAGCTAGGTGCTACTGCATCTTCCAAAGAAAGGGTCAACGTTCCATTCCAAATTGGAACAGTTCCATTTTCAAATTCCAAGACAAGTTCTTCCCCATCACCGATTAAAATCCGTTTCTGCTTTGCACGGAATTTAACTGAAAGGCCCTGTCCAACCTTGGAAAAATAGATGTTCTGAAAGGCGAGCATCGCAAACACTGCGGCAAAACACGCAGCTAGCCACACCTGCATATAGATGAAGGCGTACAAGAAAAACATTACGGTGATCGCCATCCCTTGGTGTATCGATCTGAACCCATGTTCATAGCGTATCCACTTCATCAGACAGTCGCCTCAAGCGGTGCCGTGATGGAATTCGTGATCTCATCTAGCACTTCTTCAATAGTTTTCGTCAGTACCCCTTCCGTCGAAAGTTCCATCCGGTGCAAAGCGGCCGGCGGCAGAATGCTTTTGACATCATCCGGAGTGACGTAATCCCTGCCATCAATATAAGCTTTCGTCCTCGAAGCCTGAAGAATTGCAAGCGCGGCACGGGAACTTAAGCCAAGTTCCAAGAAAGGATGTTCTCTTGTCGCCCTTACTATTTTCAATATATATTTTTCAATATCCTCATGGACCGTCACTTCCGAGGCTTCAGCTGCCCATGTTCCGACCGTCCCAGCATCGATGACAGCCGCGGTCATGATCTGTCCAGGGTTCTTGCCGTATTGCCGCAAAATTGCATGTTCTTCTTCAAAAGATGGATAATCGATAGTTAACTTGAACAAAAACCGATCCAGCTGGGCTGCTGGCAAAGGAAACGTTCCTTGCTGGGATTCAATCGGGTTCTGGGTTGCAATTACCATAAAAGGAGTCGGCAACGACAGCGTTTCCCCATCGATCGTCACCTGTCTTTCTTCCATCGATTCCAATAGACTTGATTGGGTACGGGGAGTCGCCCTGTTAATTTCATCCGCCAATAATATATTAGTTGAGACCGGACCTGCTTTCAGGATGAACTCCTGGGATTGCGGGTTAAAATAACGGATGCCTGTCACATCGGACGGCAAAACATCCGGAGTGAATTGCACACGCTTGAAATCTCCTTTGAATGCATTCGCAAAACTTTTGGCCATCATCGTTTTACCGGAGCCCGGCACACTTTCCAGCAATACATGCCCTTGTTGTAATAACGCGATGAGCATCAAGTCGAATTCTTTCTCTCTTCCGATAACCGCTTGGTTCAATTCTTTTCGAAAATCTTTTATTGTTACCAATAGTACCCCACCCTTTCTATTTCTCTATCCATTCCATATGCTCAGGCATCTCTTCTAGGGAATTATATTCATTGATCAAACGATCGAGCACTTCACTTATTTTCAAAGTTTCCATTGAAGATAAGCCTTTTTGGCCCGCCACGGTGATCAATTCCTTGCGCGTTGACTCAATTTCAACTTCCAATATCTGTTTCATGCGCAATACCTCCCGAGTGTAGATATACCTAAAAGATAATTATACATGATTCTATACTGAAAAAGAAATTCAATTTACTACATTTTCCGATAAAGTGAAACTTCAATCATTTGAGAGGGGTTTTCACCTATTGATTGTTAGTTGAACCAATCGGGCTTTAACTGGCAGTTGACCTCCCACTAAGTGGGAGTCGTACTGCCAGTTAAAGCGGGACAAGTGAAAACGCTTTTTTTAATATGAAACACTTTACGTCACGGCTTTTTTAAGGCAAACTATAAAAGATAATCTGTTTAAGGAGCTGTTTCATTATGAAAATCGCAGAAGTTGGAAATATTATAGAGTTTAAAGATGGCTTGCAAGGAATTGTAGAGAAAGTGAATGAGAACTCTGTAATCGTCGATTTGACGTATATGGAAAATTTCGATGAACTGGAACTGGAAGAAAAGACTGTTGTTAATCATAAACGCTATACAATCATCCATGGCAGCGACGAATGAAACATTTCCCAATTTCGTTCGTCCAATAAATGAATAGGAGGGATTTTCAATGAAATTCAATTGGAAAATGGTATGCACAGGATTTGCGGCTGCGATTCTCCTTACAGCTTGTGGCACTGATAACGCGGAGCAACAGGAAGGATCAACGCCAAATGAACCGGGACAAGTTGTCGATGAGACAAACGGCAGCTCGACGGATGGGACATCAACTGACACCGGTACAGACACTGCAGGTGAAGGCGCTGAAGATTCCGCTGCTGATATGTCGGATGCTGTACTGACGAAAAGCGACGCCCAATCATATGCGATGGAAGTATTGCCCGGATATACGTTAACAAGCGAAGAGCCTGGACGGGATAGTTTGTACGCAGACGATGAGCCGAACGCTTTTATGCGAATTGAAACTCAACCTGCTGAAGATGGATCATATGATTATTTATTGGATAATATGCAGGATGTATTGATAGCGGCGAGCAATGGAGAAGAGCCCGAAGAATTGACGGATGTTTATTCGGATGCTGCTGATAAAGGAATCGAGAATGCTAAAGCGTTCAAGGTCGATACGGAAACTGGACCTGTTACAGGCGTTGTATTTGAAAAAGACGGCATGGTCGTGAGATTGACGTTGTTCGACAATGCTGACGAAAAATACAAAACTGATTTCTTGAACATGGGACAGACGATTCAATAACCAAGCGGAGGGCGCTTTCTCGGCGACCGAAGTCTAGTCGGATACCAAAATAAACGCCGAACAGGTCATGCCTGTTCGGCGTTTTGTATGATTCCAATTATGAAAGATTCTTAATCGATAATCCTAACTTTCTCAGTAACTCGATTGCCGTATCCTGCTCTGATTCGGAAAGGGCGGACATCAACTCACTGATTTTCTCTTCGTGAGACGGGAAAATTTCCTCGATCAATGCCTTGCCTGCAGCAGTGATGGACATATAAGTTATCCTTTTATCTTCCGTACAATACACACGTTCGAGAAGCCCTTTCTTTTCGAGCTTATCAACGACATACGTCATTGACCCACTGCTAAGCAATATTTTTTGCCCGATTTTTTGAATCGGCTGCCTTCCTTTGTGGTATAAAAGTTCCAGGACAGCAAATTCTGTAGGATTCAGTTTATAGGATTCTATTAGTCTATTCGCCTCTTCCAGGACAACCTTGCTTGCTCTGGAAAGGACGATGAATAATTTCAAAGCTCGTTCTGTATCTTTTTCCATAGTTCGGATCCACCTCTTGTTCTCCTGTCAACGACTCGACACTATTATAGCTACAAATGGACGAATGTGTCAAAACGAATCGGTTCAAGAGACGATGGACCGCTTGCTTGTTATCGTATTTATTGCGCCTTCTTTAGCCTTAGGGAAGTTCAATGTGAATTTCGTACCTATATCGACTTGACTTTCCACAGCGATCGTTCCGCCATGGTCTTCTATAGCTTTTAGGACGAAAGGCAGCCCCAGCCCTGTTCCGCCAGGCTTTGAGCTAAAGAAAGGCATGAACACTTGGCTCACTTGATGGCGAGTCATCCCTTTTCCCGTATCTGTAATGGAGAGGACCAGTTTTTCGTCAGACTCTGACAAATGGATGGAAAGCTTCCCCCCGACCTGCATCGACTCCAATGCATTTTTAAATAAATTCAAAAGTACTTGCTTCATTTTATCCGGATCGCCGAAAATGAGTGGATTACTGCTCAATTCCGTCTGCTGAACAACTTCTATTCCCTCCATGACCGCCTTTGGAGAAAGTATTGAAACCATGTCCCCGACCAACACTTCCAGCGAGAAGATGGATTTCTTCTTTTCGGACGGTTTTGAGAGGACAAGCATTTCCCCTAGAATGTTTTCCATTCTTTCGATTTCATCCTCGATAACAGAAATATAGCGGATTGAATCCTCGGTAGCCGATACTTTCAACAGTTGGGTAAATCCCTTCAATGTTGTAATCGGGTTTCTAATTTCATGGGCAATGCTTGCCGCAATTTGTCCGACCGCGGATAATGAACCCGAATGCGCTAATTGCACTTGGAGGTTCTCTTTTTCGGTAGCGTCCGACAACTGAAAAATAAACATATCTGTATCATTGTCATAGTAGGTTGTTATATGATAATATCTTGTATCGTCCGCTGATCTTTGATAAGTTGTTATGGATTGGACACAGCGATGCTCCTTCACCTTTGCAAGGTGATCTTGAATTGGTTCATTTTTGTCCGGATCGACGATGGCTAACACTTCTGCGATGTTACGTCCGATCAGTTCATCCCTCGTTTGATTGATAAACACTGAATGCATCTCATTCACATCAATGATTTCGCCAAAAGGATCCACTACCAACAAAAAATTTGAAGAGTGTTTGAATGCATTGTAGTATATTTTAAGATTTTTATCGAAATCACTCAATTTGATACCTCCTGTGCCTATTACCAAACAGTATGTGAAACGACAAGATTTCATGCGGACGAAACCTTTTCAATCGCACTTTAATTAAATAAAGCACCCTCAATTCTGATTATTTCATATTATCTGTCGTAATAAAATGGTACAAAAAGACTAAAATTTTCATCCGTAATAAGTATTATATCAAAGGAGCAGGCATATGAACATAGTCCTAACAACATTAAATGCAAAATATATTCATACGAATCTCGCTATTCGTTATTTGAAATCATTTGCAATGCCAGAATACGAACCGATACTGGCGGAATATACAATTAAAGATCCGACTTTAAATATTGTATCAGATATTTATCAAAAAAAGCCAAATATTGTCGGATTCAGCTTGTACATATGGAATATTGAAGAGTCCATCAAGGTCATCAGAACCTTAAAGAAAACGAATCCGGACCTGGTCATCGTTGCCGGAGGACCTGAAGTGACGTATGACTTTGACAAATGGTTGGAAAAAGTTCCTGAAATCGATTTCATCGTCATCGGTGAAGGAGAAAGGACGTTTAAACAACTGCTCGATTACCACGCGGGTAAAATCGGCATCAATGAAGTACAAGGGGTCGCCTATATGGAAGATGGCAAGTTGAGATCGACAGCACCAGGACCAAAGTTGGACTTGCGCGAGCTGCCATCCCCTTTCAGATTTCCCGAAGATGTCCCCCATCTCGCCAATCGGGTGACATACATCGAAACAAGCCGAGGCTGTCCGTTTTCTTGTCAGTTCTGCCTATCTTCCATCGAAGTCGGTGTCCGGTATTTCAACCGCGATTCGGTAAAAGATGACATCCGTTACTTGATGAAAAATGGTGCGAAAACAATCAAGTTCGTCGACCGCACATTCAATATTAGCCGAAGCTATGCGATGGAGATGTTTCAATTCCTCATTGATGAACATTTGCCGGGAACAGTCTTTCAATTTGAAATAACCGGCGACATCATGCGTCCGGAAGTCATCAACTTCTTGAATGAGAATGCCCCTGCCGGCATTTTCCGTTTTGAAATCGGCGTCCAATCGACAAATGATTTGACGAATGAACTTGTTAAACGGAGACAGAATTTCGAAAAGCTCTCAAGAACCGTCAATATGGTAAAAGACGGCGGAAAAATCGCACAGCATCTTGATTTGATAGCAGGTCTCCCGGAAGAGGATTATGATTCATTCAGAAATACATTCAATGATGTGTTCGCAATGCGTCCTGAAGAGCTGCAATTAGGTTTCCTCAAGCTATTAAGAGGGACTGGTTTACGCATTCAGGCCGAACAATACGGCTATACGTACATCGATGAGGCACCATACGAAATATTATCCAATAATGTCCTCACATTCGATGACATTCTACGGATCAAGCAGACCGAAGATGTCCTAGAAAAGTATTGGAATGACAATCGAATGCCGCGTACAGTTGAATATCTTGTATCGGAAGTGTTTGAAACGCCATTCGACTTCTTCCAGCAATTCGGCACATTCTGGGAAACGATGGGCTGGTCCAGAATCGGTCATCAGCTTCAAGACTTATACACGAGACTAGAGGGGTTCCTCCTCGAATACGGGAAAGCGGATATGAAAATCGTCCGCAGTCTAATGAAAATCGATTATCTGGCGCATCATACATTCCAACCTCGTCATATTTGGTGGAATGATGATATGGAACCGGATACGTTGGCTGCGATCGAACGGGCAGTGTTGGATGATAAGGTGCTACTTGAACAAATGGCGACACCTACGCGACTGACCGAGAGAAATATCCGGAAGCATACATTCATCACCCCTGTGTCCGTAAAACCAACGGACATTTATGAACATGGTACAGAAAAAGAAGACGGTTATCTTGTCACATTCTTCTGCAAAGGACAACCACCTCAATTTCATTTTCTTGAAAAAGTGGTAGTTTAATTAACAAAAAGCATCTTCCCTCTTGCTTTGAGGAATGGGCTAACCTGAATTTTTGAGACAATATAAAACACCTTCGGAGTGGTACACTTGTAAAAAGTACTAACATCGGAGGTGTTTTTGCGTGGGCAAAAACGTTTATT